>JAUSDY010000139.1 GCA_030650395.1 Acidobacteriota bacterium | reverse complement strand
GCGCTCGATGCGCTGGCCTTCCTGGATTTCGTGGACGCGCACGATCGCGTTTTCGATCAGCCGTTGAATCAGAACAGGTGACCAGTCACCCGGCTTCTCGGCCGCCTCCATCGCGCTGAGGATGGTGGAGTCGAGCGTCGGTTCATGTTCTTCGAGATAGAGCGCGACCTGTTCGTCGGTGACCTTGCGCGACAGCGGCCGCGCGAAGAACCACGCGCCGGCGGCCACGAGCACGACGGCGGTGACGATGCGGAACGCGAAGATCGCCGTGGGTGTGAACTTGAGGTACTCGAGCGCGTAGGCCATCGCCACGATGGCGACGACACCCGCGAGCAGGAAGCCAACCGCGCCGCGAAGCGCCAGCTTGATGCGCCATCGCCGGCGAACCTGCCGCACGACATCGAGCAGTTGTGCGCGGGAGTTGAGCTCACCCATGAGAGGCTTCCTCTATTTGAGGCCACCCGCCATGGGTGGCCGTCTACCGAGCCGCACGCGAAAGTCGCTGTGCCAGTACGGTTTCAGCGATTAGAAGCAGAATACCTGCGAACAGCAGGTACCACCAGAACCTTTGTGCCAGTTCCTGCGCCTCATCCGGTAAGACGTCCTGGCCGCCGCCGGGGCCGGACGATCCGTCCCCGGAGATAGCAACAACCAATTCCTTCGGATCCATGCGCTCCAGGTTCGATTCGGCGAGGTTGACATTTGCCGCAGCGACAATGCCGGGGCCCGCGTCGCGGCCTGCCACACGAATTTCATAAAAGCCCTGCTCGCCTAACTCGAGAGCCGTCGACGTCGGCGCGGCTCCGGGGGGCGCGGCCGGCGGGGTGAGCTCACGGCGCTGACCCGACGGCGCAAGCACGGTGCGCGCGGTCTGGCTGCTCGCCGTGCCGGCGGTGGTTGCGCCCGCGGCGATCTCGGCCGCCGTGACATCGAGCACCTGACCAACTGTGAGCCAGGCCGGTTGTTCTTTGAAGCCCGACAAGTGCCGGCCTAACTGGTGAATGAAGGGCAGGAACACCGGCTTGAGCGCGAGATCGTTCCAGCTGAGATCGAGCGTCGACGCGAAGACGATCGCGCGGCCGCGGCCCGCGACGCGTTCGACGAGCGCGGGCTCGCCGGTGTCGAATCGCGCGAGAACCGTCGCGTCTTTGGATGCGGTGAGCGCGCGATATGAATAGAAGCGCGCGCTCGAGAAGTCGCCGCTCCTCGGTCCGCGGAACGGCTCGAACACCGCGTGCCCGTAGTCCATGCCGCTCAGTTTCGCCGCAGCGCCACGCGTGCGATCGACGGTCGTGGCCAGTCCGGCCGGCAGCCACGCGGCGCGAGCCGCGGGCCAGCTGGCGCGCGGACCGAGCGCCAGCAACAATCCGCCGCCGCCTTCCACGAACGTGACGAGCTTCGCCGCAGCGGCTTCGCTCACGACCACGTCGTTCAGGATGATCAGCCGCGCGCGTGCCAGCGCGTCGCCGGCCAGTGCATCGGGAGATTGCATCGACGTGTCGAAGTGCGGCGCGTCGCCGATCGCAAGCGCCCTCGACAGGTAAAGGCTCGCGTCGCCGCGGCCGTCTTGTCCGACCACTAACACCGGCACCGGCGCCGACGGCGTGATCACGAAGTGAAAGACGTTGTCTCTGGCCAACGCGTCGACGGAACCAGGTGGCGACAAACCTTCAGGTTTGTCGTTGCCGAGCCGCACGGACGCTCGAGTATTGGCGGCGGTAATCGTGAGCGGCGCAAATGTCACCGTTGCCGACGCGCCCGGCTCGACGCTCGCGGTGAGCGTCTGCACGACGCGCCCGTCCATCTCGAGCCGCAGCGGCACGGAGGCGGCCGCGGTCGTGCCGCGATTCAACACGCCCGCCGTCACGCCGACGCGCTCAGGCTGTCCGGCCGCGCGAATCCGCTGCAGGGCCACGGGCGTCAACGCGAGATTCGGTCCGGTTGCAACCTCGACCACGACGTTGGTGAGGGTCGCACCGCCGGGCAATCGCAACGTGTCGTCGGGCTGCCAGCCCCCGCGTTGAAAATCCGAGACCAGGATGACTTCTCGTCGTGGCAGCAACGATTCTGCGAGCAGGCTGCCCGCGAGCTTCAGCGCGGGTCCGTACTTCGTTGAGCCCGGGCCAGGCGATGCGGCGTTGATCGCGGCCGACGCGCGCGAGGGGTCGGGGGTCGATCGCAACGCGACCTCGGCGCCGTCGGCGAACAGCACGAGCGAAATGCGATCGGCCGGTGTCGTGCTCGACAGCGCCTGCACCGCCGCCTGCTGCGCCCGCTGCCAGGTGTCGCCGTAGCCCATGCTGTAGGAGCGATCGAGCAGCACCACGATGTCGCGCGCGCCGCCGGGCGCGGCGGCCAGCTCCGAGCCGCGCAGGAACGGCCGCGCAAACGCCGCGACGATCATCCCGAGTGCGGCGAGGCGAAGCATCAGCAGCACCCAGTCGCGAATGCGGCGCTTCTGTACCGATTCGTACGGAATCTTCCTGAGGAACATCAGCGACGGAAACTGGACGACCGACTTCCGCTCGCGCTGCGTCAGGTGAATCAGTACCGGCACCGCGAGGGCGCCGAGCGCGACCAGGAACAGGGGCGTAAGAAACGACATCGTGCGTTACCGGCGGCTGGCGAGTCGCTCGCGCATCGACAGGAAGCGGAACAACGCGAAATCGATCGGCATCTCCGTGTTGAGCAGCATGTAGTCCATCTGCTGCTCCGCTGCGCGCTTCGCCAGGGTCTCGGTGTGTTCGGTGATCAGCTTGCGGTATTGCTCGGCAAGCTTGTCTGGGATGATCGGAATCTGATCGCCGCTCTCCAGGTCTTCGAAGCTGGAGGGCTCGACAAACCCGAAGTCGATCTCGCGAGGATCGAGGACGTGGAACATCACGACGTCGTTGCCGCGAAAGCGGAGCGGACCGAGGCCCTCGAAAATCTCGTCGGGCTCGGCGTAAAAGTCGGAAATCACGACGATGATGCCGCGGCGGCCGAAGTGTTCGGCCAGCTTCCGTAACGGCGGGCCAATTTGCCCCGGCCGTGTCGCGGTTGCCCGATCCAGCGTGTGCAACACCACCTCCAGGTGCTTCGCCGACGGCGGCACGTGATTCACGATGTCGTGGTCGAAGGTGATGAGGCCGACGCGATCGCGCTGCTGGTTAGCCATGTAGGTCAGGCAGCCCGCCAGCGTCTTGCCGTAATCGAGCTTCGAGATCTTCTCGCCAAAGCTCATCGACTTCGAGACGTCGAGCAGCACCGAAAAATTGGCGTTCGAGTCGGCCTCGAATTCCTTGATGTAGTACTTGTCGGTGCGCGCATACACGCGCCAGTCAACGCGGCGGATGTCGTCGCCCGACACGTAGCCGCGGTGCTCGGCGAAATCCACCGACGCGCCGAAGAACGGCGAGCGGTGCGTGCCGTTGATCAAGCCGTCGACCACCGACTTGGCGACCAGCTCGAGGTTGCCGACCCGCGCGAGTACAGCGGGATCGACGAACCGCGCGCCGGGAATGGGACTAGTGACAGCCATCGCTTTGGTTATTCGTAATTCGTTATTGGTTATGTAATTCGTTATTGGTTATTCGTAAGCGCTCACATTCCTGATCTCGGCGCCGGCACCGCCTCGAGCAGGCGATCGATCAGCACGTCGGTCGTCACGCCTTCCGACTGCGCGTGGAAGTTGGTGAGCACGCGGTGCCGCAGCACCGAATGCGCGATGGCGCGGATGTCTTCGAAGCTGACGTGATAGCGGCCGCTCGTAAGCGCACGCGCCTTGCCGCCCAGCACCAGGTACTGCGCCGCGCGCACGCTGGCGCCAAACGCGACCCACTTCTTGACCGACTCCGGGCAGTTCGGCGATTTCGGGCGGCTGGCGCGGACGATCGACAGCGCGTAGCGCATCACCGGATCGGCAACGGGCACGCGACGCACCAGGCGCTGGAACGCCACCAGGTCGGGCCCCGACACCGGCCGCTCGAACACCGGCTCCTGGATCGCGGTGGTCGTCTTCACGACCAGGAACTCCTCGTCTTCCGGCGGATGCTCGATCACGATGTGGAACATGAAGCGATCGAGCTGCGCTTCCGGCAGCGGATAGGTGCCCTCGAGCTCGATCGGGTTCTGCGTGGCGAACACGTAGAACGGCTCTTCGAGCTTGTAGGTGCGGCCCTGGATGGTGACGCGATGCTCCTGCATGGCTTCGAGCAGCGCCGACTGCGTCTTGGGCGGGGTGCGGTTGATTTCGTCGGCCAGCAAGATGTTGGCGAAAATCGGCCCGGGCGAAAACACCATCTGGCGGCGGCCGGTGGCGGCGTCTTCCTGGATGATGTCGGTGCCGGTGATGTCGGACGGCATCAGGTCGGGCGTGAACTGGATGCGCGAGAACTTGAGCTCGAGCACGCGCGCCATGGTGTGAATCAGCAGCGTCTTGGCCAGGCCGGGCACCCCGACGATCAGGCTGTTGCCGCCGACAAACAGCGTCAGCAGCACCTGGTTGATGATGTCGTCCTGGCCGACGATCAACTTCTTCAACTCGCTGATGATCTGGTCGCGCCCGACCTTCATCCGATCGGCGAGCGCCAGGTCATCCGGCGAACTCAAGTCTACGTCCACGGCCGCTCCTCGTGCTGTCGTCTCTGTGCTCATCGTCTTCCTCTTAACTCTTAACTCTTAACTCTTAACTCTTAACTCTTAACTCTTAACTCTTAACTCTTAACTCTTAACTCATTAGTGCGTCATCGCGTAGACGACATAGTTCACGCCGAACTTGTACGCCTCGTTGGATACGTCGATCGGCATCATGCCGGTGTCGGAGAACTCCCACATCTCGCCGAGATCGTGGTTGTAGTTGGCCACGGCCATCAGCCGCTTCGCCGGGTCGTTGTCTTCGAAAATGCCCGTCCACTCGACCGGGCCGTAGTAACCCTCGACGTCGAGCGAGTTGATCTCGAAGAACGAGTGGAAGATCGGATGCGTCGCATCGAGCGGGCGCCACGTCGCCTGCGGCAGCACGCGGCGCATTTGCGCGATCAGGTTGTCGCGATGGTTGTCGCGAAAGTCGTCGAAGATGATGAAGCCGCCCTTTTCCAGGTAGCCCCGCAGCCCCTCCATCTCCTCTTCACCCATCGTCCAGAACCCCGGCTCCGACATGTAGGCGATGGGAAACATCGCGAGGTCCGGATCGGCGAGCGTGCGGATGTTGCCGGCATCGACGACCGAGCGGACGAACGTCAGCTCGCTGAGAATCTTCAGGAAATGAAAATCGGCACGAGGATAGTCGTGAGCCCACGGCTCGCGGTTATTGAAGCCGCCCGAGGGGCGGCCGTAGCGCAGGCGCATGAACGCGAAGCGGCCGTCGTAGTCGACGGTGGAGGCGATTTCCGTAGACGCGCGGCCGCGGCCGAAACCGCGCATGCCGTCCTGTGCCAACAGTCCAGCGCTGGTCGCACCGACCAGCACGACGGCAGCGAGCGCGTTACGCCAGGCCGACGACACGCCGGTACCCCCATTCCGCGCACAACAAGCCGACCAGCAGGATGAGCACGATCGGCATGTGCCACAGATCGTGGTCTTCCACCGTGGTCACGCCCCGCCCGGTGTAACGCAGATCATCGGCCAGCGTCGCGGTGTTATCCGAGGTGTAGAAGCGCCCGCCGGTATCCTCGGCGACACGCTTGAGCGTGGCCGCACGCATCGTCGCGTCGAAGAACTCAGCGTCGCCTGGCGCCGCGCGGAAGTGCGTGACCGAGCTGCCGACGATCTTGCCCGCGCGCATCGCCTCGAGCCTGGCCTCGTGCCAGCCCGGCGCCCTGGTCGGAATGGAGGCGAAGTACTCGCCGGAATGCTCGCCGTCCCACGACATCGGCACGTCGGAAATCGCGCCGTCCGGTGCGGTGACGCGAATCGAGACGGCGGCGTCATTCAGCTCGACGAACGACGGATCGACCACGTTCGCGGTCAGCTCCGCGGCTTCGCCCGGCTCCACGCGCTCGGTCATGCTGCGCGGCTCGACTTGATCCGGCACGCCGTCGACCAGCCACCGCAGCAACTGACGCCAGTAGTTCTCGTGAGTCATGTCTTCCACCGGAATGCTGGCGTGCATCTGCCACACCCACGAGTCCTGCGGCGTGAATGCGAACGCCTTGCCGCGCCCGTAGCGTTGATACGCGAGCACGGGGCGCTCGCGGCGGGTCTCGTCAGTGCCCGTGAGCAGGATCGTCGCGCCGGGCTTGATGGCGTCGATGCGGTTGACGGTGGTGACGACCGGCAGCGTGCCCCACTTCTCCGCGGACGCCGCTTCGGTCGCGGCCAGCTGCGTGACCGCGGTGGCGCTGCCGGCACGGGTCGGCTTCACCGACATGCGCGACACCGCGTCTTTGGGCTGCAGCTGGTTGCGATCGAGAACCACTGGTAATACGTCAGCCACCGCCGTCCCGGCGTAACCGCCTTCGGCGAACGCGCGCGGCCCGCCCAACATCAGCAGGCCGCCGCCGCGGCGATCGACGAACTCGGCAATCATCCGCAGCTGATCGCCGGTAAACGCGCCCGCTTCGATGCTGCCAAGGACCAGGCCGCGATAGGCGAACAGCTCTTCGCGCGTTTTTGGAAAACCGGCCACGAGCTCGTCGGGCGTATCGACGCCAAGGCGCAGGTACTTGTTATCGGCGGTGCGCTGAAGCGCGGTGACGATCAGGTTGGGGTCTTCGGTGACCGCGCGGCGGATGAACTTCAGCTCCCAGCGCGGCTCGCCCTCGAAATACAGGATCTTTTCTTTGCGGTCGCGGACGTCGATCAACGCCTCGCGCGCGTTGTTCTCGGTCACGAGCTCGCCGGCTTGCGGCGAGATGCGGAAGCGCAACACGCGCGGCCCCGCTTCGGTCACGCTGAACCGCACCGGAATCGACGCCGGCGTGCCCGCATCGGGCAGCGTCACCTGCTGCGTGCTGACCAGCGTGCCCTCGTCTTCGACGTCGAGGGTCACCTTCTGCCCGTCGAAGCCGGATTGCGACAGCACCACGTCCACCATCAGCGTCGTGCCCTTGAGCGCGGTCTTGGGCGTAACGACGCGGCCGACCTGGATGTCTTTCGACAGTGTTTCTTGTCCGACGCCGACGGTGAACACCGGCAGGCCCTCGGCCTTGAGGCCGAGCAGCGCCTCGCCCAGCGCGGCATCGGCCGTGTCGGCGCCGTCGGTCACCATCACGAGGCCGGCGACCGGCAGGCCGGCCAGCTCCTGGCGCACGCCCGAGAGCGCCGCGCCAAGGCGGGTCTGCGATCCGCTGAACGACAGATCCTCTTGCGTCACGCGCGACGGCGCCGACGAGAAGCGGAAGAGGCGGACGGTGAAGCGCTCCGACAGCGCCTTGAGCAGCCCGCGATCCGGCGCGCCGAATTCGTCGCGCACGAACGCCGCGCGCGGCTGGCCGGCGTTATCCGCGATCTGCATGCTGCGGGAATCGTCCAGCAGCACACCGATGAAGTTCTGCTGCGCCACCGCGGCCTTCACGACCAGCAGCGGGCGGAACAGGCAGATCAGGATGACCGCGAGCAGCGCGATGCGAATGGTGGCGAGCACCACGCGATCGCGCGTCCGGCCCCGGCCCGACCGGTACGACAGCGCGGCCAGGCCGGCGGCAATGCCGACCACGACCGCCGCCACGTACGACCCGGTGGTGGGCGCGAAGCGGAATTCGCCCTGGCTGAAGACCAGGGGCGAAAGATCGAAGAAAAATTGGAAAAGGGCGTCGAACACGAATGCTCCGGATTCTACTTCGGTTAGGCTAACCCGATGCCACAGCTAACGCGGCGATCATTGTTGAGTATGGCGGCATCCGTCCCGGTGTTGACGTGGGGCGCGGCCGCGCAACCTCAACCTGTCAGACGGCCCGCCGTCGTGAATGGCCGTCGCTACCGGCACTACGACGTCTTTACCGACACGCCGCTGGCGGGCAACCAGTTGGCCGTCTTCGTCGAAACGGCGGGGCTATCTGCCGCCGAGATGCAAGCCATGACCCGCGAAACGAAGTTTTCGGAGTGCACCTTCGTCCAGCCGGCGGAAGCTGCCGGCACCGACGTGCGGCTCCGCATCTTCGGGCCGGCCAACGAGATGCAGTTCGCCGGCCATCCGGTGATCGGCTCGGCATTCGCGCTGGCGGACGAAGGGGTGATCGTGGCGGGCCGCAAAGAATTTACGTTTGGCTTGGGGATCGGTCCCACGCTCGTCGAGCTCGAATGGCAGGGCCCGCGCCTGCAGTTCGCGTGGATGACGCAGCAGAAACCGGTTTATGGACCCACGCTGAACGCGCCGGCTGCCCTGGCGGCCGCGCTGGGCCTCGACGCGTCGGCGCTGCGGGCCGGCGTGCTGCCGCAGGAAGTGAATTGCGGCTCCGCGTTCTTCATGGTGCCGCTCGCGTCGCGCGCCGCGGTGGATCAGGCCGTGGTCGATCCGCGCGCGGTGGCGGCGGTGTTTGAAGCGGCGAAGATCACGCGCCGCGGGCTGTTCATCTTCTCCACCGAGCCGGGTGCCGACGGCGCTACGGCCTATAGCCGCATGATGGGCGCCAACGAAGATCCCGCCACCGGATCGGCGAGCGGGCCGCTTGGCTGTTACCTCGTCAAGCACGGCCTGGTGCCGCCCGACAAGGCGGGCGCGATCGTCAGCTCGCAAGGCGTGAAGATGGGCCGCCCGAGCCGGATTTACATCAAGCTGGACCTCAATGGCACCGAGGTGACGAGAGTCCGTGTGGGTGGGACCAGTGTGCTTGTCGGCGAGGGTTGGTTACGGTCGTCGTGATTTGATCGCGCGCCGCGCACGAAAATCCAGCCGCAGATGACGCAGATGACGCAGACGTGAGTTCGCTGGGCGGCGGCCTTCGACCGATCGACCCGAAGGCCACCTTGCCGGTTCGAACGTGAACGCACCGGAATGAATCTCCGGCACTACTTGCTCGACTCATTCCTGCGCATTCGCATCCGAACCGCGGCGCTGCGCGCCGCCAGTGAACCGCTTGGATGATGATGCCCGGTTACTTTGATCGATGATGCCGCCTGTTGAGCGATTCGATCGCCTTTTGAACGTCTTCGGTTCTGACCAGGAGTTCGGCCGCGCTGATCGCTGGATACATTCCACCGGCATTGTCAGCCCGGATCATCGACTTAATCCCAACCTCGTCCAAAATGCCTTTGGCGATCAGCGCGTCTGCCGTTGACGGGAAGGTCGAAACGACAGCGAGGTCTGAGGAATTCATCGTCCTGCCTCCGGTTCAAGCAACCTACTTGCGCCCTTCGTCGGTCCATGAGGGCCCCGGCGAGTCGCTTAGCAGTAGCCGTGGTGGTGGATTATGCCGACAAGAGGCCCCCTAGAGCAAGGTCCTGTGCCGCGTCGAGCCTGCGTCATCTGCGTCATCTGCGGCCCCGCCTTTAGACTTTGAGATCTGTGTAATCTGCGTCATCTGCGGCCCCGTTGATATCTGCGGCACCTGCGATGATAAAATCGCCGCCATGTTAGCCACCATCCCTGTGACCAAGACTTCCTCTTCCCGTATGACGCCTGAACTGCGCGATAACGCGCCGTTCGGCGCCGTGTTCAGCGATCACATGCTGATGGCCGATTGGACCAGCGGCAAGTGGGGCGATCCGACGATCGTCCCGTACGGCGCGCAGTCGATTGCCGCGGCGCCGGCGGTGGCGCATTACGGCCAGGGCATCTTCGAAGGCTTCAAGGCGTTCCCGCGGCCCAATGGCGGCGCGGTGGTGTTCCGCCCGCAGGCCAATCACGCGCGCATGGCCAGGACGTGCCAGCGCATGGCGATGCCCGAAGTGCCGGCGTCGATCTTCATCGACGGCACGATGGCGCTGGTGCAGCTCGATCGCAACTGGATCCCGGAAAAAGACGGCAGCGCTCTTTATATTCGTCCCGTATTGTTCGCCACCGGCGAGCCGCTCGGCGTGCGTCCGTCGGAGACGTTCCGCTTCATCATCGAGACGTGCCCGAGCGGGCCGTACTTCTCGGGCGCGGTCGATCTGCTGGCCGAAGAAACCTACGTGCGAGCGTTCCCCGGCGGCACCGGCGCGGCCAAGTGCGGCGGCAATTACGCCGGCAGCATGCTAGCCGCCATCGAGGCGCAGAAGAAGGGCTTCCATAACGTGCTGTGGCTCGACGGCATCGAGCGCAAGTACGTGGAAGAGGCCGGCCTGATGAACGTGATGTTCGTGATCGACGGCACCGTGGTCACGCCGCCGCTCGGCGGCACGATCCTGCCGGGTATTACGCGCGACAGCGTGCTCACGCTGCTGCACGACCTGCAGGTGCCGGTCGAAGAGCGCCGCATCTCGATCGACGAGGTCTTCGAGGCGCACGCCGCCGGCAGGTTGAACGCCGCGGCCGGCATCGGCACGGCGGCGGTGATCGCGCCGATCGGACGCTTGAGCCACAAGGGTCGCGAGCTCAAGCTTCCTGCCCTCTCGCCGGACTCGCCGCTGGCCCGCGCCGGTGTCGAGCTCGAAGCGATCCGCTCCGGACAAATCGCCGACCGTCACGGTTGGTTGATGGCGATCTAAAGGCAGAAGGCAAAAGGCAGAAGGCAAAACTCGGATGCCGTATTTCGCGCTGACGTATGAGGTGGTTGACGATTTCGTCAACCGCCGCATGCCGTTTCGTCCCGCTCACATCAAGGAAGTGCGCGACGCGCACGCGCGCGGTGAGTTGATCATGGCCGGCGCGCTCGGCGAACCCGCAGGCGCGCTGCTCGTCTTCCGCGGCGCTGACAAAGCCATCGCAGAAAACTTCGCGAAGGCCGACCCGTACGTCAAGGAAGGACTCGTCAGAAACTGGCAAGTCCGTCCCTGGACGGTTGTGGTCGGCCAGGATCCGTCGGAGACCCCGCCAAGTCTTCCGCCGACTACGTAGGAAAATAACCAATAACCAATAATAACCAATAACGAAAAAGCGAGGGTTTCGTTATTCGTATTTGGTTATTCGTTATTTTCGGCGCGTGATCCGATCCTGCGGGCCCGGGGCCACGGGCGAGTGTTTCTCTAGATAAGCAACGAACATGTCGATGTCGGCGCCGACGTCGATCGGATCCTTGCTTTCCACGCCCTCGACGCCATCGCCACCGGTCCAGATGTAGTCGGACGCCGCGACGCGAATCGAGGCGGCCGGGTCGATGGCGCGGTCCCACAGCCGGACCGTGGCACCGTCGACGCGTTGTCCGCGCGGACGCGTCGAATCGTACGCGAACGACAGCCCTCGGGACACTTGGAAGACACCCGTACCGAGCATCCCGATCAGCGTGGCGCCCGTGATGGTGCGCACCTCAACGCGATTGCCAAACGGCAGCACGTCGAACGCGTGTGAGAACGTCACGGTCGCCGGGCGCCCCGGCGCTCCCGCCTCACCGACGAGGTCCGCGCGAATGCCGCCGGTATTCCACAACGCCACCTGGGCGCCTCCCGCTCCGGGCGCGGACGTCTGCTCGAGGATCGCGTCGGCGATCACGTCACCGAGCGGCGACTCGCCGGCGGCGTTCGCGGCTTCGAGGATCGGCGCCGTGATCGAGCCGACCTTTCGCAGACCGAGCACTGTGTAGAACGGCCGGTACTGATCGAGCAGACGCGTCACCGCCGCGCTCTTCGCGATGTCGCGCGTCACGATCACGTTGCGCGCGCGCTTCGACACCACGTCCCCCGTCGCGCGATCGATGCTGAGATCGATGTCGGTGATCAGGCTGCCAGCCGTTTCGGCGCTGGTTACCAGTTTCGTGCCGAACGTGCAGACGTACGAACGGTGCGTGTGCCCCGAGACGATGACATCGATATCGGGAGACAACCGGTTGGCGATGTCGACGATGGCGCCAGTGACGTCGCAGCCGTTGACATCGGCGGTCCCCGGCCGCCCGCCGGCGTGAATCATCACGACGATGGTCTTGACGCCCTGGGCCACGAGCGAAGCGGCCGCTTCGTTGCCGGCCTCGACCTCGGGCCTGAACGTCAGGCCACGCAAGTGTTTCTCCAACACGATCGACGGCGTGCCGCGCAGCGCCAGGCCGATGAACCCGACCTTCACGCCGTCGACGACCCGCACCGTCGTGGCGGGAAACAGCGTTTGAGATCCGGGATCGACGACCACATTCGCCGACAGGAACTCGAAGCGCGCGCCCGCAAACGGTGTCTTGTCCTGGCAGCCGTCGACCGGATGACAGCCGCCTTTCTGCAGCCGAGACAGCTCTTCCCAACCTTCGTCGAACTCGTGGTTGCCGACCGTGGAGATCTGCAAGCCGGCGGCGCCGAGGGCCTCGACGGTGGGCTCGTCATGGAACATGCCCGACAGCAGAGGTGACGCGCCGATGTTGTCGCCGGCCGACACCACGATCGTGTTGGGATTCTCCGCCTTCAAGCGGGCGAGGTGCGCGGCGAAAAACTCCGCCCCGCCGGCGTCGACGTTGCCGATGCGCCCATTCGCGCCGCTTGGCGGATCGAGCGCGCCGTGGAAGTCGTTGAACCCGAGGATCTGGATGTTTGCGATCGCCGCCGTCGCAGCGTTGGCAGGCGTGCGCGACGCGCAGCCCGGCCACGCCAACAAAGCAGCGATGCAGAGCACCGGCAGCGTCTTCATGATCGCAAGCGGCCCGCCACGACCTTGGCGATCTGCTCGCCGTGAAACCGCCCGTTCTCGATAAACACCGTCCCGGTCTTCTTGCCCGCGAGCTGGCCACCGGCGACGAAGAGTCCCGGCACGTTGGTTTCGTACGTCTCCGCGCTGTACTTCGGCTCGAGCGTCTCTTCGTTAATCTCGACGCCGGCGTGACGCATGAAATCCGGGTCGGCCCGATAGCCCGTGAGAAGCAATACCGCGTCCGCCGGAATGGTCTTCGAACCTTCGTGGGGAACCCCCGTGAGGAACCCTTGTGAGGAACCCTCGTGAGGAACCGTCTCAACAACCACTTCCGTCGATCGGATTTCTGTCAAACGAGTATTGAAGTGGGCGGCGATCGATCCTTCTTTCACGCGGTTTTCGAGGTCGGGCTTCACCCAGTATTTGATCGACTCGCCGAATGCGGCGCCGCGGTGGACGATGGTGACGTGCCCGCCGGCACGATGGATCTCGAGCGCCGCCTCGGCGGCGGAATTCCTGCCGCCGACGATGACCACACGCTGCCGGTAATACGGGTGCGCCTCTTTGTAGAAGTGCGAGACATGCGGCAGGTCTTCACCGGGGATCTTCAACATCACCGGCCGGTCGTAATAGCCCATCGCCAGCACGACGTTGCGGGCCTCACGAAGGCGCGTCGCGCCGCGCGACGTCCGGGTCGTGATCGCGAACGGCTCACCCGGACCGGCAGGCGGATCGACCGACAGCGCCTCCTCATACAACGACACCTGCAACTGAAACGTATCGACCACTCTCCGGTAGTAGCGCAGCGCCTCCGGGCGGGTCGGTTTTTCAAACGGGGTGGTCAGCGGGATCCCGCCGATTTCCAGCAGCTCGGGCGTGGTGAAGAACACCATGTTGATGGGAAACCGGGCGATGGCGTCGACCAGCGCGCCTTTTTCGAGGACGAGATAGTCGAGGCCGAAATGCTTGGCGGCGATGGCGGTGGCCAGACCCGATGGCCCAGCGCCAATGATGATGACGTCGCGAACGGACATAACGAATGATTCTACAGGGGGTTCGCGGAACTAAAGTTCCGCGCTACGCCAAACTAAGTTCCGCGCTACACCGTCGCCGGCTTGGGGATAAGATTCGGCCCGAGGGGCTCGGAATGCGAAAACTGCTCGCCAGCGTTGCCGCCGTCATCCTGTCTGCCGCCGCGCTCGCGGCCCAGGCGCCTCAAGTTCCGGCGGCGCCGCAGCCTCCGCAGGTGTTTCGCGCCGGCGTCGAGATCCTCACGGTGGATGTCACCGCGATCGACAACAACACCGGACGCCAGGTCACCGACCTCACCTCGAAAGACTTCGTCGTCGAAGTCGACGGCAATCCCCGGCAGGTGGCCACGTCTGAATACGTCCGCTCGGTGGATCCAATGCGCGTCGTCGGCGCGCCGGTAAAAGTAGCGGCGAAACCGGACGAAACGTTTTTCTCATCGAACGCGAAAGGCGCCCCGAGCGGCCGCCTGATCGTGATCCTGGTGGACCAGGGCAACATCCGCACCGGCGCGGCGCGGTCGGTGATGAACAGCGCGAAGAAGTTCGTCGATTCGCTCGAGCCCGAAGATCGCGTCGCGCTGATCGCCGTGCCCGGCCCGGGCGAGCTGGTCGACTTCACGATCGATCACAACAAGGTCCGTGAATCGCTGCTGCGCATCGTCGGGCAGGCCGACCCGATCAAGGCGCGGTTCAACATCAGTATCACCGAGGCGATGTCGATCTACATGCGCAGCGACATCCGCATGGCAGCGGAAGTGATCCTGCGCGAATGCGGACAGGCGATCGCCGCGGCCGAAGCCGAGCGCTGCGAGCGCGAGGTCGAACAGGACGCCGCCGAGATCATCAACGACATTCGGCACCGCACGCAGGATTCGATCAACGGCATGCGCGCGGTGCTGAAGAGCATCGGCAACATCGAGGGGCCGAAGTCGGTCATCCTGATCTCGGAGGGCTTGATCTTCGAAAGCCTCGGCAGCGAAACCGACGAGATCGCGTCGGTCGCCGCCGACTCGCGCGCCAGTCTCGACATCCTGCTGCTCGACGTGCCGCGCTTCGACGCCTCGCAATCGGTGCGGCCGACCACGCCGCGCGAGGATCGCGACCTGCAGGTCGCCGGCCTCGAGATGCTCGCCGGCGCCGCCCGCGGAACGGTCTACCGCGTCAACACGACGGCGGAATTCGCGTTCGATCGCATTTCGCGGGCGATCGACGGGTTCTACCTGCTCGGCGTCGAATCGCGCGCCGAGGATCGCAACGGCCGCCGCCACCGCATCTCGGTGACAGCGATCCGCAAGGGCGTGACGATCCGGTCGCGCCCCAGTTTTCTCACGTCGGTGTCGGGCAAGGCGACCACGCCGGCCGACGCCGTGCAGCGCGCGCTCAAGTCGCCGCTGCCGATCAACGACCTGCCGCTCAAGGTCGCGACGTGGACCTATAAGGAACCCGGCACCGCCAAGGTGCGCGTGCTGATCGCCGCCGAAGTCGAACGGCTGGCCGAACAGACGCTCGATTACACCGCCGGCATGCTGCTGATTGATCGCAACGGGCGCGGGATGATGCCGGCGATCACGGTGAAGACGCTGACGATCAAGGACGGCGATCCGGGCACCGCGGTGTTCACGGGAATCATGTCGATCGATCCGGGCCAGTATCGGCTCGGCCTGGCGATGTCCGACAGCGAAGGGCGCATCGGCAGCGTGTCGCGCGGCATCACGGCGTGGCAGATGAACGGCGCCGAGCTGGCGATGGGCGACCTGCTCATCGGCAGTGTGACCGGCGCCGATCGCGCCAACCTGATGCCTGCCATCGAGCCGGCGATTGCGGCCGGGCAGATGGGCGCCTTGCTAGAGATCTACGGGGGTGCCGCGCAGGTGACCGGGCTCGAAGCCGCGCTCGAGATTTTGGCCGACGAGAATAGTCAGCCGCTGGCGTCCGTGCCGATGCGGATCGGGGCCGGTCCGTCGCCTGAGATCGTGACCGCCAGCGCGCAATTCAGCACGTCGGCGCTGCCGCCGGGGCGCTACCTGGCGCGGGGCATCGTGCGCCAGGGCGGCACCGCACGCGGCCACATGATTCGCCCCTTCCGCATCCTCGCCGATGCACCATCACTGACCGGCGCACCGGCGCTGGCCGCGCCGGGCGCGCTGCCCGCCGAAATGGCCATGGTGCTGCTCGGCGGGCTGTCGCCATTCGATCGCAAAGAGCTGCTCTCGCCCGCGATGATGGCCGGCGCATTCGCCGCCGCCGACGCGCGCGCGGCGGGCTCGAAGGCCGCGCTGAAAGAAGCCCGCGGCGGCGATCTGGGATCGGCCGCGATGACGGCACTCGGCGACGGCGACCAGGCGCTCGCGGCATTTCTCAAGGGCCTCGAGCTGCTGCAGCAATCGCAGCTCGACCGCGCGGCCGTGCAGTTCCAGAGCTCGATGCAAATCGCGCCGGCCTTCGCGCCAGCGCGCCTGTATCTGGGCGCGACGCTGGCGTCAGCCGATCGTCACAAGGAAGCCGCCGGCCTGATCCAAAGCGGCTCGCCCGACAGCGCGCCCAATGCCGCCGTCGGCCGCATGGCCGGAGAGGAATGGATCAAGGCCGGTCAACCGGCGAATGCGATCGCCCCGCTCGAGCAGGCGCTCAAGCAGGCGAATGCCGACGCCAAGACGAGACAGCTGCTCGGTGTGGCATACGTGCTCGGCGGCCGCCCGACCGAGGCGGTGGCGGTGCTGACGCCGTACCTCGACGCCAATCCGACGAATCAGCCGGCGCTCCTCGCCGCGATCTTCGGGACCTACATTCGCCATCTCAACACGCCGCAACCGGCCACGCTGGTCGCCGACAAAGCCAACGTCGCGAAATGGTCGAAGGCGTATACGGCGGCGAAGGGGCCGATGCAGCCGCTCATCGGCGCGTGGGTGAAGCACTTGCAGGGCCTACGGTAGGCGCCGCCTTCGGCGGCGTAGGCCTCGCTTCGCTCGGTAGGCGGGCCTTCCGCCCGCTCTAGGCGACCGCCTTGTCAGTGACGTAAAGGCCTTTGTCGATAATCGCGAACGCTTCCGCCATCTCCGCCTCCGTGATGCACAGCGGCGGGTTGGTGAAGAACGTGTTCCACCGTACGAACGTGTAGAGGCCTTCCTCGCGGAAGAACTTGCCGAGCGCCTGCATCGCCGGCGACGTGCCGTTGAACGGCGCCAGCGGCTCCATCGTCTTGCGATCCTTGACGAGCTCGACCAGGCCGAACATCCCGATCGAGCGGACATCGCCGACGCACGGATGGTTCTTCTTGAGGTCCTCGAGCATCCCGCGCATCACCGCGCCCATCTTCTTCGCGCGGGCGATCAGGTTGTCTTCCTCGTAGACCGCGATCGTGGCCAGCGCCGCGGCACAGCCGAGCGGATGGCTGTTGTAGGTGAGGCCGCCGTAGTACACCTTGTCTTTGAATTGATCGGCAATCCCGCGCCGGAGGCCGACGGCGCCGAGCGGCACGTACGCGCTCGTTAATCCTTTCGCCATGGTCAGAAGGTCGGGCACCACTTTCCAGTGATCGACGGCGAACCACTCACCGCAGCGGCCGAAGCCCGACATCACCTCGTCGCAGATCATCAGGATGCCGTGTTTGTCGCACAGCGCGCGCACGCCCTCGAGATACCCGTCGGGCGGCACGTGAATGCCGTTGGTGCCGGTGACGGGCTCGAGAATGAAGCCGGCGATGGTGTGCGGGCCCTCGAGCATGACGATCTCTTCGAGCTGCGCGAGCGCCTCGGCGCCGGAATCGGTGCCGCGCTGCAGGCCGTGATGCGGATGCGGCACGTGAATGATTCCAGGCATGCCCGGCTCCATCGCCCACCGCCGCGGATCGCCGGTGGCGGTGAGGCTCGCGCCGGTGCCGCCGTGATAGGAGCGATAGCGCGCGAGAATCTTGTGGCGGCCGGTGGCCAGCCGCGCGATCCGAATCGCGTTCTCGTTCGCCTCCGCGCCGCCGTTGGTGAAGAAAAAGACGTCGATGTCGCCCGGACAGATCGACGCGAGCTTCTGCCCCAGCCTGGCGCGCGCTTCGGTGGCCATGAACGGATTGGCGTAGGCCAGGCTGGCCGCCTGGTCCTGGATTGCCTTGATCACCCGCGGATCGCCGTGGCCGATGTTGACGCACATCAACTGGCTGTTGAAGTCGATGAAGCGTTTGCCCTCCGGCGTCCAGAAATGGATGCCCTTCGACTTCGCCACGGGAATCGGATCGACATGCGCCTGCGCCGACCACTCGTAGAGCGAGTGCTTCCTCGACAGCGCCACCATTTCTTGTCCGGTCATAGGTTCCTCAAATGCAACCACGAAGGACACGAAGAACACGAAGAACATCTTTCAAAAGTATGACTTCGTGACCTTCGTGCTCTTCGTGGTTGCCTTTACTCTGTCAGCGTCAGTACGGCCAGCGCCAATACTTTCGTCGCCATCACAATATCCTCAACCGAACAGTATTCATCCGGCTGATGCGCCATCGCCAGTTCACCTGGCCCGTAGGCGACGCACTGCGGCACGCCGGCGATTCGCGCGACGTGTTTCTGATCGTACGTGCCCGGGCTGGCCACGAGCGTTGCGGGCCGGCCGACAATGCGCGCGATGGCACCTGTGAGCGCGCCGATCACCGGCGCATCCTCGGGCGCGCACGTCGGCTCGACGATCATCCGATCCTCAATCGAAAACTTCACGCCGGGCATCCGCGACTGCGCCTTCGCAACGAGCGCGGCGATCTCGGCGCGCGTGCGGTCGAGGCCCTCTTCCAGCAGAAACCGCCGATCGAACACCGCGCGGCACTGATCGGCCACGCACGGGCTCGGCACCTCGTCGACCGGCTGGCCGCCTTCGATGCCGTTGATGTTGATGGTCGCGTGCCGCGAGCCTTCGGGCACGACCGGCATGGCAGTGATGCGGCCCGCCAGCGCCGGCCCGAGCTCGTCGCGAACGAGATCGAGCAGGTGCGACATGCCTTCGATCGCGCTCACGCCGAGATACGGCATGCTGCCGTGCGCGATGCGGCCTTCGGCCACCACCTCGAACCAGTAGACGCCGCGGTGGCCGATGCAGACGCGATCCACGCCAAACGGTTCGGGGATGATCACCGCTTTCGTTCGCTCGCGCGACAGCCAGCGATTCTCGGCGAGCCAGGCTACGCCGGCAAATCCGCCGCTTTCTTCATCCACCGTGCCGCTGATTTCGATCGGCGCCGTGTGCGCGACGCCGGCCCGGCGGATCGCCTCCGCCGCGAACACCGCCGCGGCCAGTCCCGCCTTCATGTCGCAGGACCCACGCCCGTAGAGCAGCCCGTTCACGACTTCTCCGCCAAACGGATCGCGCGTCCAGCCCTGTCCCGTCGGTACGACGTCGAAGTGCCCAGTGAGATGGACCGCGGGCCCCGCGCCGTCAATCCGTCCGACGACGTTGATGCGTGGGTGTTCTGAGGTGTGTTCGAAACGCCCGATCGCGGGCAGCAGGTACACGTTGGCGCCGTGCGCGCGCAGTTGATCCGCGATGACGTTCGCGCAGGTCTCGTACTCCTGGCCGGGAGGATTGACGGTCGGAATCCGAACCAGCCGGGAGGCAAAATCGACAATTTCGTCAGCGGCGCGATCGACTTCGGCGACGATGCGATCAATTGGGGGCGCCGGCACGGGGGGAATTTTATCCCGAACGGCGCCCCCTGACGGGACAGCACTGCTTGACGGGACGGAACTACCTGACGGGATGGCAATACTTGACGGGACCGCACTCCTTGACGGGAAGGTGCTCAGGATGTGCGTGGCACTCTACTGGCCGGTCAACGTGGCTGCGAATGCCCGTATCTCCCGAAGCACGTCAGCCTCATTTGACAGAAACATGAAGAGACTAGCGCCTGGCAGTTCAACGATCCGAGCCGTCGGAACACCAGCGAGAAGCTGATGTTGCCATCTGGTGTACAGAGCACGCGTTGCCGCATACTCCTGGCGCAATGCGGCACGCTCCTGTTCGTTACGGATCGCATAGCCAGCGGCCACCTCCTCGAACGACCGGTCCCTCTGGTAGATGGCCAGCACGGGTACACGAACGCCCGAATAATCTGGCTTCACGCGAGCATCCACCGTGATCGCCCGGCGAATCACGGGAGACAACAGCGATCGACCCACCGAGCCGTCGGGATTCGCGACGAACTGCTGACGCAATTCCGCTTCGGGAAAGGCCCAGCCTCTACCGCTTCGCTGGGCGACTCGAAGTGCCTCGAACGAAGTGTAGTCAGGCGCCGTTGGGGGCTTGATCGACCGCGGCAGCATTGCGGGATCTGGCATCGGCGCACCAACGTCTGCGGGAGTCAACGTCGGGTCGCCCGCTCCGTCGAGATAGACGAGCCCGTGGACACGATCGGAATGTTGCGGAGCGAACATCGTCAGGATCTGCCCAGCGCATGAATGGCCGACCAAAAGAGATTTCTGAACGTTCAGGGAGTTGAGCACCTCGAGCACATCGTTTGCCGACCGCTGCACGGCATACCCCGTAGTGGGCTTGTCGAGGACTTGTGCCGTCAGCAACACCGCCGCAACCGAGGCAAGCACTTTACCTATTGTACTAGTACATTAGCACAATCCGGGTGCCTCTTAGCGAGATCCCGGCAAGAAGTGCGATCCCGGCAAGAAGTGCCGTCCCGTCAAGAAGTGCCGTCCCGGCAGGTATCATGTGCTTTATGTTCCGGCTGGATAACAAGACGATAGCGGTGATCGGAGCGGGTTCGGGAATCGGTGAAGCCGTCGCGATTGGCGTAGCGAAACAGGGCGGGCATGTCATCTGCCTCGACATCAATGCCGCCGCTGCCACGGCCACCGCCGGGAAGATCACCAAGTCCGGCGGCTCCGCCGATTCGGGCGCAGTGGACATCACGAATCTCACGTCGGTGCGCGACGCGTTGGTCAATGCCCTGCATCACCGCAGCGGGCTCGACGGTCTCGTCTGCACGCCGGCGATCAACGTCCGCAAGCCCATCCTCAAATACACCGGGGAAGAATTCGACCGCGTCGTCAGCGTCAACCTGCGCGGCAACTTCAACGTGCTGCAGGCGGCCGGACAGCTCATGGTGCTGCAGAAATCCGGCAGCATCGTGTTGTTCTCGTCGATCAGGTCGCTCGTCACCGAGCCCGGGCAGTCGGTCTACTCGATGACAAAGGCGGGCATCGTGCAGCTCGTCAGGACCGCAGCCACCGAGTGGGGCGAACAAGGCGTGCGAGTGAACGCGGTCGGACCCGGCGTGATCGAGACGCCGCTCACCGCGCCGATCAAAGCGCAGCCCGATTGGTACAAGGCGTACGCCGATAAGACGCCGATGAAACGATGGGCGAAGGCGGAAGAGATGGCGGGACCGACCGTGTTCCTGTTGTCGGACGCGGCCAGTTACGTCACCGGCACGATCCTCTTCGCCGATGGCGGCTGGCTGGCGAACGACGGGCGGTTCGCGCCGCCGGGAATGTAACCGTTGAAGGGAGTATCCGCATGAGGGTCTCAACGACTGCGTTTGGGCTGTGCGCCTTCGTCTTCATCACGACCCTCGGCTCCCAGGCTCCGGCGCCGGCGGCCGGAGCGAACCGCACGCTGACGGCGGTCGACGGCATCAAGGTCGGTCATCACACGCTCAGCGAGCGGCCAACTGGCTGCACCGTGATCCTCGTCGACGGCGAAGGCGCCGTTGGCGGCGTCTCTCAGCGCGGCGGCGCGCCAGGCACGCGCGAGACGGACTTGCTCGATCCGTCCAACATGGTCGACAAGGTGAACGCGGTCGTGCTGTCGGGCGGCAGCGCGTTCGGCCTCGATGCCGCGACCGGCACCGTGCGCTGGCTCGAGGAGCACGACATGGGTTGGGACGTGCGAATCGCCAAGGTGCCGATCGTGCCCGCCGCCATCCTGTTTGACCTGCCCGTCGGCGGCAACCCGAAGATTCGTCCGACAGCCGACTGCGGTTATCGTGCAGCCGCCGGTGCGTCATCGTCAGCGGTGCTCGAAGGCACTATCGGCGCCGGCGCCGGCGCGACAGTTGGCAAGACCGGCGGTCAGGGCCGTTCGATGAAAGCGGGCGTCGGCAGTTACAGCATCACGCTCGCCAACGGCCTCAGCGTGGGCGCGATCGTCGCCGTCAACGCCGTCGGCGACATCATCGATCCGGACACCGGCACGGTGATCGCCGGCGCGCGCACCGCCGACGGTAACCTCGCTGATGCGCGCACGCTGCTGCGCAGCGGCCAGACCGGCCCTCGCCCGCGCCCCGGCGAGAACACCACCATCGGCCTGGTGGCCACCAATGCGCGGTTGACCAAGGCGCAGGCGCACCGCATGGCACTGATGGCCGACGACGGCTTCGCGCGCGCGATCTTTCCGTCGCACACGCAAGGCGACGGCGACACGGTGTTTGCGCTGGCCACCGGACGCTGGAACGGCGAAGCCGACATCACGCAGATCGGCGCGTTGGCGGCAGACGTGATGGCTCGCGCAATCGTGCGGGCCGCCACGGAGGCGACCGGCCTTCCGAACATTCCGGCGGTGCGCGACCTGAAGAAGAAATAGTCGTCGCAGTTTGATAATGTGCGGCCGTCCCGTGTGACCCCGCACGGATATGGAGGTCGGCCGATGAAACGCTGTTTCCTGATAGCATTCAACCTGCTCAACCAGCCGCGCTTCGGACAGCCCGGCGGCACGATCGGCACGGCGTCATTCGGCCAGATCACGACTGCCGAAGACGGACGCATCATTCAGCTCGCACTGAAGTACCGGTTCTAGTGAATCGGCGCACCTTCCTGACGCGCGCGGCGGGCGGCCTCGTGGCCGCCACACCGCTGCGCGCGTTCGGATCGCAGTCGGCGGCGGTCGTCACCTCCGATCGGGTGCGGCCGCGGATTGATTACGGTGTCGCCGCCGGCGATCCAACCCCGGGCCGCGCGATCGTATGGGCGCATGTCGATCGCCCCGCGCGACTGACCGTCGAATACGCCACCTCGGATTCGTTCGCGAACGCGCGCCGAATCAGGGGCGCCATCGCCACGCCGGCCACCGGCCTCACCGCGCGGATCGCTTTAGAGAGTCTTCCTGCAGGACAAGACATCTTCTACCGCGTTCGGTTCGAAGACCCCGACGACCCGCGCATCGTGAGCGCGCCGGAGATGGGGCATCTGAAGACGGCTGCCGCCGACGGCCGGGCGGTGCGCATCGCCTGGTCCGCTGACACGTGCGGCCAGGGTTGGGGCATCGACACGGCTCGCGGCGGCATGCGGTTGTTCGAGACGATGCGCAACGCGGCGCCCGATCTATTTCTCAATGTCGGCGACACGATCTACGCGGATCAGCCGCTGCGCGAGTCGGTGACGTTGGACGATGGCAGCGTGTGGCGCAATGTGATGACGCCGGCCAAGGCAAGCGTGGCCGAGACGCTCGAGCAGTTCCGCGGCAACCATCTCTACAACCGTCTCGACGAACACTACCGGCGCTTCGCGGCCGAGGTCGGGCAAGTGGCGATGTGGGACGACCACGAAGTGCGCGACAACTGGTATCCGGCGCAGATCCTGGGTGCGCAGGCGCCGCATCGGGAAAAACGTGTCGCCCTGCTCGCCTCGCGCGCGCGGCAGGCGTTTCTCGAGCATTACCCCATCGCCTTCGACAGCCGCGCCAGCGCACGCATCCATCGCAGCATCCCGTTCGGTCCGCTGGTCGAGGTCTTCGCGCTGGACATGCGGAGCTTCCGCGCGCCCAATTCAGCGAACAGGCAGCCGGTCGAGAGCCCCGACACGGCGTTCATGGGAGCGGCGCAGATGACCTGGCTCGCCGATGCGTTGGCGCGATCGACCGCCACCTGGAAGATCGTGGCGGCGGACATGCCGCTGGGGTTGGTGGTGGGTCATCAACCCGGCTTTCACGAAGCGGTCGCCAATGGCGACGGCGGCGCGCCGCTTGGCCGCGAGCTCGAGCTCGCCGGTCTGCTCAAATCGCTCAAGCAGCGCCACGTTCGAAACGTGGTGTGGATCACCGCCGACGTGCACTACTGCGCCGCGCATCATTACGATCCGGCGCGTGCGAAAACGCCGCACTTCGATCCGTTCTGGGAGTTCGTAGCAGGACCCGCGCACGCCGGCACCTTCGCACCGCCGCCGCTCGACGCCACGTTCGGGCCCGAGGAGCGCTTCTGCGGTGTGCCGCGCGACCTGCCGCCGAACCGGCCGCCGAGCGCGGGCCTGCAGTTTTTCGGGCTGCTCGAGGCTGACCCTCGCACGCGGGTGCTCACGACATCGCTCGTCAACGCCGGCGGGCAGCGCGTCTTCACCATCAGTCTGGCGCCCGCGGACCTGTGACCACGCCATGCGCCCGCAACTAATCGGCATTCCCTACGACGCGAGCTCGTCGTTCCTCCGGGGCTCGGCCGAGGCGCCGCGTCACATCCGCACCGCGCTCTGGTCGCCGGCCGGCAACAGCTTCACCGAAACCGGCGTTGACCTCCTGGGACTCGCCGACGGTGGCGACCTCGCGCTGTCGGAGACGCCGGAGCAGGCGCGCGCGCAGATCGAGATTGGGATCGGCCTGGTCTTGGCGAACGGTTTTCACCCGATCGCGCTTGGCGGAGATCATTCGATCACGTATCCGATCCTGCGCGCCATCGCCACGAAGCACTCGTCGCTGACCATCCTGCACATCGACGCGCACGGCGATCTCTACGACGAGTTCAACGGCGATCAGTACTCGCACGCCTGCCCCTTCGCGCGGATCATGGAAGAGGGTCTCGCCTCGCGGCTGGTGCAGGTCGGCATCCGCACGCTGACGCCCGCGCAGCACGATCAGGTGGCGCGGTTCGACGTCAACTGCATCGAGATGCGCCATTTCGCTGATGGCGTGCGGCCCCTGGTCGAAGGGCCCGTCTATGTCTCGGTCGACCTCGACGGCCTCGACCCCGCGTTCGCTCCGGGCGTCTCGCATCGGGAGCCGGGCGGGCTCTCGGTTCGCGACGTCCTCACGATGATTCAGGAACTGTCCGGCCCGGTCGTCGGCGCCGATGTCGTCGAATACAACCCCAGCCAGGATCTCGGCGGCATCACGGCGCCGGTGGCGGCGAAGATCGTGAGAGAGATCGCCGGTTTGATGATCTCGACCCGTGACGCATGAAACAGGAGGCGGCCGATCCTCGCATTTTGTGACGGTGGCAGCCGGCCCCGCTACGCGACGAGAGGTTGCTTTGAGCAAAAAGCGTTGGGCCCAGCTCATGAAGCGCCACGCAAGCTCACCGCTTTTTCTCAAATCAACCTCTCGTCGCGTCTCCGCGCCCTCCGGCTGCGATTACTGCCGTGCGCGGGCGTAACGCGGAGAGGTGTCTCCCGGCGTGAGCGTTCGAGCGAGGCGACGACAAGGATCCGTCGTCAAATCGACCGGAGCCCACGCAGGCGTCTTGCCGTCTTTGGCGCGTCCATCGCTGGGGCGATTAATGCGGCGAGGAAGATTTGACCGCCGGGCGAGAGCGAACGCCGGGAGATACCTCTCCGCGCTTGCCCGCCCGCGGCTAAGATTCGCTGGTGAAGTTCAGGCCGGAACTCTCAGGCGTCGCTGAATCCCCGATGGTTCGCATCGCCACGGCGGCCGAGAGCATGCCGGAATCGATCAAACTCTGTTACGGCGAGTCCGACATGCCCACGCCCGCATTTATCTGCGACGCGGCGCATCAAGCCGCGCTCGGCGGCCACACCTTCTACACGCACACCGCCGGATGCATCGAGCTGCGCGAGGCCATCGCGGCGAAGATCGACGAGCTGCAGGGCGTCTCGTACCGCGCGAGCGAGATCATGAGCACCGTCGGCGGCTCGATGGCGATCTACGCCGCCATCCGCGCCTTTGTCGGGCGCGGCGACAACGCTGTCATTGTTTCCCCCGCCTACGCGATCTTCTCGAATGGCGTGATCATGGCCGGCGGCGAGCCGCGGCCGGCGCCGCTGGCCCGAGACGGCCGGCGGTTCCGTCTCGATCTCGATCGCATCGCCAAGGCCGTCGACCGCAACACCCGCATGCTGATCGTCAACAGCCCGTCGAACCCGACGGGATGGATGATGACCGTCGACGAACAACGCGCGCTCGCGCAGTTGGCCCGGCGCCACGATGTGGTCATCCTGGCAGTCGAGGTCTACGAGCGCCTCGTGTACGACACGGTCGATAAACCTAAAGGTTTGTCGCCACCAGCAGGTTTGTCGCCGCCTGCAGGTTTATCGCCACAGGTCGCCCCATCGTTCGCGCGCGTCGTCGCCAACAAGGACCGGCTGATCGTCGTCAACAGTTTCTCGAAGACCTACAACATGACCGGATGGCGGCTCGGTTGGGCGCAGAGCAGCGAGGCCACCATCAAGACGATGTACCAGGCCGTGGAGTTCATGACGTCGAACGCCACGGCGATGGTGCAGCAAGCGGGCATCGTCGCCCTGCGCGACGGTGAGCCGTACATCGAGGAGCTGCGGGCGCATTATGCGCGCCGCCGCGAGCAGGTCATGGCGAGCCTGTCGTCAATGCCAGGGGTGTCGTTGCCCGAGCCCCAAGGCGCCTTCTACGCCTTCCCGCGGATCGAAGGACTGACCGATTCAACCGCGTTCGCCTTGCGGCTGCTCGAGGAAACCGGACTGGCCGTCGCGCCGGGAGCCGGTTTCGGCAGTGATGGCGAAGGCTACATCCGCGTATGCTTTGCAGCCACTGAGGCCATCGTCACGGCCGCGCTCGAGAGATTGCGGAATTTTGTGACGAGCGGACGCTCGTAACGGCGCCGGCTGTGGCACAATGCGCCGCATCAGCCGGCCTCGCGGGCGGCTGCCAAGGAGACAACTCAATGAAGTGGTTGATCCTCGCGCTTTGCGCGGAGGTCAGCGTGCTGGTGTGCCTGATCGTCGCGTTCGATGGCGCGATGCAGCAGGCGGCCACGCGCCGGCTGACGTGGGACCATGCGGCCGCGTTCGTGATCTACGCGGTGGTGCGCACCGCGTATTCATGGAAGCGGATTGCGCGGCCGTTACCAGCCGCGCAATCGCCTCCGCTACGCCGCGCTGCCTAGGCGGGTCTTCCGCCTTCGCGCCATGCGCTTCGGCGAGACCGCCTCTACCTGGCGGCCTTTCTCGCGTACTGGAGCTCGGGCCGTTCCGTGCCCGCGTCCTCGCAGATCTCGACGATCTGCTTGTAGTAAGCCTTCGCCTTCGACTTCTGTTTCGTCGCTTCAGCCGCCTGACCCGCGCCGTAGAGCGCGAGGAAGCGGTTCGGTTCTTTCTTGGCCACCGCCTCGAACGCCACCAGGGCTTCCTTCGGACGGTTGGCCTCGAGCAGCATGAAGCCGAGCAGCTCGCGCGCCGGCGCGAGCGGACCGGGCGTCACCGCCGACTTGTCGGTCTTGTCTTCGGCGTCGGCCGCGGCCGTTAACGCCGCGATGCCCTCGGCCTTCTGTCCCTGCGCGTACATGACCCAGGCCTCGGCCACGCGCCGCTGGATGTCGACCTGCTCGGTCCAGTAGGCGTCCTTCATTTCGATTTCGCGATCGCGAATCGCAGCCAACCGCGCGATGTCCGCAGCGGCCTCCGCCGGCTTGCCGGCGCGGGCGGCGCCGACCGCGCGCGCAAAGTGCGTGATCGCCTCGGTATACGGCGTGTTCGGCGCGGGCGTCGGCTTGAGCATCATGGCGTCGGCCCACTGGCCGCGCTCCATCGCGTACCTGGCGGGGATCGCCGCGAAGGCAAAGGTGTTCGATCCAGTGGCGCCTGGAACCGGCGCGGTACCGGCCGCCGCAGCCCCAACCACCATCGCGTGATCGAGTACGGCCTTGGCTTCCTTGTCCATGCCCATCTGCAGGTAGGCGTAGGTCTCGTAGTCCATCGCGTGCATGCCTTCGCTATATCCGCCGGTCTTCTCGGCTTCCGCTGCCGACTTGATGTTAGTGGCGACCGATTCCTTCCATGCACCCACGCGGGTGAAGGTGTGCGACGGCATGTGCAGCGCGTGCGGCACGGACGGTGCGATGTCCGCATAGGCGCGCGCCGCGGGCAGCGCCTTGGCGGCGAGCGCGGGCACGTCGTAGGAGTGAATGATGTAGTGCGCGAGGCCAGGATGGTTCGGGTTCTTCTTGTAGAGCGGCTCGAGGATCTCCGCCGCGCGCAAGTTCTGCGCGAAGGTCTTGTCGGTCGGGAGCGCGGTCTGCGCGATGGCTAACGCCCAGAAGATCCGCGCCTCCATATCGGTCAAGTTTTGACTCGCCACCAGTTCGGTCGCGCCTTCGTAGGCCACCACGCGCGCCCGCTGCGTGGTCACATCGGCGCTCGAGAACAGTCCGGCGACCGCAGTGAGGAAGCCCTTTTCGCGAGCGGTCGGCGTGCCGGTGGCCAGGCCCTTGTCGAGCGCGGCCTTGCCCAGGGCGATCGTCTGCGGCGATCGCTGTCCTGCGAACGGGTTGCCCCAGTAGGTCAGACCGATGCCCCAGTACGCAATCGCGCACGTCGGATCCCTTTTCAGCACGCTCTCGAAGATCGATCGCGCTTCGGGAAACCAGAAGGAGTGGAGCTCGGCGACCGCGAGATTGAAGTCGGCCTTGACGGCGGGGTTGCACGAGGTTTCGAAGTTGACCGTACCCGCTTTAATCGCGCCTTTGCCGGCGTGATCGTGTTGTTCGGTTTGCGCCCACGCCGGCGAGTTGGCCAACGCGAGCCCCAGACAAATACAGCACACCGTTATTAGTCGCTTCATTTCCTTCTCCTTGGTCTTTTCAGAATTGGGATCAGAGATCAGGGATCAGCGCATCACTCGCAAGGAGTCGCTGATCCCTGAGCCCTGACCCCTGCAGCCGTCGCGCGAGAATAACATCTGAATCGCCGACTTTTTCTGTCGGTGATTGGCCGTTCACATCGTCCATTGCCCGTTCAGGGCCTGCTTCGGCCCGCTCCCCGATCCCTGTGCAAAATCGCACAAGAAGTCCGTAAGATAGCGTGAACTCAACCACTTACGGGCCGTGAGTTGACGTCGATCGATACGGCAGAGCCTGATTGTGTAGGGCGGAACTTTAGTTCCGCCAAGATTCCCTGAGGATCGCTCATGCACGCGCCAATTAAGTACGCGGAAAAGGGTTTGTCGATCGCTGCCAACGGCATCTGGCAGGTGTTTTCGCAGCTCAACAAGATCAGCCCCAACCCTTCGATGACGCCGCGATGGTCGGACAAGCCGCTGCTGAAGTCGCACCAGAAGACCAAGCCGCCGCTGGGCTGGCCGCGCCAGACCGATTCGCTGTGCCCGACCTGCGTGCGCGAAGCGCGCCAGGCGATTCTCGACGGCACGCGGCCGCTCGAAACCCTGCTCAACGAAAAGGTCGGCGAGATCAAGGCGACCATCGACGAGAAGGACGGCAAGATCGTGATGATCAAGGACTGCCCGATCCACGGGCACTTCGAAGACACGATGGCGATCGACACCGCGTTCTTCAAGCACCTCGAGGAGGTGTTCCCGGGCCGCGACATCCGCGCGCACAACGACGAGAAGCTCCATAACCACGGCAGCAGCACCATCAAGCACGGCCGCGGCTCGGTGCTGACCGTCGACCTCACCAATCGCTGCAACATGATGTGCGACCCGTGCTTCATGGACGCCAACCAGGTCGGCTTCGTGCACGAGCTGACGTGGCACGACATCAAGACGGTGCTCGACAACGCCATCACGATCAAGCCGAAGCGCCAGATGTCGGTGCAGTTCTCGGGCGGCGAGCCGACGCTCTCGCCCTACTTCCTCGACGCGGTGCGCTACGCGCGCAAGGTCGGCTACAGCTCGGTGCAGGCGGCCACCAACGGCATCGAGTTCGCCAAGAGCTTCGACTTCGCGAAGGCCGCGGCCGAAGCGGGCCTGCGCTACGCCTACCTGCAGTTTGACGGCATCGGCAACGCCGCCAACGCGCACCGCCGCGTCGGCAACCTGTTCGACGTCAAGCTGCGCGCCATCGAGAACCTCCACAGCGCCGGCGTCGACATCGTGCCGGTCGTGACGATCGTCAACGGCGTCAACAACGAGCAGGTCGGCCGCATCATCGAGTTCGCGCTCGACAATCCCAAGCGGATCAACTTCCTGTCGTTCCAGCCCGTCAGCTTCACCGGCCGCGACGAAGAGGTCACGCCCGAGCGGCGCGCCGCGCAGCGCTACACGCTGTCGCACCTCGCCCACGACGTGAAGAACCAGACCGGCCTCGGCGAGCCGGTGCGCGACTGGTTCCCGATCTCGTTCATGGGCACGTTCACCGACTGGGCCGACATCGCCAAGGGCCCGGATACCGAGTGGGGCAACCTCACCTGCGGCTGCCACCCCAACTGCGGCATCGGCATGGCCGTGATGATCGACAAGGACACCAAGGAGGCCGTCCCGGTCACCGCGTTCCTCAAGGCCGAGCAGCTGGCGAAGGACGTCTCGCTGGTCAACGACGCGGCGCGCGGCAAGTTCCTGACCGTCGCGGGCATGGCGCTGGCGCTGGCGCGCAATTACGACTCGTTCAAATCGCCGACGCATTTCAAGCTCAGCGACCTGTTGAAGAAGTTCGACAAGACCTTCGGCGCCACCGGCAAGGACTACGGCAAGGTCGGTGGCGATCGCACCAAGGCCGACATCGAGAAGCGCCGCGCCGATCGCTGGAACTTCCTGTTCATCGCGGGCATGTGGTTCCAGGATCTGTTCAACTACGACTTCCGCCGCACCGAGATGTGCATCATCCCGTATGCCACGCAGATGGGCGAGATCTCGTTCTGCGCCTACAACACCGGCATCGGCTGGCGCAACATCATCGAGAAGATGCACATGACCGCCACGCTCACCAAGTGGTACGACGAGCACGGCCGTCACGAGATCTTCGCCGGCAACAAATCGGTGCCGCTCAGCAGCTCCGAGCACACGCTGAAGCTCAATCCTGAAGCGGTGGCCGCCGGCATCCAGACCGATCTGGACGTACTCGGTATCGCGAAGAACTCGCGCGACGAGAAGATCGCGGCGCGCAAGAAGAAGGACCTCACCCCCGACGAGCTGCGCCATCACGCCGAGATGGAGAAGCTCTATCGCAAGGAAGTGCTCAAGGAGCAGCCGGGCGTGCCGGTGCTGCAGATCCAGGGCTTGAAGAAGGGTCCGCAGGTCACGACCACCCACTAACGATCGCGGGCTTGAGGGCTCGAGGGCTGGAGGGCTTGGGAAATACCAAGCCCCCAAGTCCTCAAGTACCCAACGTTCGTACGCGACCTGACGTTCGCGGTGCGCAGCCTTCGCCGGCAGCCCGCCTTTACCGTCACCGCGGTCCTCACGATCGCACTGGGCATCGGCGCCACCACCGCGATCTTCAGCGTCGTCAACGCCGTGTTGCTGCGCCCGCTCCCCTACAACGAGGCCGCACGGCTCGGCACGGTCTGGTCCGACTTGCGCAACCGCAACGTCGTCGACTTCCCGCTCCCGCCCGGCTTCGCGGGCGTGGCGGCAATTCTCGCGATGATCGGACTCTACGGTGTGCTGGCCGCGACCGTCCACCAACGGACCACTGAGATCGGCGTGCGCATGGCGTTCGGCGCCACCCATGGCAGCATTCTCAGGCTGGTGATCGGCCAGGGCATGCGCCTCAGCGTCGTCGGAATCGTGCTCGGTGTGGTCGCAGCGGTGGCGCTGACGCGCGTGATGGCCAGCCTGCTGGTCGGAGTCACGGCAACCGACCCGGCCACTTACACAACGATGGCAGTATTGTTCGCGGGAGTGGCGGCGTTTGCGGCTTGGATACCGGCGCGGCGCGCCGCGGGGCTGAATCCGAACGTGGCCTTGCGGGACGAATAGTTCCTCACGAAGGTTCTTGACGAGGGTTCCCCACGAGGGTTCTTCACGAGGGTTCTTCACGAGGAGGGTTCGACGAACGCTCGCGAGAACCTTCGTAACGAACCCCCGTGAGGAACCCCCGTGAGGAACCTGCGTGAGGAACCTCCGTGAGGAACCTCCGTGAGGAACCTCAGAAACTAACTTTAAACGCCAACTGCATCACCCGCGGCTGATACGCATTCAGCAAGTTCTGCCGCGGCTGGCCGAACGTCGTCGAGTTCAGCTGCGCGTTGTAAGCGCCGAAGTTCTTGTGGTTGGTGAGGTTGAAGACCTCGGCGATGCCCGTCAGCTTGATGCCGGCCGGCAGGTTGATGTCCTTCGACAACCGCATGTCCATGCGGTGCAGCGGCTTCCCAACGAGGGCGTTGCGCGGCACGATTTCGCCGACGGCGTAGGTTGATTTTCCGTCGAAGCGATCGAGCGAGTCCGGGGTCGAGGCCGGCGCGGTCACCGTGAGCGGCGCCGTCACGTAGCGATTCGTTCCGGTGCCGCCGAACGGATTGGCCGCGTAGGTCGTGTTGTAGTAATTGCCGGACCCGAAGAGATACGCACCCGACAGCGACAAATCGTAAGGCAGACGCCAGATGCCGTTTAGCCGAACGGTGTGGCGCTGGAAGTCGGTCGAGCGGGCCCATTCCGCATCCGGTTGGAACGGGTTGTTCCCCTGGTACTGGAATCCCGTCGTGTCGTCGTTCATGAAGAGCATCAGGGTATAGGTGAGCCCTGCCTGCCAGTTGTTGCGGTAGCGGCGGTTGATGCCGGTCGAGAGCGCGGAATAGTCGGCATGACCGCTCGACTCGAGCCACTGGATCTGCGTGTACGCCGGATCCGGGCGGCCCTGTGCCGGGTTGCGGTTGTAGCCGGTCGCCGGGTTGAAGAACATGTTCGGGTCGCGCTGCCGCGCGAAGTGGTAGCCCTTCCAGTGCGTGAGGTCGGCCTCGACCCCGAGCTGGGTGCCGATCGACTTCTGAAACCCGATGATGCTCTGCCAGGTCGACGGCATCTGGTAGTCGTGCGCAATCACGCGCGGGCTCTGCGCCGGCAGCGGGAAGCGGCCCGACAGGAAATCCTGCGGCGTGCGGCCGCGCGTCGGGTCGGCGAGGAACCCCGGCTGCCCGTCGTTCGGGAACGAATTCACCAGAATGCGCTCACCGTTGAACGACTGGATGCTGAAGGTCGTGTTCGAGTCCGGAATGCTGTAGTAGAGGCCGCTGCCGCCGCGAATCACGAAGTTGCCGTCGCCGCCGACATTCCAGGTGAAGCCGCCACGCGGCGCCACGCTGCCGATGTCGCGCAGGTTATTGGGATACAGCAAATCGCCGGGCCCGAGATCGATGTCCGGGTACGGCGGGCCGCCAACCGGATTGAACTTCGTCTGGGTGGTGATGTGCGGCGGATCGAGCGCGCCCCAGTCGGCGTCCCACCGCACGCCGTAGTTCACCGTGAACGAGTCGGCAATGCGCCAGGTGTCGCCGAACCACACCGCCCACGTCGGCCGCGGGATGTCGATGGTCCAGTCGCCGAAGTTCTGATCGAAACGCTGCACGGTGGCGTCGAGGCCCGTCACATCCCACTTGGAAGGATCGTTCCAGGCGCTCGCCGGGAAGCGCCGGTTCAGGTCGGCGGGCGCGGCCGTGAAGATGAACTCGCCCTTCGACAGCAACTGCCATTGACCGGTGTCGTGCCAGCGCAGGTACTCGCCGCCGAATTTCGAGTCGTGCCGGCCCCACGACTTGGTGAGGTCGTAGCGCGCGCTAATGGTGTTCTGGAAGAACTCCTGCGGATAGTTACGGCGCTGCCCCACGGTCAGTCCGGGGAATACATAGTTGGGCGTGTTGGCGAGCGCGGGAATCGCCAGCAGGTTCTGCCAGTCGAAATGGGTGTAGCCAACCTTGACCTCTTGCAGCGTCGTGTTGCTCAAGACCTTTGACCACGTGCCGACCACGTTGATCGCCTTGCGATAGCGCGACGCGGCCTGTGACGGATGCTCCGAGCCGGAGACCTGCGTGAAGGGATTACCCCAGTCCCAGTACGACGCGCGTGCCGTCAGGTGATCAGTGGGCCGCGCCTGCCAGTCGCCGCGGCCCAGGAAGCTGTTCTGGACGAGCTTGGTGTCGAACGAGAACGTCTGGCCCGGCAGCGCCGCGGGCGAGGTGATGATCGTGTTCGGCTCGTTCTCACGCTCGAACGAGGCAAAGAAGTGTGCCTTGTCCTTGACGACCGGTCCGCCGAACGCGCCACCCAGCTGCTGGTTGGCGTACGGCAACACGCGGTTCGCGATGAAGTCTTTCGCGTTCCACTTGTCGTCGCGGAAGTAGCCGTACACGCTGCCGTCGTAGTTATTGGTCCCCGATCTGGAGATCGCCTGCACCTGGATGCCGAGCGAGCGGCCCTGCGTGATATCGAACAGGTTGGTGACAACCTGGAACTCGGCGATGGCTTCGCGGCTGAACTTGGGCTGGCCGAAGCCGGAGCCGGCGACCTGCTGCGTGATCTCCTGTCCGTCGAGGTTCAACTGGAACTGGCGATCGCGAACGCCGGGCGTGGTATCGACGGCGTTGGCGGTGATGCCCTTGACCTGCATCGCCAGCTCCATCCAGTTGCGTCCCTGCAGCGGCAGTTCTTCCATCTGCCGGCGATCGACGTTGCCCGAGACCTGCGTGGAGCTGATGTCGACCAGCGGCGACTCGCCCGTGACTGTCAGTGTTTCAGAGAGCGATGCGACCTGCATCGCAAACGGCAGCATGCGATTCTGGCCGACCAGCAGCTCGATGTCGGGCACGACCACGGTCGAGAACCCCGACAACTCCGCTTGTACTTTGTATCGTCCCGCTTCCAGCCCGCGCAAGCGGTACTCGCCGCGCTCGTCGGTCACCGTGGAATAAACGCGGCCAGTGTCGATCAGCGTCGCCGTCACGGCCACACCGGGCAGCGAGGCCTTGGTGCTGTCCACGGCGGAGCCGAAGATCACGCCGTCCTGCGCGGACGCCGGGGCCGCGAGGAACGTGACTGCTGAGATGACGAGGGAGGCAATCAACCGCGCACGCATAGCTCACTCCTTTTTCTGCCGTGGGGGCAGTGGCGAGTAAAACAGCCAGACCAAGCCAACACCCGAAACGATGACGCCGATGACTGTGCGCACCGTGTCAACACGGTATGAATTGCGCGGACTATAGCACTAGTGCGTCGACGGCACGGCCCCTTTCAAGTGGTGGCCGAAGAAACGGTCGACGCGCGTCCACGCATCGCGCAAGACCTGCTCGCGAGTGAAGTAGTGGAACTCGCCGGGATACACCATGAATTCGGTGAGGTGTCCCTTGCCCTTTTTCAGCAGCTCGTCCACCAGCCGGACGGAATGCAGGTACGGCACGTTGACGTCGGAGGTGCCGTGAAGAATCAGGAGCGGACGCTCGAGCCGATCGACGTGTGAAATCGGTGAGGCCTGCCGGTAGACGTCCGGGTTCTGTTGCGGCGTCCCGATCCGGCTCGTCGTCCAGCCGCCATGATACGGGTCCTCGTAGTACATCGCGTAATCGGCCACGCCCGCCACATCGACGCCCGCGCGGAACAACGTGGGCTGATCGGTGACGGCGATCAGCGTGAAGAAGCCGCCGTAGCTCAAGCCCCAGACACCGACGCGCTCCATGTCGACGTAGCCGAGCGTCTTCAAATAGTTTGCCGACATCCACGCGTCTTTCGCGTCCTTGCCGCCCACGTCCATGTAAACGCCCTGCCGCCACGCTTTGCCATAGCCAATGCTGCCGCGGTAATCGGGCATCAAGACGACGTAGCCCTGTTGCAACAGATATTGATGGAAGCTCGAATAGACCGCGTAGTTCCGCTGCACGTGCCACCCGTCGTAGTTCTGGTTCACGCCGTCGCCGTGAATCCACACGATGGCAGGATGCTTTTTCGATCGATCCAGGTTTTTCGGCGAATACAGCCAGCCGGGCACCGACTGCCCGTCCGGCCCGGGATAGTGCACGAACTCCGGCTCGACAAACGCGGAGCGATCGACGCCGGCTGGGAGTGACGACGAGAGGCGGACGGGCGTCGCGCCAGCCTTGGCGTCGACGACGAACAGATCCGCGGGGTTCCGCGGATCGGTGTGCTGATAGACCAGGCGGTTGCCGTCAGGCGACCACGCCGGCGCAATGTTGGTGCCGCGACCGGTCGTGATCATCGCGATCGTCGCGCGGGCCGGGTCCGATCCGATCGTGGCAATCCCGAGGTGGCGCGTGCCGGGGCGGTCGGGCTCGTTGGCATCAAAGGCCAGCCGCGTGCTGTCGGGCGACCACGACGGCCGCCACGCCTCGAACTTGCCCTTCGTGATCTGGACGGCGTCACCGCCGCCGGCCGGCATCACGTAGATGTGATCCCATCCGTCGCGGTCGCTCACCACCGCGATCCACTTGCCATCGGGCGAGGGCTGCGAGTTTGCGCCGGCATCGCCGGTGATGCTCCAGAACTTCTCGTCCACATCTTCCCGCGCCACCCGCGCCACCCGCGGCGCGCCGGTCGCGAGGTCCGCGACGTACATCGTTCGCTTCTTGAAGTCGGGCGAGGTGCGATCGAAGACGACGCGCGCCGGGTCCACCCATCGCACGCCGCCGCCACCCGGCGTGCCGATCGCCCTGGGCGTGCCGCCGGCGGCCGCGACCACGTAGGCCTGCGCGGGAGTGCGCTCGGTAATCGTGTAGATGATTTTCGCGCCCGAGTAGTCGGGGGTCTGCTCGTGCCGGATCGAATCGGCGCCCGCTGCGTATGCCAGGTGCGCCCCACCCGGGGCCCAGTTCACGCCGGCGATGCTCTTGTCGTCGTGGGCCACACGCCGCTGCTTGCCGTCGGCCAGCGTGCGGGTCCACAGGTCGACGCCGGCCGCGCCAGTCGCGGGACGCACGAACGCGACACGGCCGCCGTCGGGCGACACCACGATGTTCGATTCAGGTGTGGCGGTCGTCCAGACCGCCGCCGGCGCGCCACCGCTCACGCTGGCCTGCCAGAGATCGCCGCCGCGCGCGAAGTAGACGCGCTGCCCATCACGGCTCCAGAACGTGTTGCCGACGCTGCCGGCCTCGTACGAGGTCAGCGCCTTCGGCGCCCCGCCCGACAGATCGGAGAGGTAGAGATTGGCAATACCCGCGCGGTCCCAAATGAACGCGACCCGCGCGCCGTCGGGCGACCAGCTCGGATTCGACGGGTGTTTGATGTCGATCAGCTGTTCGATGGTGAGCCCGGTCGCGGCGGCCGGCGCTTCGACCGCGTTCGCGGCACACGAGGTGGCCAGGGTGGCGAGCATGAAGGCGAGGACTCGTCGCATGGGGTGCTCCAATCGTGCCGAGTATATGATCAGCGCCGATGACCGACACGCACGCGCGCCTCGCCCGCCTTTCCGCCGCTCGCTGGCGCCTGGCCGTGATCCTGACGGCCGCGATGACAGCCATCTACGTCGGCTTCACGCTGCTCATCGCCTTCAACAAGCCGCTGCTCGCCACGGTGCTGGTGCCCGGGTTGAGCCTCGGCATCCTGCTGGGCGTGATCGTGATCATCACCGCGTGGGTGCTGATCATGATCTACGTGCGCTGGACCAACCGGCATTACGACGCGGCGGTGGCCGACATCCGCCGCGACCACCTCCACCCCACCACGCAAAGTCCGCGTGGCGGGGACCCCGGCCTCCACCCCACCACGCAAAGTCCGCGTGGCGGGGACCCCGGCCTCCACCCCACCACGCAAAGTCCGCGTGGCGGGGACCCCGGTCGGGAGGGGCGGTAATGCCGCAATCGGGTGAGCCCAACATCACCGCGATGGTGGGCTTCGTGCTCTTCATCGGCCTGTCGCTCGTCATCACGTGGATTGCCGCGCGCCGCACGCATAACACCAGGGACTTCTACGCCGCCGGCGGGTCGGTAACGGCGCTGCAGAACGGCCTGGCGCTCGCCGGCGACTACATGAGCGCCGCGAGCTTTCTGGGCATCGCGGGCCTCGTGGCGCTCTCGGGTTTCGACGGCCTCGTGTACTCGATCGGGTTCCTGGTGGGATGGCCCGTCGTGGTCTGCCTGATCGCGGAGCCGCTGCGGAATCTCGGCCGCTTCACCTTCAGCGACGTCGTCGCCTTCCGGCTGCAACAGGCGCCGGTGCGCGTGGCCGCGGCCGCGGGCAGCCTCGCGGTGGTGGCGTTTTATCTGATCGCCCAGATGGTGGGCGCGGGCAACTTGATCCGGCTGCTGTTCGGTCTTGAATACGAAGTCGCGGTCGTGATCGTGGGCGTCGTGATGCTGGCCTACGTGCTGTTCGGCGGGATGATCGCCACGACCTGGGTGCAGATCGTGAAGGCGGTGTTGCTGCTGTCGGGCGCCTTCATGCTGGCGATGATGGTGCTGGCGCGCTTCTCGTTCAATCCGCTCGCGCTGTTCGCCGCGGCGGCCAATCAGTACGGCCCCGCAGTGCTCGCGCCGGGACGGCTCGTCTCGGATCCGGTCGATGCGATCTCGCTCGGGCTGGCGCTGATGTTCGGCACCGCGGGCCTGCCTCACATCCTGATGCGCTTCTACACCGTTCCCGACGGCCGCACCGCGCGCGTGTCGGTGGCGTATGCGACCGCGATCATCGGCACGTTCTACCTGCTGACGTTCATCCTCGGCTTCGGCGCGATGGTGCTGGTCGGCCAGCCCGCCATCCGCGCGGTTGACGCCGGCGGCAACATGGCGGCGCCGCTACTAGCGGAAGTGGTGGGCGGCCAGGCGTTCCTCGGCTTCATCGCGGCCGTCGCCTTTGCCACGATCCTCGCCGTCGTCGCCGGACTCACGCTAGCGGGTGCCGCTGCCCTGTCGCACGACGTGTGGGTCAACGTGTTTCGTCACGGCAAGGCCACCGAGCGTGAGCAGATGATCGTGGCGCGGAGCAGCACGATTCTGCTCGCGGTGCTTTCGATCGTGCTCGGCATCGCGTTCAAGGGACAGAACGTCGCCTACATGGTGGGGCTCGCCTTTGCGATCGCCGCCAGCGCGAACTTCCCCGCGCTGGTGTTGTCGATGTTCTGGAAGAAGTTCACGACCCGGGGCGCGCAGGCCTCGATCCTGTTCGGCACGGTCGCCACGCTGCTGCTGATCTACCTGTCGCCAACCATTCAGGTCGACCTCCTGCATCGTGAGGCGGCCGTGTTTCCGTATCGCAACCCCGGCCTGTTCACCATTCCGCTGTCGTTCGCGATCGGCGTCCTGGTGTCGCTGATGACGCCTGAACCGTCTGCCGTGCAGGGGTTCGCCAAGCTGGAGCAACAGATTCACTTCGGCGAGCCTTGAGTCCTTCGTGCCGGCCCCTCACCTGATCGGACCGCGAGTCCGATACTCCCTGTTTGCCCTCTGGATAATGGTGGTCGCCGGAGCGCTGTACCTCTATTTCTTCAAGCGCGAGGTGGTACAGGGCGAGCTGCAGAACGCCCTATCGGCGTCGTTCTGGGTGGCGGCCCTCTCGTACCTGCTGATCGGATCGTTTCGCGCCTTCACGCTGGTGCCGGCGACGTTTCCGCTGTTGATCGCCATGCCCTTCTTCGATCCATGGGTGCTGCTGGGCCTCACGCTCCTCTGCATCGCCATCTCGTCTTCGATCGTCTACGGGTTTGCTGACGTCATCCATCTGGATGAAGTCTTCGAGCGCAAGTACCCGAAGCAGATTCAGAAGCTGAAGAAGGCGCTACAGACTTATCAACTGCCAATCATCATCGGCTGGAGCTTCTTTCTGTTCCTGCCCACCGACTTGATTTGTTATGTGTGTGGCTCGCTGAGGATCAACTTCAAGAAGTTCCTGTTCGGCGTGGTGGTCGGCGAGGGCACGGTCTACGCGATCTATATCTTCCTGGGCGACTGGGTGCTGCGGCCTTGACAGCGAATAACCAATAACCAATTACCAATAACTAAAGGCACACGGTGTTTTTTGGTTATTTCGTTCTTGGTTATTGGTTATTTTGGGCGAATATTCTCGGTCGCGTACGATTCTCCTCGTAAGTAGCGTGCGCGATCGGCAGGGTCATAGATCCGCGCCTGCCTGGCCAGGTCGAAGCGCGGCGGCCAGTCAAGTCCGCCTAACTCCGATGCGCCGCGAAAGCGCTCGCGAAACTGCCGTTCCTCCGGCCGCTCGAGCAGGATGTAAGGCGTGCGGCCCTGCGCGGTGAGCCACGCGACCGCGCGATCGATCCACGCCGGGTCGAGCGAATCCCACAACACCGCCTCGCGGCCGGCATGAAAGCGCACGCCGCCACTCTGCCAGACGGTGATCAACACGGCATTCTCGGGCAGGCGATCGTGCACGAGCGACGCCGTGTCGCGATAGCGGCCTTCCAGTTGTTGCAGCTTGAAGACCTGCCGGCCGCCGGCCACTCGAGTAGAGAGGATCGCGAGGACCACCGCCAGCAGCGGAATCACCCCGGTCATATTGGCGCGCTGCGCCAGGTTCACCGCGACCGCGCTCGCCACCACAAGCAGCAAGACCACGGCGGGTAATTCAAAGCGCAGGTACCACCACTCCGGGTACGGCCTATAAAACAGGTAGCACGCAATCACGGCTGCAGCGGCTGCCAGCAGCGACCACGCGATCGCCCTTGCCCGCTCCGCGAACACCAGCGGCGCCAGCAGGGCGAGCAGCGGAAACGGCGTTTGCGTTTCGTAGATGCGTGTCAGCAGTTGCGTGACATTGGTGCTGAAGAAGCCCGCGCTGAACAGCGCAGACGCGCTGCCGTAGCCGGAGCCGAAGGGCGCGCCGTAGAGGATTTGGTTGAGAACAAGGAGGAGTGCGATCGCCGGGACCGAGCCGGCCATAAACAGGCAACCCCAACGAAGGGGTTGCCTCCACACCAACGAGGCCTCTTGCTTGCGAGGTTCGCGTGCCAGCGCCAGTCCTGTGATCAAAACGACGATGGCAACTGGAGCGAGATTCGGACGAACCAGGATCGCGAGGCCTGTGAGTATTCCAGCGAGAAGCGCGGCGGACAAGAAAGACCCGCCTCTACACGCAACCGCAAGCGCGGCCAGCCACAGCGCTGCGGTGACGACGTCGTTCATCGGCTGCACGACCTGGAACAGCACGATCGGGCTGGCGGCGACCAGCACCGCCGCCGTTGCGCCCGCGAGGCCGCCCGCCAGGCGCCGCGCCAGAAGAAAGGCACACCACACCAGCAGTGCGCCCGCGATCGGCGAGAGCACGAAGATCGCGTCCGGGCCGGCGATCGCCACCAGCGGCGCCATCAGCACCGACAGTCCCGGCGCGCAGATCGGCGACGCTGCATCGGCGCGAACCGGCGAGGGAATGAAGCCGCCGGGAGCCAGCGACCGCGCTGCGTCAGGCCACGGTGCCTGGATCGCTAAAGGGCTGGTCGGCTGCCACCGCGCGTGCGCAAACGCATCCGCCATCAACGCGTAACAGGACGAGTCGGATCCGCCGACGGCCCACGTGCCCTTGGCAATGCCAAAGCCCGCCAGCCCCAATGCCGCGATGATCGCCACGATCGCAGCGACCAGGCCCTGCCCGCCGTAGCCTGGGCGAAGGCGGGTCATCGAGAGAAGCGGTACTTGACGAGGACCTTGATCGCCTGCACGCCGTCGCGCCAGCCGATCTTCTTGCCTTGCGCGCGGCTGCGCGGCTCGAACCGGACCGGCAGCTCGAGGATGCTGTGCCCGTCGCGCAGCAGCTTGGCCGAGATCTCAGGCTCGATGTCGAAGCGGTTGCATTCGAGGTTGAGCGACCGCGCCACCTCGGTCGTCATCACCTTGTAGCAGGTCTCCATGTCGGTGAGGTGGCCGCCGAACAGGACGTTGGTCGCACCCGTCAGCACCTGGTTGGCGAGAATCGACAGCCACGGCGCATCGGGACGTCCCGCCAGAAAGCGCGACCCATAGACGACGCGGGTCTGCCCCGACAGGATCGGCGCCACCAACTGCGCGATCTGGGCGGGATCGAGCTCGAGGTCGGCATCCTGAATCGCGACGATCGTCCCCGCGGCCTTGCCAAACCCGATGCGGATGGCGCTGCCCTTCCCGCCGTTTCGTTCGGCATGGATGACCCGCAGCTCGGAGCGGGCAGGAATGCGATCGAGCACCTCGCGCGTGCCGTCGGTCGAGCCGTCGTTGACGACGAGGATCTCGCGCGGCGCCGGCAGGTCGATCGCGAGCAGCCGCTCGATGACCTCGGCGACCGTCCGCGCTTCGTTATATACGGGGACGACTATGGAGAGAAGTTGTGACAAAGAGGTTCAGGGGTTCAGCGGTTCAGTGGTTCAGGGGTTCAGGGGTTCAGGGGTTCAAGGTTCACCGGTCGTTTCGGGCAAAACCACCGCGGCCGGCGTTCGTTTATCGATCTTGCGCGCGGGGACGCCGGCATAGATCGAGTCACCATCCAGCTTGGAGCCCTTCAGCACCACGCTCAACGCGCCGATCTGACACTTCTCACCCGCCTCGACGTTGATGCCCACCATGCTCCCGAGTCCGACCGTGACGAAGCGCGACAGCCGCACCGGGCCGGTCTTGACCATCCCGCCCTCAACAGTATGCCCTGAGAGATGGACGTTTTCGCCGATCACCACGCCGTCGCCGAACTCCAGCATGTTGTGATCCGAGATCGACAGGCTGTTGATGTGCACGCCGCGTCCGATGCGGGCGCCGTTCCACCGCAGATACCAGGTCCAGAGCGGCGAGGCGCGGAAGAACGTGCCCACCAGCACCCGCACGACATGGGTGGAAACCATGTAGCGAACCCAGTCGAGCAGCGGCCATTCGAGCTCGCGTAGCTTCCACACGCCGTTGGGCGCCGTCCGCCATCCGCAGAGACGCGTCGAGAACGCCGAGAGCACCACCAGCGCGAACGAAAACACCAGGTAGGCGGGCACCAGCGTGGTGGCCACGATGGCAGGCCGCAGCAGAGGGAAATCGGGGATGGCCCACGTCAGCGTCCACGTCCAGAAATAGAACGCCGGCAGCACTGACAGTCCAAAGACGAGGCTCTCGACGATGAAAATGGTGATCACCGTCCAGGCCACGCGTCCGGTTTGCGCGGGGGTCACGAGGCGAGAAGGTACCATAGGGACAGGCGAATCTCTTGATCTTGTGAGCTGTTGAGCTGTTGACTAAGAACCCTCTAGTGCTCGTGCCCGGCATCGACGGAACGGGGCTGCTGTTCTACCGGCAGCTGCCGCTCCTCGAGCGCCGCTACGAGGTCACGACCACGCGGCTGCGAGACGATGCGGCCCGCATGGGCGATCTCGTCGACGATCTGCACGCCGCCGTGTCGGCCGCGGCGCCTGATGGCCGTCCGGTCACGCTGCTCGGCGAGTCGTTCGGTGGCGCGATCACCCTGAGTTACGCGGTCGCGCATCCCGAACGCGTAGCGCGGCTGGTGATCCTCAACTCGTTCGCGCACTATGGGTCGAAAGCGCGGCTGCTGCTCGGCTACCACCTCCTCCGCGCGATGCCCTGGGGCATGATGCCGCTGGTGCGCCAGGTCAACGCCGGCCGGATGCACTCGGCACAGACCAGCCGCGAGGAGATTCGCCGGTTTCTTGGTTTGATGCGCGCGACGACCCGCGACGGCTATCTGTCGCGGCTGCGGATTCTTCGCGACTACGACATCCGCGCCCGGCTGCAGGAGATCGCGTCGCCGACGTTGTTTCTCGCCGCCGATCGCGACAACCTGCTGCCCTCGGTGGCGCAAGCGCGCCTGATGCAATCGCTCACGCCCGGCTCGGCGATGCGCGTGCTGGAAGGGCACGGCCACAGCTGCCTCGTGGCGCCCGACTTGGATCTCGGCTCGATCCTGGAGGAATGGATGGCGCGTGAAGATCGTTAGCCTCGCGCTCAATCTGCCCGGGCCGGTCGCCGTCGCGCGACTGGTGGCGGAGGGCGCATCCGCGATCAAGATCGAGCCGCCCTGGGGCGACCCGCTCGCAGGCATTTGCAAGCCGTGGTACGACGAGCTGCACGCGCGCGTCACGATCGAGCCGCTGGATCTGAAAACGCCGGCAGGCATGGATACGTTGAAAGCACGGCTCGCCGCCGCCGACGTCTTCATCGCAGGCCATCGGCCGCGCGCCCTCACGCGTCTCGGGCTCGACGCCGATTCCCTCGCCGTGCAGTTCCCCACGCTCCGCCACCTGAATATCGTCGGCGACACCTCGAACCCGGATGAAGCGGGCCACGACCTCAACTATCAGGCGCGAGCGGGATTGGTGCAGGGCGGATTGCCGTTGACGCTGGCAGCGGATATGGCCGGCGCCGAACGCGCCCACGGCGCCGTGCTCGCGCTGATGCATGAAGGACCGGGCTCGCGCCGGGTCGTCGGCCTGTTCGATGCGGTGCGTGATCTCGCGGCGCCGCTCAGGCGCGGCCTCACGGTCCCCGGCGGTTTCCTGGGCGGCGGAAATCCCGCTTATGCGGTCTATGCGGCCAAAGAAGGAATGGTCGCGATCGGCGCACTCGAGCCGCATTTCCGTGCGCGGTTGTATGGCGCGCTCGAATTACCCGACGGCAGCGATCTCTCGATCACGATGCTGACTCGCACGGCCGCGGAGTGGGAACAGTGGGCCCTCAACCAGGACATCCCGCTGGTCGCCGTTGTTTCGGGGAACTAAAGTTCCGCGCTACGCAATGATCAGGGCTTTTTCTTGGCAGGGGCTTTTTTCGCGGGCGGAGCTGCCGTGAACTCCAGCATCACGTTGCTGATCGTCGCGACGGGCCGTCCGGCCGCGGTGTAGTTGTCGGTGCCGTCGGGCCGCATCACCGACAGTTTCTCACCGAGGATCGACACCTGATCGACGACGTCCTCGGGCAACGACATGGTGATGAGCTCCGAGCCGGTTGGCGCCACCGCCTTGACGCCGCCGGGCCCGGCGCCACCGCCGATGCGATCGAACAGATCCCTGGCGGTGCGAAATTCGCTTTGCACCACGGCGCGATCGACCAGCGTGTTGTCCATCGAGAGCACCCCGATGGTCGCGGTGTATTTGCGATACGCCTGCTTGGCCTTCACCAACTCCTCGGAATAGGTGTGGCGATTGTGGAGTTCGAACGACAGCAGGACGGGACCGCGATGGGGAGGAATCGTGATGAGCACACCATCCCTGGGTTCGCGCCCCGTCAACACATCACAAAACTTCCTGGTCGTCGTCACGCCCACACCCAGCTCTGACGGGCATTGCCATTCGGCTTGAATCCGCGTGACGACCGGAGGAATCACCTTCTTGGCGGCTCTTGTTGGACTTTTCCTGGGGGCGGTCTTCCGTGTCTGGGCGTCGAGGACCGCACCGAGCAGCAATATCGCGCAAAACAGGGTCAAGACCACTCGCATGCTTTCAGTATAGCGTCCGTGTACACTCGGCCAAGCAGCTCGGCAGGGAGCTTGCTTGCTCATATTGCTTGACCTGTACGCCCGTCAGGTCGATGTCATATATGGTTCGCGAAAGTCTGCCCTTGTCAGCAGCTACCGGTGTGATTCGCTCGCGTGCAAGACTGTTCCATCCAACTTTTTGTAAGAGTCGAAACGGATTATCGGAGGACATAAGGCGATGAATCGAGCAAGAATTTGGCTCGTCACGGTCGGTCTGGCACTCTTCGCGGCGCTTCCAGCGGCCGCCCAAATGCAAACGGGATCGATTCTGGTTCGCGTGAGCGACGAACAAGGCGCCTCGGTGCCTGGCGTGGCCGTGACCTTGACCAGTCCCGTCCTCGTGTCAGGCACCATGGCCGGCGTGACCGACAGTGGCGGCGTCAATCGCTTCCCGTCCCTGCCGCCAGGGGTGTACTCCGTCAAGGTTGAGCTCCAGGGCTTCCGCAGCGTCATCCGCGAGGGCGTGAACGTGCAGGTCGGCGCGACGGTGCCGCTCGACATGTCGTTGCGGGTGGCGACGGTGGCCGAAACGGTCACCGTCACGGGGACCTCGCCGGTCGTCGACACGACCAGCGCGAACACCAGCGTCAACCTGGGCGAGCAGTTGCTCCAGGGAACGCCGGGTGGGCGCGACATCTGGTCGCTGGTGGAATACAAGGTGCCGAGCCTGCTGATCACGCGGCCGGACGTGGGCGGCACCTCCGGCGGCCTGCAGGGCGTCTTCAACGCCCGCGGTACCACCAGCGCTCAGAACTCGAGTTACCTGAACGGCATCAACGTCGGCGATCCGGCCGCCATCGGCGCGGCGGGCTTCTACTACGACTTCGACGCCTTCGACGACATCCAGGTCTCGACCGGCGCGCACGACATCACAGTGCCGACCAGCGGCGTGTTTCTGAACATGGTGACCAAGAGCGGCGGAGAACGCTGGAGCGGCCGCCTGACGGGCGCCTGGCTGGGCGACGCCACGCAGACGCAGAACATCGACGACAACCTGCTGCGCTACGGCTTCCGGCGGGAGACCAACGCGGTGGATTTCGTTTCTGACGTGAACATCAGCGGCGGCGGTCCGATCCTCGCTCGCAAACTTCGCATCTTCACGTCGTTCCGCGACTGGCGCGTGCACGTCAACGTGCCGGCGGCCTTCTCGACGCTGGTGCTCGACAAGACCGACATCACCTCCGGCCTGATCAACGCAAATTACCAGCTGAGCGACAACAACCGGCTCACCGGCCTGTACTCGCGGCAGTACTACAAGAAGCCGAATCGCTTCCTGGCTGGATCGGCTTCGCTCGTCAAGGAATCGACCAGCAACGAAGACGACGTGTTCGACATCTACCAGGTGCTGTTGAACTCCGTCGTCACGCAAAAGTTCTTCGTCGACGCGCGCGTGGGGCTGAACAAGATCGCCTTCCCGACCTACCAGAACGGCTCGGGCCAGACGCTGCTCGACACCGCGACCGGGATTCGGACACGGAACTTCACCGCGGACACCGAGCGGTTCCGCAACCGCTACCAGATGAACGCCACCGGGCAGTACTACGTGGACCAGGCGCTCGGCGGCCGTCACGAGTTCAAGTTCGGCTTCGACAACGCGCATTCGCCTGTGGAAGTCCGGACGCGTCGGGTCGACGATCTGGAGCTGACCTACAGCAGCGCCACCGGCCTCAGCCAGAACGTGACATTGTTTGCCACGCCGTTCTTCACCAAAACGGCCGTGGACGTGATGGCGCTGTACTTCCAGGACAGCTACGCGATCAAGCGGCTGACGCTGACCGGCGGCGTGCGCTGGGAGCGGCTCGAAGGCTACCTGCCTGAACAGAGCAGTCCCGCCAGCCGGTGGTTCCCGGCGCTGACCCGCACCTTTCCCGCGCAGCGTGACGTCGTCAAGTGGACGACCGCCGGCCCGCGCCTGAGCGCGGCGGTTGACGTGACGGGCAATGGCAGGACGGCGATCAAAGGGTCCGCCGGCCGTTATTACTACATCATCACCACCGGCGGCGTGCTCGACACCGTCAACCCGAACTCGAACTACTCCCAGCAGTTCCGATGGGTCGATGCCAACGGCGATCGGGTGTTCCAGGACGGCGAGCAGACCGGCACGCCGGTCATTTCGCAGGCCAACCTGAGTGTCATCTCATGGGACCCTGACTACCGCCGGCCCTACACCGACGAGTTCACGACCGGCCTCGACCACGAGCTGTTTCCAGCTCTCCGCCTCAGCGTGAACTATTCCTACCGGCGCGAGAAGGACCCGCAAGCCACGTCGAATCCCGCCAACCCGTTCGAATCCACGCTCACGACACGGGCGGATAACGGACGCGACGGCGTCGCCGGCACGGCGGACGACTCGACCTTCCAGTTCTACAACCGGGTGTCGCCGACCAACCTCGTGTTCCTGACCAACGACCGCACGTTCCTTCAGACCTATAAAGGGCTGGAGATCACCGCTACCAAGCGGATGTCCAACCGGTGGCAGGTGCTGGCCGGGTACACGTATTCGCAGACCCGAATTGGAGGCCAGAGCGTCACCGTCAATCCGAATACGCTGCTCAACGTCAATGGTCCGGTCACGGGCCAGCTCGGTGATCGGCCGCACCAGTTCAAGGTCACGGGGAGCTACATGCTGCCGTTCTACGAGATCGGCCTGGCCGGCAATCTCAACCGCCAGAGCGGCATCGCGTTGACGCGTCAGGTCACGACGCCGCTGTCGGTGGGCGGCAATACCACGGTCAACGTCGAGCCACTCGGATCGCACCGTCTCAGCCAGCGCACGTCCGCCGACATGCGGGTGTTCAAGACCGCCCGCTTCGGCGCGCGCAGCCTGGAAGCTTCGGTCGACTTCCATAACATTGCGAACAACAACACCGTGTGGGATGCGCGCACGCTGAGCGGCACCATCAACCTGCGGCAGAACGGCGACCCTGCCGGCGCCATCAACACGCTGCCGCAGTTCGGCTCGCCGGCGCAGGTCTACGGCCCGCGGAACATCCGGTTTAATGTCGCGTTCCGCTTCTAGCAGATCAGGAGGGCTTCACAGGAGGTCAAGAGGTCAGGAGAAAATACTTCTCCTGATCTCCTGGCCTCCTGTTTTGTTTTTATTCGTCGAAATCGTGGGAATGCGTCGGACCGGATGACGCGATGCCGCCCCGCAGCTTGAGTAATTCGAGGAATTCCATCCGTGTCCGCGACTGCTCGCGGAAGGCCCCGAACATCGCGCTGGTGATGGTGTAGGAGTTCTGCTTCTCGACCCCGCGCATCGCCATGCACAGGTGCGTGGCTTCGCAGACCACGGCGACGCCGAGCGGGCTGATCTTCTCGGTGATGGTCTCGGCGATCTGGTTGGTCATTCTTTCTTGCAGCTGCAGGCGGCGCGCGAAGATGTCGACCAGCCGCGGGATCTTGCTGAGGCCGATCACCCGCTTGTTCGGGATGTAGGCGACGTGGCACTTGCCGAAGAACGGCAGCAAGTGGTGCTCGCACATGCTGTAGAAGTCGATGTCGCGGACGATCACCATCTCGCTATAATCGACGCTGAACAGTGCCCCGTTCAGCATTTCATCGATGTCAGCCTGGTAGCCACTCGTGAGAAACCGCAGCGCCTTGTCGACCCGCCTCGGCGTCTTCACCAGCCCTTCCCGGGCCGGGTCTTCGCCCAGCTCGATCAGCAGTCGCTGGATGAGATCCTGCATCACGGCATTGTATCTCGCAGGTTCGGTGCTGGCCGCGCAAGTCGCCGATGACCCTGACGCGCTCTACCGCGATCGCGAAACCCTCGCGAGCGCCAAACGCGCGACCGAGATCTGGGCGGCGCGCCTCGGCGCGAATCCCAAAGACTTCGAATCCGCCTGGAAGCTGGCGCAGGGCCGCTATTGGCTGGGCACCAACGGCCTGCCCGAGCCGGAGCGCAAAGGCGCGCTCGAGGGCGGCATCGCCGCGGCGCGAACGGCCATGGCGCTCAACGCCGCCAAACCCGAGGGCCATTTCTGGCTCGCCGCCAACATGGGTGCGCTGGCCGAGTCGTTCGGCCTCCGCCAGGGCATCAAGTACCGCGGCCAGATCCGCGACGCGCTGGAGATGGCGCTGAAGCTGAATCCGGCGTTCCTCGATGGATCGGCCGACCGCGCGCTGGGGCGCTGGTATTTCAAAGTGCCGGGGCTGTTCGGCGGCAGCAACAAGAAATCAGAAGTGCACCTGCGCAAGGCGCTCACCTACAACCCGCAGAGTGTGATCTCCCGCATCTTCCTGGCCGACACGCTCGACGACCTGGGACGCAGAGATGAAGCCCGCAAGGAATACCAGGCGGCGCTCGACGCCCCGCCGCATCCCGACTGGATCCCCGAAGACAAACGCTTCAAAGAGCAGGCGAAACAGTCATTGCAAAGACTGTCACGCTGATCCTGGCCCACATACGGGCCACTGAGACACAGAGACACAGAGACATGAGTTCGCTGACGCCGGCCTTCGGTAGTTTTCTGCCGAAGGCCGGCTCAGATCCGAAGAAGCGATTGGAAACAATGAGTCCCAACGGGATGCAGGGGACTCACTTTTCCAATCGCTTCTTCGGCTCCGCGTCGCAAGCGACGCCAGCGAACCGCTCTCAAATCTTTCTGGTCACAACGCGAAGCGGTTGATTCCGTCTTTCAGCACCGGCCGATTGAAGTTCAACACCAGTCCAACTCGAAGTCTCGTTACTCGCAGGTAGGTCAGCATCTGCGCTGTGAATACCGGATCGTAGTTGGAGACGCTCTTAATCTCGACCACGACCTTGTTTTCTACAATCAAATCGGGTCTGTAATCGCCGATCTTTACTCCCCGGTATTCCGCGGAGATCGATCGCTCGCGTTCAAACGTAAGCCGGTTGAATGCGAGCTCGATGCACATCGCGCTGTGATAAGCGCTCTCGAGCAGGCCGGGGCCCAATTGCTTGTGAATTTCGATTGCGCACCCGATGATTTGCTCGGTCAGAGGATCGTTCGTTTCGGTCATGACATTCCATCTCCGGAGAGCAGACGGAGCATCAGTAATGCCAACCGATTTCTGGTGGGTTTCGGCTGAAACGCGCACGGACGATCGCAGAAGATGCGATCGCAGCCGTGGATTGGGGTTGCGGTTTTTGCAGTGAGGTTCGCTGGCGGCGGCCTTCGGAATGATCCCGTCGAGGGCCGGTGGAGGTCCGATGAAGCGGTTGGACAAAATGAGTCGCACCAGGTTCAGGCGATTCATTTTTCCAGCCGCTTCATCGGACCCGCGTCGCGAAGCGACGCCAGCGAACCGAAACTCCGTCTCTGTGTCTCTGTGTCTCTGTGGCCCGTACGTCTACTTGGCGGAATAGTCGTAAAAGCCCTTACCGCTCTTCCTACCGAGATGCCCGGCCAGCACCATCCGCTTCAGCAGCGGCGGCGGCGCGAACCTCGTCTCACGGAATTCTTCGAACATGATGTTGGCGATGTAATAGGTCGTGTCGAGGCCGACAAAATCCAGCAGCGCGAACGGGCCCATCGGGTAGCCGCAGCCGAGCTTCATGCCGTTGTCGATGTCTTCGACCGTGCCGAGGCCCTCTTCGTGACAGCGAATCGCATCGAGCAAGTACGGCACGAGCAGCCGGTTGACGATGAAGCCGCCGCGATCGGGGGCGGAGATCGGCTCCTTGCCAATCGCCTTCACGAACCCCAACAGCTCCTCGTGTGTGTCCTGGCTGGTCGCCAGCGCGCGGATCACTTCCACCAGCTTCATCAGCGGCACGGGATTGAAGAAGTGCATCCCGCCGACCTTGTCGGGCCGCTTGGTGCCCGCGGCAAGCTCCGTGATGCAGAGCGATGAGGTGTTCGAGGCGATCAAGCAATGCGGCCCGATCACCGCCTCGAGCTGCGCATAGGCCTGCTTCTTGATCTCAACGTTCTCGATGATGGCTTCGATCACGAGGTCGCAGTCTTTCAAGTCCGCATACTTCGTCGTGCCCGTCAGGTTTCCCAGCACGGTCGCCTTCTGCGCCGCGGTGACCTTGCCCTTCTCGATGCCGCCGGTCAGGAACTTCTCGATCCGGCCGAGGCCCTTCTTGAGCACGTCTTCGTTGACCTCGAGCGAATAGGTCTTGAACCCGGCCGCCGCCGAGACCTGCGCAATGCCCGCGCCCATCAACCCGCAACCGAGCACACCAACTGTCTTAATGGCCATGTGGTTTCAACACTTTGGTTATTCGTAATTCGTTATTGGTTATTCGTAATTGGTTATTGGTTATTAGACAGCTTCAACAACCATGGCGATTCCCTGACCACCGCCGATGCAGGCGGACGCCACACCATACTTCTTGCGGCGACGGCGCAGTTCAAGCATCAGCGTCAGCAACAGTCTCGCGCCGCTGGCGCCGAGCGGGTGCCCGAGCGCAATCGCGCCGCCGTTGACGTTGACCTTGTTGCGATCGAGGCCAAGCTCCTTCTCGCACGACAGGTACTGCGCCGCGAAGGCTTCGTTGATTTCGATCAGGTCGAGATCGCGAAGCGACAGCCCGGCGATATCGAGCGCTTTCCGAATCGCCGGAGCAGGGCCCATGCCCATGAATGCCGGTTCGACGCCGACCGTGGCCCACGACACGATGCGGCCGATCGGCTTGATGCCGCGCGACTTTACGGCGTCCTCGCCGGCAATCACCAGGGCCGCGGCGCCGTCGACGATGCCGCTGGCGTTGCCGGCGGTGACGACGCCGTCCTTCTTGAAGGCCGCCGGCAGCTTCGCCAGGATCTCCATCGTCGTCTCCGGCCGCATGTGATCGTCCTGTTCGACCAGAGTGACGCCTTTGCGCGTCTTGATTTCGACCGGCACGACTTCGTCTTTCATGATCCCTGACGTCCACGCCTGGTGGGCGAGCTGCTGGCTGCGCAGCGCGTACTCGTCCGCTTGCTCGCGGGTAATGCCGTACTTCTCCGCGCAGTTCTCGGCGGTAATCGCCATCGAGCAGCCGGCGTACGGATCGGTCAAGCCTTCCCACAGCCAGTCTTCGAGCTTGCCTTGTCCCAGCTTGAACCCGGACCGCGCGCCGCGAATCACGTGCGGCACCTGGCTCATGTTCTCCATGCCGCCGGCGAGCACCATGCCGGCCTCGCCGAGTTGGATCTGCTGAGCGCCGCTCAACACCGCCTGGATGCCGGAGCCGCACAGCCGATTCACTGTCAGCGCCGGCACTTCGATCGGCACGCCGGCCTTGAGCCCGACGTGACGGGCGCCGTAATGCGCGTCAACGCTGCTCTGCTGCACGTTGCCGAACACGACGTGGTCGATCCACCCCGGGTTAACGCCGCTGCGTTCGAGCGCACCCTTGGACGCGGTCGCGGCCAGGTCGATCGCCGAGACATCCTTCAGCGCGCCCACGTGTTGCGTCATTGGCGTGCGCGCGCCACCGAGTATGAAAACAGGATTGGTCATATTCGCTATTCGTTATTGGTTCTTGGTTATTCGTTAATTGGTCTTGGTTATTCGCTTGGCGATGCAGTCGCCAACCTCGCGTGTGCCAAGCGCGCCGCCGATGTCGGTCGTGGTTTGACCCTGCGCTACCACAGCTTCAACCGCGCGCTCGATCGCCTTCGATTCATCGGCCGCGCCAAGGGTTTCGAGCATGAGCGCTGCTGACAGGATCGCACCAATCGGGTTCGCCACGTTCTTCCCCGCCAGCGGCGGCGCCGAGCCGTGCACCGGCTCGAACAACGACGTGCGGCCAGGGTGGATGTTGCCCGAGGCGGCCATGCCAAGGCCGCCCTGCAGCGCTCCGCCGATGTCGGTGACGATGTCGCCGAACAGGTTATTGGTGACGATGACCTGATACTGCCCTGGATCCTTCACGAGGAACATCGCCAGCGCATCGATGTACTGGTGAATCGCCGTGATGCCCGGATAGAGCGCTGAGACTTCCTTGAAGACGCGCTGCCACAGCGCATGCCCATGTTGCATGGCGTTGCTCTTGTCGGCCATGCAGACCTTGGTGAGTCCGTTGGCCTTCGCGAATTCAAACGCGTGGCGGATGATGCGGTGCACGCCCTTGTAAGTGTTGACCTCTTCCTGGATCGCGATTTCGTCGATCGTGCCCGCCTTGAAGCGCCCGCCGACGCCCACGTAGACGCCTTCGGTGTTCTCGCGAAACACCACGAAGTTGATGTCTTTCCTGCCGCGATCCTTGAGCGGGCTGAGGCGATCGTCGAGCAGCCGCACCGGGCGATAGTTCACATACAGATCGAGCTCGAAGCGGGTGCCGAGGAGAATGTCGCGGGCGTGGCGGTTGTCGGCGACACGCGGATCGCCCAGCGCGCCGACGAAGATCGCCTCGAACTCGTCGCGCAGCATCTGGTAGCCGTTGGCCGGCAGCGTTTCGCCGGTCTTCAAATAGTGATCGGCGCTCCACGGCAGTTGCACCAGGTCAAAGCGGCGTCCAAACACCTCGCCGGTCGCCTGCAGCACCTTGACCGCCTCGGCGGTGACGTCCTTGCCAATTCCGTCGCCGGGAATGACCGCGATACGCATTATTTTCTGGCCCCGCGGCCAGACCGCCGATGATATCAAACGATTGTTCAAATTTGGGCGGAAAAACGCGGAAAATTGACGCAATACAGGACCAGCTCATCCTCTAAGACTCGTGTTTCGCCACGAGAATCAGTGCATTCGTCCCACATTTGGTCCCTCTAGTGAACTACTATCCCAAGGTGAGGATTACCCCACAGTCGTCGATGCTTAGTTCCCTGTTTGTTGTTGGCTTTCCAAAGGAGGAAAGGTGATGTTCGCAAGACCTTTCGCATTACTGCTACTGATAGGCTCGCTGGCTGCTCCCGCATGGGCGCAGGAACAGCGAGGAACACTTGAAGGCGTCGTGAAAGACGCGTCGGGCTCGGTATTACCCGGTGCGACCGTGGAGGCCACAGCGACTCAGACGACGCGAGCCATTTCCACGGTCACCGACACCAGTGGCGTGTTCCGATTCCCATCGGTCGCCCCCGGAATCTACACGTTGACGGCCTCTCTGGCGGGGTTCACCGCGAAAACGGCCACTGACGTTCGCGTCGGCCTCGGACAGGTCAAGAAGGTCGACTTCAGCCTGGCGCTGGCCGGCATCGTCGAGACGGTGCAGGTGACGGCCGAGACGCCGCTGGTCGACGTGCGCAACACTGCGCGCCAGTCCAACATTCGTGCCGAGCAGGTCGAGTTGCTGCCTCACGGCCGAGACTTCACCACCATGGTTACCCAGGCGGCTGGCGCCAACCAGGAGAGCAAGCTGGGCGGCATCTCGATCGACGGCGCCAGCGCCGGCGAGAACCGCTTCATCATCGACGGCATCGAGACAACGAACCTCCGAAACGGCACGTCGGGCACGGGCCTGATCGCCGACTTCGTGGAAGAGGTCCAAGTCAAGTCGAGCGGCTACACGGCCGAGTACGGCGGCGCCACGGGCGGCGTGATCAACGCCGTCACCAAGAGTGGAACCAACGACTGGCATGGTAGTGCGTTGCTGAACTTCCAGGGCAGCTCGCTGGCGGGTAACCGCAAGCCTTCGCTTCGTCAGAACCTGGTGAACTCGGACATCGCCGAGTACATCACCTACCCGAAAGACGACGAGTCGCGCATCGAGCCGGGCTTCTCCATCGGCGGCCCCATCATGCGGAACCGTGCGTGGTTCTTCGGAGCGTACCAGCCGGTCATCGAAAAGACGACGCGGAACGTCAGCCCCGCGAGCGCGGGCAACCCGTCGGCCGCGACGGCCTCGGTTGAACAGGAGACGCCTGCGCACAACATCACAGCCAATGTGAATTCGCAGATCGCGAACAGTGTGCGCGGCCGCGTATCCTATAACAGCAGCCGGAGTGAAACCCAGGGCCTGCTGCCGGCGCTCACCGGCACCGATCCGGCTGGAACGAACTACAGCAAGACCTCCAAGTTCCCCAACTACGCGGTCTCCGGCAATATCGATTGGGTGGCTTCCCCGAGAATTTTCGTCGGGTTGCGCGGCGGTTACTTCATGGCGGATCAGCACGACTCGAACGTGACGGAAGAGCCGCGCGTCATTTTCTCAACCGGTAACAACATCGGGCTGCTCGCCACGCCGGTGAGCCTGCAGCGTCCGACCGGGTTCCAGAACATCCCGAACAACAACAAAGTGACGCGCGATCAGCAGACCCGCCTCTACTTCCAGGCTGACGGCACGTTGTACGGCAATGCCGGAGGCGCCCACCAAGTGAAGTTTGGTGTCCAAGCCGACCGCGTGGGCAATGACGTGTTCCTCGGCGAGTCCAGAAACCTCGTGCGCATCCGCTGGAACACAGCCCTCGGCGGCTTGCGCGGACCGTACGGATATTACCAGGTGCGAAGCAACGGCGTGTCGCCCAAGCAGGGCTTCATCACAGAAGGCAACGTCCACACGACCAATATCGGGCTCTTCATTCAAGACGCCTGGACGATCAACAACCGGCTGACCATCAACGCCGGCGTGCGCACCGAGCGGGAGCGGGTCCCGACCTTCTCCACCGACGCGGGCATCCCCGAGTTCGGCCTCGAGTTCAAGTTTGCCGACAAGCTGGCGCCGCGCCTGGGCTTCGCGTATGACATCAAGGGCGACGGCAACTGGAAGGTGTTCGGCTCGTGGGGTGTGTTCTACGACATCTTCAAGCTGGAGCTGCCGCGCGGCTCGTTCGGCGGCGACAAGTGGCTCGAGTACTACTACACGCTCGACACGCCCGACTGGACCAACCTGGTCGGCGGCGCCAACTGCCCGCCCGCCTGCACGGGGACGCTCATCCGCGGACCGATCGACTTCCGTCATCCCTCGTTCGGGTCCGACGCAATCGATCCCGACCTGAAGCCGATGCGGCTGCAGGAAGCCTCCGCCGGTCTCGAGCACCAGTTGAACGAGGTCATGGCGGTCAGCGTGCGCTACGTGCACAAGCAGGTTGACAAGGCCATCGAAGACACCGGCGCGCTCGACGCCCAGGGCAACGAGATCTACATCATTGCCAACCCGGGCTTCAACCTGGCGGAGCTGGCGTTCACCAATCCCAACGTCCAAAACCCGAAGGCCGTCCGGGATTACGACAGCGTCGAGTTCGCCTTCGACAAGAAGTACGCCGACAATTGGTACCTCCGCACCAGCTACATGTGGAGCCGGTTGTACGGCAACTACTCGGGTCTGTCCCAGTCTGACGAGAACGGCCGCACCAGCCCGAACGTCGGCCGCCTGTGGGACTACCCGTTGATGATGTTCCAGGATGGTGGCACCGCCGCTCTCGGCCCGCTCGCCACGGATCGTCCGCATCAGTTCAAGACGCAGTTCATCTACCTGTTCGGCTTCGGCACCAGCCTCGGGTTGAACGAGTACGTGGCGAGCGGCTTGCCAGTGACACGCGAAATCGGCATCTACGCGCCCAACAACCTGCCGGTCCAGTATCTTGGCCGCGGCAGCGACGGCCGCACGCCGATGTTCTCGCAGACCGACATGTACATTCAGCACGGCTTCAAGGTCGGCGGCTCGCGTGAGGTGCAGGTGAGCCTCAACGTGCTCAACCTGTTCAACCAGGGCACGGCCGTGGCGAAGTACTCCACCTATCACAAGACCAACGGCGTGACCCCGGACGAGACGGCGTTCTACACCGGTCGCCAGACGCTGGCTTCGCTCATCACGAGCCAGAACACCGTCAAGGATCCGCGGTTCCTCATGGACAGCGCGTTCCAGGCGCCGTTGCAGGCGCGCATCGGCTTGCGCTTCATCTTCTAGGCGCGCCATCGAGTAGTATCAGTGCCCCGTGGGCTTCGGCCCGCGGGGCACTTTTCTTTTTGCACGTGAGGAGGTTCCCGTGGGCCGACCATTCGTCACCGCCGCCATCGTGCTCGCCGTGGCCGCGGCCGCGGCCCAGACACCTGAGGATCGCAAACGCGCCCGCATTCACAACCAATTGGGCTGGGACCAGATGACCGCCGAAAGAGTGGAGGACGCCGCCCGGTCGTTCCAACAGGCAATCGACATCGATCGGAACTTCGAAGACGCCTACTATGGGCTGGGCCGTGCCAACATCGCCCTCAAGAAGTACGTGGCGGCCATCGAGGTGCTATCGGCGTGCCGAGACCTGTACCAGGCCGGTGCGGGCCGGCAGTTTTCAAGCCAGCAGGACGCACAGCGCTACCGGTTCGACCGGATCACCGAATTGGACGAACAAATCCGCCAGGTGCAATCGCGTCCGCAGACACTGCAAGCGCAGGACATGCTTCGCCAGTTGAACAACCAGCGCCGTGACATCCAGAATGCCATTCAGCGCGGCAGCAGCATGGCCATCGATGCGACCGTGCCGCCGTGGGTGTCATTATCCCTCGGCAGCGCCTACTTCCGCGCCGGCCGGATGGCCGACGCCGAACGCGAGTACAAAGCGGCGATCGCCGCCGATCCGAAGTTTGGCGAGGCCCACAGCAATCTGGCCGTCGTGTATCTGGAGACCGGACGCATTGCCGAAGCGGACGCGTCGCTGCGCGCTGCAACAAAGGCTGGCTTCAAGATGAACCCGCAGCTCGAGCAGGCCATCAAAGATCGCATGAAGAACTGATAGCCGCTGAGGACCTTGGGGGCTTTGGGGGCTTGGGGGCTTGAGGGCTTGACGCCTTCAAGTCCTCAGGTCCTCAAGTCCTCAAGTCCTGTCTATTCCGCATTGTCGATTTGGGCACGCTGTAACTTCCCGCTGAAGTCGACGTAGACCGACTTCCACTCTGAAAACACGTCGAGCGCCGCGAGGCCGGCTTCGCGGTGGCCGTTGCCGGTGGCCTTGGTGCCGCCGAACGGCAAGTGGACCTCCGCGCCAATCGTCGGCGCGTTCACATAGAAGATGCCGGTATTCATGTCGCGCATCGCGCGGAAGGCGCGGTTGATGTCCTGCGTATAGATCGACGCCGACAACCCGTAGTCGACGTCGTTGCCGATCTCGATCGCCTCGTCCAGCGACCCGCACGTGATCACGGACACCACCGGCCCGAAGATCTCTTCGCGCGCGATCCGCATCGTCCGCGTCACGCCGGTGAACACGGTGGGCTCGTGGAAGAAGCCCTTCGCGTGGGCGCGGCCGGTCAGGCGCGTGCCGCCACAGGCCAGCGTGGCGCCTTCCTGCTTGCCGATCTCGACGTAGCTCATCACCTTCTGCAGCTGCTTCTCGCTGATCGACGGGCCGACCTGCATCGCCGGGTCGAGGCCGTCGCCGACGCGCAGCGCCTTCACCCGCTTCACGAATGCGTCGACGAACCGATCGTGCACCTTGTCGTGAACGATCACGCGGCTGGCGGCCGTGCAGCGCTGCCCCGTCGTGCCGAAGCCGCCCCACAGGCAACCCTCCAATGCCAGCTCCAGGTTGGCGTCGTCCATGATCATGATGGGGTTCTTGCCGCCCATCTCGAGATGGACCTTCTTGAAGTGCGGCGCGGCGTTCTGGTTGACCAGCCTGCCGACCGCCGTCGAACCGGTGAACGACACGACCGACACGCGCGGATGCGTGGTGAGCGCTTCGCCGACCGCTGGGCCGCCGGTCAGCATGTTGACGACGCCCGGAGGGACGCCCGCCTCTTCGAGCACTGTCACGAAATGAAGGGCCGAGAGCGGTGTCAGCTCCGACGGCTTCAACACCACGGTGTTGCCACACACCAGCGCGGGAATGATCTTCCACGACGGGATCGCCATCGGAAAATTCCACGGCGTGATCATCGAGCAGACGCCAATCGGCTGCCGGATCGACATCGCGAACTTGTCGCGCAGCTCCGACGGCGCGGTCTGCCCGTGCAGCCGCCGGCCTTCGGCCGCGAGGAAGTAGGTCATGTCGATCGCTTCCTGGACGTCGCCGCGCGTTTCGTCGAGCACCTTGCCCATCTCGCGCGTCATGTCGCGGGCGAACTGCTCCTTGCGATCCGCGATGATCCGCGCTGCTTTGAAAAGGATCTCCGCGCGCTTGGGCGCGGGCACAAGACGCCACGACTCGAACGCGCGGTGCGCGGCGTCGATCGCCTGCTCGGCATCCGCGACGGTGGAATCCGGAAACGTCCCGATCAGCTCGTCGGTATTGGCGGGATTACGGTTTTCGAACGTCCTGGCAGAGGCGGACGGCACCCAGCGCCCGCCGACAAAATTGGAAAAGTTCATCCCAAAATCATAAGCCCTGGCGCAAATGCCGTGTTTTGTCGGTCCCTTGTGACGAGACCTGTCACTTTTAGGTGTCCAGATCCGTCTATTTCTGTAGGAATTCAGCGAATTGTGTGTGGCTCGGTTCTTGTATTCCATTCGGGCAGGAGACGACGATGACAGCCCAACCGGAGGTCCTGAACACTTCGATGCCGCGCGCGCTGGTGATCGGCGCCGGTCCCGAAGCGCTACTCGGAGTCGAGCCGATGTTCGACAACAGCGGTCGCTTTCGTGTCGATTTTCTCGAGCGTGGCGACACGCCCTACATGGCGATTCGCCGCCGGCGTCCGGATCTCGTGGTGCTGTGTTTCGCGCCGGATGATGACGAGGCGTGCCAGGTGCTGGCGATGCTGCAGTTGGATCCATCGACGCGGCGCATTCCGATCCTCACCTACGTGGGGGGCGAAGCCTACGCTATAATCCCGACGCAATGGGCGACTGGCAGCGGGATTCCGAGCGAGTCGAGCTCCTTGGAGCCTTGCAGGGCGAGGTAATGGTCTATCAACCGACCGCCGTGCGCCAGATGAGCCACGGCGGGATGCAGGTTGAAACCGCCTTTCCTCTTCAACTCGATTCCCTCCACGACTTCCGCCTCACGCTCGGCGACCGCTCGGTGGTCGTCAAAGGACGCGTCGCGCATTCCCGCATCAGCGACGTCGACCAGGACATCGTCACCTACCGCACCGGGGTGGAGTTCATCGAGCTGTCGGAGCGCGTGCAAGCCGCCATCGCGCTTTTCGTCGGCGAGATCACCAAGGCCTCCGGGCCCGAGAGCTCGCCCGCGAAAGAGCCGTGACTGTGGCGACAAACCTTAGGCTGGTGGCGACAAACCTTTAGGTTTGTCGATCCTATTTCCCGTTCAAGTGTTCGAGGTAGTCGCCGGAGACGATCCGCTGGGCCTGCCCCAGTGGCGCGTTGTAGAAGTACGCCCACGCCTTCACTGAGCGGCCCTCAGCCAGCGTCACCTCGGTGAGCACGCGCGTGTAGAGGCTGCGATCGGGCTGGCTCGGGCGGTAGCCCTCAATCTCGTCGAGCGCCGACAGCACCGACGCCGGGTCCGCGGTTTCGTAGACCTCGCCCCAGACGAGGCTATCATCGGAGGCCGGAACCGCGGCGGGATAGATGCCTAAATCAAACAGCGCGGCCCTGATCGAGCCGCGCCCTGCGTATTGAAGTTTGGGGGTGATGCGCTGCCGCCCCGGCCGGTTGAAGGGCGACATCAGCGTGCCGTAGAAGAAGACGTGTTTAGGCAAATTTATTTGCGGCCCTTGGCCATGCCTTCGATGACGTCGAGCAGCTCGCTCGGCACGGTGAACGCCACCGCCACCGTCTTGCCTTTGCCCGAGAGAACCAGCGAGTCGGCCATGATCTTCACGGCGGCGTTGTTGCCCGACTGCAACTTCGCCACCGCCAGCACACCCTGGATGACGTCGCGGAGGTTCTGCGCCGAGGTCTCGTCCTTCGCCTCGGCCTTGAGGGTTCCGCTCACGCCGCCGTTGACGTGGGTGGCCGCCGAGAACCACGAGATGGCGGGCATGTAGTTCTGCACTTCGGCCGGCAGGTGCGCCTGGCTGGCAATCGCGTCGAAGCGGCCCACCGCCCACGCGTTGGCGTTATCGATTTCGTTCACGAGCTTCATCATGTCGTTGTTCGACACGATGTTGCGATTGTCGCGGCGGGCATCGATGGCGGCGTGCACGGCGGTGACGCTACCGAAGGCGATGAGGTCGGCCTCGACAAAGCCCACGGCCATGTCGTCAGCCGGGGTGTCGTTTGTATTGTCGTTGTCATGATGGGTGATGATGCTCTTGCCCTGGTAGTCGCCGATGACGGCGCCGTGCTCGAGGGCGAGGGCTTCAAGGCGCGCCGCCTGGAAGCGGCCGCGGGCCAGCAGCAGGAAGCCTTCGTGAGGTTTGGTGGAAAGATCGGTCTTGCCCAGGACGGCGGCCACGACCGAATCAATGTCTTCTTCGAAATTGAGGCCGGTCTTCTCTTCGAACTCGTTCTTGTCCTGCGAGGACGGCTCGAGCTCGCGGAACCGCTGGCGGAACTGGGAGCTCATGACGTCGCGGACGTTGGCGTAGGCCACCACGGAGGCGTCGGCCGGCACGTATTGAAGCTCTTCGGGACCGGCGGCGCTCGAAAACACCGAAACCGGGAAGCCCATGTAGGAAGCCACCAAGCCGGTTCCCAGCCCAATTACGAGAATTGCGCCCGAAATCGCCACGAAATAACGCGTCTTATTCGACATGCGGCTCTCCCCTGTTTGAGTATACGAAGGGACGGCCCCTAAGTTCCGTCCGCGCGGGTATTTAGGGGGCCATTCGACTCATCAGCGGGCCCGCCTTCGGCGCGCCGCCGATTCGCTCATGGCAGGCGGCCGTCTTACTGCTCCAGAACGTATTCCTTGCGCTCAACCACCCTGGTCGCCAGATACAGAAATACCGCCAAATACCCGAACAACCAGGCCACACAGACCCAGGCGGGGGGCGTAGTCCGGAACATGCCCTGGAGGAGGCTGGCGACGCCGTCCGAGGGCATCGCGTGCGGAACCAGGGCCTGCAGGTAATACGCAATCGTGAACTGCTTGAGGTAGCCAGGCAGGGCCAGCACGACCTGTTCCCAGCCAAAGGCGAACAGCAGGCCGATGACCAGGGGGCGCTTGAAGAAGGCGCCCACCAGGGCAAAGACGCCGCCGTAGACCGCCAAGCCGAGGCCGAGCAACCCGAGGTCGACCAGCAGCGAGCCGAACGTACTGGGCAGCTGGCTGAACGGCACCAGCATGAAGTACACGATCATCACCGACGGCAGCACCACCAGCATCGTGCACGCGAGATAGGCGAGATACTTTCCGAACAACACGGCGCCGCGTGGAATGGGGCGCGTGAACAAGTAGGTGATCGTCTTGTCTTCCACTTCGTCGGCCATCAACGCGGTGCCGTAGAAAACGCCGAGCACCGGCACGATGAAGCGGAGGAAGAGCATCCAGATCATCACGCCAAAGATGCCGAAGCCGGCGACCTTCTGGCCGTTGACGCGGAGCGCCGACATGCCGAAGATCTCGATGATCTTGACGATGGCCGCGAGTACTACGGGCCCGCCGACGACGAGCGCCATAAAGATGGTTCGGCGCGACCACAGCATCTCGCCGAGCGACAAATCGAACACCCGCCGCGATGAATTCCAGAAGCTTAGTGGACGGTTACTCTGTGTCATCTGCGTCATCTGCGGCGTCACTGTTTCACCAGGAACTTGAAGACCGCTTGCAGGTTGTCGTCAGGCGACTGCACTTCGTCGATGCGGCCGGCCTCTCCCGACGCCGCCAGCTCGGTGAGCCGCGCATAGAAGTTATCGGGCCGCGAGGTCTCGATGATCACCGCTCCCGGCTCGAACTTCAAGCTGAGCACATCGTCTTCGGCCATGAAGCGGCGCGCCAGCGCGCGCGGGTCGGCGCCGCGCACGAACACGGTGTGCGGATGCGTGTCGATCAAATCGCGGATCTGGTGGACGTTGCCTTCGGCGAGAATGCGGCCGTTGTTGATCAGCAGGATGTTCGAGGTCATCGCCTCGATCTCGTGCAGGATGTGGCTGGAGACGATGATGTGCTTGCCGGCGCGGGCCCAGTCCTTGATCAGCCGGATGGTCTTGCGGCGCATCAGCGGATCCATGCCGGTCAGCGGCTCGTCGAGAATCAGCAGCTCCGGATCGTGCACCAGCGCCTGCGCCAGCTTGACGCGCTGCCGCATGCCCTTGCTGTAGGCGCCGATCTTCTTGCCGGCGGCGTCCATCAGATCGACGCGGTCCAGCGCACGCTTGGCGGCCGCGTCGGCGTCGGCGCCGTCGAGCCCGTTGAGCCGGACCAGCGCGGTGACCCACTCGAGGCCCGTCATCCGGTCGTAGAAGGCGTCCTGCTCGGGACAAAAGCCAATGCGCGCGAACACCGGCGGATTGCCCCAGATCGCCTCGCCGAGCACCTGGATGGTGCCCTGGCTTGGCTTGAGCTGGCCGGTCATCAACTTCATGAACGTCGACTTGCCGGCGCCGTTCGGGCCGAGCAGCCCGGTGATGCCCGGCGGGATCGATACGGTGACGTCGTTGAGCCCGCTGACCTGCCCGTACCACTTGGACACGTGTTCGGCTTGGACAAGAGCGCTCCACGACAAGGGGTGCCCTCCCGACGAGGATTGCCCTCCCGACAAGAGTTGCCCTCCCGACCCGCCTTCGCGCTCTGCGCTTCGGCAGGCAAGCTCCGCGGCGTCTCCCGAGGGGATCACGTGACGATCTCCACGCCGCGAACCCGGCGGTCGAGGATGAAGAGCGAGCCGGCGATCAGGACCAGGACAGTCAGGCCGGCCAGGGCCGGCGACAACTGGTAACGCGGTTCGAGGCGGAAGATGACATCGCCCAGCTGCTCGAGCGCCGCGCCGGGCGAGAGCCACGCGAAGCTGCTCTTGCCCGTGATGCCGCGGATGGCGTTGAAGAGCGCGGTCGTGAAGAAGAACAACCCGGCGTACATCACCGCCACGAAGCGGCTGCTCTTCGACATCGACGACAGCGCGAGCATCGTCGTGGAGGCGACCAGGACCTGCGCCAGCGAGAACAGCGTGATGGCCGGCAAGAGGTAAAGGTTGTTGCGCACGAACGTGAAGCTACCGGCGAAGATCGCCTGCGTCAGCAGCAGGGTCATCGCGGGCAGAAACGTCACCGTCACGAGGAAAAGGAACAGAATCGCCAGTTTTCCGGCGATGTACTCCGCGCGCGTCATCGGCTTGGAGAGGTACAGCTGCAGCGCGTTGGCGCGGCGATCGTTGGCGATGAGCCCGGCGCCGACGTAGATCGTGACGAAGAACACGAACGCGCCCTGCTGGTCGAGGAACTCGCGGAAGGTTTCGCCCTTGGGCGCGAGGAACGACGCTTGCTGGAAGTTGGAGGCGACGTAGATCTGCACGGCACGGACCACAAAGGGCGCCCACGCGAAGAGCATCAGGGCAAGGAACTGCCGCTTGGAGACGATCGACATCACGCCGGCGCGCGCCATCACCTGCCAGGCGCGCCCCACCGCGGCGCGGGTGCCGCCGTAGCGACGGTAACCCTGATCATGAATGGGCATTGCCTAGTCGCCCCTTTGCGAAGGGACCGCGACAGCGGAGCGGTCCGATGGGTCGGCAAGCTTGCGCGCCATTAGACCTCACCCACGGCGCGGGCGAAGACGTCTTCGAGCGTGGGCACGCTGGGACGCAGGTGCCGCACCTGGACGCGCTCGCGGGCCGCCAGGTCGAACAGCACCTTGGCGCCCTCGTCGTCCACGCCGGGCACGAAGACCCGCATGATGTCCTCGTCCGTGTTCTTCACATCGAACCCGGCGGATCGCAGCGTCTCGAGGAAGCGCGTTTCGTCGCCCTTGACGCGCAGCTCATACACGCGGCCGGTCGTCCCTTTGAGCGCCTTGATGGGCCCGGCTGTCGCGATCGCGCCCTTGTCCATGACGACGACGTGGTCGCAGGTGTATTCGACGTCGGGCAGCAGGTGGGACGAGAGGATCAGGTTGACGTTCTTGTTGTGCGCCAGGTCGTGGATCAGCTCGAGCATCTCGTCGCGGCCCTTCGGGTCCATCCCGTTGGTCGGCTCGTCGAGGAACAGCAGATCCGGATCGTGCACGATCGCCTGCGCGAGCTTGATGCGCTGCTTCATGCCCGTCGAGTAGGTTTCGATGTTGCGGTAGCGGGCCTCGCCGAGCCCGACGTAGTAGAGCACTTCGTGGGCGCGCTGCATGGCGTCGGTGGCCGGCAGGCCCGACAGCTGGCCGCAGTAGCCGACGAACGACACCGCGTTCATACCGGGAATGTGTGAATCGCTCTCCGGCATGTAGCCGATGCGCGCGCGAATCTCGAGCGGCGATGTGGCCACCTCCATGCCGAGCACGGTCATGCTGCCCTTGTCGGGGATCACGAACCCCAGTAGCGACTTGAGCAGCGTGCTCTTGCCGGCTCCGTTGGGGCCGAGCAGGCCGACGGCGCCGGGCAGAAACGAAGCGGTGACGTCGTTGAGCGCCCAGCTCTTGCCGTAGCGAACGCTGAGGTGCTCGCAGATGACGACGGGCGTTGCAGAATCCCAGGTTGGGGGGGCGAACGGGACAGCGACCCCGCTGTTCGACTCCGGCATGCTGTTGAAGTATACGGAAACCCGCGGGTTCGCGTTCGGATCAGGCCCGATTTTGCTTCCTGACCGGCGCCAGCCGCCTGAGCTCGTCGAAGAAATTCGACACCTACACCACCTCGGTGCGCGGGGCGTCGCCTTGTGGCGACGTCATCACGCTTGGGTGAGGGATCGGCAACCTGTTAGAATCCGTCCATGGGAACTGCCACGCTGCTGAGCGCCGAGGATTTCGAGCTGGTCGCCCAGGTGCTGGGGTCCTGCGAACTGGTGAGAGGAGAGATCGTTCCAATGTCACCAGGGGGAATTCTGCATAGCCTGGTCACGGCCAACGCTTTCCGGGTGTTGGACTCTCACTGCCGGCCTCTGAAGATCGGCCGGGTCCTGACTGGCGAAGCGGGCGTGGTTGTGGCTCGACGGCCCGATACCGTTCGTGGCGCTGATGTGGCCTTTATCTCGTATCAGCGCCTTCCCAAGGGACCGACGGAGTACGGCTTCCTGAAGCAGCCTCCGGAACTGGTTATCGAAGTGCTGAGCAAAGACACCTCGTGGGAGAAGATGGAAGAGAAAATAGCCGACTACCATGCGATGGGGGTCGACCTCGTGTGGGTGCTCGACCCGCAGACCATGACACTGCGCGCCTGCCAGCGCGGCGGATCTCCGCTCCTGTTACGCGACACCGACACGGTGACAGCCGACCCGCTCGTTCCGGGCTTCACGGTTTCCGTCGGCGCCTTCTTCGAGGAGTGAGGCGACCGCCTCTCAAAGGGTGCCGCGAAGGCCGAGCGCGTCGGCTTGCAGCCGCATGAACCCAATCACGTTCGTGACGTGCTCTTCGAGCGGCAGGCCCATCAGCTCCGCGCCGCGGATCAGGTGATCGCGGGGCACCTGCCGCGCGAACGCCTTGTCTTTCATCCGCTTGATGACCGACTTCGCCTCGAGGTCGAGAATGCTCTTCGACGGCCGGACCAGCGAAGCGGCGGTGACGAAACCGGCCAGCTCGTCGCAGGCCACCAATGTCTTTTCGACGGGGGACTCCGGCTGAATGCCGGTGATCTCGGAGGCGTGCGACAGGATGGCGCGCATCACCCACTCCGGGTAGCCGAGCGAGCGCAGATGCTCGCAGCCCTTGTTCGGATGGTCGCCGAGGGTCGGGTACTTCTCGTAATCGAAGTCATGCAGCAGCGCGACCGCGGCCCACTCGTCTTGGTTCGCGCCCTGCTGCCGCGCGTAGCCGCGGACGGCGGCCTCGACCGCCAGTGCGTGCTTGCGCAGGCTTTCGCCTTGCGTCCACTCGGTCAACAGTTGCCACGCGGCGTCCCGGGTCACGGTCATAGCGGAATGATACTTGAGGGCTTGGGGGCTCAAGGCCTCGAGCCCTTTTTTGATCACCGCGGCGGCGTGCGCGTTCACGCCGTAGGTGTCGAGCTCGCCAGGGCTGACCCACGCCACCACTTCGGCATCCGAACCCGCCACGGCGTCGCCGTCGCGCGATTCGCACACGAAATCGATGATCACGAAATGAAACCGGATGCGGCCGTCGGGATCGCGATGGACGCGGTCGAAGGTCTCGACGATCGCTTCGGGATAGACGTCGAGCCCGGTCTCTTCCTTGACTTCACGCCGCGCCGCATCGGAAAGCGATTCGCCGAGGTTGACCAGGCCGCCCGGCAGCGACCACTCACCTTTCCGCGGCTCGTGGCCGCGCTTGACGATCAGCGCGCGGCCGCCGCGCACCACGACGGCGCCGACGCCGACCACCGGCTGGGCGGGGTATTCTCTGGCCATATGAAATCGCACACAGAGTATCTGACCTTCACGATTCCCGCGCGGGTGGGCTTCGAAAACATCACGCCGAGGGTGGATGCCGCGGTGCGCAAGAGCGGCGTCATCGGAGACTAAGTCGATCTCAGATCTCAGATCTCAGATTGCAGATCAATCGCAGATTGCAGATCTCTAGGATTTCAATCCCCGCAATCTTCGATCTGCAATTGATCTGAGATCTGAAATCTGAGATCTGAGATCGGAGAGCTACAGAGGCAAGCTGGCCGCGGCATTGAGATCAGCGGGGGCGATATGGCCGGCCGCCAGTTGGCGCAGCCCTGCGGCGGCGATCATCGCTGCGTTGTCTGTCGAGAGGGCGAGGCCAGGGATAAACACTGGAATCTCGCTGCGCTCCGCCTTCGCCAGCGCGTCGGCGCGCAGGCGCGAGTTGGCCGACACGCCGCCGGCGAGGCCGATGGCGTGGGCGCCGTGCCACCGCGCGGCCGCGAAGGTCCGCTCGATCAGGGTTTCGACGACGCGGCGCTGGAAGCTGGCGGACAGGTCGACGATCTCGTCCTGGGGCAAGCGCTCCGATCCCAATTCCGCCTGTCGCTGCCGCACGTGGCGCAGCACCGCCGTCTTGAGGCCGCTGAAGCTGAAGTCGAAGCGCCCGTCACGTTGCGGTGTGTTGCGATCTGGATTGGTGAGGCGCGTGCCGGGCCACCGGATGGCCTCGTCGTTTCCGCCGCGCGCGAGGGTGTCGATGATCGGCCCACCCGGATAGCCGAGCCCGAGCAGCTTGGCGACCTTGTCGTACGCCTCCCCCGCCGCATCGTCTCGCGTCCGGCCGAGCAGCCGGTAGTCGCCCTCGCGCTCGATCAGATACAGGCTGGTATGCCCGCCGGAAACGACCAGCACCACGGCCGGTAGCGGAATGGCGCCGTGCTCCAGCCAGATCGACTCGATGTGGCCGGCGAGGTGATTGACCGCCACCAGCGGCTTGCCGAGCGCCCAGGCGGCGGATTTGGCGAACGACACGCCCACGAGCAGCGACCCCACCAAGCCCGGGCCTTGGGTCACCGCCAGCGCGTCAACGTCGCGCCAATCTGCCTGCGCGTCAGACAACGCACGCTCGACCACGCCGCAGATGTCGCGGACGTGCTGCCGTGACGCAATCTCCGGAACGACCCCGCCCCACTCGCGATGGATTTCGACCTGCGAGGCCACGACATTCGATCGGACGCGCCACGCCTTCGCCGGGTCGCCGGTTTCTTCGACCACCGCCGCAGCGGTTTCATCGCAGGACGTTTCAATACCGAGCACTACCATTGCAGATCTCAGATCTTAGATCGCAGATCAATTGCAGATTGGAGATTTTCTGATTTGCAATCCCCGTAATCTTAAATCTGAAATTGATCTGCAATCTGAGATCTGAGATCTGAGATCTAGACGTCTGAGATCGACGAGGCTCCCAGGGTCTCTGTGAACGGAGCCTTGAAGATGCCGCGCTCGGTGATGATCGCGGTGATGTACTTGTGAGGGGTGACGTCGAACGACGGGTTGCGGATGTGGGCACCCGCGGGCGCGAGCTGATTGTTGCCGACATGGCTGACCTCGCGGGCGTTGCGCTCTTCGATCGGAATCGACGCGCCGTTAGGCGTGGCCAGATCGATCGTCGACCACGGCGCGGCCACGTAAAACGGAATGCCGTGCTCTTTGGCGAGCACGGCAAGACTATAAGTGCCGATCTTGTTGGCGGTGTCGCCGTTGGCGGCAATGCGATCGGCGCCGACGACGACCAGATCGACATCTCCGGAGAGCATGATCGAGCCGGCCATGCTGTCGGTGATCACGGTGGTGTCAATCCCGTCCTTCAGCAGCTCCCAGGCCGTGAGGCGCGCGCCCTGGAGGAAGGGGCGCGTCTCGTCGGCGATGACGCGCACTTTCCGGCCGGCCTGCACCGCCCCGCGGATCACGCCGAGCGCGGTGCCGTAGCCGGCCGTCGCCAGCGCGCCGGCGTTGCAGTGCGTCAGGATGTTCGCGTCGGCCGGCACCAGCGTCGCGCCATGCGCGCCGATCGATCGGCAGCTGGCGACGTCTTCGTCGTGAATCCGATCGGCTTCCGTCCGCAGCCGCGCCCGCAGCTGTTCGACCGACTCGCCCGCTAGCGCGCCGTCGGAAAACGACCGCTTCATTCGTTCAATAGCCCAGAACAGGTTGACCGCGGTCGGCCGCGTGGCCGCGAGCAGGTCGCAGCTGCGCTGAAACTCGGTGGTGAACTGCTTGGTGCCGGTCGCCTTGCTGCGCGCGGCGCCAAGCGCGATGCCCATCGCCGCACAGACACCGATCGCCGGCGCCCCGCGGATCACCATCGTCTTGATCGCCTTGGCGACGTCGTTGACCGTCTTGCAGGTGACGTAGATCTCGCTGGCCGGCAGCTTGCGCTGATCGACCATCACGATGTTGTCGTCTTGCCACGCTATGGTGGGGAGCATCTCTACGGGATCATACCGGGAGGGCAATCCTTGTCGGGAGGGCAATTCTTGTCGGGAGGGCACCTCCTGACGGGAGGGTACTTCTCGTCGGGGAGACTCTCGCCCGGAACGCACCTTCTGACTGACTAGCATTTCCTTTCCGAACAGCCAACGGCAATGGTCTAATTCCTTCCTGCCCACGCAGTTTGGCCGTCTATTGTCATCCCAGAGATTGAGGCAAACATGAGACCACTGGCACGATATGCGCTCACTGGGAAACGCGGGCCGACGAGTGGTTCGCCTGGCCTCGCTGAGATGTCAGTGGTCGTCGAAAATTGGCTCCGGTCAAAGGGATGGAACGGTGACACTCCTGAATTTCGACTCCCAGACGACCGAGTGGCCAGAGCAGAGCGAACGGAGGTTCGATCTCGAAATGGAGGGATCGGTCGCTGGTCTATCTCCGAACCGACCGAGGATAAGCGGACGAAGTTTCACACAGAGATTACGCTGGCGGAGCATGGTGACTCATTGGCGATCTACTGCGAGTTGTCGGCAGCGCTTCTTGAGAATTCCCTTGCGCCGTTCCACGTCGATGTTCGCTGCCCCGCCATCCTGCAGCAGTCGATCCGCACCAATGTCGAATGGTCCTATGGCGCTTGGCGAGTTTCGGGGGACGACTCGGTCGTCAAAGGCCAAGATGGTGGGGCGTTCTTGGTGCGTCAACTTGGCGACTCTTCGCGGCCGCTACCAATCATCGTGGTTTCGTCTCAGAATGGCTTGACGCTCCAAAAAGGCATTGCGGCTTCAATCGCGAACGATCTCGCCGGGTTGGCGACAGTGGTTCAAGCCGACGATGAAGCCATGTGGCAGGTCTCACGAAGCCTCGGACGCGAGTGGTCATGTTACCTAGGCGCGATCCGGCTCTATTGGCCGCTTCCGATTCCAGGAAGCAATCCCGCCCAACACCCGCTCTGGACGGCGTCTCGCCTTCTTGACGGCGCCTTTAGTGTCGATGAAGCAGCGGGTCGGTTGCGGAACTATTTGAGAAGGCGGCTGATGGCTGTCTCCGTATTTGCCGTGGCGCAGCCGGAATGTATCGGCGTGGTCGAGTCTGAGCGCTCCCTCGAGCTTCGAGACGAAGAAATCGCCAAAGCCCGAAGCACCAATGACTGGGAAGAACTCGCTGAGGCCTCTTTGCGGGAGCGGGATGAGTGGAAGGCGAAGACTGATGCGTCTGAGAGGCAGAACGACATCTTGCGCGAACGAGTGTACCAGCAGCAGATGCAGGCGACCCTCACCGAAGTCGACACAGACGACCAACTCCAGCCCGATCAGCCACCCGCAACCATAATGCAGGCCGTGCAGCAAGCCAAGCTGGAACTAATCGGCAAGGTTGTATTCGGTCGAGACGTCGAGCGAGGGCTCAACGGCCTTAAGTCCGATGCAGGCCCGCCCCAAAAGGTCTTGGAGTATCTGAGGGCATTGGGCTATATGGTTGAGGAACGTCGAAAGGGATCGCTCAGCAATTCAATCGTGGCATGGCTTGTAGACATGGGCGTCACGTCCTCGGGAGAATCGGAAACAGATCGGAAGAATACCGCGACAATGAAGCGGCGGCAGTGGCACGACGGGACCAAGGTACGGCAGTTTGAGTTTCATCTGAAGCCGAACGACAATCTGTCTCCAGACCGGTGTGTGAGGATTTACTTCGACTGGGACGACGCAACCCGCCAAGTCGTGGTGGGTTGGATAGACCGCCATCCTGATTAAGCAAGGTCCTCGACCACGACGACCTTTTAGGCTGCGGTGGCCTTCGCGCTTGGGCATTTCCAAAAGCGCATTCTTCCGACAAGACGCACTCTCCCGACCTGTCTCACCATCCCGACAAGAAGTGCCTCCCGACAAGAGGTGCCTCCCGTCAGGATCCGAGTAAGCGCCGATCGAAAGGCATCGGCAACAAGTCCTTCATCCGCAGCGTTGCCTTTACTTCCGTCAGGTTTGCGAGGATCACTTCAATGTCTCCGCCGAACTCCCAGAGGATTTGCCGGCACGCGCCGCACGGCGGCGTCGGCGACTCGGTGTCGGCCACGATCACGATCCGCGTGAACTCGCGGTGGCCTTCGGAGATCGCCTTGAAGACCGCGACGCGCTCGGCGCAGATCGTCAGGCCATAGGTGGCGTTTTCGACGTTGCAGCCGGTGACGATGTCGCCGGCGCGGGTTTCGAGCGCGGCGCCGACTTTGAAGCCCGAATAATCGGCGGCGGCGCGCTCGCGTACGGCGCGCGCCGCGGCGACCAGCTTGTCAGAGGCGGCCAATGATCCCCTCCAGCAGCGCGATGAACTGCCCCTTCACCTCCCGCGCGGTTGCCATCACCTCGTCGTGATGCAGCGGTTCCGGAAATACGCCCGCCGCCGGATTGGTAATGCACGAGATCCCGAGCACGTCGATGCCCATGTGGCGCGCGACGATGGCTTCGGGCGCGGTCGACATGCCGACGGCGTCGGCGCCGAGCGTCCTGAAGGCGCGGATCTCCGCCGGAGTCTCGTAGCTTGGCCCCAGCACCGCGACGTAGACGCCGTGCTGAATCGGCAGTCCCTGCGCACGCGCCGTCTCGTCCGCGAGGGCGCGCAGCGCCGGGGAATAAATGTGCGTCATGTCCGGGAATCGCAATCCGAAGCGCTCGTCGTTCGGACCGACCAGCGGGTTCTGCCCCATCAGGTTGATGTGATCGTCGATCACCATCAGCGCGCCCCTCGAGCAGTTGGGCGAAATTCCGCCGGCAGCGTTGGTCAGGATCACACGCGTGATGCCCAACCGGCCGATCACGCGCATCGCGAAGGTCACCGTGCGCATGTCGTGGCCTTCGTACAGGTGGACGCGGCCCGACAGGACCAGCACGTGACGGCCCCCGACCTTGCCACACACCAGCTTGCCGGCATGCCCGATCACCTTGGAGGCGGGCCAGTGCGGGATGTCCGTGTACGGAATGGAAAACGCGTCTTTGAGGCCGTCGGCACAATCACCGAGCCCCGATCCCAACACGATGGCGACGTCCGCCGTGCTCGCACAACCGTGTCCACGCAGCCACTCGGCTGCTTCAGTGACGTGATCGAAATAGTTCACAGGAGGAAGCCTACGATGATTGCGGTCAGAAAGTTAGCCAGAGTGCCCGCGAGCATCGCGCGCAGCCCGAGCCTGGCCAGGTCCTTGCGGCGCTCCGGCGCGAGCGCGCCGATGCCGCCGATTTGCATGCCGATCGACGCGAAGTTCGCAAAGCCGCACAACGCGAAGGTGGCGATGGTGAACGATCGCGGGTCGAGCACGTCCTTCATGCGGCCGAGCTCGAGGAACGCGATGAACTCATTCAAGACCATGCGCGTCCCGAGCAGGTTGCCGACCGCGGCCGCATCCTGCCACGGCACGCCGAGACTCCAGGCCACCGGCGCGAACACCCAGCCGAAGATGGCCTGAAGCGACAGGTTCGCCAACCCGACCGTGCCGCCGATCGCGCCGAGCATGGCGTTCAAGAGCGCGATCAGCGCGACAAACGAGATCAGCATGGCGCCGACGTTGAGCGCGAGATGAAGGCCTTCACTGGTGCCCCGCCCGGCCGCGTCGATGATGTTGACGTCTGTGCGCTCGACCTCGAGCCTCACGGTACCAAGCGTCTCGGGCGTTTCGGTTTCGGGCACGAACATCTTCGCCATCATCAGCGTGCCGGGCGCGGTCATGATCACCGCGGTCAGCAGGTGCTTGGCGTCGATGCCGAACGCGATGTAGGCCGCCATGATGCCGCCCGAGATGTGCGCCATGCCCGACGTCATGACCGTCATCAGCTCCGACTGCGTCATGCGCGCGAGGAACGGACGGATCGTCAGCGGCGCCTCGGTCTGCCCCATGAAGATGCTGGCGGCGACGTTCAACGATTCGGCGCCCGACGCGCCCATCACCCGGTTCATCACCACCGCGAACAGCCGCACGATGACTTGCATCACGCCGAGGTAATAGAGAATCGCAAACAGCGCCGCGATGAAGATGATGGTGGGAAGAATCTGGAACGCGAAGATCACCGCGTAGTTGGAGCCATCAGGCCCAAGCGCGCCGATCATGACGCGCTCCCACACGGCGCCGTCGCCCAGCGGACCGAAGACGAACCCGGAGCCGACCCGCGAGAAGTCGAGCAGCGCGCGCATCTTGTCGCCGAGCTGTTCGAACACCCACTGGCCCTGCGTGGTCTTGAGGACGATCAACGCGAACAGGACCTGGAGGCCGAGGCCCCAACCGACGACGCGCACGCTGATGGCGCGGCGGTTGGTCGAGAGTGCGTAGGCGAGCGCCAGGATTCCGACCAGCCCGATCAGAGGCTGCAGCCTGCTCAATCCGTCCACGCGCATCCCATGGTTTCCACCGGCACCCCTAAAAGGGGTGCCCTACATCCCAGCGACGAACAACGTTTCGCCGCTGTCGTGCACCCAGCCCATCACCAGCCCTTGCTCGGGCGGCGCCTTGTCACCGATTACCGCAGCCTGTGCCGCCAGCGCGATGGCCGCGTTCAGCCGCGAGCCGTCGTTGTAGCGCAGTTCCATCAGCGTGTCCCCCGCCGACACCGCTTCGCCGGGTTTCTTGAGCAGCATGATTCCCGCGGCGAGATCGACCGCGTCGCCCTTCTTGTCGCGTCCGGCGCCGAGCGCGACGGCGGCGCGCCCGACGAGCAACGCATCGAGAGCGGTGATGCACCCCGAGCTCTCGGCCTTCAGGCGGTGAACTGATGTCGCGGCGGGCAGCCGGCTGGTGTCGTCGACCACCGCCGGATCGCCGCCCTGTCCTTTGATCAGCGCGCGCAGCTTCTCGAGCGCCGCACCCGAGGCCAGCGCCGATCGCACCCTGGCCTCGGCCTCCTCGTCGGTCGCGACTTTCTCCGCGAGACGGACCATGCGGGTCGCGAGACGGACGACCAGCGCCGTCAGGTCCGCGGGGCCTGCGCCCTTGAGCACCTCGATGCATTCCGCAATCTCGACGGCATTGCCGACGGCCCGCCCGAGCGGCACATCCATGCGGGTAATGAACGCTTCGGTGCGCACGCCGGCGGCCGTGCCGATGCTGACCAGCGATCGCGCCAGCAGCCGGGCGTCGCTCGGACGCTGCATGAACGCGCCGCGCCCGCATTTCACGTCGAGCACCAGCGCGTTGCTGCCTTCGGCCAGCTTCTTGCTCATCACCGAAGACGCGATCAGCGGCAGGCTTTCGACCGTGCCCGTGACGTCGCGAAGGGCATACAGGGCTTTGTCGGCCGGCGCGATCGTTTCGGTCTGGCTGATCAGGCAGCAACCGATCTCGGCCAGCATTTTTCGGTACTCGTCGAGCGACAACGACACGCGAAACCCGGGAATGCTTTCGAGCTTATCGAGCGTGCCGCCGGTGTGCCCGAGCCCGCGGCCCGACATCTTGGGGACCACCACGCCGCAGGCGGCCGCCAGGGGCGCGAGCACGATCGAGACCTTGTCGCCGACGCCGCCCGTGCTGTGCTTACCGACTTTGATTCCTGGAATGGCGTCGAGGTTGACGTGCTCGCCCGAGCGCGACATCGCGTCGGTCAGCCACGCGGTCTCGACCGGGGTCATGCCCTTGAGCACAATCGCCATCAGGAGCGCGGCGATCTGATAGTCGGGCCAGGATCCGTCCGTTACGCCGCTGACAAAACTGTCGATCGCCTCGCGAGACAGGGCGTCGCCGTCGCGTTTTGCGCGAATGATGTCGACGGCTCGCATGGACGGTCGGCAGTATATCGTAGGTAATCTCATGGCCCAGCGAGCGGCCCCGCCCGCCGACATCACCAGACACGCGGAGAACCTGGCGCGCGCCATCACCATCGGCTTGCGCAGCTGGGGCTTTTATCCTCCCGAGCACCCCGCGGTGGGGCTCGCGGTGGATCGGCTCGTCGCCGCGGCGGCCGAGGCGACCACCGGCGGCAGGCTGCAGCTCGCCGTGACGCCGCAGGCGCTGCTGGTCGACGGGCTGGCGATCGAAGCCAGCGACTTGTCGGTCAGGGAATGCGCGGCCTTGCTGCACGATCGCGACATCCTGCAAATCACCCTGGTGTCGGCGCCGGAAGAACCGGTGATGCGGTCGCTGCTGGCGATGTTGACGCTCGATCGCGAGACGCGGCGCGCGCAGGGAGGGCCTGCGGCGATCTGGGCGGCGGATCCGCAGACCGCGATCCTGATCGAGCAAATCGACTACCAGAAAATTTTCGGGCGCGATTTCGACGAGGGCGCGGCGCGGCGCGACGCCACCTGGAAGGCAATTGTCCGGTCCATCATCATGGGCCGCAAGACCTTCACCGCTGAAGAGCAGCAACGCCTGCTCGAAATCTCGCGCGATGTCGGCGCCATCGGCGAGCTCGCCAAAGACAGTAAAGAACCGTTCTGCACGAGGGACGGCTCGCCGCTCATCACCACGCAGGCGGCGACGATCCTCGCGGTCTACCGGCACATTGCAAAAACGGTGACGGCCCTCGAGCCGGAGCGCGCGCAGGAAGTGATGCAGTCACTCACGCTCGCCGCGTCGGGGTTGGATCCCGCAACCGCCTTCGAGCTGCTCCGGCAGGAGGAAACCGGCGACGATTCGCTCCAGATCGTCAGCGCGCTCAAGCAGACGTTCGACGACCAGCAGGTCGCCATGTTGCTGGCGCGCGCGATGGCGACGCCGGGACACCCCACCAGCCGGCTCGCACAAGTGCTCGACACCCTTGCGCCGGACGACGCGCGCAAGCGCCGCGTCTTGACGCTGGCCAAGCGGTTGATCGGCGAGCGCGACTTCGGCAACAAGCGGCCGATCGACGACATCCGCCAGTCGCTCGACGAGCTGCTGCTCAAGTACGACGAGTCGGTCTACGTGTCGGCCGAGTACCGCCAGTCGATGGCGCAAGCCGGCTCACGCGCGGCCGACCTCGCCGCACGCGGCCTGCCGGCGGAGATGGGACAGTGGCTGGAGTCACTCGGGCACGAGAGCGTGCGCCGGCTGTCGGGCCAGCTGTTGATGGATCTGCTCCGCAACGAACACGCGGCGGACCGCGCCGCGGAAACCGCGCGCGACATGGCCGCGTTTGTCGAAGAGCTGCTGATGACCGGGGCGTTTGCCGAAGGCGTGCCCGTGGTCGAAGAGTTGTCGGCGGCCGCCGCGCGCAAGCCGCCCATCGCACCGGACGCCTGCCGGCAGGCGATCACGAGCGTCGGCCAGTCGACGTCGTTCGCCGAGGCCGCCTCGCTGATCGCCGAGCAGTCGCCGGCCGAGTACGGCGCCTTTGAAAAGCTGGCGCGGGCGATCGGCCCGTCGGCCGCCGCCGGTCTGTTGTCCGCCTACCAGCGCGAGGACGGCGGCATCGGCACCGAGCGCGCGACGGCGCTGCTCGTCAAGTTGGGTTCGCCCGTCATCCCGGCGCTGGCGGCCGTCATCGAGTCGGCGACCTGGCACGTCCAGTGCGAGATCGCGCGTGTGCTCGGGCAAATTGGGACATCGGCGGCGGTGCCGCCTCTACAAGGCTTGCTGCGACGCACCGACGTGCGCGTCATGCACGCCGCGGTTGCGTCGATGGCGCGCATCGACGATCCCGCGGCGATCCGCGCGCTGCACACGGTGCTCAAGGCGACGACCGGCGAGGCGCGGGCCGCGGTGATCGCCGCGCTGGTCGGACTGAAAGACGCGCGCGTGGTCACGATGCTCGCACGCATCCTGCAAGACAGCGATCCGTTTGGCGAAGACTTCCCGCTCTTGCTTGAAACCCTGAGCGCGCTGTCGTCGATCCGCGATGACGGCGCGGTGGCGCAGATCGCCGCGCTCGCACGGAAGCGCCGATGGCTGTCGTGGGGCAGGACGACGCAGCTGCGCGAGGGCGCGCTCCGCACCCTGGCACGCATCGGCACGCCGAAAGCGCGTCAGGCGCTGGACGATCTGTCGAAGAACGGCGACTTCTTCCTGCGGCGGATGGCCGCGGCGGCGAAAGGAACGTTCTAATGGAGTGTACATTCGATTTCGCCAACGGGCCGTTCCGTAGGAACGGCCCCCGGAAGTTCGTCGAGAGACCTTGCCCGGCTCATACGAAACGGTTGATACGATCCACTAATGGCGTTCTCGCCTGAAGATCTCGTCCGTCGCGTCGGCGCGGCGATTCGCTCGGCGGAGCTCTATGCGCCGACGCACCCGCTGGTGCAGCGCTCGGTCACCGGCCTGAGTGCGGCGCTCGCTCCCGCATTGACCGACAGCCCAACCGTGATCGTCGGCTTCCTCGAAAACGACGTCGTCGTGAACGACTTCCGCCTGCCCCGCGGGTCGGCGAACACCGCGGGCTTGCTGCGCGACATGCGCGACCGGAAGATCGAAAAAATCAAGTTTGCCCGCGGCGTTGAGGCGGCCGACATCCGCGCCCTGGTGGACGAGCTCGCCGATCGCACGTCGCGCACCAGTGTTGGCGACCGGCTGACGGCACGCGGCATCCGGCGCATCCAGGTCGGCAAGGTCGCGATCGAGGAAGACGACGATCAGGAGGTCGGCCTGGCTGCCGCCAAGGAGGTCTACTCGAAGGCGGTCACCGGCGCGCAGAACATCTGGTCTGCGGCGAAAGCCGGCGACCAGCCGGACCCGGGCGAAGCCAAGGGCATCATCGACAGCCTGTCGCGGCTGGTCTACCAGGATCGGACGTCGCTGCTGGCGCTGACCGCCCTCAAGCGTCATGACAACTACACGTTCACGCACATGGTGAATGTGGCCGCGTTGTCGATGGCGATGGCACGGTCGCTCGAGCTCGAAGGCCCGATGCTGCGCGAGTTCGGCTTTGCGGCGCTGATGCACGACATTGGCAAGGTCCATACGCCGCTGGAGATCCTGAATAAGCCCGACAAGCTGACCACCGAGGAGTTCACGATCATGAAGCTCCACGTGGTCGACGGCGCGCACATCCTGCGCCGCACGCCGGAAACGCCCGCGCTGGCGCCGGTCGTGGCGTTCGAGCATCACCTCAAGCAGGACTTGAGCGGGTACCCGGAGAATATCGGCTCGCGCAAACTGAATCTTTGTACGATGGTCGTGAGCGTGGTCGACGTCTTTGATGCCCTGCGCAGCAACCGGGTCTACCGCACCGGGCTGGCGACCGATCGCATCCGCCACATCATGGGCCAGCAGGACGGCACCGCGTTCGATCGCACGCTGCTGCGGCGCTTCGTCAACCTGATGGGCCTCTTCCCGGTCGGTACGCTGGTCCGGCTGAACACGGAAGAAGTCGGCGTCGTCACCCAAACGCATCCGGAGGATCCGTTCCGCCCGCAGGTCAGGCTGATCCTCGACTGCAAAGGCGCGCCGTACGAAACGCCCTTGCTGACCAATACGTGGGACCGCGACGATCGCGGCGAGTTCCCGCGCGATGTCGTGGAAGCGGTCGACGGCCCGGCGCTGGGCATCGACCCACTGGCGTACTTACCAGGGCCTGAAGCCCGTTGACGTATTAGGCTTAGCAGTCAGACCTTAAATCTGTATCAATGGCGCAGCCCCCTGCCCCGGCTCCCGAACCGCTCGGCCCAGAAAACGGGTCGCGCCTGGCCGACTTCGCCCGCGCATGCAAGGCGGCGACGCGAATCGTGTCCTTGTACCCCGAGAGCCATCCGGCGATTCAGTCAGCGCTTCTTCGCATCGCCGAGACCGCAAAACAGGCGGTCGCGAATGGGCCTTTTCCCATCACGGTGCTGCCCGACGCCCTGCTGGTCGGCGGACGCGGGTTGGCCAAGCCCGATCCCGCGGCGACCGAGCTGGCCGCGCTGCTCCATCAGCAGTTGATCGGCGAGATGACGCTGGTGAACACGATGGAGGGGCACGAGTGGCACGCCTTCCTGTCGCTACTGGCGAAGACGCCGGAAGACGCGCGCGCGATGGGTGGCGTCGCCAAGGCCTGGGTCGCCTCGGGCAACAAGTCGATCACGCTCACAGAAATCGACTATGCAGAAGTCTTGCGCGAGCGCGCGGGCAGCGGCGAGTCGGCGTCGTGGGATCGCATCATGGCCACGCTCAACGAAGCGCACGGCCAGGACGGCGGCGGCGAACAGGCGCCGATGGCGAGCATGCTCGCACTCGCCGACGACCCCGAGAAGCTGGCCCAGTTCGCCGAGAAGCTTCAGGCGGCCGGCCGCGCCAGCGGAGACGATTCCATCCAACAGCGCAAAACGCTACTGGAGTTGATGCACGGGCTCGCCAACTATGCCGCCGACCGCAAGCCCGATGAGTTCGATGCCGTGCTGAACAACATGGCGGGCGCCGCGGCGCGGATGTCTCCGGACATGCTGCTCAGCCTGATGACGGATCCGCCGCCGCTGGCCTCCGGCGGCGGTGGCGGCACGAAGCGAATGGACCTGGCCGGCGAGCTACAATCGCGCTTGACCGACGAGATGGTGTCGAAGTTTCTGATCGACAACGTGGTCAAGGATCACGGCGCGACCGGCCGCCTCGCGGCGGCGTTTCAGACACTGGTGCCGGATGCCGATCGGCAGCAAAGCATCCTCGCCGCCGCGGCCGAGCAGGCGCAGGCGATGTTCGGCGAAGACCCCGCATTTGAAAGCGTCTGGACCAGCTCCACCGAAATCCTGATGTCGTACTCCGATTCGAAATTCGTGTCGGACGATTACGCCCGCGAACTGACGAGCGCGCGCAGCCAGCCGGTGGATGTCGAGAAGAGCGGCGACGACCCGCCGGCGCGAATCCGGGCCTGGGTGGCGACCGTTGGCGACGACGAGATCCGCGCGCTCGATCAGCGGCTGCTGCTGGATCTGTTGACGATCGAGACGCGGCCGGATGTGTGGGCGGGCATGCTGGATGTCGCGATCACCAGCATCGATCAACTGGTGCTGGTTGGCGACTTGAAGCTGGCCGCGCAGCTGGTCGAGAACATCGTCGTCGTCTCGCGCAACGAATCGTCGCCGTTTGCGCCATCGGCGGCGGCGGGCATCACCCGGCTGGTCGAAGGGTCGCTGGCGCGCCACCTCGCGCACTTCCTGCGGCAGGCGAGCGATGCGGAGGTCGCGCTCGCGAACAAGATCTGCAAGACGATTGGTCCCGCGCTGGTCGAGCCGCTTGCCGATGCGTTGGCCGCGGAAGACAACGCGCGCACCGTGCGCCGGCTGCGCGACATCCTGATCGGGTTCGGCCCCGCGGCGCGCCGCTACGCCGACGAGCTGCGACGCTCCGCCAATCCCGCCGTTCGCCGGGCTGCCGTCGACTTGCTCAGGGCCCTCGGTGGCGAAGGGGCGCTGCCCGACCTGCGAGGGTTGTTGGACGATGCCGATCCGGCGGTGCAGCGTGAGGCCCTGCGGGCGATCGTGCAGATCGGCACCAACGAGGCGTACCACGTGCTCGAGAACGCGCTCGAAACGGGCAAACAACACACCCGCGACGCGGTCCTGCAGGCGCTCGGGGCGCTGCGTGACGAACGCGCCGCGCCGTTGTTCGTCTACATCCTCAATCACACCGGTCACACCGGCCAGCTCGAAGCCTTGTACGTGTCGGCGATCGAGTCGCTCGGCAGGGTCGCCGTCGATGAGCGCTCGGTGTCGACGTTGAAGGACATCCTCGAACGAGGGGAATGGTACGCGCCCAATCGCACCGCGCGCATTCGCGCCGCGGCGGCGCGGGCGCTGCGCGCCATGGGCTCCTCCAGCACGGAGCGCGTGCTGAGCGAAGCGGCGGCCAGCGGGTCCGGCGGGGTCAAACGCGCAGCCAAAGCGGCACTCGCCGAACCGGCTCCGATCCGCTCGGCGATACGGAGGGTGCAGTAATGGATCCGGTCGCCCGCCTTCGCGCTGCCGACGATTTCATGCGGCGGCTGAGCGCCGCCCTGCGTGCCGCGCAGCTCTACGCGCCGTCGCACCCGCTGGTGCAGCGCGCCTTTGACGGCCTCGACGAGTCGATCACGCAGATGCTCGACGATCAGCCGTCGATCGCGATCGGGTTCATCGGCCAGGAGGTGATCGTCGGCGACATGCCGCTGCCGCGCGCGGCGGAATCACTGGGCGAGATGATGCGGCGCCTGAAGTCGCTCGGGATCGAGCGGATCGTCTTCGACCGCGGCGTCACCCCCGACGAGCTGACGACGCTGGCCTTGACCATCGCGCACCCGGAGCGGCGGCCGGGACAGGAGACCGTGGGCGTCGAGCCGAGCGATCCGCTCGGCGTCCTGAATTCGCTGCCGCACATTCGCGTCGGCCGGATCCAGGCCAACGAAAAGGTCGAGAAATCGGCGGCCGACGTCGCGACGATCCGGCGGCTCTACGCCGACGCCTCCAACGCGGCGGGATCCGTGTGGGAGGCTGCGAAAACGGAAGGCACGCCGGATCCGAAGGCGGCCCGCGTGTTGATTGATTCGCTGGCGCAGGCGGTCTCCGCCAATCGCACGGCCCTGATCGCCCTGACCGCGCTCAAGAACTACGACAACTACACCTTCACGCACATGGTGAACGTGTCGATTCTGACGATGTCGCAGGCGCGCGCGCTCGGCATGGAAGGTGACATGCTGCGCGAGCTGGGCCTCGCCGCGCTGATGCACGACATCGGCAAGGTGCGCACGCCGACCGAGATCCTCAACAAACCCGACAAGCTGACCGACGATGAGTTCGCGATCATGCGGATGCACGTCGTCGACGGCGCCGAGATTCTGCGCCGCACGCCGGAGATGCCGGCAATCGCGCCGGTGATCGCGTTCGAGCATCACTTGCGGCTTGACGGCACCGGCTACCCTCTCAAGGTGACGCGCACCGGGCTCAACCTCGGCACCATGCTGTGCAGCATCGCCGACGTCTACGACGCTATGCGCTCGCAGCGCGCGTATCAGCAGGCGTTTCCGTCGGACCGCATTCTGCAGGTGATGAAGCGCAACGACGGCCAGCAGTTCGACCAGCACCTGGTGCGGCGGTTCACGCAGTTGCTGGGCATCTATCCGCCGGGGAACCTGGTGCGGCTCGACTCGGGCGCCCTCGCCGTGGTGATCGCGGTGCACGCGCCGGATCCGCACCGGCCGCGCGTCAAGGTCATCTCCGGCCCCGCCGGCGATCGGCTCGACACACCATATGACTTGAGCTTGTGGGAAGTGCCCGAGGACGCGACCGGCCCCAAGGGGGTGACCGCGTCGCTGGATCCATCCGAGCACGGTGTCGATCCGCTCACTTACTTGTAGCTTGCCGGTAGGGCCACGTCGCTCGCCTGCCGAATGCGGACTAACATGGGGAGCATGACGTGTTCGGGAACGAAGGCCCACCTCCGCCAAGGCTACGGTGGGCAAGCGCTGCTCTGCGCGTTAGTGATCGCCGCGCTCGGATTGTTCACCGCGATCGCGCAAGGGCAATCGGGCCAGGGCGGCGGCAGCTCGCGGCAACTGGTGCACGACACCGGGCTTGCGCCGATCGATGTCGGCCTGCGCGATCACGATGCGCCGCGCGATGCGCGCACTGCCGCTGACACGCACCGCGTGCGTGCCGATCGAACGGGCGACGTCCTGCCCTTCCTGCGCGGTTCGGTGATCGTCAAGTTCAAGGCGGGCACCTCATCAGGTGCCGTGTCGTCGGCGACCAGCCAGGTGGCTGGCGTGATGGCCGCGGGCCGCTCGGGCTGGGCCGTCTTCGACATCGTCGACATCCCGATGGATAGCGACGTCGAAGCGGCCGCCGCGACGTTGCGGGCACGGCCGGATGTCGAATACGCGCAGCCGCGGTATCTCAATCACGCGATGGCGCGGCCCAACGATCCGCTCTACACCAACCAGTGGAACTTTCCGGCCATCGACATGGAGCGCGCCTGGGACATTCAACCCGGCGCCACGTCAGACATCATCGTCGCCGTGCTCGACAGCGGCGTGGCGTTTCGTACGACCACGCTTCGCTACAACTCGCGGTTCCCGTTCCGCATCACGGAGGGCGGCCCGCTCTATCCGGCGCTCGGGACCGTCGACGTGCCGTTTGCCGCGGCGCCCGAGCTCGGCGCGAGCGGCTCGACGCGCTTTGTCCTGCCGCGCGATTTCATCTGGGACGACGACCTGCCGGTGGACCTCGACTCGCACGGCACGCACGTGACGGGCACGATCGGCCAGCTCACCAACAACGGCGTCGGCGGCGCCGGCATGGCATACAACGTTCGCATCATGCCCGTGAAGATCATCCAGGGGGTGTGGGACGACGTGTTCGACAGCCCGTTCGCGGGAACCGATGACGTCGTGGCGCGCGGCATTCGCTACGCGGCCGACAACGGCGCCAAGGTGATCAATCTCAGCATCGGGCGCAGCGTGGGTGGCGCGGCGACGGTGGTGACCGAGGCGATGCGCTATGCGATCGGCCGCGGCGTGTTCATCGCGGTCGCCTCGGGCAATACGCGCGACAGCGGCAACCGGCCCAACCGGCTCGGCGATGACGCCGCCACCATCGACGGCATGATGGTGGTGGGCGCGGTCGGGCGAACGCTCGACGCGGCCTACTACTCCACCACGTCAGCCAACGTCGAGATCGCGGCGCCGGGCGGCGACCAACGCGCCGGCGGCGGCACCGCGGGAATCCTGCAGCAGACGATCAATCTCGATCTGCTCGAGACGTTCGAACGGCCCGTGTCGCAGTTCGGCCCGCCGCGTGCGGATGCCTTTGGCTTCTATTATTTCCAGGGCACGTCGATGGCGGTGCCGCACGTCTCGGGCTTCGCGGCGCTGCTGATGCAGCAGGGGATCACGAGCCCGGCCGCGATCGAAGCGGCGATCAAACAGTTCGCCACCGACAAGGGCGCCGCGGGGCGCGACGACACTTTCGGGTACGGCCTGATCAATCCTCGCGCGACGCTGCGCGGCCTGGGCCTCGCTAAATAACCAATAACCAATCACTCTTGTCCAAATTAGCCGTGGAGAAAACGAACAAAGGGGTTGAGCGCGCCGCGTGTGATGATGGCGGAGTTACCACACGTCACCACGTCACCACGGAGCCCAACCCCTATGACCAGATTCTGCAGCATCTTCAATCAGTTGCTCCAGCTTTTTCCACGCACCGAGTTTCAGAAGGCCGTGATCGACACCAAGGCGGAACGGCACGCGCGCGGCTTCACGT
>JAUSDY010000132.1 GCA_030650395.1 Acidobacteriota bacterium | reverse complement strand
CTGTCCAAGGTGCGCTGGCCTTCAGGTAATTGGGACAGCATCACGGAAGGTGTCGTTTGAGCAGACGTCAACCACGCCCTGTTTCCCGCGGAAAACTCGGCGCGCTCAACAGCGACCACGGCTAATTTGGACAGCACTGATCGAAGATCTTAAATTGATCTGCAATCTGAGATCTGCGATCTGAAATCGACTGCCGTCTGATCACACGCCCGTCTTCAGGTACCGGCCCACCGCGCTGACCAACCGATCGATTTCCTCGGGCGTGTTGTAGAAATGCGGCGAGGCGCGCAGGCCGCCGCGGTCGCCGAGGCCGCGTCCCGCCAGCCCCAGCTTGTCTTTCTCGTAGAGCGCCTGGCCGAGCCGGGGCGGGTTGAGCGAACCCGGCAGGAACGACACGACCGCGCCGTTCAGCGACGGGTTCGGCGAGGTCCACACCTTCACGTCGGGCAGCTTCGACAGGCCCGCGATCAGCTGTTGCGCCAGCGAGCGCGAGCGCTGCTCGATCGCCGCGCGGCCGACCTTGGTCTGGAATTGCAGCGCCTCGCGCAGCGCGATCATCGTCGCCTCATCGCGCTGGCCGAAGCTCTCGAAGCTCTTCGAGATGCCGACCGCGCCCGGATACGCGCTATAGATCGACGGCCAGATCTGCTTCTGCGCCCGCGCGTTGATGTACAACACGCCGCACTCGCGCGCGCCGCACGGCCACTTGTGCGCGCTGCCCGAGTAGAAGTCGGGCTGGATGTCCGACAGGTTGACGTCGAGCAGGCCGAACGACTGCGCGCCGTCGAGGTGCGACAGCACGCCGCGCTCGCGCGCGACTCGGCAGATGTCCTTGGCCGGAAACAGATCGCCGACCGAGCTGGTCAGGTGCGTCATCGTCACGATCTTGGTCTTCGACGTGATCGCCTTGGTGTAGGCGTCGACGTAGTACTCCATGCCCGGGTGCGGGTTCTTCTGAGCGATCTCGACCACCGTGAAGCCCCATCGCTTGGCCTTCTCCTGCCACGCCACGAGGTTGCTGGGGTGGTTGTCGTGAAACACCACCACTTCGTCGCCGGGCTTCAAGTCGATGCCGCTCGAGACCATGTTGTTGGCCTCGCTGGTGTTGCGGGTGATGACGATTTCTTCGGGCGTGACCCGCAGGAACGCGGCGAGCGCCTTGCGGGTGTTTTCCTTTTCGCCCGACAGCCGCGCGCGGTTCTGAGCGGAGGGGTCGCGGTCGACGCTGTCGCTTTCGCGCTTGAGCGCTTCGAGCACCGGGCGCGAGGCGGGACAGAGGTTGGCGGCGTTCAGCACGCCGAGGTCGGGCGGCATCACGAACTGCGCGCGCACCGATTTCCAGAAGGCCTCGCCGGTGCCGCCGATGGCCGGGGACGATCCGTTGGCCTGGGAGTACTCCCGGGCCCAGACGGGATCGGCGAACAAGGCGGCGGAGCCGCCCAAAGCGAATAGTCGGGCGAAATCGCGACGTGATACTGAGCCGCTCATAGAAGACCTCCGAGGCGCATTCTAGCGCAGGGCCGCACGCCGTGCGCACGAGGTGTTAGGCTACCGGACGTGCCACATCGACGGGAGTTCATGCGTGCGGTCGTCACCGGAGCGGCGGGTGTGTATGCCATGACCCGGAGCGCGGCTGCGTGGCAGGGTCAGCCGGCGCGACGCCAGGTGACGATTGGTGGACGTCGTATCAGGGTGATCGACGGTCATGCCCACTGCGTGATTCCCGTGCAGGACGTGACCAGGGGCACGCCGCTCGAGAAGATGGGCGGTGGCGCGGGAAACAATCTGCTCGGGCCGCAGCGGCTGCAGATCATGGATCAGCAGGGCGTCGATGTGCAGGCCCTCACCATCAATACCTTCTGGTGGTACGCCGCCGATGTCGATCTCGCTCGCAAGATCGTCCTCGCGCAGAACGAAGGACTTGCGAAATGGGTTGGCGCCCATCCCGATCGGTTTGTCGCGACGGCGACCGTTGCTCTTCAGCATCCTGAGTTGGCCGCGGCGCAACTGCAGGATGCGGTCAAGCGGCTCGGCCTGCGCGGCGCCTCGATCGGCGGGCACGTGAACGGCGAGGATCTCTCGCTGCCCAAGTACGATCCCTTCTGGGCCAAGGCCGCCGAGCTCGGCGTGCCGGTGTTCATGCACCCCGGCGGCGCAGAGAACATTGTCAAGGCGGGCGCGTTCCAGGGCCGCGGCGATCTCGGCAACATCATCGGCAATCCGCTCGAGACCACGTATTTCCTGTCGCGATTGATCTTCGACGGGACGTTCGACAAGTTCCCCGGCCTGCGGATTGTCGCGGCACATGCCGGCGGCTACCTGCCGTCGTATCTCGGACGAACCGAGGCGGCCTGCGTGGTCCGCGGCAACGCCAACTGCGCGAACAAGAAGAAGCCGAGCGAGTATCTCAGGTCGCAGATCGTCATCGACACGATGGTGTTCTCGGATCAAGGGCTGCGTCATCTCGTCGCCGAGGCGGGCGTCGGCCAGATCGTGTACGGCACTGATGTGCCCTTCAATTGGCCGGTGACCGTCGATCTCGTGCTGAACGCGAAGTTTCTCAACGACACCGAGAAAGCCGCGATTCTCAGCACCAACCTGATAAAGCTGCTTCGCATCGAGTAACAACATGTTGTCGTCGTTCAAGTGTGAGTGATGAGGAGCCCAGTCATGCGTGCCGCAACATTCTGTGGGTTCGTTCTCGCGTTGCTGGTCGTGTCACCCGCGGCGCAAACGCGTCCGGGCAAGACACTCGATATCTACGTGGTCGACGTCGAAGGCGGCAACGCCACATTGTTCGTGTCGCCGTCCGGCGAATCACTGCTGATGGACACCGGCAACGGCGGCGCGGCCGCAGCGCGAGATGCCGATCGCATCATGGCGGCGGTGAATGATGCCGGCCTCACCCGGATCGACCATCTGATTACGACGCATTGGCACGGCGATCACTTCGGCGCGATGGCCGAGCTCGCGAACCGAATCCCGATTCGCCACTTCATCGACCATGGCCCGAGTGTCCAATCACAGCCGGCGTCGGACCTGTTCCTGAAGGACACCTATCCCGCGTTGTATGGGAAGGCGAAACGCACCATCGCGAAACCCGGTGATCGAATTCCAATCGCTGGCCTCGACTGGCGCGTGGTGACGTCGGCCGGGCAGGCGATCCAGACGCCGCTGCCCGGCGCCGGTCAGGGCAATCCGTACTGCAGAGCCCACAAGCCACAGGACGTCGACCCGACTGAGAATGCGCAGTCGCTCGGCAGCGTCATCACGTTCGGAAGATTCAGAGCCGCACATCTTGGCGATCTCACCTGGAACAAAGAATTCGATCTGATGTGTCCCACCAACCGCATCGGGACTGTCGACCTGTTCTTTGTCTCTCATCACGGGCAGCCGATCTCGAACGCCGAAGTGTTGACGCACGCGCTGCAATCGCGCGTGGCGATCATGAACAACGGTACACGGAAGGGTGGACAACCAGCCGCGATGCAGATCATCCACTCAGCGCCGCGCCTCGAAGACCTGTGGCAGGTGCACTTTTCGACGTTGAGCGGCCAGGAATACACGGTGCCCGGGCTCTTTATCGCCAATCTGATCGACGATCAGCCGGCCGCGATGCCCGTCGCCGCGATGCCCCCGCCGCCGCCCGGCCCGGGCGCGCCACCGGCGCCGGTTCACAACGGGCCGGCGTATTGGATCAAGGTGTCAGCACAACCGGATGGATCGTTCACCGTGACCAACGCGCGCAACGGTTTCAGCAAGACTTACCGGTCGAACTGACTCGGGGCCATGGCCAAAGACCGCGGAGCGAGGCGTAGCATTTTAAGCTGTCAGCGGAGCGCTTACGCGCAAAGAAGCATCTCCCTCCGTTCGCCCTCCGCTCGCCGGACAAATCTCGCTCGGCGCACCAAGCGCTTGGGCGAACTCGCGCACTCCCTGGCTCAAACAGCGCCGGGTCTTGACCTCCGCTCGATTCGTCCCTTGTAACAGCCGCGCGTCGGCTCGGTCGGACGCTCACTTCGGGAGATGCTTCTCCGCGCGTAAGCGCGACGTGCCAGACATCAGGTCAAGACTATGCGCCGCATCAGGATATCAACCGTCGTTCTTGGACTTCTAGCGTTCGCCGCCCTAGCGCTGGCGATTGAACTCGAATATGGCCGGCGAAACTATGACGCCCGAATGGCCAGCATGACGCCGCTACGGGTGGCCCTCGCTGAGCGTCAAGATGTCTTTTTGCGTAACCTTCACTTCGGACGAGCGTAGGAATCCTGATCGTCCACGCTTTGATTTTGCATGGAAGGAATTCGAAGGACCAGCCCAAGTCGGTGACGGATCAGGTCACGGCGCACCCACCGGTTCCTTTGGGACCCGCGCTTTGGGATTCGGTGAATTTCCCGCTCAGGCAGGTCATACGTATGTGATCGAAATCCGTTTAGCCGTCGGGTTTGATCGCTTCTCGAGGGCGTCGCCCCAGTTGGAGATCGGCGTGAACAAGGCAGGGCCCAGCAGCGAAGCGCGAACGGAGCGAAATGCTTCTCCGCACGGAGTGCCAGCGGTGTTGATCATGAACAATAAACACGCCGGACAAGAACATTGGCTCTACACGTTCTTCCGGATTCTGTTCTCATTCTTTGCATCGCATTGGGTGTTGGGAGCATTTTGGGCGGAGCAGTGCTGCTCTGGTCGATCGGCAACCGTGGGGTCGATCTCGTTAGCTCAATTTTGGCGACGGCGTTCGTGCTAGGTGCCAGTAGCGCGATGATCGCTACAAGTATCGAGCAGTGGCGCGCGATCCGGCCGCACTCACCGGCATCACTACGGCCGATGCGCCGCATCGCTTTGTATTGTTTTGCGGTCGCGTTGATTTCGGGAGTACTGCTGACGATCTGGCTTTTAGGTATGCAGGCTCTTGGCACCGGGCGGGCTGAAGACCCGCCCTCCGCGCCGAGCGCGTCGCGCGGAGAAGCGTCTCCCGAAGTGAGCGTCCGACCGAGCCGACGCGCGGTTCTTACCCGGACAAATCGAGCGGAGGCCAAGACCCGGCGCTGTTTGAGCCAAGCAGTGCGCGAGTTCGCCCAAGCGCTTGGCGCGCCGAGCGAGGTTTGTCCGGCGAGCGGAGGGCGAACGGAGGGAGATGCTTCTCCGCGCGTAAGCGCGACGAGCCCCACATTTCTAACCGCGGAACTAAAGTTCCGCGCTACATCTGTTCGTCCCCGGAGGGGCCGTAGATCGACGGGATCTTCACGCCCAGCATGCGCAGATAGACGCTGAACTGGCCGCGGTGGTGGACCATGTGATTCAGCACGAAGTTCCGCATCACGGCCACCTTTGGCATCGTGAAGACTTCCTTGCCGCCCGCTTTCAACGTCCACGGCGCCATGAACTCGCCGTCGGTCTTGCCGGCGAGGTTGGCGCGGCCGTTTTTGAGATTGGTGTCGAACATGGCCAGCACGGCGGTGCGAGTCGCGGGCCGCTGGTAATCCGGCGGGCGCGGGGTCGTCATCTCCAGCGCGCTCTGGGTCATCGTCGTCGCCGCCCACAGCGGCATTTCGGCGAGGTGCTCGGCGAGCCGTCCGAGCGTGACGCTGGTCGGGTGCGGCCGCCAGTCGAACTGGCCGTCCGGCACCCGATCGAGCAGCTTGCGGGTGAGGCCCATCTCACGGTCGAACTCGGGCAGTAACGCGTCGATCAGCGGCATTGCCGCATCTTAGCCCTTCGGTCGCGGGAGGTCACTCTTGAACCAGTTGTCGAAGCCCTTCTCAAAATTCCTCTCAAAATTCTTCTCGAACTCTTTCCCGAAGTTCTTTTCGAATTGTTTCTCGAAGTTCTTTTCGAAGTCCTTCCCAAAGCCCCGAAGGAAGTTCTCTTCGAAGTCTTTTGCGAACTCCTTATGATCGAAGTGCATGTCCCATGCAAAATCGTCCCAGCCGGGCGGCTTCGGCGCCTTTGGGGCCGGTGGGGCGTTCGGTACCGGCGGGGCCGGCGGCGGGATCGCGACGGGCGACAGGCCGCGCCGGCGCTGGCGCTCCTCTTCCTTGCTGACGACCGCCTTGCGGGCCAGCACGATGTTGCCGTTGAACGACTGCAGCTCGATGCGCGCGCTGCCGGTGCCGAGCGTGAAGTTGAACCGCTTGCTGCCGCTGCGGGGCGTCTGCCCTTCGGGGAGCTGAACGGGGAAGTCGGCCGTGAAGTCGCCCTGGAACGTCCGCACGAAGACGGTGGCGTTGCCGGCGCCGCCGAGGCCGACGCGAATGTCGCCGCCGTGGGTGGTGAGCCGGTAGACGCCGTTGTCGCGGACCGTGCCGTTGAACGTGACGTCGCCGTTGACGGTCGACGCCTCGAGGTTCGAGGTTTGCGCGTTGTCGATCACGATGTTGCCATTCGTGGTCTCGGCCGTGATCTCTCCGGTCACGTTCGTGACCCGAATGCCCTCGTTGACCGTCGTGGCCTGGACGCGCCCGCTGGCTTTGTCGATCGTGATCACGCCTTGGACCGAGCGAATCGAGATCGCGCCCGATCCGCCGCTGACGCGGACGTTGCCGTGCACGGTTTCCACGGTGACTTCCGCCGCGGTCCCTTCAATCGTGGCGTCCAGATAGGTCCCCGACAGGTTGACGGCCATCCAGCGCGGCACGGTGATCAGGTAATCCACGAGGCCCGACGGTCCGCGCGTCGATCGCGTGCGGACGCGCAGGGTCAGGTCGGTCGTCTCGGCGGTGACGGTGTCGCGGGCGCCGTGGGTCGCCTGGATGCGGACCTTGTCCTGATCCCACGACCGCACCAAAACTTCGCCGGCGTTGTTGCCGAGCACCAGTCGCGTGCCCTTGACGGCGTCGACAGTCTGATCGGATTTCGGCGAATTCTCGGGCCCGCCCGGGCGCGCCTGGATGGGCTGCTGGCCCTCGGCGGCGTCGCGGGACTGGGCAAACGAGGGAATGCTGATCAACATCAGCGCGGTGGCTAAGAAATACGACAAACCTAAAGGTTTGTCGCCACCTGAAGGTTTGTCGCCACGAACTAGGAATCGATTCATCGGTCAGTCTCCTCCGGCCGAAGCGAGAGTGGTGGCATGACGCAGCAGCTCGAGTTTTCGGCGCCGCGCGTCGGCCAAATGTGAATTGAGATACGTGTTTGCGGGGTCGTCGTTCAGCGCCATCCGCGCTTCCTGTATGGCATCGTCAATGACTTTCAAGTTGCGTTCAATCACGAGCACGGTCCCCGGATCGAGCCGATCGCGATCGTCGCGAAGAATGCGCTCGAGGTCGGTTACCGCGGCGTTGAACTGGGCGTCGGCGAAGTTGGCGTTCTGCACGTCGCCCTGGACGAGGCCGTTGGGCTCGCTTTGCGCGACGACGATGTTCTGCCTGGCGGGACCCTGCGGGCGCGCGGCGAGCCACGTCAGGCCGGAGGCCACGGCGATCAAGAGAGAGGCGGCCATTGCCAGCTGCGGCAGCGTGAAGGTGAAGGTCTGAGCCTGCCCCGCCAAAGATCCGGAGGAGCGAAGGCGGGCCATCACGCCGGGCCAGAGGTCGCGCGCGGGCGTTTCCTCGCGCCACTGCCCGATCGCCTGCGACAGGATGTCGTCGGGCGAGAGCGCGTCGTGATCGGTTTCTCCGAATCGGTTCTGGTCGTTCATGCTCTTTCTTCCGAAGGCGGGTCTAAAGACCCGCCTCTACGTTTCATCAACAACCCGCGCAGCGTCTGGCGCGCGCGGTGCAACTGCGACTTCGACGTTCCCGGCGACACGCCGAGGATCGTGCCGATCTCGTCGTGGCGATAGCCCTCGACATCGTGCAGCACGAACACGGTGCGGGCGCCCGGCGGCAACTGCTCGATCGCCGCCTGCAGATCCATGCTGAGGTCGATGTGCTTGGTGCGCGCCGCCGGCGCCATTTCCAGCACAGCCTCGCTGTCGGCGAGGAACCTCGCGCGGGCCGTGCCGAGCGTGCGAAAGCGCTCGATGATCACGTTCACGGCCAGCCGATGCAGCCACGTCGCGAAAGACGACTCGCCGCGAAACAGCGCGAGCTTCTGCCACGCGCGGACGAAGACGTCCTGCGTGAGTTCATCGGCTGCTTCGGGTCCGGCCATCCGCCGCGCGAGGTTGAAAATCCGCGGCAGGTGGGCCCGGTAGACCCGTTCGAAAGCAGCCGTATCTCCTTGAGCAGCAAGGACGACGTCTTCCACCGGCACTACTTTGGATGATGGGGAGAGTTACAGGGTTGGAAATAGGGCAAGGCAAAAGGCAAAAGGCAGAAATCATGGCCTTTTTTTGCCTTCTGCCTTCTGCCTTCTGCCTTCTGCCTTCTGCCTTGTGCCTTCTGCCTTTCCTACGTCTTGGGCCTGGAAAAATCAACCTTCGGCGCCACTTTCGCCGATTCCGGCGCCGTGAACAGGGGGTAGTCCCCTTTGAACCCGAAGATGCCGGCCGTGATGTTGGCCGGGAATTGCCGTCGCGAGGTGTTGTACGCCTGGACGGTCTCGTTATAGCGCATCCGCTCCACGGCAATGCGGTTCTCGGTACCGGCAAGCTCGTCCATCAGTCGCGCGAACGTCTCGTTCGACTTGAGGATGGGGTAGTTCTCGACCACGACAAGCAGCCGCGCGAGGGCCGAGGACTGCTCGTTGGCCGCTTGAATCTTCTGCTCGGGCGTCGATGCGCCCGCCAGCTTCGCGCGCGAGTCGGCGATCGACTGGAACACGTCGCGCTCCTGCTGGGCGAAGCCCTTGGTGGCCTCCACCAGGTTGGGAATGAGATCGTTCCGCCGTTGCAGTTGGTTCTCCACCTGTGACCACTGCGTCTTGATGGCTTCTTCCTGGCCGACGAACTTGTTGTACGAACAACCCGAGCTCGCCAGGCCCGCCGCGACCAGCGCCACAGCCACGAGGAAACGCGTCACTATCGTCATAACTCCCTTTCTACCATGAGGCACCACCGCCGCCGCCTCCAGAGCGACCGCCGCCAAATCCGCCGAACCCGCCGCCAAATCCGCCCGACGATCCCCAGCCTCCGCCGCCGCGCGGGAAACCGGCGCCAAATGCGCCGGCGCCGCTCGTCCAACGGCCGCGCCGCCGCCGGCCGCCCCGCATCAGGTTGAGAAAAATAATCAGCAGGATGATCCACGTGCCGGACGGAATCCGCACGCCCGTGTTGCGTCGCGACTGCCGCTGGGCCACCGGCGCGAGGCCGAGGTCGACATTGCGCCCCTCGCCAATGCGCTGCGCGATGCGGGTCGCGCCGGCCAGCAGCCCTTGCCCGTAATCGCCCGATCGAAAGAACGGCACCATGACTTCGCGGCTGACTTCACCGGCGAACCCGTCGGTGACGAACCCTTCAATGTCGTAGCCGACCTCGACTCGCACCTGGCGATCGTCGACGGCGAGGACGATCAGCACGCCGTTGTCTTTGCCCTTCTGCCCGATGCCCTTGCCGCCGTTCTCGAACATCTTGACGGCGTACGACGGCAGGTCGCCCCACGGCTTGAACGTCTGCACCGTCGCGACGACCATCACGTCCGTTGTCGCGTTCTGCAGTTGGCGAATGAGCGCGTCGAGCTGCTGCTCGGCGCCGGGGTCGATGACGTTCGCGAAGTCGTTAACGGGTGCGGTGAGTTCCGGCGGCGCCTGCTGCGCGAACGCCGGGGCCGCGCCCGACAACACGTGAAGCAGGACCGCCAGCAGGACCCGCACAAGACCCCGGGCCCTCAAGACCTCAGGACCTCCTGTGATTTCCAGCCGTCGATGAATCGTGCGAGCTGTTCGACCGCCGCAAGGTACGCAGGGAAGAGGCGCACGGCATCCACGCCCGCGCTCGAGCCACTCGCCATGATGGCGACCAGGTTGCCAACCACGCGTGGGTCAAGACCCGGGCGCGCCGCGGCGTAGGCGCCGAGCTCCGCGTCGGTTTCATGCGGCATGCCGTCCAGGCTGGCGAGCCGCCGCAGCAGCGCCGCAAACCCGGGCGCCGAATCGGCGACGAGCGACGCCACCGCCGACGGCCGCCCGCCGCACTCGATGTAGTTCTCGCGCAGGTGGAGCAGGTGGCTCTTGACCTGCACTTCGCAGGCGCGCCGCAAGTCGTCGGGCCGAATCGACAGGCCGGCGAACGGATCTTCTCCGAAGAGCACGCGATGCGTCTCGATGATGGCGCCGAACTCGATCGGAAACGCATCGAGCGAGCCGGCAAACTCGTCGCGCGACAGGATCAACGGCGTGCCGCTGCCGCTTCGCAGCCAGCTCGACACGCGAGTGGCGCAGGCTGCAAGATCGTCGGCCGTGACCGAGCGGACGATCGCCAGGCTCGCTGCGGGGCTCTCGTCCGGGCGGCCATGCGCCACGAACGCCTGGAGCCGGTCGCCAAAGATCTGTTGGAGGTCGTGAAGGGTGGCGGCGAGCGGCCCGCCGTGCGAACTGTCCATCTCTTGTAGAATACGACTCTTTCTCGCCTGCTGTTCGTTTATGCGCCTTCGCGAAATCAATCTCGGATGCTTCGGCGGCGGAACGGGGTTGCCGAGCTTGCTCGGCGGCCTCAAGCGCAACCCATGGCTGCGCCTTCACGCCGTCGTCACGATGTTCGATTCGGGAGGCAGCTCCGGGCAGTTGAGGGATGAGCTTGGCGTGCTGCCGCCCGGCGACGTGTTGCGCTGCGCCCTGGCGTTGTCGCGCAACGAAGGCGAAGCGCGCCGCGTGCTGTTGGCGCGGTTGCCGACCCTGGAGAACACCCGGCTCGGCGGCCATACCGGCGGCAACTTGCTGCTGTCGATGATGGAACGCTACAGCGGCGACTTCCTGGCGGCGGTCGACGGGTTGAGCGCGCTGCTCGGGTGCCGCGGCTCGGTGTGGCCGGTGAGCGTGGAGCAGGCGACCTTGTGCGCGCAGTACGCCGACGGCGAAGTGACGCGCGGCGAAGTGGAAGTCGACGAGGGACACTCGCGCGGCCACCACGTCACGAAGGTCTGGCTCGACCCGCCGGCGCAGATCCATCCGGGCGTGCGCGGCGCGATCGCCAAGTTCGATGCGGTCGTGATCGGTCCGGGCAGCTTTTTTACCAGCTTGATGCCGACGCTGCTGGTGCACGGCGTCGCCGACGGACTCGCGGCCGTCAAGGGCCCCATCGTGCTCGTCGCCAACCTGCTGACGGAAGGGCAGGGCATGCAGGGCTTCACCGCCGGCGATGCCGCCGAGTGGATCGGCCGCACCATCGGCCGCCCTGTCGACGTCATCGTCGCCAACACCGGGCAGCCGTCGCCCGAGACGCTGGCGCGATACGATGCCGAACACAAGCGTCCGCTGCCGCTCGGCCAGCCGCTGGCCGGGACGGAAGTGGTCACGGGTGAGTTTTGGAAATCAGAGATTGCGCGCCACGATCGACAGCGCTTGTCCTACGCGGTCTGGTCGGTGTTATCGAGGAGACTACTCACGTGATCAGTTCAAAGTTGAAAGTTGAAAGTTGGAAGTTTCAGTTGAGAGTTTCAGTTCAAAGTTTATGCGCTGTGCTCGCGATGACCATCAGCGTGGCGCCCGCATCCGCGCAGACGATGGATGCGAACGCCGTGCTCGCGTCGATCGATCAGAAGGCCGCGGCCTACCGTGACGTCGCGCTCAAGATCTGGTCGTTCGCGGAGCTCGGCTATCAGGAAACCAAAAGCAGTGCGCTGCTGCAGGAACAACTGAAGGCCGCCGGCTTCACGAGTACACCCCGGCCGAACGCCAGTTCGCGGAAGGCATCCGAAAGTCGCTCGAAGGCGATTTGCCGCCGATCGACCGGAAATAGAGTGCAGAGTTAAGAGTGCAGAGTTAAGAAGACTACGAATTTGCGCTCACCTCTGAACTCGAAACTCTAAACTCTGAACTGACCATGGCACTGTTGCCCGGCCGGCTCCGTCCAACGACATTACGGGTCATGACATCATCGCGGACGCTATTCATTCTGTCGGTGCTACTGATCGCCGGCAACGCATTTGCTCAGGAGCCCGCAGCGATCAAGCCGATCGAACGCCCGCTGCGCGTCTTTGTGGATTGCCGCTCGGGCGGGTGCGACCAGGAGTTCATTCGCACCGAGCTGGCGTGGGTCGACCACGTCCGCGATCAGAAGGACGCGGACGTTCACGTGCTGGTCACCGGACAGGGCACCGGCGGGGGCGGCACCGAGTACACGATCCGCTTCATTGGACATGGTCAGTGGGACGGCGAGGAAGACACGCTCCTGCGCAACACCGAGGCCGCCGCGACCGAAGATGGCAGACGCCGCATCCTGGTGCAGGCCTTCGCGATCGGCCTGTCGCGATTCGCCGCCGCGACGCCGGTCGGCGCAAAGTTGATGGTCAGCGCGCCGGCGGTCGCCACGCAGGCCGCGCAGACCACTGCCGCCCAGGATCCGTGGAACTACTGGGTGTTCCGGACGAATTTCAACCTCAACCTGAACGGGGAAGCGACCAGCAAGTTTGCGAACGTCAACGCCAACCAGTCGGCCAACCGGACGACCGCAGAGTGGAAGGCCAATTTCAACGCCGGCGTCAGCTATAACGAGAGCGAATACGACCTGGGTGAGGGCGAGACCTTTCGCTCGTTTCGACGCGGCTGGAACGTCAACTCCCTCGTCGTCAAGAGCATGGGCGAGCACTGGTCGCTCGGCGGCAAGGCGGGAGTGCAGCGCAGCAGCTTCAACAACCAGAAGCTCAACGTGCGCGTCGCGCCGGGCATCGAATACAATTTTTTTCCCTATAGCAAATCGACCCAGCGTCAGCTGACCGTGCAGTGGACCGCCGGCATCAACCGCTTTGTCTACGACGAGGTGACCATCTTCAGCAAGACCGAGGAAACGAAGTGGGACCAGGCGGTGATGACGTCCCTCGACTTGCGGCAGCCCTTTGGCAGTATCGACGTGACGGTCGAGGCCGCGCACTACTTCGGCGACTTCGGAAAGTACCGCTTGTCGATCTTTGCCAACAACGAGTTACGAGTCACGCGTGGACTGTCACTGCGATTCAACGGCAGCTATCAGGTTCTGCACGACCAGCTCTACTTGCGGCTCGGGCAGGCCAGCAACGAAGAGATCATCGCGCGGCAGCGCCAGCTGGCGACCGGGTACCGGTATTTCTTGTTCACGGGGATTACCTATCGATTCGGCTCGATCAACAACAACGTCGTCAATCCGCGCTTTGGCGGCGGCGGCGACCGCGGATTTTTCTAGCGGGCTTTCCCGGCCTTCTTGGCCGCCGCGGCCTTCGCAGCCGTCATGACCCTGGCGGGTTTCGAGGTCTTCGCGGTTTTCGCGGTGCTCTTGGCGGCGGACTTGTTCGACGCCGAGATCGCGAGCGCGCGGCTGATGATCTTCTGGAACATCTTGCCGGTATCACCGCCCTTGGCCGGAGGGTTGTTGCGCCACAGCTCCGGCGTGCCGCCGGCAAGGATGTCTTCGAAATCCGCGTCGGGCGTTTTCACGCTGAGCGGCGCGAACTCGGTGATGGCGACGGGGCCCGCCCAATCGTCGCGGTGCTTGATCAATAGCCAGCTGTTGCCGGCCGCCTGCCCTGAGCCTGTCGAAGGGCCGAAACCGTGCGTCTTGACCAGCACCCACGAGCCTTTGAGCTTGAAGCCGTTGGTCCGGAACTTCAGCTCGCCCTTCTTGAGCGCCGCATCGACGTCGTCGCTCTCGGGCTCCCACGTGCCGCGGTCCCACAGCATCACGACGCCGGCGCCGTAGCCTTCGGGGATCACGCCTTCGAAGCTGCCGTAGGCGATCGGGTGATCCTCGACGTGCATCGCGAGACGCTTATCTCGTGGATCGATCGATGGCCCCTTCGGCACCGCCCACGACAACAGCACGCCGTTCCACTCGAGCCGCAGGTCGTAGTGCAGATGCGAGGCGAGGTGTTTCTGGACGCAGAAGAACAGCGGCGCGCCGGCCTTCTTTCTGACCGGCTTGTCGCCCGATGGCTCGGGCGAATTGGTGAAGTCCCGTTTTTTGCGATAGTCGTCGAGCGCCACAGGCCTTGCAGCTTAACGACAAACCTGAAGGTTTGTCGCCACCTGTCAGCGGAAGACGTCGGTCTTCGTGAAATCGGTGCCTTTGAAGAGCAGGGGCTCGGCCCGGCCGGAAGCTATTCGGGTGTTCGTGAACTGGACCGCGCTTCTCAGCCGCCGGTAACGCGAGAGATACAATACCCATCGCTTATGGCCATCACCTCAGCCACCGATCGCGCCTTCTTCGGACACCCCCGCGGCCTTTCGACGTTGTTCTTCACGGAGATGTGGGAACGGTTCAGCTACTACGGCATGCGCGCGTTGCTGCTGCTGTACATGACCGCGCCGATCGCCGCCGGCGGGCTCGGGTTCGACGCGGCGCAGGGCGGCGCGATCTACGGCCTCTACACGTCGATGGTCTACCTGGCGACGTTGCCGGGCGGGTGGATCGCCGACCGGCTGATCGGCCAGAGACGCGCCGTCTTGTCCGGCGGCATTCTGATTGCCTCGGGCCACTTCAGCATGGCCGTCCCGTCGATGGCGACGTTTTATCTCGGCCTGTTCCTGATCGTGATCGGCACGGGCCTGCTCAAAGGCAACGTCAGCGTGATCGTCGGCCAGTTGTACGGGCCCGCTGATATCCGCCGCGATGCGGGCTTCTCGATTTTCTACATGGGCATCAACCTCGGTGCCTTTATCGCGCCGCTGGTGTGCGGTTACCTCGGCCAGCAGATCAGTTGGCACATGGGATTTGCGGCGGCCGGTGTCGGCATGCTGATCGGCGTCGTTCAGTACGTAATGGGCAGCAAGAATCTCGGCGAGGCCGGCATGCACCCGGCGCCGGCCGCTTCGCCGGAAGCCGCCGCGCGGGTCAAACGGCAGGCTCAGATCTGGGGCGCTGTGTTCGTCGGGCTGTTACTCGTGATCGGCGTTGGTGGTTACACCGGGATGGTGCCGATCACCGCAACCCAGGTCGCCGATGCAGCCGGCGTGTTCCTGCTGGTTGTGATCGTCGGCTTTTTCGGCTGGCTGTTCATGTCCAGCGGCTGGACGCGCGAGGAGCGCAACCGCCTCTACGTGATCGGCGTGCTGTTCCTCGCGGCGTCACTGTTCTGGTCGGTCTTCGAGCAGGCCGGTTCGACGCTCAATCTGTTTGCCGACCGCAACACGAATAACGAGGTGCTTGGCCACGCCTATCCGAGCAGCTGGTTCCAGTCGGTGAACTCGCTCTTTATCTTCGCGCTCGCTCCGGTGTTTGCGTGGATTTGGATCAGGCTAGCTTCGCAAGGCCGTGAACCATCGAGCCCGGCGAAGTTTGCGTTCGGCCTCGTCTTCGTCGGCCTCGGTTTTGCCATCCTCATTATTCCGGCGCGGATGGCGGAGCAGGGCGCACTCGTCAGCCCGACGTGGCTGATCGCGACGTACTTCCTCCACACCGTTGGCGAGCTGGTGCTGAGCCCCGTCGGCCTCAGCGCGATGACCACGCTCGCGCCGGCGCGAATCGCGGGCCTGATGATGGGCGTGTGGTTCCTCGCCACCTCGGTCGGCAACTTCATCGGCGGACGCGTGGCGGGCTTCTACGAAGCGTTCGCGCTGCCGACACTGTTTGGCGCCGTCGCCGGCTTTGCCATCGTCGCGGGCCTGATCTTGTTCGCGCTCGTGCCGTCGATGAGGAAGTTGATGCCGAAGTAGGATCGTGGTGTGCGCGTCCTTCTTCTAAGCACCTACGACCTGGGACGCCAGCCGTTCGGCCTGGCCTCGCCTGCGGCGTGGCTGAAGCGCGCCGGGATCGACGTGGCCGCGGTCGATCTGTCACGAGACAAACTCACCGATGATGCGATCGCAGGCGCGACGATGGTCGCGGTTTACCTGCCCATGCATACGGCGACGCGTCTGGCGTTACCGGTAATCGATCGAGTCCGCGCGATTAATCCAGCCGCGACCCTCTGCGCGTATGGCCTTTACGCTCCGTTAAACGAAGCTCTCCTCCGGGCGCGTGGTGTTTCGATCGTCCTCGGCCCGGAAGCTGAGGCCGAGCTTGTCGCGCTCGCAGGTTCGACGGGTTCGGCAGGTTCGACAGGTTCGTCGGGTTCGACACGTTCATTGCCTCGTCTCGCGTTTATACAACCTGATCGATCGCTGCTGCCGGATCTGGAACGGTACGCGCGCTTGCAGATGCCCGATGGATCGAGCAAGGTCGCCGGCGCGACCGATGCGACGCGCGGGTGCAAGCACCGCTGCCGCCACTGTCCGATCGTTCCGGTCTACGACGGCCAGTTTCGGGTCGTGCCCGCCGACGTCGTGCTGGCCGACGTGCGCGCGCAAGTGGCGCAGGGCGCCGAGCACGTCACCTTCGGCGACCCCGATTTCTTCAACGGCCCCACGCACGCCCGCCGGATCGTCGAGGCGCTGCACGACGAGTTCCCGCACCTGACCTACGACGTCATCATCAAGGTGCAACACCTGCTCGACCATCGCGAACTGTTGCCGCTGCTGGCGCGCACCGGTTGCCTGTTCGTCACGAGTGCCGTCGAGTCGGTGGACGACGAGGTGTTGACGCGACTCGAGAAGGGGCACACCCGCGCGGATTTCTTCGCGGCGGCGCGCGCCTGCCGCGACGCCGGCCTGGCGCTGTCGCCGACCTTCGTCGCGTTCACGCCCTGGACCACTGTCGAGGGCTACATCGATCTGCTCGATGTGGTCGGGGAGCTTGGGCTATCCGGGCACGTCGCACCGGTTCAATGGGGCATCCGGCTGCTCGTGACCTGGGATTCGCGGTTGTTGGAGCTGCCCGACATCAGGAGCCTGGTGGGTGCGTTCGATCAACAGACGCTGACGTTCCCGTGGCGTCATCCCGACGCGCGCGTCGATGAATTGCAGCGCGAGGTCATGAACCTGATCGGCCTGCGGCCCCATCGCCCGCGTCATGACGTCGTGGCCGAAGTCCGGCGGCTCGCAGGCACCCCCAACGAAGGGGGTGCCTCCACTACACCGCCGCATCCGCGGACCGAAATCCCGTACCTGAACGAGCCTTGGTACTGTTGAGCGGAGCCAGTCGCGGAGCAGGTTGCTCTCGTATGAGTTCAGAGTTAAGAGTGCAGAGTTCAGAGTTCAGAGTCATGAGCGCAGGCCCGCGCCGTGTCTTGCTGCTCGCGACGACGACCGGCTACCAGACGCGGATGTTCGGCGAAGCGGCGTCTCGGCTCGGCGTCGAGTTGATCTACGCCACCAACCGTTGCGATCAGATCGAGGATCCGTGGGGCGATGGGGCGCTGGCGGTGCGCTATCACGAAGAGTCGCGCTCGGTTGACGCGGTGCTCAAGGCGCTCGAAGCGCGGCCGGTGAACGGGGTGCTCGCCGTCGGCGATCGGCCGACGGTCCTGGCCGCATACCTGGCGCGCCTGCTCGGCCTGCCGGGCCATCCTCCCGAGGCGGCACGCGCCGCGCGCGACAAGCGCCTGACGCGCGAGCGCCTGAAGGCCGGCGGGTTCCTGGCGCCCGCGTTCATCTCGGTCGCCGCCGATGCCGATGCGGCTGCCGTCCTGCTGAAAGTGGCGCTGCCGGCGGTGATCAAGCCGACCGTGCTGTCCGGGAGCCGCGGCGTGATTCGCGCCGATGACGCCGCCGGTTTTACGGCCGCGTTCGATCGCGTCAAGAAACTGCTGGCATCGCCCGAGGTCCGCGAGCTGCGCGATGCGGACGCCGGCGTGATCCAGATCGAAACCTACATTCCGGGCGTCGAGTACGCGCTCGAAGGCATTCTCGAACACGGCGCCCTGCGGACGCTGGCGATGTTCGACAAGCCCGATCCGCTCGAGGGTCCGTTCTTCGAAGAGACCATCTACGTCACCCCGTCGCGCGCCACCGCCTCGACGCGCCTGCGGATCGAATCTGAAGTTGCTGGCGCCGCGCGGGCGCTCGGCCTCTACCACGGCCCGATTCACGCCGAGTGCCGCGTCAACGCGCGCGGCGTCTACGTGCTCGAAGTGGCCGCGCGGCCCATCGGCGGTTTGTGCGCGAAGACGCTGCGCTTCACGCCAGCGACCGGCGCGCCGATCGGTCTCGAGGAATTGCTGCTGCGCCATGCGATGGGGGAGTCGACCGCCGGCTGGGAGCGCGAGAGCGCGGCGTCGGCGGTGATGATGATCCCGATTCCGCGTGGCGGCATCTACCGCCGCGTCGAGGGCGTGGACGAGGCGACGGCGATCGCGGGTGTCGACGAGGTGCGGATGACGGCGAAGCCGGATCAGCAGCTGCATCCGCTGCCCGAAGGCGCCAGCTATCTGGGATTCATCTTCGCGCGCGCGGCCACGCCAGAGGCCGCCGAACAGGCCGTGCGATCCGCGCACGGCTGCCTCCGCTTCACGATCGACCCGTTGCTGACGGTTACTTCCAAATAACCAAGAACCAATTACCAATAACCAAAGAAATAAGTCTTGGTTATTCGTAATTTCGTTATTGGTTATTTCGACTGTTGGGGGACGTAGCCGGGAGGTAACGCGGCGCCTTCGCCGAAGAAGAAATCCTCCATGTGCTTGAGGATCAGCTCCTGGCCTTCCTTCTGCCACGGCATCAGCCGGTACTCGTTGAGGATCATCTTCTGGCGTTCTTCCCAGAGCTTCCACGCTTGCGCCGAGACCTTCTCGAAGATCCGCTGGCCGACTTCGCCCGGCCAGGGCGGGGCGTCGAGCGCGGGCAGCTCCTGCTGGAACTTCACGCAAAAGACCTTGCGGCCGCTCTTGTTGGTGACTTCCGTTTCGCTAGGGCCGCTCGGGCCTCCACACATGCTCATAGGCTAATTCTACTCCCGGGAGGGCACTCCTTGTCGGGAGGGCACTATCTGTCGGGAGGGCATTATCTGTCGGGAGGGCACTCCTTGTCGGGAGGGTGCTGCTTGCCGGGTAACGCCTGCCGGTAATGCTTGGCTTTATTCCCGCGTCGGACGCTCGCTGCGACGAGGTTTGAAGACGTCGCAGTCTTCGCAATTGCGCAGATCGAATTCGTAACGTACTACTGGCCAGTACATCGGATGTGCGCAGTAAACGAGCTCTCCATCGACGATGGTGTGTGACCCCGGGTCATCAGGAACGTCCGGAGTGCGGCGGCCGTACCAACAACAGCGATGCCGTTCCTCAGGATCCACACCGGTGATCATAGTCGGGTCTTTTTCTTTTTCCCGACAAGGAGTGCCCTCCCGACAAGGAGTGCCCTCCCGACAGGTGGTGCCCTCCCGACAAGAATTGCCTCCCGACGTGTAGTGAAGCAAGACGCGAGATAGGCAATTCGTTACCCAGTTGAGCTGGCATGGTATTCGCTAGTAAACGCGCAGTCAGCATCGATTTATTTCCGGGCTAACGGGAGGTCAACGTGTTTGAGATTCGAAAGGCACGACGGGGTTTCGCCTCGATGTCACAGGAAAAACAGCGTGAAATCGCCAGCAAAGGCGGCCGTGCCGCCCACGCCAAGGGCACGGCCCACGAGTGGTCGGCCGAAGAAGCACGCAGGGCCGGACGCAAGGGCGGACAGGCCAGCCGGGGCGGGCGCGGCAAGCTCGCTTCGGTAGTGTAGGAACGACGCGTTAGAAAATTAGACCGCAGAAGCCAGAAGTTGGAAGCGCACTACCTCGGCGGCTTCTAACTTCTGACTTCTGACTTCTCACTTCTCACTTCTTGTTTTCGCCCTTTTCGACCTGGACGCGCGCGTCATTGAAGCACGCGCCGCCACCCAGGTCGGCGAGCGTGTCGGGCGTGAGCGCATTCGATGTGAAGCCGTTGGCGGTGTGCCGCCGCCACACGCCCTTCGGCATTGCCACGGTACCCGGCCGCATCAGCGGCGTGAGGTGCGCCCGCACCCGCACGTCTCCGAGCGCATTCCACACCCGAATCGCATCGCCCTCGTCGATGCCGCGCGCCGCGGCGTCATCGGGATTGATCTCGAGCGTCACGGCCGGCCGCGGCAGCTCGCCGAGCGTCGAGCTGATGGTGCGATCGCTGGCCGGTGAAATCATCGCCAGCGGGAATTCCGCCGTGCCCGGATCGGGCTGGTAGCCGTACAGCCCTTTCGGCGCCTGCTTGTTGAGCGCTTCAGGAAACAGATCGATCTTGCGATCTGGCGTCTTGGGAAATACGTCGACGAACTGGATCGGCCGGCCGCCGTGCGGAGGCGGCGCCTTCCAGTCTTCACGCAGCCCGTCGCCGACCCGCTCGGGCAGCGCGCTGAGCACCGTCAACATCGCTTCGAGCTCGTCGGCCGGATCGCCGTCGATCGCCAGGTCCAGCCGGCGCGCCAGGTCCATGAACACGTCGTGGTTGGGCCGCGCTTCGCCGACCGCGTCGATCACGGGCTTGCCGAGCTGCAGCGTGATGGGACCGTAGCCGCGCGCAAAGTCGTAGTGCTCGAAGAAGGTCGTCGCCGGCAACACGACGTCGGCGTACATCGCCGTGTCGGTCAGGACCTGATCGAACACCACGGTGAAGAGATCCTCGCGCTCGAGCCCGCGGATCACGCGCCGCTGATCGGGCAGCGTCGCGACGGGATTGTTGTTGTAGACGAACAACACGTTGATCGGCGCGCCCTCCGGCTCGGTCAGAAAGCGGCCCACCTTGTTCATGTTGATGGCGCGGGTCGGCGGCTCGGGATCCGACAGCCACGGTCTGTCCAGATTCCACGACGCGGAGTTGCTCATCGAGTAACCGCCGCCGCGCACGCCGAACTTTCCGGCGACCGCGGGCAGCGCGAGCACCGCCGCCGCGGCGCTGCCGCCGTTACGATTGCGCTCGAGTCCCCATCCGCACTTCACCAACGCGGGCGACGCCTTCACGTAGTGTTCCGCCAGTTGACGGATCTGGCTTTCGCCGATGCCGCTGACGTCGGCCGCCCGCGCGAAGGTCCATTCCTTCGCCCGCTCGCGCAGCGCGGCGGCGCCCTTCGCGTGCTCGCTGAGGAAGCCCTCGTTGGCGTGGCCCGCTTCGAACAAATAGCGATGAATCGACAGCGCCACCGGTAGATCGGTGCCGGGGCGCACCGCGAGGTGCAAATCCGCCTGCCGTGCCACCGTCGTCGAGCGCGGATCAATCACGACGATGAAGGCGCCGTTGTCGCGCGCTTCTTTCAGAAAGGGCATCAAGTGGATGCCCGACACGCCGGGGTTCACGCCCCAGATCACGATCATCTTCGCCGCGGGATAGTCCTCGTAGCTGGTCGACGCCATCTTGCCGTAGAGGCCCATGTTGGCCGCGCCCGTCGGCGCCGCGCACACGGTGCGCAACAGGCGTGAGGCGCCCAGGCGCCGGAACAGGACGGCGTCGGCGTAGTCGTGCGTCAGGAAACCGTTCGACCCGCCGTAGCAGAGCGGCAGAATCGTCTCGGGCGCCGAGGCCTCGCGCGCCTCGCGCATCTTCCCCGCAATCGTCTCCAGCGCATCGTCCCACGTGACGCGCTTGAACTTGCCGGAGCCCTTGGCGCCGGTCCGCACCGCCGGGTAGAGCAGCCGATCGTCGCCGTAGATCCGTTCGTGGAACGGGCGGACCTTCGCGCAGATGTAGCCGTTGGTGATGTGATTATCCTTCGAACCGTCGATCTTCGTGATGCGGCCGCCGCGCACCGTCACATCCAGCGTGCACGCGTCGGGACAATCGAGCGGGCACGCGGTCTGGACGACGGATTCAGGAGGGGCCACGCCGGGCTGCGCCATACCTCTAGAATAGAGGAGATGCCTCGCCTCCCCCAAGTGGTGATCATCGGCGGCGGCTTTGCCGGCCTCGCCGCCGCCCGCCGCCTGGCAAAGGTCGAGTGCGAGGTGACGATCGTCGATCGCTACAATCACCACGTGTTCCAGCCGTTGCTCTACCAGGTGGCGACGGCAGGATTATCGCCGGGCGACATCGCGTCGCCGATTCGATGGATTCTCCGCAAGCAAGCGCGGCTCAGAGTCCTGCTGGCCTACGTCAGCGGCATCGACTCCGCCGCCAAGGTGGTGAAGCTCGACGGACACGATCCGTTGCCGTACGACTACCTGATCGTCGGCGCCGGCGCGACCCATTCGTATTTCGGCCACGACGACTGGAGCCGGGTGGCGCCCGGCCTCAAGACGCTCGACGACGCGCTGACGGTGCGGCGGCGATTGCTGCTGGCGTTCGAGGAGGCCGAGCTCGAAAAGGATCCTGAGCGTCAGCGGTTCTTGATGACGTTTGTGATCGTCGGCGGCGGACCGACGGGCGTTGAGCTGGCAGGCGCACTCGCGGAGATCGCGCGGCGTGCGCTGCGCTTCGAGTATCACGCTGTCGACCCCGCCTCTGCGCGCATCGTGCTGATCGAAGCCGGGCCGTCGATCCTGCCGGCGTTCCCGGAATCGCTGCGCGCGTCGGCACGCCGCGCGTTAGTCGGCCTCGGCGTCGAAGTGCGCGAAGGCGTCGCGGTGACGCAGATTGAAGAGGGCGCCGTGTCGATCGGTGGCGAGCGCCTCGAGGCGCACACCATCCTGTGGGCCGCGGGCGTGGCGGCGGCGCCACTCGGGCGCGATCTCGGGCCCGGGCTCGACCCGGCCGGCCGCGTCATCGTCGAACCTGATCTCTTGGTCGCGGGCCATCCCGGCGTGTTTGTGGTCGGCGATCTCGCGTGCTTCACGCATCAGACCGGCAAGCCGCTGCCCGGCGTCGCGCAGGTCGCCAAGCAGATGGGGAGCCGCGCGGCGGCGAATGTCGGCAGCCTGATCAAGGGCGGTAAGACCGCGCCGTTTCACTACATCGATCCGGGCAACATGGCCACCATCGGACGGGCCGCCGCGATCGCCGACTTCGGTATCTTGCGCGTCTCGGGATTTACGGGCTGGCTGCTGTGGCTGTTCGTGCATATTCTTTTTCTGATCGGCTTCCGCAATCGCCTCTCGGTATTGCTACAGTGGGCCACCGCGTATCTTACGTATCAACGCAGCGTCCGGCTGATCACGCGGAATCCGGACGCATAACGACATGGTGCGTACCGTGCGTACAGTTCCAAGGGTGCGTACCGTGCACCGGTGCCAAGAGTGCAGAGAGAGGACTACATGACGAGAGTGCTACTGACCCTGGGCTCCATCGCGATCACCGCGTTCGCCGTGTTCGCGCAACCGATCCCGACCGCGACTTGCAAGAGCTGCCCGGCGACCTACATCGCCAACGACGAGATCCAGGCGTATGTGAAGCGCGCCGTCGCGAAGAAGCTGATCGATCAGCAGGTCCGCTCGGTGGACATCGGCAAGAGCGGCGTGGCCGTCGGTCTCGTGCACCGCGTGAAGCTGGACGCGCCGCAACCCAACTCCGTGGCCGAACACGATTATGTCAGCGAGGTCTATCACATCATTTCGGGATCGGCGACGCTCGTGACCGGTCCGATCCTGGTTGATGCCCAGCGCCGGCCCGCGACCAACGAGAACGTGCGGCTGCTGAACGGCCCCGGCAGCAATGCCGCCTCGATCCGCGACGGCGTGACGCATCACCTCAAGGCCGGCGACGTCATCGTGATCCCGGCCGGGACGGGGCATTGGTTCACCAGGATCGACGAGCCGATCACCTACCTGATGATCCGGATCGACCCCGACAAGGTCGTCCCTCTGAAAGACGAAGCGGCGTCCAAGGCGTATTTGGCGACGCCATAGTGCTATTCTCCTGACCTCGGAGATCTCAACCGCCTTGTACGCCGGAACAGCTGTCGGACCCTATCAGATCGTCCGCCAGCTCGGCGCTGGCGGCATGGGTGTGGTCTGGCTGGCCGAAGACTCGCGGCTGCACCGCAAGGTCGCGCTCAAGACCGTCAAGACCGCCGACGCCGACACCAGCGAGGGCCGGCAGCGCCTGATGCGCGAGGCGCGCGCCGCGGCGGCCCTCAATCATCCGCACATCGCCGCCGTTCACGATGTGCTCGACATCGACGGCAACGTCATCGTCGTCTTCGAGTACGTCGAAGGCGACACGCTCGCGGCGCGGCTGCAGCGCGGGCCGATGTCGGTGACCGAGGTGGTCGAGATCAGCTGGCAGCTGGCCGATGCCCTGGCCGCCGCGCACGCGCAGGGCGTGGTCCATCGCGACCTCAAGCCGTCGAACGTGGTGCTCGGCCCCGACGGCCGCGCCAAAGTGCTCGACTTCGGCATCGCGCGCCTGGTGCCGGCAGGCGCCGACCTTTCCGCCAGCCAGCCCGGCACCGTCGGCGTCGGGCTGGTCGGGACGCCCGGCTACGCGGCTCCTGAGCAGTACTTATCGCGCAACGTCGATGGCCGCGCCGACCTCTATGCGCTTGGCGTGATGATCTACGAGATGATCACCGGCCGCCGCCCGTTTCCCGGCACCGACGCCGTGCTGCTGGCCACGGCGGTGTTGCGAGACGATGCCCCGCCGATGACTTCGTCCGGATTGTGGGTGCCGCCGAAACTCGAGGCGCTGGTCGCGCGGCTGCTGCAGCGCGATCCGAACAAGCGGCCATCCTCGGGCGACGAGGTGCTCATCGAGCTCAGCCCAGTGCGCGATACCGAATCGTCGCCGCTCGCGCGCCGCACCGTGTTGTTGCGGCGCCGCGTGCCCACCAGCACGATGGTCGTGGCAGCGGTCGCGATCGCTGTGGTCGCTGGCGTCATTCTGCGGCTGCAATGGAAACCAGCGCCCGCCGGCACCAGCGCGGCGTCGCCGGTGATCGCGGTGCTGCCGTTGACCAACATGAGCGGCGATGCGTCAAACGACTACCTCGGTGCAGGCCTGGCCGAAAGCTTGATCACGAGCCTGGCCTCGGTTCCCGCGGTCACCGTGCTGTCCCGTTCCGCCGTCGAGGAGAGCCGACAGCAGAATCCCGATCGCGCCAGTTTCGTGTCCGCACTCGATGCGAGTTACGTGGTGACCGGATCGGTGCAGTCGGTCGCCGATCGGCTGCGCGTGACGTTGAACCTCGAACGGCCCGACGCGTCGGTGGCGTGGGGACAAACCGTCGAAGGTCCGACGCGCGACTTGTTCACGCTACAAACGCAGCTGGCGCGGTTGTTGACCGATGCGATCAACGAGCAACGGCCGTCGGCCGAGCGGCCGACGCCGGCGGCACCGTCGACGACGAGCGAACCCGCGCAGTTGGCGTACTGGAAGGGCAGGGCCTATCTCGATCAGCGCGATCAAGCCGGCAACATCCAGGGCGCGATCAAGGAATTCGAAACGGCGCTGGCCGCCGATCCGCGCTTCGCGATCGCCCATGCCGGCCTCGCCGATGCGCAGTGGGCGATGTACGTGCAGACCAACGACAAGACGTGGGCCGAAAAGGCGGTCGAGTCAACGCGTGCGGCGCTGTCGCTCGAACCCGATCGTCCGAGTCTTCGTTACACCGCCGGCTTGACGTTGTTTCGAAGTGGCCGCTACGAAGAAGCCAGGCAGGAGCTCGAGCGCGCGGTGGCGCTCCAGCCAACGTCGGAAGACGCCACACGATTGCTCGGCCGCGTGCTGATGCGGCAGGGGAACATCGACGAGGGCATGGTGCAGTTCAAAAAGGCCCTCGCGATTCGCCCGAAATCCGTGGCGGTATACACCGACATGGGGCTGGCGTTGTACAGCGCGTCCCGCTATCGCGAGGCCCTCGACGCGTTCGAGATGGCCATTGCCATCTCGCCGAATTCCTCGGCGAGCCTGACGCAGGCCGGCGCCGCCTCGCAAATGGCCGGCGACAACCGCAAAGCGCTCGAGTTTTACGAGCGCGCCACGGCGATCCAGCCCCGCGCGGAGACGTTTTCGAGCATGGGGACGATTTACTACGGCCAGGGCGAATACGATAAGGCGGCGAGGGCGTATGAGGCGGCCCTGTTGATCCGGCCGCTGGGCGCGATCACGCATCGCAACCTGGGTGATGCGTACCGTCGTCTTGGCCGTCGCGACGACGCCAGGCGCGCATATCGAGAAGCGATCGCACGTGCCGAAGCCGAAGTGTCGGTCAGCCCGTCCGACGCGCGCGCCGTCGCGCGGTTGGCGGTCTACAAGGCGAAGGCCGGCGATGATGCAGGCGCGCGGCGGACCTTGCGGCAGGCCGAGCAGCTCGCGCCCAAGGACGAGCAGGTGCAGTTGCGCGCGGGAGTGGTGCACGCTCTGGCCGGACGGACTACGGCAGCGTTGGATGCCATTGAACGGGCCATTGCGGGAGGCGTTGCCCCACGATTGATCGCAATCGAAGAAGACTTCGAGAAACTTCGGCCGCTGCCGCGATTTGCGGCGTTGGTCGCAAACCCAGCAGAGGAGAAGCGATGAGCAAAAAGAAGAAGAAGGGCAAGCCGGCAGCCAAGAAGACGTCCAGCAAAGCAGCGAAGAGGGCGTCGGCCTCGCGCCGCACGCCACGCGTGAAGGCGGGAGCCGCAACGGGCCGCACCTCGCAGGCCACGATCTTCATTTTCCGTTCACCCACGGGCACCAAGGTGAGGACGGCGCCGCAGCGCTTGTACGCCGGGCCCGGCCACATCGCCTGGAGCGTGGTCAACCTGGTGGACGGGAGCAACGTGCCCGTGACCATCACGTGGCCGGACGGTGGCCCGTGGGGCAAGGAGCCGATCGAGATCCGCGACGGCTGGGCGCGCATCAGCGTGGCGGGCGCCGCCAGCGGCCGCTTCAAGTACGTGGTGCACGGCCTCGACGCCCAGGAAGATCCCGAAGTCGAGATTCCCGATATGTAACGTGACCGCTACCGCCGCTCGGGCGTCAGCACGCGCCCGGCCAGCGCGGACGTGAACTTCCCCTCACGCCGCACCAGTTCGCCGTTGACCAGGATGTCGTCGATCCCTTCAGCGAGCTGGTGCGGTTCCGTATACGTCGCCGCATCATTCACCTTCGACAGATCAAAGATCAGGATGTCGGCGAATGCGCCGGCGCGGAGCTGGCCGCGGTCCTTCAACCCGAACACGGTTGCGGGCAATGTGGTCATCGATCGGATCGCGCTCGCGATCTCGACCGTGCCGCGCTCTCGCACGTAGCGCTTCAACTTGCGCGCGAACGCTCCGTAAGCGCGCGGATGCGGCTTGCCCTGGCCCATCGGCACCAGGTCGCCGTCGGTGCAGGTCATCGTCCACGGCTGGCGCATGATGCCCTCGATGTCGCCCTCCGACATGTTGAACGAGACCAGGCTGGCATCGCCCTTCTCGAGCAGCTGCAGCGCGTATTCCTCCGGCGGGACCCCGGCCTTGGCGGCGAGATCCGACAAGCGTTGTCCCTCGAATGACGGATTGGCGGAGTAACGGCTGATGACGAGCGTGTCGGCGCCGCCGCGACGCGCGATGTTGGTCTTGACGGCGGCGCGGATCTCGTCGCGCAGCTCGCCGCGGATCCGCTTCATCATCGCGTCGCGCCCGCCGACCTGCGCCGAGCGCGGCATCAGCGCTCCGACAATTCCGGTGCCGCTGGCTTCGTAGGGATATTGATCGGCGAACACCTGCACGCCTCGCGTCCGTGCCGCCTCGATATTCGCGACCAGCGTCTTCGACAATCCCCAGCTCGCCGGACCGAGCGCCTTCATATGTGAGACGACGCCGGTGACGCCGCCTTGCTCGGCGATGGTGATGACTTCCTGCACCGCGGCGACGACGCCGATGGTGTAATCCGCTTCGTCGCGGATGTGGCTCGAGTAGACGCCGCCGTACGGGGCGGTGGCTTTGGCCATCGCGACGACCTCGGCGGTCTTCGAATAACTGCCGGGTGCGTAGTACAGCCCGCTCGACAATCCGACACCGCCGGCTTCCATACCCTGGCGCGTGAGCTCCACCATTTTGGCGAGGTCGGCCGCGTCTGGATCGCGATCCGACATGGCCATGACGGCCTGCCGAATGGAACCGTGCGGCACGAACTGCCCGACGTTGGTGCCGATGCGCTGGCGCGTGTAGGTGGCGCGCTGGGCCGCAAGGTCGACCGGGCCGCCGCCGTCCGGGTTCACGAACACGGTGGTCAGACCCTGCGCCAGCAGCGGCTGCCCATGCTTGAGCCCTTCGGTGGCGAGCCCGCCGCCCGCATGCGAATGGACGTCGATGAAGCCGGGGGTCACGAAGCGATCCTTGGCGTCGATCACGGTCTTCGCCGTGGCGCCTGTGAGATTGCCGATGGCGCGAATGCGATCGCCCGTAATGCCGATGTCGGCGCGATACCAGGGATTGCCGGTGCCGTCGAGCACGCGGCCGTTCCTGATCAGGACATCGAATGTGGGCGCTTGCGCGCCCAAAGGTGCCAAGGGTGCCCAAAGTGCCAAGAGTGCCAGCAGTGCAAGTCGGAAGATCATGGCTGGTGGCATTCTACTTCCGGTGCTGGCTGCGGTGAACGTGTCTCATGACCGCGATCGGCTGTGCCCGCCCGCTTGCGTTTCTTGTCCTACTCTAGTCATACTGTGGTATGAAAGTCGCAGTGTCGATTCCTGATGACCTGTTCGAATCCGGAGAGCAAGTGAGTAAACGCCTTGGCGTGTCCCGGAGCCGGCTGTATGCGACGGCGCTTGCCGAATATGTTGCGAAGAACCGGGGCCGGAAGGTCACCGAACGCCTCAACGTCATCTACGGAGCTGTCGACAGTCGCCTGCCGGCGGCCGTGAGGCGTTTGCAACGCAAGTCGCTGTCCCCGGAGCCGTGGTAGTCGAGCGCGGCCAGGTCTGGTGGGCCGATCTCGGAGAACCCGACGGCGCCGAGCCCGGGTACAACCGGCCTGTGCTCGTCGTGCAAAGCGACGCGTTCAACCGGAGTCGCATTCACACGGTGATTGGAGTCGTGCTGAGCACGAATGCACATCTGATCGACGCTCCAGGCAACGTGCTCCTGCCGGCCAAAGCGACAGGCCTGCCCAAGGACTCGGTGGCGAATGTGTCCCAGGTCATTACTGTCGATCGTGACTTTCTGGTCGAACTCGCGGGTCGAGTGCGAGGTCAGTTCCTAAAGGATGTTGAGAACGGCCTTCGGCTTGTTCTTGGCCTGTAGCCGCAATCGGCTGGCTAACGCCTGCGCATCACCAGCGGCGCTCCATGTTCGTTAGCGCCGTCTGGTGCATGCGCTGTTAGACGGCAATTGCCTCGCGAGTTCCGGCCCGTCCTGCCACGCTTCTAGACATCCGCACGAGGAAGTAGACGACGCTGAATCCGAAAACTGCGCCAAAAAGTAATGTGATCAGCGATGTGTCGATCACCGTAAGCGGGTTACCGGGCGCCGCGAGACGCGTTGGCACGATACCAACCGTCTGGTTTACGGCCGAGTGCATCAGTATCGCCAGCAGCAGGCTGCCATTGGTGTTCCCATAAAGCCACGCCATCGCAACTGACAACCCAGTCGACCCCAGGACGAACATCGGGAACGACTGCCCGTAGTTGCCCAGTCCTTGAACGAAGAAGAGCGGCAAGTGCCAGCAGCCCCAGATGACGCCCAACAGCACGCTGGCGCGTGCAAGCCCAAACCGCGCCGTGAGTCGCGGGAGGGCATAACCACGCCAGCCGACCTCTTCGCCGGCCTGCACGGGCGTAGAAATCACGATGGCCACTGCGATGACCAACCACGGTGTCGTCCCGAACGGCGGCCAGGCGCCACTGATAACGCGATGCGCGACTGCAGCGGTGAGCTTGAGCATGGCCATGTAGCCGACCGCGAACACGTACCAGCGGGCCTGGACCTGTCCATCGAGCAAACGACGGAGTACGACGCGGACGTCACCGAGGCCACCTTCTCGTGCGAGAAGTCCGACCGCCACGAGCGATGGCGCGAACGTGCCCACGAAGAGCAGCGGCGTTCGCAGATTTAGCAGCGCAGGCACGAACGAGTCGGAGCCGCGGGACAACGCCGCCGCGGCAAAGAAGCAGGTCCACGTCGTCGCGTATGTGAGCAAGAAGAACTGCAGCACGGTTGTCCTTGGTCTCTTGCCGTCAACGACCGCGCTTCAGCCGCGCCGCTATACGTTCGCGCCGAGCGGCGTCGCGCTGTTGGGCGGCACCGCCCAAGCTCTTCACGAATCCCATTTCCACGGACGCGGCCATACGGCGGATCGTTTGCCACATCACCGAGATACTCCTGACGAGCGGCCTCACCGCGCGCGCCGAGAGCAAGCAGCTCGTGAACCGCCTTCTGCTGAATACCGCCGCAGCTGCACAAATCGAGCAGGGGCGCATAGCGCGCAAGGCGTACGGATGGCCGGTCCCGCCAGACCATCATCCCCAATAGGGCAGAGGCTACGCAAAACACAGCCAGATAGCCGTCTGGCTCGCGGGCGCCTTTCAGGATCGTGCAGCCGCTTCGCTGGCAGTCAACTGCGAAGCGCCCACGAGGCTCGCCACCACCCGAATGGGCAAGTACGCGGCAAGAGGAACCGCAAGCTCGCCCACGGGAAGCTGGATGAGTTGCAGCAGCGCAAACTGGATCACAACCACGGACGAGAAGAGCCAGGCGGCAACTCCGGCAAGGACGGCGGTCCTGGCCCAGGACCCGTAGCGCGGCCGGATTGAGGCGCAGCAGGTCCGGGTACGAACAATGTGAGGACGTGCGGTAACATTTCGAGCTGAGGCAACACGACCGGCAATAGTAGTTGACGCCGCGCACCCGAGAACCAGCTCGCGGAACTGAGGCGGTATACCTCGGCCCGCGGGTGGTCCATCAAGGAACACGTAGACCGGGGAGTCAGCGGGGCCAAGGAGCGCCGCCCGGCCCTCGACGCCCTGTTGGCGGACGCCAAGCGGCGCCGCTTCGACGTCTTGGTGGTCTGGCGGCTCGACCGTCTAGGCCGCAACCTGCGGCACCTCATCATCCTGCTTGAGGAACTCCAGGCGCTCGGCATCGCCTTCGTTTCGCTCGGCGAGGGCATCGGAGAACGACTGGGTCGCCGAGCGTGTGTCCTTACAGGGTTTGCTCGAGATTGTACGTAAATCGTCCGGCGCGGTTGCGGGTGCGCGTGAGACTCCAACGGCCGCCGAGCACGCCGCTCTCCTGCGGTGCAAACGGGTCGCCCGACGAAGCGAAGAGATCGCCGACTTTGGACAGAATCTCGAACCTGATGTCGTTCCCTCGGGCATCGATGAGCCAGTACTCCCGGACACCGGCCAGACAGTAGGCCTCGCGAAGGAGTCGCGTGTCCTTCTTCACCGAGGAATCGCTCACGATCTCGACCACCAAATCGGGACTGCCCAGGATTTCAATGTAGTCGGCGCCGTCGCCCGCGCGTGGGACCAGGCGGACGCGGCCCTCGTCGAAGGCGGCCCACGAGACGAACGTCAAATCCGGCTCGCAACTCAACCCGGCGTCCTCATTGGTCACCAGCGCGCCGTCGAGATAGACCTCTCCCAGATCGTGCTGATGCACGAATGAGACGAGCGCTGCTGTCAGTGCGGCTTTGACCTTGTTGTGCGCCTCGATGGACTCCGGGCTCATCTCAACGCGCACCTCGCCTCGAACGTACGTCGTTCGGACACGCTCGGGATAGGCGTCCGACGTGACCCACGCGCGATATCCGGTGTGGTCGAACGCGGTGTCCGGCACGACCACCCGATCCTCGATGATGAGCGCCCGACCTGAACTGGACATGACTGGCCCCAGTGTACCTGAAACGCCAACGTGTGCC
>JAUSDY010000125.1 GCA_030650395.1 Acidobacteriota bacterium | reverse complement strand
TGGCCTGTCCGGCCGCCAATTTGGACAGCATCCGTGAGTCATTGGAGGTGTCGTTTTCGTTCGAGCGAGTTCGTTTAGCATTTTCAACGACTTAACCCGTTCAAGTCGCCAATCTGCGAGCTAATTTGGACAAGAGTGATTCGTTATTGGTTATTTTTCTTCATGAGCGGTCCAGAACACACAGCAAGCGAAGCGCCCCAAGGCCCCATTGCCGCTCCTTCACTCGACGGCGCAGTCGGCTGGCTCAACGTCGCCGCGCCGATCTCGATCGAGCAGCTTCGCGGCAAGGTTGTCATCCTGGACTTCTGGACCTACGGCTGCATCAACTGCGTGCACATCCTGCGCGACCTGAAGACGCTCCAGACGCGCTTTCCCGAAGAGCTCGTCGTGATCGGCGTGCATTCGCCGAAGTTCACCAACGAAAAAGCCAACGACAACCTGAAGCGGATACTGGTGCGTTACGAGATCGAGCATCCCGTCGCCAACGATGCGGACCACCACATCTGGCGGCGTTACGGCGTGCAGGCCTGGCCGACGCGGGTGATCGTCGACCCGGCCGGCAACATCGTCGGCACCGCGATGGGCGAGGGCAACCTCGAAGGCTTCATCAGCGCCGTGCGAACGGTCGTGCGCGTGTTTGATGAGCACCCTTCGACTCCTGTGCCGGCGGATTCGCCGGCACACTCGCTCAGGGCAGGGGGCATTAACCGGGCGCCGTTACCCCTCGATCTCGAGCGGCGGCGGCATGCGGATCGGCCCTTGCTCTATCCAGGCAAGGTTCTCGCGGACGAAGCCAGCGGTCGGCTCTTGATCGCAGACTCGAACCACAACCGCATCGTCGTCGCCTCACTCGATGGTCACGTGATTGAGACGATCGGATCCGGCTTTCAAGGCGATAACGACGGAATTTTTTCGCAGGCCCGTTTCTATCGACCGCAGGGCCTCGCGCTCGACGACGACAACTTGTATGTGGCCGACACCGAAAACCATCAGATCCGCGTTGTCGATTTTCAGGCGCGCGCGGTTCACACCGTCGCCGGCACGGGCAAGCAAGGCGCGTGGAGCGGCGACGGCGGCGACGCGCTTCGGATCGACCTCAACTCGCCGTGGGACCTCGCGCTCAAACCCGGCATCCTGATCGTCGCCATGGCGGGCCCGCACCAGATTTGGGTGGTCGATCTGCTGCACGGTCAGGCGTATCCGTATGCCGGCACCGGCCAGGAAGCGAAGACCGACGGTCCGGTGAACACCGCGACCTTCGCGCAGCCGTCGGGCCTGGCGATCGACCCCTCGACTCCGCTCGGGGCAGGCGGCAACACGCTGTTCGTGGCCGATGCCGAAGCCAACGTGATTCGCGCTGTCGTACTGCCGCCCGGGAACAGCGTGTCGACGATTGCCGGTGGCGACCTCTTCAAGTTCGGCGACGCCGATGGCAGCGGCGATGCGGCGCGGCTGCAGCACCCACTCGGCGTGGCGGTGTACGGCGGTCGCGTATTCATCGCCGACACCTACAACCACAAGATCAAGCTGCTCGATCCCGTTTCGCGGACGGTGACGACGTTTGCAGGCACGGGGAAGCCGGGCCACGCCGACGGACCCGGAGGCCGGGCGCAATTCTTCGAGCCCGGCGGATTATCCGTGGCGGGCAACACGCTCTATGTCGCCGACACCAACAACCACGCGGTGCGAACGATCGACATCGCGACCAGGGAAGTTGGCACGCTCGTACTCGATGGCCTCACGCCGCCGGCGGCGTGGAGCTATCTGAGATAAGGTGTGGGGCTGATGCGGTTCTGTCGCCGCGGCTGGTGTTGCGCCGTCCTGCTCGTCGTCCTCGCCGCCTGCTCGCAGCCCGCAGGTGGGGACAAACCTTTAGGTTTGTCCAAACCGATCGCCATCCTCCACGGCGACCCCGCTGTCACTCGGAATATGCTTCGTAGCCGATGACTACGTCCGCTTCCGATCGCATCGGCGCTGCCGGCTGGCGCATCGTGCTGCTCGCCAGCCTCGGCGGCACGCTCGAGTTCTACGACTTCGTCATCTTCGGCGTCTTTGCCAGGGACATTGCCGCCGCGATCTTTCCGAGCTCGTCACCGATCGGCTCGCTGATGGCGTCGTTTGCCGCATTCGCGGCCGGCTATCTCGCCCGTCCGATCGGCGGCATCGTGCTCAGCCACTACGGCGATCGTTACGGCCGCCGGCGCGTGTTCCTGTGGTCGGTGTTCGTGATGTCTGGCGCCACACTCGGCATGGGGCTGGTCCCTTCGTTTGCCTCGTGGGGCGTCGCCGCCAGCGTGCTCATGGTCACTCTCAGACTGCTCCAAGGGTTCTGCCTTGGCGGTGAGTTGCCCGGAGCGTTGACCTACGTTGTCGAAACCGCGCCGCGCATCGCGCCCTTCGTCTGCAGCGTGGTATTCGCATGCGTCACGATGGGCGTGGCGGCGGCGACGGCGGTGAGCCTCTCGGTTCGTACCTGGCTGGATCCGGCGCTGGTCCCCGTGTACGGTTGGCGGATCGCGTTCGTGATCGGCGGCCTCGGCGGCATTCTCAGTTTCGTGCTGCGCCGATCGCTCGAGGAGTCGCCGGAGTTCGAGCGCATGCGCAGCCTCGCGTCGAGGCAGCCGTTCCGCGAATTGCTCCGCACGCACGGCGTTCATGTGCTGGTCGGGTGCGCGCTGCTGGCCGGCACCGGTTGCTTCAACGGGCTGTTCTTCTCACACCTGCCCGCCTACCTGTCTGGCGTGCTGCAGTACGACCCTCGGCAGGCGGTGTTCTCGCAGACCGCCGGCGTGATCGCATCCGCACTTGGAATTCTCGCGACCGGCTGGCTCGGCGATCGCATTCCGCCCCGATATCTGCTGCGCACGGGCGTCGCCCTTCTCCTCGTATTTGCGTATCCGTTTTACATCGCCCTCGAAACACGCGCGGTCAACCTGACGCTGTTGCTCGTCCTTGCCGGTCTGAGCGCGGGCCTCACCAACGGCGCGTTTGCCGTGCTGCTGACCGACCTCTTTCCGACCCGCATCCGCTTCACCGGCGTGGCGCTCGTCTTCAATATCAGCTTCACGATCTTCAGCGGCACCGCGCCGCTCGTGGCCACCACGTTGATCCGCGACACAGGGCAGCCCTCATCACCCGCGTACTTAATGATCGGCTCCGCCGTGCTCGCACTTCTTGGCTCGCTTTGGGTCGATCGCTACGGTGGTAATGTACTCAAGCGTGATGTCGGTTCAGTAGTTCAGTGGTTCAGCACTTCGAGCAAGGTTGAACCTTGAACCTTGAACCTTGAACTTCTGAACCCCTGAACCGACGCCATCGCGGCCACCAAGGTGCCGCCGAAGGATGGGCTGATTGCGGCGCTTGCCGCTGTTCGTGTTCGCGGCGGATCGATCTGGGGGCGCGGGCATCGCGATCTGGGTGCTGGCTGCCGTCCTGCACGGTCCGGCTGTTGCCGCCAATTCCAGCGACGCGTTTGATTCTCTCGCGCTGCCAGAGACGACCATCACCGCCGTCTTGCAGTTGGTGGTGTCCGCCGCCGGCCTTGGTCTGTTGCTGTTGGCCGCGAGGTTTGCGGGCCGCCGCCGCCAGGTCAGCCACGCCTTCGACCTCCCGCTCGCATTCGCCGCACCCGGCATTCTTGCCGACGGCTTCTCACCCGCCTACGCTTCACGGCCCCCTCCGCAGAAGAGTTAAGAGTTCGGAGTTCAGAGTTAAGAGACTCTCAGCTCCGCTCTCGCGCGCACGTTCTTAACTCTTAACTCTGAACTCTTAACTCTGAACTCTGAGCGGAGCCATGTCATGCGTACTTTTTGTGTTCTTTCGTTTCTCGCAGTCCTCTTAACCGCCACTCCCTCAGCCGCCGCCACCATTCGTGGCACGGTGTCTGACACTACCGGCGCCGCGCTGCCATCGGCGCGCGTGGTTCTTCGTGACATCGCGACCGGTCAGGAAATCGTGTCGGAAACCGATGCGCAGGGCGGCTACAAGTTCGACGCGCCCGCCGTTGGCTCTTACCTTGTGATCGTCACGCGCTCAGCTTCTCGGAAGCCGCTCGAACAGTGACGGTGCAGGAGCGCGAGGCCACGCTCGTTGTGCCCGTCGTGCTGGAGCTCGGGGGGCTACCTGCTGTTGCCACGGCGCGTCGCGCACGTGCTGACGGTGATCCTGATCGGCTTCATCGCCACCGCTTCGGTCGCGGTGCTGATGTCGCCGATCAACTACACGCTGGTGGAGCCGCATCGGCTCAGCGGCGCGGTGCTGGAGTGGCGCTGGGTGCGCTACTTCAGCCCGTTCGTCAACCTCTACGCCGTCGTCTTTCTGATCGGCGGCGCGATTCTCTCGGCGTTGCGCTACAGCGGCAACCCGGCGACGCGCCACCGCGCCGTCGCTAACGTCCTGATCGCAGTCGGGGCGATTCTGCCCGGCATCGGCGGCACCGCGACGCGCATGGGCTACACCGAAGTGCTCTATGTCACCGAGCTCGCCGGTTTGATCCTGACCTGGATGGGTTACCGCATGAGCGTGCGGCCTAGTGTTTCACCCGATACGTCGCCAGCACGCAGCCACCATCCAGCTCCCGGCATTCCGTGAGCTCGAGCTTCACCCTGGCTCCCGGGTCGAGAAAGGCCGGCGCGCCAGACCCGAGGAGCACGGGGTGGATGTTTTACCGCATCACGACTTTGGCGGTGCCGTTCATCAGGCACGCCAGGCGCATCGCGTCCCAGCTGGTCAGCCTGATCCCGCCGAGGCTGACCTTCGGCAGGCCGGTTGGCTCGGAGGCAAACGCGTCGTTGTCGCCGGGCGTAGTCAGCGGGGCGTGAAAGATCACCTCGCCGGAGGCGTTCTGCACGCTCAGCATGTGCGCGCGCTCGGCGACGGTCACGACGACCGGCGTCTCGGGCCGCTGGGCGGCGAAGGGCTCGACGTTCGGCACGAGCAGCGTCTCGGCTTCCTCGAACCTCGTCTCGGTGTTCATGTAACGCAGCAGCGCGGCGCTGGTGTGAAACCGCTCAGCCAGCATGTCGGCAAGAGAGGTCCAATCAAGCGCCGTCTCCATGTCGCGCTCAGTAATCTGGTAGGTGCGCACCGAGCGGACGAACGGCTGACCCAGCGTGCGGACCGTCTTGCGGTCGAGCTCGCCGGTGACGTGCAGCCCGTGCGCCTGCTGAAACGCCCGCAGCGCGCGCTCGGTGTTGGCGCTGCTGTGCGCGCCGATCTCTCCAGGAGAAAACCCGGCGCGGTCGAGTGCCACTTGCAATGCCAGAACTCGTTTCGTCCGGGGTTCGAGGTGAGCCATTACCGCAGGCGAAGCAAGACCTCTGCCATAACTGGTAATTACCGGTTTCCCTCTGGGGCGCTCACATGGTTCGGACGGTTTGCCCAGCCCGCTTCTCAACCTCGGCGGACGACCGGATAGGTTGGGCATCACACTGCTGAGGTCACGCTTCTTGCAACCGCCACCGCAGGATGCGAATCAGCCGATGGCTCGTGATTGTTACGGCCGTGGTGGTGGTGGTGGTGATGGCGAGCCGCGCGGCCGAGCGGCCGGCCGCGCAAACCTCCTCCGCGCCGACCAAGAAGGACGTCGGCCAGGAGGAGCGCGCCGACGCGCTCGGGCGCGCGGCCGTGTGGCAAAAGCCCACCGTTGAGATCGCGAAAGCCAGTCTTGGCCCGGCGTTGGACCAGCCGGATTCGATTGCGTGCAAGTTCATTCTCAACGCCCCGAGCGGCACCTCGCCGAAATTCGATTGCACGCTCGATTCCGGCGAGCGCCTCCGCGTGAAGTACGGCCGCACGCCGGAGATTCCTTCAGAGATCGCCGCGTCGCGGCTGTTGAGCGCGCTTGGCTTTGGTAGCGACACGGTGACGCTCTACCAACACGTCCGCTGCTACGGATGCCCCAAGGAGCCGTTCATCACGATGAAGGCCGTGGATTTCACCAAGGCTGAAGGTCTCTACAGCAAGCTGGTCAATTACGACACGTTCGAAGACTTCGAATGGGCGCTCGTCGAGCGCAAGCATCCCGCGCGCGCCATCGAAAGCGGCAAACTCGAGGGCTGGGCATTCCACGAGCTGGATCAAATCGACGAAGCCAAAGGCGGGGCACCGCGGGCCCACGTCGACGCGCTGCGCTTGCTCGCGGTATTCATCGCCCACTGGGACAACAAGTCTGAAAACCAGCGCCTTGTCTGCCTCTCGCAACAAGACTGGCCCGAGGGCGGGCGCTGCGAGAAACCGTTAGCGATGCTGCAGGATGTTGGCGGCGCTTTCGGCCCGCGCAAGGTCGACCTGAGCGGCTGGCAGGTCGCCCCGATCTGGGGCAATCGCGAGACGTGTGTTACCACCATGGAGAGCCTGCCGTATGAGGGCGCTACCTTCAAGCCGGTTCAAGTCACCGAGGCGGGCCGCCGCCATTTGGCGTCGCTGCTCGAACAGTTGTCCGACGATCAGATCGAGGATCTATTCAAGGGCGCGCGGTTCGACAAGAAGAAGAGCTTCCTGACGGCGCCGGCCAAGCCGGTGTCGGAATGGGTCCGCGTCTTCAAGAGCAGGGTCCGGCAAATCAGCGACGGGGCGCCGTGCCCGAAGTAGCGGCTGCGTCGGTGGTCTTGCCCGGTTGATGCAGCGCGCCGGCGTCGACGGTGTTGCCCTTGCGATCGATCGCCTGGAAGAACAACCCCTTGTCGGTGACCTCGATCAGCATGAAGTGGTAGTCGGTATCGAAGCTCTTCGCGATCTGCGGCGAGCGCTTCGCATCGCCGGCCCGAAGCGATCCCGCGCCGCCGCTGATGAAGTACAAGATCCCCTTCTGCAGTTCCGACCGATTGTAGATGTGCTCGTGGCCCGAGAACACCACGTCGACGCCGCCTGACAGGAACGCGGATTCGAGCGCAAAGCGAATGCCCCGAGCCGCCAGGCCATAACGGCCCGACGTGTAGAGCGGATGGTGGAGCAGTGCGATCTTCCATTCCGCATTCGACTGCTCGAGCTCGTGATTGAGCCAGCGCATTTGTTCGCCGTCGAGGTAGGTGCTGTCGAGCGCGAAGAACCGGACCCGCGTCTCGAGCCGCGTGATCAAATCGACCGGCGGCGTGAAGGTGTAGTAGCGGCGCCCGTCCATATTGAACGGCTTGTAGTTCACCTGGCGGGGGTCGTCATGGTTGCCGAGGGCCGCGAAGAATTTCACGCCGGCATCGAGCAGCGCCTGGTATGGCTCTTCGAACTTCAAGCGGTAGTCTTCCGCCGTGGCCGGGCCCTCGTAGATGTTGTCGCCGGCCATCAGCACGAAGCGATAGTCGAAGCGTTGTCGAAACGCCGCCATCTGCCCGGCAACCTCGTGCTGCTCGGCGGAGCCGCGCCCGCTGTCGCCGATCACCGCAAACTTAATCGAACGCTCCTCGTTCGGCAGCGCCAGCGTGCCGGCCGAAATATTCTTTAGATCGCGGGCTTCGACCTGGGTGGTGCGCTGCGCGGCCGCGGCGGTGTCTTTGCTGACCCAGAGGTCGCCGCAGGCCGACAGCCAAAGCGTTGAAAGCAGGAGGAGGACGCGGATCATCTGGCGTTCACAATTCATGCAGAATCCGAACCACGGCCCATTAGGCAACTCGAGGGCCATTTTGGGTAAAGCCCGTTGTAACACGGACCTGAATGCTGGGTTGCATTTCCAGAAATTGCGCCAGAAAATGATTGGTGTCAGGCCCCACGCCGGCTCTACCGCAACTAATGGTGGTGCATCCTCTGGCACAGGGCTTGTAGTAGCAGGGCATGCTATGACCATTTTCAAGTCGGTCTCGGTCGTCTTCCTTTCGGCAGCCATACTCGTAGGCTGCCAGCGCAACGCGCCCGAATCGGTCAACGCCGCGGAAGTGCAGGCCAAGCCGGCCAAGCCCGCTGCCGCAACCGCCAAGCCACGGCTGCCCACGGATCCGCAACAGCCGGCCTCACCCTCGCCGGCCACGGTCGCGCCCGCTACGCCGACAGGCCAGCCAGCTGCCAACGCGCAGGGTAGCGCCACGCTCGAGTTCCACAATCGCATCAAGGAATACCTCAAGATCCACAACGAAGCCGAAACCAAGGTGCCGAACCTCAAGAATACGAACGACCCGGCACAGATCTCCGAACGCGAAGCGGCGCTGGCCAAGACCATTCAGACGCTGCGGGCCGGCGCGAAGCTCGGCGACATCTTCGCTCCCGAGTACCAGCCCTATTTCATCAAGATCGTGCAGGACGATTTCGCCACGCGCAGCGCCGCCGCCCGCAAGGCGATCATCGTGGAGCTGCCCAAGAACATGAAGGTCGACATCAACACCGTCTACCCGACCACGCTTCCACTGGCGACCTTCCCGCCCATGCTGCTCCGGAAGCTTCCGGATCTGCCACCAGAGCTCGAGTATCGCCTCGTCGGTCGCAGCCTGATTCTCCGCGACGTCAAGGCGAACCTGATTGTCGACATCCTGCGCGATGTCGTGCCGACGATTCCGAGCTGATTTTCGAGAGGCGAAGTGCGCATGCGAAATAGAACCATCACGATTGCGTTGATCCTTGCGGCCGTGGTGGCCATCGTGGCGGCCACCAGAGACCAGACGCGCCCCGGCGTGCCGCAGATGTCGGCGGCCGGCGAAACCGCGCCGCCGGTCGGCAAGGACTCGGTCAAGTTCCTCGTGCTCGGCGACACCGGTACCGGCGACCGCGGGCAGTACGACACCGCCGTGCAGGCCTGGAAGGCGCACGCGGTGTTCCCGTACGAGTTCGCCATCATGCTCGGCGACAACATCTACGGCTCGGAGCGCCCTCAGGATTTCAAGAAGAAGTTCGAGACGCCCTATAAGCCGCTGCTCGACGCCAACATCCCGTTTTATGCGGCGCTCGGCAATCACGACGACCCCAACCAGCGTTACTACAAACCGTTCGGGATGAATGGCCAGCGCTTCTACACCTACCAGAAGAAGGACGCGCGGTTCTTCGCCCTCGACAGCAATTACATGGACAAGGATCAGCAGGCCTGGCTGGAGAAAGAGCTCGCGGCGTCGAACTCGAAATGGAAGATCGCCTACTTCCACCACCCGCTCTATTCATCGGGCGCCACGCACGGTTCGGAAGTCGATCTGCGCACCATCATCGAGCCGCTGTTCAAGAAGCACAACGTCAACGTTGTCTTCGCGGGCCACGAGCATTTCTACGAGCGGGTCAAGCCGCAGGGCGGCATCTACTACTTCACCGCCGGTGGCTCCGCCAAGCTTCGCGAGGGTGACATTCGCAGCAGCAACCTCACGGCGAAGGGTTTCGACACGGAGCAAAGCTTCATGGTCGTCGAGCTTGATGGTGACGTGATGCGCTTCCAGACGATCTCGCGGAGTGGCAAGCGCGTCGACTCCGGAGAAATCACCCGCCAGAATGCCGGGACTCAATGAAGAGCCGGCTCGGGCGGATGTCCGCAGCCTTCGTGCTGGTCGCGGTCACCGCCGCATGTTTTCCCGGGCCAGGCAGCCTCGCGCAATCGACGGCGCAGAAGGAGCAGCCGGCCGATAAGTCGCAGGCCCGGCCCTTCGACCCGGCTCAGGGCAAGCCGAACATCGCCGAGCTCTGGCAGGATCCCGGCGACGTCACGTCGCGCGATCTGTTCTACGGGCGCGGCGGCAAGGCGCTCGTGCCATCGCCGACCACGCCGTTCGAGTTCAAGGCGATCGACACCGTTGGCTACAGCACCGGCTACGACGTCGTCGATCCGCAGGGCCGCAAGTGGGACGTCAAGACCGGCGACGAAGGCCAGACCGAGGTGGTGTCGAGCCGGATCTTGTGGGCGGCCGGCTACCACCAGCCGATCGTTTACTTCGTGCCCGAGTGGGTCTTGACGAACGGCCCGGTCGCCAAGCCGTTGTCCGGGCGGTTCCGCTACGGCCACGATCACAAGAGCGCCGGCGACTGGTCGTGGACCGAGAATCCGTTCTTCGGCACGCGCGAGTTCAAGGGCCTGGTGATCACCAACCTCCTGCTCAACAACTGGGACATCAAGCAGACCAACAACCGCATCTACGACGTGGTCGAGGGCCTCACGCCCGCGCGCTGGTACGTCGCCCAGGATGTCGGCGCATCGCTCGGCAAGACCGCGTGGCCGGTCGGCAACCGCAACAACGTCGACGACTTCGAGAGCCAGCGCTTCGTTATCGGCGTCGATAACGGGCGCGTCCAGTTCGATTACCAGGCGCGGCACAGAGAGCTGATGGAAAACATCACGCCGGCGGACGTGATCTGGATCTGCAGGATTCTCGACAAGATTTCCGACCGGCAGTGGGACGATGCGTTTCGCGGCGCGGCGTTTTCGAAGGAAACCAGCGACCGCTACATTCGTAAACTGAAGTCGAAAATTCAGGAAGGGCTGGCATTGACAGCGACAACCTCGGTGGAAAGATGACCCGCTCAGCCTTCTTGACGTTCAGCCTGTTCGTCCTGCTGCTCAGTGTCGGCGCGGGCGCCCAGGAGATCACCCAGCCGCCGCCACCGCAGGGCAAAGTCGATCTGCCCGGCGTGATGGACAACCTCCAGGAGGAAGTCCTGGCGTCGTTGATCCGCCTGCCGCTCGCGGCGCTGTTGGGCACCGCCCTCGCGCTTCGCCCGAGGCGCGGCGCCACCGCGCCGCGGCAGCCTACCGTCGTGCAGACGCAGATCATCCTCGCGGTGGTCGGCTCGCTGATCATGCTGGTGGTCGGCTCCAGCCTCGCCCGCGCATTCGGCATCGTCGGCGCGGCCAACCTGATTCGCTATCGCTCGAAGATCGACGATCCGAAAGACGCGGTGGTCATGCTGTGCGCGCTGTCGGTGGGCCTGGCGTCGGGCGTCGGCTTGTATGGCCTTGCCGCGATCGGCACCGCCTTCCTGGTGCTGTCGCTGTGGATCCTTGAGGGCTTCGAGCCGCAGACGCGCGTCTTCGAGCTCAGTCTCAAGCTCGGCGACGCCACCCAAGATCTAAAACCGAAGATCGAGCAGATCTTGCGCCGCTACAAGGTCCGCTACGAGCTTCGGGCGTCCTCGGCCGAGGAGGTTGGGTATCAGGTGACGACGCCGCGCAAGCTGCAGACCGACAAGGTCTCGAACGAAATCATGGCGCTCGTGCCGGAGGGCAAGGGCGCGATCGTGTGGGACGAGAAGTCGAAGGACAAGGTGCCGAAGTAACGTGAAGCTGGTTACGCAGCCCGATGCCGGCATCGTGCCGGTGCTAGAGGCCATCAAGAAAGCCAAGAAGACGATCGACGTCGTCATCTTCCGTTTCGACCTCAACCCGGTCGAGAAGGCGCTGGCCGACGCCGTTCAACGCGGCGTCATGGTGCGCGCCTTGATTGCGCATACCAACCGGGGCGGCGAGTCAAAGCTGCGCAAGCTCGAGCAACGCATGCTCGCGGCCGGGTTGAATGTGTCACGCACCGCCGACGACCTGTTGCGCTACCACGCCAAGCTCATGATCTGCGACGGGATGCTGCATCTGCTCGGTTTCAATTTCACCAAGCTCGACATCGGCAAGAGCCGCAGCTTCGCCATTTCCACGAAGGACAAGAAAGCTGTTCAGGAGGCGGCCAAGGTGTTCGAAGCCGACCTGACGCGACAGCCGTACGTGCCGGCGAAGTCGCACCTGGTGGTGAGCCCCGAGACCTCGCGCGCAATGCTCGCCGATTTCATCAAGGGCGCGCGCAAGGAGTTGGCGATCTACGACGAGAAGGTCAATGACCCGGCGATGATCAAGCTGCTCAAAGAGCGCGTCGCCAAGGGCGTCCGGATCCGCGTGCTCGGCTCGGTCAAGGGCAAGCATGACGGCATCGACGAATACAAGCTGGCGCCGATGCGACTACACGTTCGTGCGATCGTGCGCGACGGCTTGCGCGCGTTTGTCGGCAGCCAGAGCCTCGCCAAGGGCGAGCTGGAAAAACGTCGTGAGGTCGGGCTGATCGTCAACAACCCGACGGTGGCGCGTCAGTTGTTGCAGGTGTTTGAGGCCGACTGGAAAGAGTCGGCGCCGAAGGAAATTATCGACGAGAAGAAGGAAGAGAAGAAGGAAGAGAAGAAAGACGAGAAGGTGAGCGCCGCGTAATTACTGGAACGTCCGCGACTCGCCGCTGACTATCGACGCGGTGCTCGGCGCGTTCTCGACAAACGTTCGCCACGTGGTCTTGGCCTTCGGCATCGGTTTGTCTACCACGCCCCCGCACCACATCGCGCCATTGGGCGGCATCGCGACCCAGACGCGCTTGACCTTGATCGCCAGGCCAAACCCGGGCACGCGCAGCGTGAAGTAGGGCGGCAGTGCGGCCGTCTGCACCTCGCACACTTCGAGGCGCACGCCCTCGGTGCTGACATCCATCACCCTCGCGGTGACGCCGTCGATCGTCGACAGCAGCTTCGGCACGAACTTGCGTGGCGATCGGCGCGCCGGCCGGCCTTCGGCGAGCGCGAGCGCCACCAGCAGCAGGAAGTTGTTCTTGGTGACGGGCCGATCGATCCAGGTGGCGTCGCGCGGCACGGCTTCGGGCCCTGAGCCGGCGGCGCCGACCAGCATCAGGGCGCGGTTCGGGCCCAGGATCCGGACGATGCGCGGCAGCTCGGTGGCGGGGACGAAGCGGACATCGGCGATCAGCGCTTCGATCGGGCGGACGCTGAGGTCGCGCGCCACCGAGTCGAGATCGAGCATCGGCACCGGCTCGTAGCCGGCACCATCCAGCCACTCGATGAAAGCGGCGCGCTCGCCAGGAATCGGACAGGCCACGCCAACACGCACTTTGATCGACATCGAGAAGAGGGGCTGCAAGGGGGATGCCGGGGGTTCCTCACGTCGGTTCCCCACAAAGGTTCTTCACCAAGGTTCCAAACGCAGGTTCCCTCAAACGATTTCGAAGCTGCGAGCCCAGAAACGTAGGTCGAACCCTCGTGGAGAACCTCCGTGAGGAACCTCCGTGAGGAACCCTCGTGAGGAACCCTCGTGAGGAACCTACTTCATGCGCTGTAAGTCCGCTTCCGCAGCGATGTAGCCGAACGCGTTCCAGCCGCCGCCCGAGGTGACCTTCTCGAACACCTCGCGCGCCTTCCTCATGTCGCCGGTCACGTAGTAGTAGTTGCCGACGCCGTAGCCCTGCGTGGCAATGGTTGTATCGTCGGCCTTCGCCGTGTCGAGCAGCGCCTCAGGCTTGTCGAGGCCCTTGTACATCAGCAACCGGCGGTGGTACGAGCCGTTCTCGATGATGTCCATCTTCGGCGTGATGCGCGCAAGCACCTTGTCGGCGTCGGCCTTGCGATTGAGGCGCATCAGCGTCATCCACATCCAGTCGCTGGTCGCTGTCACCGAGTCGTCATTGTTCGACACCTTCATGCACTCGACGTAGGCGTCGTACGCGCTCTTGTAATCACCTTGCAGATAACGAGCGAGGCCAAGGTGATACCAGGTGTTGAACTGCAGCGTGCTGCGCGGCTTGCCCGCGGCATTCGGCGCGCCGTCCGGCTCGATCTCGTCGGGCTTGCCTTTGAAGAGCTGCTCCGCTTTCTCGAAATCGGCCTCCGCCTTCGCAAACTGCCGGATCGTGAGGTAGCGGTGCCCGCGATGCCGGTAGAACTTCGGATTATCGGGATGCGCCGCGATGCCCTTGGTGAACACGGCAATCGCATCGTTGAAGCGCCACAGGTACCCCAACCGGCGTCCGACCCAGATCATCGCTTCGGCGTCGTTCGGCCGTGCCGCAAGATCTTTCTCGGCGTGCGTGAGGTCGGCATCGAGCTTCTGCTTGTTCGGGATTGCCGACGGCGCGTAGAGCGGTTTGCCCGACAACGACGTGGCTTCGGTCTTCGCGGCAGCCTGTTCCGCACGAGGCACGGCCGTCGTCACCATCAATGCCGCCATCACCAACGCAAGTCGCTTCATGAACGGTCTCCTGATGTCGCTTCGGTTTTTTCGGGATCCAACAACCCGCCCTGGACCGGCACTTCCAGCTTCCGCGCCACGGTCTCGAGCGGATCGATCAGCGGGATTTCCTTCGCGCTGCCCGCACCAAGCTCGCGGAATCGCCGCGCCTTGATCAGCACGTTGCTTTCAAACGACCCGACGAGCTTATTGAAGGTGCCGAAGGTGCCGTCCATCCTTCGGCGCAGATCTTCCAGGTGCTCCGCCATCGTCGCCACGCTTTCGTGCAGCGCGCGGCCGAGGCGGCTGATCTCTTCGGCGTTGATCGTCAGGCGCTCCTGCCTCCAGCCGAAGGCCGCGGCCCGCAGCAGCGCGATCAAGGTGAGCGGGCTCGCGATGATCACGTTCTGCTTCACGCCGAAGTCGATCAGCAGCGCATCCTGTTCGAGCGCGGCCATGTAGATCGCTTCGGCCGGAAGGAACAGCACGACCATCTCAGGAGAAGACGGAAACTGGTCCCAGTAAGCTTTGGCGCCGAGCTTGGTGACGTGATCCTTCACCTGGCGAACGTGATCCGCCAGCTTTCCAGTCCGCACCCCATCGTCTGTCGCGCCCTGCGCATCGAGGAAAGCCTCGAGCGGCGCCTTGGCGTCGACGACGATCGAGCGGCCGCCCGGGAGGTTGACGATCATGTCGGGCCGCATCCGGCCGGTTTCGGTGAAGATCGTCCGCTGCTCGTCGAAGTCGCAGTGGTCCATCATGCCGGCGAGCTCGACGACCTTCCGTAACTGCACTTCGCCCCAGCGTCCGCGCACGCCGGGAGAACGAAGAGCGCGCACCAGATTCTGCGTTTCGAGCTGGAGCTCTTTCTGCGTCTGACCGACAAGGCTCAGCATGGTCCGGACGTTGGCGCTGTCGTCGACACGCGACTTTTCGACCTCGCGAAGCTTCGCGTCAACCTGCGCGAGCGTGTCCCTGATGGGCGCGACGAGGGTGTCGAGATGCTGCTGCCGCCGGCCAAGGTCGGCCGCCGCTTCCTTGTGGACGTTGCCGATCTTCTGATCGGCCAGCTTGAGAAACTCGTCGGTGCTCGATTTGAGCGCGTCCGCCGCGAGCGCTTGAAACGAATCGCGCAGCTGATGATGATTGGTCGCGCGGCTTCTGGACGCGAGCAGCCACCCGGCGGCGAACCCCGCGACCAGTGCCACGACGGCAATGACGGCCAGTTCCAAATCTGCTCGTTTCCTTCAGAGCTTACTGTTGCGTGGGCGGCCGCGCAGGCGCCGGCGGCTTCGGCAAGGCCTTGCGCGGCAGCATCTGATCGCGGTTGGCCGTGTGGTACACGAAGGCCGCGGTGATCACCGCATTCTTCATGAGGTCAGCCGCGACCAGTTGATCGTACAGGTCCAGGTTCGAGTGGTGCGTGCGGCTGCCGTACTGGATCGGATCCTGGATGAACTGGAAGCCGGACAGGCCGACCGCGTTGTACGACAGGTGATCGGTCCCGCCGGTGTTGCGAATGGTCAGCTGCTTCATGCCCAGGCCGGGGAACGGCGCCATCCACGCCCGGAAAATTGGTGCGACGGCTTCGTTGCCCTGCAGGTAGACGCCGCGATACTGCCCGGTGCCGTTGTCCATGTTGAAGTAGCCGGCCAGCTTCGCGTGCTCCGGCTTGAGCTGCATCGTCGCCGGATCGCCAAAGTGGTTCTTCACGTAGATCCGCGATCCGATCAAGCCCTGTTCCTCGCCGGTCCAGAGGCCGAGCCGCACGGTGCGCCGCAGTCGCACGCCCGATTGCTTCAGGATGCGCATCGCCTCCATCATCACGGCCGATCCGGCGGCATTATCGACGGCGCCGACGCCCGCGTGCCACGAATCAAAGTGCGCGCCGAGCATCACGACTTCATCCGCCTTATCGGTGCCCGGGATCTCGGCAACGATGTTGAACATGTTCTGATCGGCGTCGTGGAACGAGCTGCGGACGTCGACTTCGATCGTCACCGGCGTCCCGTTGCTGACCATCCGCACGATGCGGTTGTACTGTTCGGTCGAGATGTTCAGTTGCGACGGCACTGGCGGATCTTTCGGATTACGCGATCCGCCGGAGCCGGTGAGGATGCTGCCGCTGTCGCCGCGCCCGGTGCCCGGCTCGAGCACCGCGACGACGCCTTCGGCGATCAGAAACGCGTTGCGCTTGGCGGCAAAGTTTTGTCCCTGCCCGCCATTGAACCCGCCGCGGCCCGGCGCCGGTGGCTCTTCGATCGCCAGTGCCTCCAGTTCAGCTTCCGTATATCGGCGCGCGGGCGCGTCGAACATCGGCTTCACCTCGCGTATCGCCTGCAACAGCACGACCTTGCCTTTGAGCTTGCCGCGGAACTTGTCGAAGTCGGCATCGGCGGCGATCGGGGCGACCACCGCTTCGGCGGTCACGGCGCCGCTCGTGCCGGGCGTCCACGCGCGCGGGTAGGCCAGCACCGGCCACGGCGTCGGCTTGAGCACGTGCACCACTGTTCGCTCGTTGCTCCAGCCGCGCCCGAACGGCTCGCCCCAGGGTTCCTGCTTCGCGTTGGCGAGACCCCACTCGGCCAGTTTCTTGACGGTCCAATCCGCGGCCGCGCGCATTTGCGGAGAGTTGGTCAGCCGGGGGCCGTGAATCTCGGTGAGCCACCACGCGGTGTCCATGACCTGCGAGCGCTCGAACCCTTCGGCCTTGATCCGCTGGATCGCGTAAAGATCGACCGGCTCACCGGACTGCGCAGAAAGGCCGAGGCCCATCAGCACGAGAGTGAGGACGACTACCGGGAGGATCAGCAGGTGTTTTCTCATGACCATTTCGTCTCCACGATTACGAAGTTTACTCCTTGTCGGCAGGGAATACCGCCCGGCGCATTTCCGTAACTAACACGTCAACTTCGGGTTAGCATACGCACGGCCCAGCCAGCCTGGTCTGGAAGGCCCGTTGCACCATGACTCGAGTGCCTTCAGCCGCCGCTGTGCCAGCAGACCCGACAATTGCCGACGGGTTTGGAAGCCGCACGCGTGGTGTGGACCCGGACACTGGCGACGAAGTCGAGCTGCTCGAGCTCACCGCGACGCTCGTGGAGAGCAACGGTTTTGTGACGGCGCTCGCCGAGCGCGTCGCCCGCTTCGCCACCGTCAGGCACGCGTCCTACGCGCATCATCGGCGCCTCGATCGGCCGTCAGCCGATCGGCTCGTGCTTGTCTCCGACTCGACATCCGGCTGGAGACTCGCCGATCTGTTGGATGCGGGCCCGCGCGCCGATGCGCCGCTCGACATCACGGTGGTGATCGGCCTGTTGCGCCAGCTGCTTCCGGCTGCGGCGTTATACGGACGCCACAATCGCGACGCGGCCATCGGGGCGCTGGCGCCGGAGCGATTGATCGTGACGCCGCAGGCGCGGCTGGTGATTGCCGAACACGCGTTCGGCCCTGCGCTCGAGAAGTTGAACCTCGGGCGCGATCGCCTGTGGCGTGACTTGCGAGTGACGATGCCGCCATCGGCGGGCCTGCCGCGCGCGAACGCGCGCGCCGATGCCAACGCGCTTGGTGTGGTCGCGCTCTCGTTGTTGATCGGCCGCGTGCTCAAGGAGGATGAATACCCGGGCCAGCTGCAAGCGCTGCTCGAGGGAACATCGGAGCGGCACGACGGTCAGGCGGTCCCGCTGTCGCCCGCGCTTTCGACCTGGCTGAGCCGTGCTTTGCAGCTCGACGTCACGAAGGCGTTTCAATCACCGCACGAGGCGCAAGTAGCGTTTGAGGCCGTGCTCGCAAGCGATCGCGGCTACGTCACCAGGTCAACCGCCCTCGAAGAGTGGGTCAGCAAGGTCGGCGGCCTGCTCGATGCCGAACGGAGACCGCCTGAGCCAGAGCCGGTCGCGGTCGTTCCCGAGCCCGAGCCCGAGCCCGAACCGCCGCCGCCACCGCCACCGCCACCTCCACCTCCTCCTGCGCGAGAGCCGGAGTGGGCGCCCAAGCGGGTCGCTGAACCGGAGTGGGTGGAGCCCGTGCGTGCTCCAGAGCCCGTGGCTCCGCCCGCCTACGCTCCAGCGGAAGAACCTGCGGAGCTTCGGCGGGGCAGGCCCGCGGAATCTGTCGAACCCGTCGAACCTGCCGAACCTGCCGAACCCGTCGAACCCGTCGAACGCGTCATACCTGCCCCTGTCGCGGTGGTCGCACCGGTCGCGGCGACCCCACCGGCCCTACCCGCCCCACCCGCCTCACCTGTCTCAGCCGGCGTGCGCAGCCCGCTGGTGCTCGCGTTGCTCGCAGTCGCGGTGTTTCAGACGCTGGTCGTGCTCTGGCTCTGGAACCGCGAGCCGGGCACAGCCCGCGCCGGCCAGGGCGAGCTGGTCGTGCAATCGCGTCCCGTTTCCGCGCGCGTGTCGGTCGACGGAGAAGACCGCGGCGTCACGCCAATCACGATGGCGCTGCCGGCCGGAGCGCACGTGCTCGAAGTGCAGATCGGAAAGTCCGAGCCGCGCGTGATCCCGCTGACCATTCAATCGGGCGTGCAGACCGCCCAATACATCGAGCTGCAGAACGTCCCGACCACCGGAGGGCTCGACATTCGCAGCGATCCGCCCGGCGCAAGAATCACGATCGATGGCCAGAACCGTGGCACTTCTCCCGTGACGATTCGCGACCTTCCGCCCGGCGACCACAGCGTGGTGCTCGAGGCCAACGGGCGTAAAGTCACGCAGGCCGTTCGCATTGAAGCGGGCATAACTGCGCAATTAGTGGTACCGATGCCGCGGCGATAAGCCGATAAGTAACTTTGCATCCCGTTTTACGGGGTTTTTTGCTAGTATCGACCGTCCTTTGAATGCGCAAACTGCTCGTTCCGGCTATCGCTCTGCTCGCCGGCGCCGCTGCCCTTCCGTACTGGATGGTTTCAGCCGCCGATTCGACCTCGCTCGCCCGCCCGGCGACCGACGTCACGCTCGTGAGCGATGCCGATTTTCTTGCCGGCGTCGTTCCCACGCGCACGACCATGTCGGCGCTGTTCCAGGACCATTTGATCGAGGGCCGCGAAGCGGTCACGCTCGTCGGCTCGATCGCAGAGACCTTTGATCTCCGGCGTCTCAGGGCCGGCCAACCGTACACCATCGATCGCATGCTCGACGGCCGGGTTCGCCGTTTTGAGTACGAGATTGACGGCGACCGCATGCTGGTCGCGAGGCGTGCGTCGATGGACGGCGCGCCGCGATTCATCACCACGATCGATCGCATCCCCAAGCAAACCGCCGTCGTCATGATCGAAGGCGAAATCAACCGCGAGGAAAACTCGCTGACCGCCGCCATCGATAAGGCGGGCGAGCGGATCGAGCTGGCGCTGGGCCTGGCGGATGTGTTGTCCGGCGAGATCGACTTCAGCTCGGATCTGCAGCCTGGCGATCGTTTCCGCGTGGCGGTCGAACGGCACACGCGCGAAGGAAAGCTGGCCGGCTACGGGCCCATTCTTGCGGCCGAGTTCGTCAACGATGGCCGGCAGCTGCGCGCGGTGCGGTTCACGCCCGAAGGAGGGTCGCCGGCCTACTACGACGACCAGGGCCGATCGCTCAAGCGCTTCTTCCTCAAGTCGCCGCTCAAGTTCGAGCCGCGCGTCACCTCCCGATTCTCGAGCTCGCGCAAGCACCCCATTCTCGGTTACGCGCGCGCGCACAACGGCGTGGATTACGGCGCCGGCTCCGGTGCGCCGGTTGTGTCAGTGGCTCCGGGCGTGGTCACGCTCGCCGGCTGGAGCGGCGGCGGCGGACGCACCGTGAAGGTGCGGCATCCGAACGGTTACGAAAGCGAGTACTTGCATCTGTCGGGCATCACGGTTCGCGCCGGCGCTCGCATCGGCCAGGGCGAGCTGGTCGGCCGCGTCGGCCAGAGCGGCCTGGCGACCGGCCCGCATTTGCACTACGGCTTGAAGAAGAGCGGCCGCTACGTCAATCCCGTTCTGGAGCATCGCAATATGCCTCCGGGTGAGCCGGTGCCCGCGATGCTGCTCAACGCGTTCGCCACCGAGCGCGATCGCTACATCGGACTGCTGTTCGCGCGATCGCAAACCAAGGCCGCTAACAACTAAAACAGGAGACTAGGAGGTCAGGAGTCTCCTGGTCTCCTGATCTCCTGTTTAATTTAGGGTGATGTCCGCGATCTACCCGTTTGCCGCGCTCAGGCCGTCGCCGGCTGCCGCCGCCGATGTGGCGGCAGTGCCGTACGACGTGGTGAATACCGAGGAGGCCCGCGCGCTCGCCGCCAACCCGCTCAGTTTCCTGCATGTGTCGCGTCCGGAGATCGATCTCCCCGCCGGCGCTGATCCCCACGGCGATGCCGTGTATCAACTGGCCGCGGCCAACTTCCAGAAATTGAGAGCCGCGGCGCCGCTCGTGGTCGAAGACGCGCCGAGTTTTTACATCTATCGCCTGACCATGGGCTCGCATCTGCAGTCGGGCGTGGCGGCGTGCTTTTCGATCGACGAATACGACCGCGGCCTGATCAAGAAGCACGAGAAGACCCGTCCCGACAAGGAAGACGACCGCACCAGGCACCTGCTCGCCATTGGCGCGCAAACCGGTCCGGTGTTCCTGACCTATCGCGCGTCGGCAGCCGTCGACGCCGTGGTGGCGCGCGCGATCACGCGCAAGCCGTTGTTCAACCTCACCGCCGCCGATGGCGTGCGCCATGAGGTGTGGCGGGTCGATGCCGCCGACCATCAGTCGATCGTCGATGCGTTCGCGGCCATCCGGGCTTTGTACATCGCCGACGGCCACCATCGCGCGGCAAGCGCGGCGCGGGCGCGGCGCACGTTGCAACAGACGGCAGAAGGCAACAGGGACAAGGCAGAAGGCACAAGGCAGAAGGCAGAAAGCGAAGAGTACGATCGAGTCCTGGCCGTCGCGTTTCCCGACAACCAGATGCAGGTGCTGCCCTACAACCGCGTGGTCAAGGATCTTCACGGGTTGACGGCCGCCGAGTTCCTCGCCTCCCTGAAGCGCCGGCTGACGGTGCGCGACGGCGGCCCCGCCACACCGGCACGCAAGGGCGAAATCGCAATCTATCTGGCCGGCCGGTGGCACACGCTCGTCATGCCTGCCGCAGCGGTCTCGCTCGATGTCGACCTGTTACAGACCTCAATTCTCGATCCGATCCTGGGCATCGACGATGTGAGGACCGACAAGCGGATTGATTTCGTCGGCGGCATCCGCGGCACCGGCGAGCTCGAGCAGCTCGTCGACTCCGGTGCATTCGCGGTGGCGTTTTCCCTCTTCCCGGTGTCGGTGGACGACCTGATGCGCATTGCCGACGCCGGCGGCATCATGCCGCCCAAGTCCACATGGTTCGAGCCCAAACTTCGCGACGGCCTTCTCTCGCACATAATCTAACGGTGGACTTGAGGACTTGAGGGCTTTAGGACTTGAAAGCCCCCCTCTAAGCCCCTAAGCCCCCAAGCCCTTAAGCCCTCGGAGCCCATGAAGGTACTGATAGCGGATAAGTTCGAAAAGTCCGGCCTCGACAGCTTGAAGGCCGCGGGCTGCGACGTGATCTACCAGCCGGACGCAAGCGGCGACAGCCTCGTCCAGGCCCTCGCCGAATCGGCCGCGCCCGTACTGGTCGTGCGCTCGACCCAGGTCACCGACGCGATGCTCGATGCGGGCGCGCTGGCCCTGATCGTCCGCGCGGGCGCGGGCGTCAACACCATCGATGTGGCGGGCGCATCCAAACGCGGCATCTACGTGTCCAACTGCCCGGGCAAGAATTCGGTGGCAGTGGCGGAGCTCACGATGGGGCTCATCCTCGCGGTGGACCGGCGCATTCCCGACAACGTCGCCGAGCTGCGCGCCGGCACGTGGAACAAGCAGGAATATTCCAAGGCGCGCGGCCTGTTCGGACAGACCCTGGGCCTGATCGGCTTCGGCCATATCGGACAGGAAGTCGCCAGGCGGGCGCGTGCGTTCGGCATGCCGGTCCTGGTCTGGAGCCGCCGATTCAGCGAAGACCCGGCGGCGCGTGCGGCTGCGGCCGACGCCTTCGGCATCGAGGTGGTCGCGACGGCCGCGGAGCTGGCGGCGCGCGCCGACATCCTGAGCGTTCACCTTGCGTTGACCAAAGAGACGCGGGGCTTCGTGAATGCCGGGCTGCTCGCGCACGCCAAGCCGGGTGCGTACTTCATCAACACGGCGCGTGGCGAGGTGGTCGACTACACGGCCCTCGAGGCCGCCGCGCGGGACAAGGGCCTTCGGCTCGGCCTGGATGTGTTCGCCGCCGAACCCTCCGCGGCGACCGGCGCGTTTACCGATTCGATCGTGGCGCAACCGAATGTCTACGGCACGCACCACATCGGCGCGTCGACCGACCAGGCGCAGGAGGCGATTGCCGGCGAGACCGTCCGCATCATCCGCACGTTCAAAGACACCGGGCGGGTGCCGAACGTGGTCAACCTGGCCAGGCAGACGCCCGCCACGCACATGCTGGTGGTGCGGCATCGCGACAGGCCCGGTGTGCTGGCTCATGTCTTCGAATACCTGCGCGTCGCGCACCTGAACGTTCAGGAAACCGAGAACATCATCTTCGAAGGCGCGCACGCCGCCGTGGCTCGCATCAACCTCGACGGCGCGCCCTCGGCGCGCGCCCTCGACGCCATGCAGTCGGGCAACGCCGACATCCTCGACCTGCAGCTGGTGAAATTGAGATAAATTCAATCATGGCCACTACGACTCACCGTATTCATAACTTCTCCGCCGGTCCTGCTGTGCTGCCGGTTCCCGTTCTCGAAGAAGCACAGCGCAACCTGGTCGCGCTGCCCGGCGTCGGCATGTCGGTGCTCGAGATCAGCCACCGCTCGAAGACCTTCGAGGACATCCTCGCGAAGACGGAGGCCGACCTCCGGGCGCTGGGCAAGGTGCCGTCCAATTACAAAGTCCTGTTCCTGCAGGGCGGCGCTTCGCTGCAGTTTTCGATGGTCCCCCTCAACCTGCTCGCCGCCGGCGCCACCGCGGACTACCTCGTGACCGGAGGCTGGGCGCAGAAGGCGGTGAAAGAAGCGCAGCGCGTCGGCACGGTCAACATCGCGGCCTCGACCGAGAGCGAGAACTTCACCCGCATTCCGCGGCAAGACGAGCTGAAGCTGACCGCCAATGCCGCCTACGTGCACATCACCACCAACAACACGCTCTTCGGCACCGAGTGGCCGAGCGAGCCGAAGGTCGGCGAGGCGCCGCTGGTGGCCGACACGTCGTCCGACATGTTCAGCCGGCCGATCGACGTCTCGAAGTACGGACTGATCTATGCCGGCGCGCAGAAGAATCTGGGGCCGTCCGGCGTCACGCTCGTGATCATTCGCGAAGACCTGCTGGCGCGCTCGAGCAAGTCGCTTCACACCATGCTGAGCTACGCCGTTCACGCGGAGAACGGGTCGATGTACAACACGCCGCCCTGCTTCGGCATCTACCTGATGGGGCTGGTCATGAAGTGGGGGCTCGCCGAAGGCGGCCTCGACGCGATCGGCAAGCACAACGAGCGCAAGGCGGCGAAGGTCTATGCCGAGATCGACCGGTCCGGTTTCTACAGAGGAACGGCCGACAAGGCGAGCCGATCGCGGATGAACATCACGTTCCGGCTGCCGAGCGAAGAGCTCGAAAAAACATTCGTGAAGGAATCGACCGCTGCCGGCCTTGATGGCCTGAAGGGCCACCGCTCGGTTGGCGGCATGCGCGCCTCGATCTACAACGCGTTTCCGGATGAGGGCATCGACGCGCTGGTGTCGTTCATGCAGGAGTTCGAGAAGAAAAACGGCTAAGTTTCGGGCGGTCTCTTGTAACCACGGCCGCGGCGTCGTCGGCGCCGCCTGCCGCCGGCAGGCCGCCGCTCGCCATCGATCGACGCGCCCGGTGCGGTGGACGGAGGCTTGAGCGCATCGGGGCCGAGCGCTTCGATGAAGCCTTTCCAGTGTTCGAGCACCGCCGGCGCCTGGCCGTGGATTTCAAACCACGTCAGCGCGCTTTCAAACGGTCCGCGGTGCATCAACGCGCGCTTGGCGCGCGGCGACATCTCCAGGTCTCCGATCCGGCCCTGCAATGACAGCAACTGCCGCAACCGCTCCGTATCGCCCCGGGCAATCGGCAGCGCGCCGATTTTGAGAATCGGATCTTTGGGCGGCCGGCGGAACCGCGAGCGCGATCTCGGCAGGGCAGGGTCCTCGGCCGGCGGGGCTTCCTCCACCTCCTCTTCTTCATCGTCGACGCGGCGCTCGTCTTTGCGGGGCATCAGGCCGAGCGGAATCAGCAGTGTGCCAAGCAGCACGGGATTGGTGAGCGTCGGCGGCGCGCTCTCGAAGCCGCGGCGATACAAGTCGAGAGCGGCCAACCCTTCCCACAGCGCCTGGTTCTTGGCGCCGCGCTGGATCTCCGGTGTGATCGGATCGAGCAGGCGATGCTCGGCGAGGGCCCGGAAGGTCTGCTCGGCCGCGCCCGATCGCAGAATCTTGTAGTACTCCTCGATCAGGCGCGAGGGTGACGAGGTGGCGATGAGCGATCGATGCCTGGCGATCGCCTTGACGACCGGCTCATCGAGCCGGAAGCCGAGCCGCGACGCCATCACGATCGCGCGCATCATCCGCACCGGGTCTTCCTGGAAGCGATCGTTGGGATCGCCGATGCAGCGGATCAGCCCGTCCTTGAGGTCCTGCAACCCGCCGACGTAGTCGATGATCGAGAACGACCCGATGTCGTAAAACAGCGCGTTGATGGTGAAGTCGCGGCGGAACGCGTCTTCTTCAGGCGTGCCGAAGGTGTTGTCGTGCTTGATCAGCAGGTCTGGATCGCCGCCGGCGTCCACCCTCTCGTTAGGCCTGTCCCGCCGTAGCTCGCCGGATTGTTCGCGAGCGGAGGCGGACTCGCTCGGCTCGGACTCGCTCCCGGCCGGGATGTTCTTTCGAAACGTCGCCACCTCGATCGCCTTGGTGCCGAAGCGGACGTGGGCAAGCCGGAAGCGGCGGCCGATGATCCAGCAGTTGCGGAAGAGCTTTTTGATCTGATACGGATGGGCCGAGGTGCCGATGTCGAAGTCTTTCGGCTTCCGGCTGAGGAGCAAGTCGCGCACGCTGCCGCCGACCAGGTAGGCGGTGTAGCCCGATTCCTGCAGGCGATACAGCACCTTGAGCGCGTCGGCGTCGATGTCCCGTCTCGAAATCGGGTGCTCAGCCCGCGGGACAATCACCGGTAACGCCATCCACACAGATTCTATGCGCTGAGCCGCAGATGGCACCGACTAAATCACCAACGGGGCCGCAGATGACGCAGATGACAGATCAAATACTTCAAAACCAAGCCGCAGATAACACAGATGACGCAGATCGAATACAGGGAACCGCGCGGCTGGTTCGTCAGAACACCACGAAAACCTGCGTGCACAGTTGACCGGACGGTGCAAGGCCAGTCAAAGACCGCGTTGACAGGTGAGGTTAGCGCGAGAGACGATCACCCAGCTTGTGGGGCACGTCCGACCCTGTTGCACTTGGGTTCCAGCCAAGACATCGAATTCGCACCGGCACCATCGGGGCTGACGGTCATCTATCGGAAGTTCGGAGAGATCTGTGCCAAAGGTAGATACCACCGTACGCGAGCTTGTCGACATGGTCGGAAGAGGAGAGCTGCGCCTCCCCGAAATGCAACGCCGGTATGTCTGGAGGGCGACTCGCGTCCGCGACTTGATTGATTCGTTGTATCGGGGTTACCCCTCTGGCGCCGTGCTGGTTTGGGAAACGGATCAAAATGCCCCAAGTCGCGACCTCGATGTGGCCCAGGCAACAAACGCCTTTGTGACGCACAAGTTGTTGCTCGACGGCCAGCAGCGCGTGACTTCCCTGCGAGCCGTGTTGTGTGATGAGCCGATCATGGTCCGCGGTCGCAAGAAGCCCATCGACATCTTGTTCAATCTGGAGCACCCCGAGGGTGCACCAGTGGAATTGACGGAGGTCGACGACGATTCAGAATCTCCATTACTTGCAGAGGAAGAGATCGCTCTTGATGACGAAGAGGATGAAGTAGACGATCTTCAACAGCGGCTCAGGAAACGAACGTTTGTTGTGGCGTCCAAGGCATTGGCTGCGATTCCCACGTGGATTCGTGTTTCGGACGTGTTCAATCCAAAGAGGGGCGACTGGGCGCTCCTCAAGCCACTTGGACTCCAGCCAGACGATCCGCTTTACGAGAAGTATAGCCACCGACTCCAGAAGCTGCGTGCGATCCAGCAGTATCAGTACGTAATGCACGTCCTGGATCGGAAACTGTCGTACGAAGAGGTGGCTGAGATTTTCGTCCGGGTGAACTCGCTAGGCGTGAAGCTTCGGAGTTCGGATCTTGCTATGGCCCAGGTAACGGCGCGATGGCAGAATTCACTTCGCCTGTTCGAGGAGTTTGGTGAGGACCTCGATAACAAATCTTGGTTCACGCTCGATACCGGTCTGCTCGTCCGGACTATGGTCGTATTTGCGACAGGGCAGAGCCGTTTCAAGACCGTGCAGAGCATCCTTGGCGGCTTTTGGCGCCGCGCGCAAACAGAAGCTGTCGAAGAAGGACGGGCTACAGTTGCGACAGTGGACTTTGATCGCCAACGCCCGCGGCCGCTATAGTCGCGGCTCGACGGAAACACTCTTAGACCAGGACCTGAACGTCATCTTCAAGACTGGTTCCCTCGACGATCTGATGGCGTCGCTCAAGCAGCAGCTGGGTAGACTTCACGTCGAGCCGGGCGATTTTGTCGGTCGTGGTGCACGAAGTTCCCTGTTTCCGACGACCTACTTGGCATTGAAGCAGAGAGATGCCAAGGATTGGGTGAGCGGCCTCGGCCTCTCGCTGACGCATCAAGGCAAGATGCACTACATCGAGTACCACCACATCTTCCCGAAGTCGCTGCTGGCCAAGCGGAACTACGAGAAGGCCGAGATCAACGAGATCGCGAACTTCGCCTTCATCAGCGGGCGGGCCAATCGCGCGATTACCAACAAAGAGCCCAGGAAGTACCTTCCCGAGATCATCAAGGCTCGAGGTGAAGAGGCTTTAACCGGCCAGCTGATTCCGACCGATCCAGCCCTCTGGGAACTCGACGCGTATCCAGCATTCCTTCAGTGGCGCCGGACGCGATTGGCTGCCGAGCTGAACCGGCTGCTCGGCCTTGGCCCCTCCGAGTAGCCATCGATGAAGGCCACCTAACGCCGGAAGCCGCATGAGTTAGATCTGTGTAATCTGTGTCATCTGCGGCCGTGGATTAAGATCTGTGTTATCTGTGTCATCTGTGGCCCCGGTGAGAACTGTATTATCTGCGTCCTTTGCGGCCCTCGTGATCGCGCTGAGCGGAGCTACCTTGTTGGCTACGCGAGCAGATTTGGCCCGGGCCCGTTCTCTCTACAATCAGCGGCAGTTTGATGGCGCGATCGAGGCGGCCACCCTGGCGCAGAAAACGCCGGCCACCGCGGACGCCGCCACGATCGTTCTCGCGCGCGCGCACCTGGAACGCTATCGCGAGCGCGCCGACCCGTCCGATCTGTCGGCGGCCCGGGCGGCTCTTGGTACCGTCCGGGCGGCCAGCCTCGATGCCCGCGACAACATCGACTTTCTCATGGCGCTCGGCGCCGCGCTGTTTTTCGAAGACGATTACGGCGCCGCCGCGCAGCTGTTTGAAAGCGGCATCGATGGCGCGTATGCCCAGGGCGCCGTCCCCGGCGAGGCCATGCTCGACTGGTGGGGCAGCGCCGCCGAGCGGCATGCCGACGCGCTGGGGCGCGAGCTCCGCGCCGAGGCATTCGGGCGCCTCCGCGATCGAATGGCCCTGCAACTGGCCCGCAGTCCCGGTTCCGCGGCGGCAGCTTACTGGGTCGTCGTCGGGTCGCGGGGCGCCGGCGACCCTGCCGCGGCGTGGGATGCCGCCATCGCCGGCTGGGTTCGGGCCCGGATGGCCAGCGCGCGCTCGGCTTCCCTGCGCGCCGACCTCGACAAGCTCGTGATGGAAGGAATCATTCCAGACCGCGTCCGCACTGCAGCACCCGACAAGCGTGCGCAGATGGAATCCGATCTGCGCGCCGAATGGGCCGTCGTGAAGGAACGCTGGAAGTAACTCTTAACTCTTAACTCTGCACTCTTAACTCTTAGCTTCCATCCAGTTCTCGCCGATCCCCACGTCGACGTCGAGCGGCACGCGCAGCGGCACCGCCTTCGACATCGTCGTTCTCACCAGCGCGGCGACGTCATCAGCCTCTTCCTTCGGCGCCTCGAACAACAGCTCGTCGTGCACGGTGAGAATCATGCGCGCCCGCGCGTGCCTGGCCGCCAGCACGGCGTGCACGTCGATCATCGCGCGCTTGAGGATGTCAGCCGCCGTGCCCTGGATCGGCATGTTCACCGCCACCCGCTCGGCGGCGGCGCTGATCATCCGGTTGCGGCTGGTGAGCTCCGGCACCGGGCGGCGCCGGCCAAAGATCGTCTTGACGACGCCGGTCTTGCGCGCGTCCTCGAGGGTCTGATCGATGAACGCGCGCACGCGCGGGAAGCCGGCGAAGTACGCGTCAATGAACTGCTGCGCCGCCAGTTGCGTCACGCCGATGTCTTTCGCGAGCGTGAACGCGGTCTTGCCGTAGAGCAGCGCGTAATTGACGATCTTGGCCCGGCGCCTCAGCTCATGGGGATCGAGCGTGCTGTCGGCCCCAAACACCTTCGCGGCGGTTTGATCGTGGATGTCGTCACCGCGCTCGAACGCCGCAATCAGCGTCTCGTCGCCCGACAGGTGCGCCAGCACCCGCAATTCGATCTGCGAGTAATCGGCCGACACCAGCACGTGGCCGGGCTCGGCGATGAACGCCTTGCGGATCTGCCGGCCGATCTCGGTCCGGATCGGGATGTTCTGGAGATTGGGATCGCTGCTGCTCAGCCGTCCCGTCGCCGCGACCGCCTGGCTGATCTGCGTGTGCACCCTGCCGCTCTCCGGATTAACCAGGGCGGGCAGCGCGTCGATGTACGTCCCCTTCAATTTGGCAAGGCCCCGCCAGTCGAGAATCGACCGGCAGATGTCGTGCTGCGCCGCCAGCTCCTCGAGGACCTCGACCGCCGTGGAGGGCGCCCGGCTCGTGCCCGTCCGCTTGAGCACCGGGAGCTGCAGTTTCTCGAACAGAACTTCCGCAAGCTGCTTGGGCGAACCGATGTTGAACTCGCCGCCGGCCAGGCCGAAAATCTGGCGGCTGAGATCGTTCATCTCGCGATCGAGCAGCGTCGACTGCGCCGCCAGCGCGCGCACGTCGACGCGCACGCCGGTCCGCTCGATCTCCGCGAGAATCGGCACGAGCGGCAGCTCCAGATCGTTGTAGACGCCTTCGAGCCCGTCACGCACCAGCGCCGGCGCCAGGTGCGCCGCCAGCTGAAACGCAAGATCGGCGCGCTCGCCGGCGTAGTTCAGCACGCTGTCGACCGGCACCTGCGAAAACGGCAGGGCCTTCACGCCCTTGCCGCGGACATCGTCTTCGGTCAGCGCCTTGTAGCCCAGCTGCTCGAGCACGATCGGTTCCAGCGCCTGGCTGGATCGATTCGCGTCGACGAGGTAACTGGCGAGCATCGTGTCGAACGCCTTCGGGTTCTTGAGATCGATGCCGTGCCGGCCAAGAACAATCAGATCCGCCTTGATGTCGTGCCCGATCTTCTCGATCGCCGGATCCGTCAAGAGCGGCGCCAGCAGATCCAGGGCCTCGGCTTTGGCCATGGAGAAGCCGCCCCCAAAACCTTCGTGACCTAACGGGATGTATCGGGCCATCGCCGGCCCGGTCGACACCGCGATGCCGACCAGCGTCGCGCGCACCGGTGCGGTGCCATCGGTGATCACCTTCAGGCTGAAACGGCCCGCGGTTTTCAGTTCTTGCACCAGCGCCGTCAGCTCCTCGGTCGAGCCGACGATCGCGTAATCCTTGGTGACCTCGGCGGCCGTCGGCGCAAACTGCGGGACCAGCGTCCGAAAACCCAGTTTCGAAAACAGCGCGTAACACCGTTCGCGTGACGAGCCCCGGAACCGGAACCGCTCCGCATCGAATGGCACGTCGACGTCGGTTCGAATCGTCACCAGTTCCCGGCTCTGGCGCGCCTGGTCGGCGTTGGCGAGCAGCGCTTCGCGGTACTTCTTCTGCTTGATCTCGCCGGCCCTCGCGAGCAGCGCCTCGAGCGACCCGTATTCCGCGATCAGGGCGGTGGCCCCCTTCTCGCCGATGCCGGGCACGCCCTTGATGTTGTCGCTGGTGTCGCCCATCAGCGCCAGCACGTCCACGACCTGTGCGGGGTTGACGCCAAACTTCTGCACGACACCCTCGGCGTCGTACCAAAGACCCTCGTCGCGCGGATTGAAGACGCGAATGCCGTCGCCGACGAGCTGAAAGAAATCCTTGTCGCCGGTCACGATCGCCGCCTGCAAGCCGTGCGCGGCGGCCTGGCTCGCCAGCGTCCCGATCACATCGTCGGCCTCGAAGCCCTCCGACGTGAAAATCGGCACGCCCATCGCTTCGCACGCCTCGAAGACCCACGGCACTTGCTCGACCAGGTCGCCGGGCATCGCCGTGCGGTTGGCTTTGTAGTCGGCGGCGAGCTTCGAGCGAAACGTCTGCGACGGCAGATCGAACGAGGCCGCGATGTATTCGGGCTTGTGATCCTCGAGCAGCTTGCGCAGCATCGTGATGAAGCCGTAGACGGCGTTGGTCGACTGGCCTTCCGGTCCAGTCAGCCCGCGGATCGCGTGGTAGGCGCGATACATCTGGTTGCTGCCGTCGATCAGAAAGAGGGTGGGAGCGGAGGACATGATTCTGTAGGGCACCCCTTTATGGGGTGCCCTCGGCACCATCCGTATATTATTCGATAGTGCGTGTTGCGTTCGGTCTGCTGCTGCTCTCGACGATGCTGCTGTCGGCCTGCAGCAGCGTGATGTCCCGGAAGTACGAATACGAAGAAGAAGTCTTCCTCGCGCTCGACCGTTCCGCGACCGTGAACGTCAACGCTTCAGTGCCGGCGCTCGTGGCGCTCCGCGGCCTGGATCTGCCGGTGGATCCCAACGCGCGGCTCGATCTACAAAAGGTGCGCGGTTTCTACGAGACGCCAGTCACGCGCGTGGCGAGCGTGACCAGTTCACGACGCGACGGCCGGCGCTACGTTCATCTGCGGATCGAGGTCGCCAACATTCAGCGTTTATCGGAGGCGGCGCCGTTCAGCTGGTCGGCTACTGCGTTCATTCCGCGATCCGACGGCATCATTTTCTACGCGCATCGATGGAACCTGCCCGCCGGAGAAGATGTCGGAGACGTCGGTTGGAACGGAACTGAACGAGTCGCCTTTCGCCTGCACATACCGAGCAGAGTGACGTTCCACGATTCGCCTTCGGGGATCGAGCGCGGCAACATCCTCGTGTGGGAGCAGCTGCTGACGGATCGACTGAAGAACGTCGTCCTGGCGGGCCAGGTCAGGATGGAATCGGAGTCGATTCTGAATCGCACGCTTTCGCTCTTTGCCGCGATGATGGCCGCCGTCGTCGTCACGTTTGCAGCGGCCATCTGGTTTGTGAAGACCCGCAAGGTGGGGTGAAGACCCGCAAGGTGGGGACAAACCTTTAGGTTTGTCCGTCCCTTCATCAGTTAACGGCTTTTCTCGGCTCCATCGACTCGCGCACTTCCGCATCAGTCTTCAAATCGTTCTTCACGTCGAACGCGCCCAGGCCAGATGCGAGAGAACGAGCGAGCATGCGCTCGACGTTGCTCTGCACGACCCCTTCGAGCGTGACGTGCCCGCGATTGACGACGACGCGGATGGGCGGGTTGGCCATCGACGCGTAACTCCAGAACAGGCTGTGGCTATAGATCGCGCGCGCGACCCTTAGATCAACGGATTGGTCAACAGCTCACAAGATCAAGAGCTCAACCGAGAGATCAATCGATCACGAGATCAACAAGCTCAACAGATTCAAGGCGTCGCGACGTAGCCTTTGCGCGCGCGGACCTTGAGCGAGGGATCGCGCACTTCGACCCGGATGGTGTGCCAGCGTCCGTCCTTGAGGCCGGGGCTCGGATAACCGAGGTAGTACTGCTGGCTCAATTCATCCGCGATGCTCGCGACCGCGGGATCCAGATCGCGGAAGTCGCGGACGATCTCGGTTCGACCGCCGCTGTCGTCGGTCATCTCGCGCAGCGCGGCGACGTTGAGGCGATCGCCGGCGCCACCGACCGAGTAGGTGCCGCCGCCGCCACCGCCGCCGGTCGGCGGATATGGCTGGGGCAGCGGGATGCGGCCGCCGCCACGTCCACCGGGGAAAGGAAACGGAATCGGAAGCCGCGGCCGCGGCTGCTGAATCGGCGGCGTCGGGCGCTGGAACGTCGGTTGTCCCTCGCTGTCGACACCGATGGCGTAGACCAGCACCTCGGTCTGGCGCACGATCTGCTTGACCTCCGACACCCCGACGCGGCTGCTGGTGTCGTTGCCGTCGGAAATGATCACGACCGCCTTCTTGCGGTTCCTGCCGCTTTGCGCCATCGGTACCGACTCGGCGGCGGCGTCGTACATCGCCGTGCCGCCGTTGGGGTGAATGCGGTGGATGCTCGAGCTCAGGCGTTCGCGATCCTCGCTCCAGTCGTGAACCAGGTCGGCGTTGGCGCTGAAGCGATACAGGAAAAACTCGTCGAGCTCGTCCGACATCATCCGAAGCAACCGATCGACGGAATTGACAGCTGCCGACCACTTCTCACCCTGCATGCTGCCGCTTGAATCGACGACGATGCCGAGGCTGACCGGCGTGCGCTCGGCGCTGAAGTGCGTGACCTCCACGAGCTTGTTGTCCTCGTAGACGACGAAGTCCTCCTTGCCCAGGCGTCCGGCAAAGCGGCCCGATCGATCGGTGACCGTGGCGGTGACGTTGATCAGCTCAACGCCGCTCTTGAAGCGGAAGCCGTCCTGTTGCTGCGCGATCGGGTTCGTGCCGGCAATCGCCAACAACCCCGCGGCGATCGCCCAAACCACCGGGCTCCGGCTTCTGTTCCTGGTCATTTTGCTCTCCGTATTCCCGATAAGAAGTGTCCTCCCGACAAGAGCTGCCCTCCCGACGACGAATGTCCTCCCGGCAAGAAGTGCCCGATCACTTCAACTTGACGCTGACTGGCTGCTCTGCCCCAGTGGCGATCGGTGCCGCGCCGCGCCGATCGATGTGCGGCACCACGCCCTCGCCGGTCCGGAAGCTGACGCGGTAGCGGGCGACATTGGCGGGCGCATCAAGCGCCACGACAAACGGCGATTCGTCGCCGACCCCGAGCTTGATGAAATCCACCGGCGCGGTCGCACTCGTCATGAACGTGCCTTGCTGATCGAACAGAAAGACGACGGCCGATAGACGTTCGACAGGACGGCCCGTGACCGGGTTTCGCACAAGACCCGACACCGCGAGCTTCGCGTTCTGCCGATCGTGGCGCAGCGACACGAGCTCGAGCGGCATGTTGGGTCCAACCGCCGCCGCCGTGGTGCCACGCGGTCCCGACATCATCCAGAAGAGGCCCGATGCCAGTCCGACGAACAGCACCGCCGCCGCAATCGCCAGCGAGTGTTGCCGGCCGCCGCTGCCGGTGGTGGCCGCTGGCGTCGTACCGCTGAGAAAACCGGTCGAGTGTGAGATCTCGCGAACCGGCGCCGGCTCGTTCAAGAACATCTCCTCCCACCCCGGCGCGGGTGCCGCGCCGGGGGCCCCGGCCTGCGGCGCCGGTGCGGGTCGAGGCGTGCTGGCCACCGAAAGGCGGGCCGGCGCCCATGGCGCCCGTGCCGGTTCGGCCTCGACGGCCTGGCCGCGCGCGCCTTCCGAGGCAGCCAGCGACAACGCCGCGATCCGCGCCGCCGAGCGCCGCTTGTCGTCGCGCGTCACTCGCCAGGCCGACACGCTCATCACGAGCGCCACGACCAGCGAGATCACCGTGACCGCTAACAACACTGTGTCCATGTTCAAACCCTGACCTTCAAGCCCTCAAGCCCTCAAGCCCCCAAGCCCTCAGCGAAGTCTGAATTCGACGCCAACGTGCACCACGACATCGACCGGCACACCCTTCATGCGTCCGGGGGAGAAGCGCCACTGCCGCACGGCCTGCACGGCGCGATCGTTCAAGCCGGCGGGCAGCCCGCGCAGGATCTTGACGTCGCCCACGGTGCCGTTGCTGCGCACCACGATCTCCAACTCGACCTCGCCCTCGATGTTGGCGCGGCGCGCTTCGTCCGAATAATCCGCCTTCACTTCGCGCAACAAGCGCGGCGGCTCGACGCCGCTGCCGGGACGGAACGGACCACCGCCCGTGCCGCCGCCCGATCCATCGCCCAGGCCCGCACCGTCGCCTTCGCCGATGCCCGTGCCGCGTCCGGAGCCCACGCCACCGCCAGCGCCGGAGCCCTGGCTGGGCGGCACTTCCGGCGCCTTCGCGAGCACGCCTTCGCGCTCCTGCGGCTCCGCCTGCTTGGTGGCGATCGGCGCCATCACCGGCGGAAGCTGTTTGGCTTCAAGCGGCTTTGGCGGTTCTGGCGGTTTCGGTTGCGGCCTCATCGGCGGCGGCAGCGTGCGCGCCGGGATGGGGCTGCTGATCTTCTCGATGCCCTTGCGCAGCGCCTTCGGCGGTGGGGTCTTGAATTTCAATCCGCCGCCACCACCGCCGCCGCCCGGACCGGGCGTGACGAGAAAAACCAGACGCATCGGCTCGTCCTTGATCGGTTCGGTGCGCTCGTCGGCAACGGCGAAGCCGAGGCTGGCGATAAACAGGATGGCTGCGATCGCCAGCGCATGAAGGCTGGTCGATACGATCAGGGGCACGGTCGTGGCGCGGCCGTTTGGCGCCTCGTTCGAGAAGAGCTCTCGGCCCAGGCCCATCGCGTCGGGCACGCCGACGGTCGTCCCCGCGGCAAGCGCGCGCACGGCGCGCACGGCCTCGGCCTGCGCGACGAATTCGGCCAGGTCGGGATGCCCGCCGCCGATCGGCAGCTGCGCCGCGATCGAGCGGATCTCCCCGTGCGCAAGCAGCGCCTGCACGCGGGCTTCAGACGCGCCGGCCGCAGCCGCGATATCGCGGGCGGTATACACGTCGGGAGGAAGGGCGCCTAACATGGCTGTGCTAATCGCGTTATCGCAAAAGCCTTGCCGTCCGGTCGTGGTCTGCCCGATGTCCTCATGATCAGGCTTTTCGGCCATATTTCACGAAATCTTTGCGCCGAGGCCGCAATCGATCTGTGGCGCTTTGGGGACGGGGTGTCGCCTCTTGAAGGCAGAAGGCAGAAGGCAGAAGGCAGAAGGCCGAAGGCAGAAGGCAGAAGGCAGAAGGCAGAAGGCCGAAGGCAGAAGGCAGAACGGCCTAGGAGCCCGGGCGGGCGCTGCCGCGGTTCAGCTTGCTTGATGCCGTTTTGACGATGGTCGTAACTATCGCGACGAGTTCAGAGGCTTCGTTAGCCAACGGGCCGGCATGGCCATGCCCCGTAAGCCTTGTTGCGATGATGAGGCGAAGCCAGTAATGCGCTTCGCGCAACTCGCGGAGTGCGCCACGGTTCAATGTCACAAAGTGCGCGCGGCTGGACGCTGCTTCCGCCTCCTCGAGGTGAGAACCACCGGATGTCGCCGCGGCCAAGAACTGCAACCAGATACGGAGAGTGCGCGGCTCCAGACGAGTATTGGGGTACGCATTGACTGCGTCGCAGGCGAAAAGAAACGAACGTTCACGAATGTCGAATGGTTTGGCCATGCGGTCTTCGATCGCACGTCCGATGCCGCGTCCTAAAATGCCTGATCGCGCCCGAATCACCGCTTCTTGCTTGTCGGGATTTGAATTCCTGCGCTCCCAAGTCCCTTGAGGCACGGCAGTTTCTGCCTTTTGCCTTCTGCCTTCTGCCTTTTGCCTTCTGCCTTCCTTTGGCCGAAGGTGTGGCCGTAGACAGGGACGGCAATATCTACGTCGGCGAAACGGTGCCCGGCACGACGCTGACCGGCCAGCCCGGCGGGCACATCGTCCGTAAGCTGGCCAAGGTGCGCTAGTTTGCCTAGGGTTTTTCTAGGGTAGGATTTGGCTGCCTAAGGCTTTTACATGCGTTACGTGTTCGGTCATTGCCGTCTCGATACGTCGAGCAGGGATCTCACCCGCGACGGGGTGGCCGGGCACCTTTCCCCAAAAGCCTTCGAGCTGCTCAAGCTCCTGATCGAGGCCCGGCCCCGCGTGCTGCCGAAAGCGGAGCTGATGGAGCAGTTATGGCCCGACGCCTTTGTGGTGGAGGCGAACCTAAGAACGGCACCTGCGTGCAGAGCGAGCCGATCAAGGGGCCGACCGTTCTCAATGATGGTGACGAGATCGAATTCGGCAGCGTCAAGGTCTGGTTCATCGTCGAACGCCCGGACGATCCAACAACGCTGACGATGTAAGGGTTCCCCACGAGGGTTCCCCACGAGGGTTCTTCACGAAGGTTCCCCACGAAGGTTCGGCTTCAATCCCTCAACAAATCGGAAACCGTCTTTTTCAGCAAGTATGCGTACTGGTTTGAATCCCGCCTGCTCGAGATCGCTGGTCACGGTGGTCGGCGTCTTGCCCATACTCTCGACGGCTTCGATTCGTCCGCCGCTGCGGACCGTGCGGAAAGCCTCGCTCAGGATCATCCGACGTACATCCTCGGGACGCGATGATAGCGCCGCGCGCGTGTCGTCGATGACCATCATGTCAACCTGGCCGGTATCGAACGGCAGCGTGCCTGATGCGATCACGTGCACGTCGATCAACGCGCCAACCTTCGCTCCGGTTGCGCGAGCGCGCCCGGCAGAGGCTTCGTCGAATACCGCGACCGCCGCGGAGCCGCTGAGTCCGACCTTCGCGGCAAGTCCGGCGAGCAGCGAACGATCATCACAACCGATTTGAATGAACCGCTCACCCATGCGCACGCCGGTCATCGAGACCTGCAGCGGGTCCATCGTGCGGCCGCCGCCTCTACGCAGCATCTTGAAAAGCAGCATGCCAGCATCATAGAACCTTCGTAGGGAACCCTCGTGAGGAACCCTCGTGAGGAACCCTCGTAAGGAACCCTCGTAAGGAACCCCTGTGAAGAACCTGCGTGATATATTTCCAAGGTGAAACAGCCAGCAGAAATCGCTCCGGCTACGGGGACGCTGGGCGTCCTGTTAGTCGGCCTTGGCGCGGTCAGCACCACGACCATTGCCGGCGTCATCGCCATCCGTAAGGGCATCGCGAAACCGATTGGATCGCTCACACAGATGGGCACGATTCGTCTCGGTAAACGCACCGACAACCGCTCGCCCAAGATCAGCGACTTCGTTCCCCTCGCGCAGCTTGACGACATCGTGTTCGGCGGCTGGGACATCTTCGAAGACGACTGCTACGCCGCGGCGTGCACGGCGGGCGTGCTCGAACGATCGCTGCTGGATTCGATTCGTTCCGAGCTCGAGGCGATCAAGCCGATGGCCGCGGTGTTCGACCAGCGCTACGTCAAGCGCCTGTCGGGCCCCAACGTCAAGAAGGGCAAGAACAAGAAGGACCTGGCCGACCAGCTGATCGCCGACATCCGCGCGTTCAAGCAGAAGCACAACTGCTCGCGCCTCGTGATGGTGTGGTGCGGCAGCACCGAAGTCTTCATGAAGGAGGGCCCGGTGCACCAGACGCTGGCCTCGTTCGAGAAGGGCCTCGAGGAAAGCGACGAGACAATTCCGTCGAGCATGGTCTACGCCTACGCGGCGTTGAAGGAAGGCCTGCCGTTTGCGAATGCGGCGCCGAACCTCACCGCTGATATTCCGGCGATGCTGGAGCTGGCGGCGAAGACGAAAGCGCCGCTCGCCGGCAACGACATGAAGACGGGACAGACGCTGATCAAGACGATCATCGCGCCCGGCCTGAAGGCGCGGCTGATCGGCGTGCGCGGCTGGTACTCGACCAACATCCTCGGCAATCGCGACGGCGAGGTGCTGGACGATCCCGAATCGTTCAAGACCAAGGAAGAGAGCAAGAAGTCGGCGCTCGATTACATCTTCCAGCCGCACCTCTATCCCGATCTCTACAAGGACATCTCGCACGTGGTCCGCATCAACTACTACCCGCCGCGCGGTGACAACAAGGAAGGCTGGGACAACATCGACATCGTGGGCTGGCTCGGCTACCCGATGCAGCTCAAGATCAACTTCCTGTGCCGCGATAGCATCCTGGCCGCGCCGATCGTGCTCGACTCGGCGTTGTTCCTCGACCTCGCTAAGCGCGCCGGCCTGTCGGGCATCCAGGAATGGCTGTCGTTCTATTACAAGGCGCCGATGCACGCCAAGGATCTCTACCCCGAACACGATCTTTTCATTCAGTTGATGAAGCTGAAGAACACGCTGCGCCACATGAAGGGCGAAGATCTGATTACGCACCTGGGCCGCGAATACTACGATTAGGCCTTGAGGGCTTAAGGACTTGAGGACTTGAATGGCGCCAGCGAAGACTCAACCGGCACTGCTCGGCGGACTGGCGATTGGCGTGCTGTCGGCGCTGCCGGTCATCAGCCTCGCCAATTGCTGCTGTGCGTGGATTCTTTTTGGCGGGGCCCTCGCTGCGTACTTGATGCAGCAGAACCACCCCGAGCCCGTCAACGCCGGTGACGGCGCCATCGTCGGCCTCCTCGCCGGCATCGTCGGCGCGTTCGTGTGGCTGGTGCT
>JAUSDY010000121.1 GCA_030650395.1 Acidobacteriota bacterium | reverse complement strand
CGCACCCAGGCGGCAGGAACGCCGGCCTTGCGGGCCTCTTCCTGAATGTCGGCGATCGCCTTGGTCTGGTCGGTCATTTCCTTCTTGACGCGTTCGAGCTCGGCGAGCGCCTTGACGCGGTCCTGCTCGATCACCGAGCGCTGCGCCGGATCGTCGCGGTTGACGAAATCGGTGTTCAGCGCGTTAATGCGGCTCTGCAGCGCGTCGGCAAACAGGCGCGTGCGATCGAGCAACGCGCGCGCCGTCGCAATTTTGTCTTTCCAGAACGCCTCGTCCTGAGCCGCCGGCTTGGCGGCCGCAGCCCCCGGATCGGGCGACAGCGCGATGTTGACGGCCGCTGCTCCGGGCGTCGGCGTGGCAGCCGTGTCGGCCGGCGTCGCCGGCGTTGCCGCGCCTGACACTGTGGTACGCGTATCGGGCTTCAGGTCACCGTTGCCGTAAGTCTTCGCGGGCTTCTTGACAGACTTCCGGCGCAACTCTTCAGCCTTCGCAACGTCCGCCAGAGTCTGCGCCGCAGCAAGCGGTGGCGCGATGGCGAGGAACACGGCGAGGATGGCGATAAAGCGCTTCATAGTGGTGATGTCCTTCCCCTTATTTCGGATCGTACGACTCGCGAGTCTAGAGGTCAAGGAAGCAACTGGCGCAGTTCCTGCCACGACTGCACACGAATGCCGGGCAGGCAGTCCTCCTCGCCGTCCTGCTGGCGGCACACGCGAGCCAGCTCGGCCTCAATGGCGCGCCGCCCGCCCATCGGCCCGAATACCGAGGCGCGGACGCGCATCACGCCGCGGCCCGGCTCGTCGACATCGGCGTCTACCACGGGGTCATCGTCGGCTTCGCGGCTGTCGTCGGCCACCCACACGGCGAGATAGCACGGGGCGGGCCGAGCCACGTTGACCAGGTCCTGGAACGGCCCGTAATCAAACAGGCGCCAGCGCGGGTTATTGGCGCCCCAGGGCCGGTCGCGCGAGTTGGCGTCCATTTGCCCCGACGTGCACGCGGAGCGCTTTCCGCAATTCAGCAGGTTTGTTTCATCGGTCAAGTTCACCGCGCCGCCGCCGGGGATGGCCCGCACGCCCGTGGGCGCGCCGTCTGTAAAACTGCCACGCCGGGTACCGGCGAGCGCGGCGTTCCAGTCGTCCGCCAGCGAAAGGTCGCGCGCCGCCAGCTCAATGCCGGCATCCGCCGCGTACAACATGGCGACGGATCCGCGGTGATTGCCGCTGGCTAATTGATCCATGAAGACGACAAGGGCAAGACCAAGACCCACGGCGGACAGGAAACTCGTGACCAGCAGAACGAGGATGAGCGCGACGCCCGATTCGGTCTTGATCGTCATGGCACATTCCTCGAGGCCACGTTTCGCAGCGCAATCGAGGCGTGCAGCGTTCGCGTGGTCGCCGCGCCGGGAGCACGAAGCATGACCGGCGGCACCTCGACCGCAATCCACACGTCGACTCGCCGGACCGCGAGAAGGTCCGCGTCGTAGCTGCCTTCGGGACCGCCGGCGAAGAACGGTCCGTCTTCGAGATCGCCGGCGCTCAGCCGGATCGGCGCAACGCCCCGCCATAGCTCGATCCCCATCGCCGCAACGTTATCGACGATCGGCTGCGTGGCGCCGCCCACGGTTTCGCGCACCAGCGCGTGCGATCCGTCGCTCTGATCGGCCAGGCGGAATTGGTGCGCGTCGACTTCGACGACGAGCGAGCCGGCGGGATAGGCAGATGGAAACGCCTGCGTTGCCGTGATCTCACCGCCCGCGGCGTTGGTGGTTGCGACCGTGAAGATATCGAAGCGCCCGCTGCCATCCGCAATCGCGGCAAAGGCCCCAGGCGTGAAGCCACAGACATCTGGCACGGCTGGACAACCCGCACCTGCCGCCAACTCAATTGCGCCGTGCGGACCGACTTGATCGCGCGCCAGCACACCCTGAGATGCATTGGAAACGGGAGCGACGACATACCACGCGTCGAACTCGGTTTCGTTCGCATCCGAAAAGGGCGACAGTGGAATCACGGCCGGCAGCAGGCCGGCCGCGGCGGACCGAATCGCTGTCGCAAGCACGTCGACTCCTGTTCGACCGCGTTGCTGAAGGTCGAGGGCCGCCGGCGCCGCAGCAAATGCCGCGCGAGCGGGCGGCACGACACCGGCCACCGTGGCCGACAGAACGGCGCACACCGCAAGTGCGACGAGCAACTCGACGAGCGAAAACCCGCGGCTCTCGAAGGGTCGAAGGGTCATGGCTGCCTCGATCGGATCGTCGCGAGGCACGCCTCCGCCGCCACCGGCGTGAGACCATCAGCGGGCGACCTGAACACACACACCTCGATCACCGCGGCTTGCGGTTCATCGTGATCGATCGGTGTGATCGCCCACCGGCGTGTGAACGCCGTCTCTGCTTCATCCTCCACGACAACAGCGCCCGTCGCATCGAGCGCATCGACGTAGTCGGCGGTGTCTTCGAGCAGGCTTTGCGACGGCGACGCTTCGAGTGCCGGATCGGTGAGCCGTTCGCCGGACGGCCCATAGGCGAGCTCGAGAGAGCGAAGGGTTTCGAGCTTGGCTTGCGCGGCCACAAGCGCCACGCCGTGCGAGCCCGAGTCGCGTATCGTGCGCAAAGTCAGCACGAACAGTTGCGCGACGCCGGCCAGCGCCGTCACGAGAATGCCGGTAGCGACGAGCGTTTCGAGGAGGGTAAAACCCGAGATGTTTCCTAGGGCTTGAGCCTGCCCTGAGCGAAGCTGACTCCGCTTGCGGAGTCGGCTGAGTCGAAGGGGGCTTGGGGGCTTTAGGGCTTGGGTTTGGGCGAACATGCCCGCTTGGGGTGCAAGAGCGCTGCCCTCTCCGTCCCGGCGGCAAACCGGAAATTCTCCGAGGAAAAAACCGATCGTGTGCTTGGCGTGAATCGTGTCGAGTGCAGATTCTTAAACGTCGCGCCGCCGCGGATGTTTCAGTTTCTGAGCACGCTCCGGCAAGCCCTCAAGCCCTCAAGCCATCTGGATTCGGTGACAGCGGCAGCCGCACGCGGAACTGAGCGCCGCCGTCAGGCCGGTTGCCGGCGGAGATCACGCCGTTGTGCGAGACGATCACCTTTTGGACGATGGCGAGGCCGAGGCCGGTGCCGGTTGGCTTGGTCGTGGCGAACGGCTGAAAGAGACGGTCCAGCGCCTCGCGCGCCAGGCCCGGTCCGTTGTCGTCCACCGTCACGTGGACGTCGCGGTCGGACACCTCGCCGGTGATCACAATGCGGGCCGTAACCCCTCCGGCCGCGCACGCTTCCAGGCTGTTGCGAACCAGGTTGCTGAAGGCCTGCCGCAGCAACACGTCATCGCCGTCGACCGTGCCGAACTCGCCTGCCACGGAGACGGCGTCGCCCGGCAGATCCTCGATCGCGCGGACGATCACCGCGCGCAGGTCGACCGGCGCCATCACGAGCTGCTCGGGTCGTGCGAACCGGAGGAAGTTGGTCACCACTTCACCGAGCGCTGTGGTCTCCGCGCGGATGCCCTCGATGTAGGCGCGATGCGGCTCTTGCAGCGTGGCGGGATCGAGCAGGCGCCCATACCCGTGGATGGTCGCGAGGCCGTTGCGGAACTCATGCGCGAGACCCGCGGTGAGCTCGCCGAGCCGCGCCAGCGCCTCTTTGAGGCGCAACTGCTCTTCGAGCTCGACCACCGCGGTGAGATCGGTAAACAGGCAGACCGCCGCCTGAAGCGCGCCCTCGGCATCGCTAATCGGAGAAACGGTGACGCCCAGGTGCGAGGGTTTCGACGATCCGCCGAGCGCCACCGTGCGGCGGGCGATCGGCGCACCGCCCTCGAGCGCCTCGCCGATCACGTCGGCAAGAGCCGGCGCCGTCGCCAGCACATCGCGGAAGGGAACCTGCACGGCCGTGTCGTCGATGCCGAGGATGCGGCCCGCCGCCGGATTAATGGTCTGCACAATGCCGGCGCGGTCAACGACTACCAGGCCCGATGTCAGACCCTCGACGATCTGACTGGCCAATCGCTCTGACGCCTCGGCACGGGCGGCGGTGGCGCGCTCCTGCGTCTTGAGCTTGGTGACGGCTTCCTGGAGCGCCATCGATAACATGGCGCTCTCGCCTCTCGACTCGGGTTTGCGCGATCCGCCGCGGCCGCTGATCGCTTTGACGATCTTGACGCCGGCCACCACCATCACGATGGCGATCATCACGGTGAGGCCGAACAACGCGTAGCCGGTGACGGTCAGGGGCGGCATGTTCGAGAAAGCATGGCCTAGAAGAATTGCGAGTACCAGGCAATCAGCGGATCACCGGCGAACATGGCGGCCAGGGCGCCCAGGGCCAGGAACGTGCCGAACGGCAGCGCCAATCGCATGCCGCCGCGCTGCGCGGCAATCAGTGCGAGGCCAAGCAGCGCGCCTGAAAACGACGACAGCACGAGCGTGACGAGCACGGCCTTCCACCCGAGGAATGCGCCGATCATCGCGAGCATCTTCACGTCGCCCATACCGAGCCCTTCCTCGCGCCGCACGAGGTAGTACGCCCAGGCGATGCCGTAGAGCACGCCGCCACCGAGCACGATCCCGATCAAGGACGAGCGCCAACCTGGGGGCGCGATGAAGCTGAAGATCAATCCGATCGCAATGCCCGGCAGCGTAATCGTGTTCGGGAGGATCTGATGTTCCAGGTCGATGCCAAACAGCGCGATCAGGATGCACCCGAAGATCAGCCGGCTGAATACGAGCGGTCCCGGCGGCGTGAGCCAGACGACGAGGAGGAACAACAGTGCCGTGACCAGTTCGACGATCGGGTACTGCATCGAGATCGGCGCCCGGCACTTCCGGCATTTGCCGCCGAGCAGAATCCAGCTTACGACCGGGATGTTGTCGCGCCAGCGCAGCGCCTGTCCGCACCGCATGCAGCGCGACGGCGGGCGGTTCAGCGACTGCCCCAGCGGCAACCGGAAAATGACCACGTTCAGGAAGCTGCCGATGCAGAGACCGAAGGTGAACGCGAAGAGGAGCGTCTGTGGATCGGCGGTCACTTCGGTGCAGGCGGTTGAACAGCGGGCTCGGTAGGCAGCGGCCACAGCACGGATTTCTTCGACACGGTGACGCGGCCGGTTGCGGGATCCGTCACGTACGGCACGCCGGTCGGGTCGAGCGGCGCGCCGCGCAGCCCCGCCTCCAGGATTAACTCACGACCGGTGGGCGGCCGTCCCTCTCGCCTGGTAAACCGCTGCGACACCAGGTTCAGCTGATCGATCACGTCCATCGCATCGAGCTGGAACAAGCTGCGCTGCGCGTTGCGCTTGAGCCAATCAGCGTCGCTTGATTCGAAAAGTTGCCGCCACAGGAAGCGTGAGGATTGGCGATCCCCGCCCTGTGCCAGCGTGCTGGCCGCAAGCGGGGCGAGCCATTCGGGAGCACGCGGCAGCTGGCCGGCCTTTTCGAACCACTCCGCCGCCAGCCGATAGTCGTGGAGCCACCAGTAATGGACGAACCCGATGTCGTGCAGGTACTCCCACCCATTCGGGTTGGCCGCCAGACCTCGCTCGAGCAGCGCGATCGCGCGGTCGGGCCTGCCCGGCCCGCTGGGATAGGCTTCGGTGAGGAAGATCGCGCCAAAACGGTAGGCCACCTTGAACTGCGGATCGAGAGTCGTCACGAGCGTGAGCAACGGATCGAGCAGATCGAAGTTGCGGTCGCTCTCGTCGGCCCGCCGCTGGCTGCCGTAGTAGACGACGGCCCGCATCCAGTAGATGTCGGCCAAGAGGTTGTCGAACCCGAGCGAGATTTTTTTCAGGAGCGCTCCGGACTGAAACCACAGCACCGGCGTCGTGGGTTGGTAAGGCTGCCAGCCCAGATCGCGCGCCACTTGCACGCCGATCGACAGGGCCAGAAGGCCCGCCGTCGCCGCATGGAGCCAGCGGTTCGAGGGGCGCAGGCCAGATTCAATGGCGGGCGGCATCGTCAGGCAATTACTTGAAATCCCGGCGCCGGAAGATGGCCGTGGCGGCGGTGAGCAGCACGCTGATGTAGACCAAAGCGTAGAGGAGCGTGTAGCCGACGTGTGTGGCGCTAACGGGCATGCCGTACACCACTTCGGCTTTGACGTTGAACGGCGCGAGATTCGGCAACACGTAATACAGACCGCGCGCGACCCAGGCGGCGGCCGGCACATCCACCACGTTCTCGAACCGGCGCAGATCGCTGTTGAAATGGCCGGCCACCCAGAGGCCCAAGGTCAGCAGCGCCGACAGCAGCGGGCTCGAAAACGTGGAGAAGAATAGCGCCACCGCGGTGACGAGCGCCAGTTCGGCGACGATCAGGCCAATGGCGATCAACAGGCGCGGATCCGGCGCGGGCGCCGGCCAACCCGCCTTGACCATGGCGGGCATCGTCATGTCCATGTAGAAAAGCACGAGGTAGAACGCGACAGTCATCACCACCAGGTTGACCGCCAGGGTCAGGACCAGACCGAGGTACTTGCCCAGAATGAACTGCGCGCGCGTGACCGGCTTGGCGAGCAGGCCGAACACGCTCTTCTTCTCAACCTCCTTCGAGACGAGGCCGATGCCGATGAATACGGCGATCAGCAGGCCGAAGATCGACAGCGCCGCGAGGCCGAGGTCCTTGATGATCTTGAGGTCCTGCCCCGCCGTCAGCTGGCTGATCAGGTACGACGCCGCGATCATCAGCACCGCGAACATCACCATGCCGTAGGGCACGCGGTCGCGCACCGATTCCTTGAACACCGCGCCGGCGACGAGAAAGACGGCGCGCATGGCTCAGACTCCGCCCGTCTGGCGCGGCGCCGCCGCGGCCACGGTTTGCACGAAGTAGTCCTCGAGGGTGTCGCGGACCGGGTTGAGCGACACCAGCTCGATGCCGCGGCCGCTGAGCTCGTGCATGAGCCGAGCGGGATCGGCGGTGGGCGGCAGGTCGACCATGAACCGGCCGTCGGCGAGCGGGGTCACCTGTCGCGCGCGCTTGTCGAGCTCAGCGCGTGCTTCGCCAGTGACATTCGCGACCACAAGCTCCCAGCCCTTCAGCTCGAAGGCGAGAATCTCGACCAGCTTGCCCGACGCCACCATCTTGCCCTGCGCCATGATCGCGACACGGCTGCATAGCGCCTCGGCGTCAGACAGGATGTGCGAGCAGAAGAACACCGTGCATCCTCGCGCGCGCAGCCGAAGGATCAAGTCGCGCACCTGCTTCCGCCCGAGCGGATCGAGCCCCGACATCGGCTCGTCGAGAAACACCACTTCGGGATCGTTGATGAGCGCCTGTGCCAGAGCGACGCGCTGCAGCATGCCCTTCGAGAACTGCCGCAGGCGCATGCGGCGTTCGGCGCCAAGCCCGGCTTCATCCAGCACGCGAGTCACGCGGGTCGGCACGTCGTCGCCGCGGTACCCGAACAGCTTCGCGAAGTACGACAGCAGCTCTTCAGCCGTGAGGTAGTCGTAGTAATAAGGATTTTCGGCGAGGAAGCCAAGGCGCTGGCGTACCGAGACATCGCCAACCGGGCGGCCGAGGATCCGCGCCGTTCCGCGCGTGGGATACAGCAGCTGCATCAGCAGCTTGAGCGTGGTGCTCTTGCCGGCGCCGTTCGGCCCGAGCAACCCGAAGACCTCACCGGCCTCGACTTGCAGCGTCAGGTTGTCGAGGGCGCGATACGGCCGCGGCCGCCAGAACCCGACTGGAAAATCCTTGGTGAGGTTTTCTGTCTCGATCGCTGCTGTCATCTACTTCTTGCTCTGCACCTGCTTGAGCTCCCAGGCTATGGCGGCGTCGAAGAATTCGGCACGCAGCCCGGGCAGGCGAATGCCATTCATGAAAAACGTCGGCGTGCCGGTGACCTTCAACTGCGCGGCTTGCACGATGTCGCCTTTGACCAGTTCGACCGTGCCGGGGAACCGGGCGTCGAAGTCGGTCACGCCGCCCACGGTGGCAGCGGCGTTCTTCACGGCTTCCGGAGTCAACGCCGGCTGGTTGGCGAACAGCCACTCCTCCATCGCCTGCGCTTTGCCTTTCTCCCGCGCCAGTCGTACGGCCACGGCCGCTTCGCACGACGAGGGATGCAGATCCTGCCCCACGGTGTTATTGCACTGGCGCTCGATGGGATAGTCGCGCGTGATGAACTTGATCTTCCCGGGCGCAGCCGCCATCCACTTGGCCAGGACCGGCTTGTAGTCCATGAAGGTTTGCCGGCACGGCGGGCACTGGTAGTCGTTGAATTTCACGATCACCACGTCAGCGCCGTCGCTCGGCGCCATGACCACCACGCGCGGCTGTGCAGCCAGGTACTGTTCGAGCTGCTGGATCTGCGCGGCGGGCATGGCGGCCGCGGTCGGCGCCTGTGGCGCGGTACCGTCGGCGCTAAGCGATACGCTCGACGCGGTCACGCGCGTGCCGGGGAACATCACGATCGCGGCGCCAGCGGCCACGACAAACACGAGAGCGGCCGTGATGGCCGACGGCGTGCGGAGCAACGTGCGAAAATCAACGGCCGCGCGACGGGGAAGACTGGTCATGGGATACCTGGTAGCTGCCCCGGAAACGAGGAACAGCCCGATGACGGCGGCGTAAGTGCCGACACATAGCACGCACACCGCCTTGAGAATCACAAACGAGGCATACGCGAGATACAAAACCACCGCGAGACCCGCCGTCGACAGGGCAAATAGATAACCGGGCAGGTTCGATGCAGCCACGGTCGAGCGCGAACACAAAGCAATCACACCGAGCACAAAAGCGAAGAAGAGCACGCCGAACAGCGCCACCGGAACCCCACCGAACGAGCCGAACCGGCTGGAGTACGCCTCGGTGCAGCTGAACGTCGCGTTGACGTCGCAAAAACTCGCGTAGGTCGGGTCGTTCAGAATCCGATGATGCACCCACGTCGAGGCCGACGAGGCCGCCAGGCCAGTCAGACTGAAGACCACGAACCAGACCGTCCTGAGTGGTGAAGTCGCAGTCGTTGGGTCCGCTGAGGGGCGATCCATGGTGAGGATTCTACTCCGTACGCGCGGAGGGGTGAGGCACAGGCCCCACCCCCCCGGCGCAGCGTGTTGGATCGAGTTACTGCAAGGGTACCGGGCCGAGCGCCGGCGCCGTGGTGCTCGCCGGGTCAATGATCGCGCCGGCAACGCTGGTCACGTAGATGGTTCCCAGCGTGTTGGTCCAGAAATTACGCGTCCCCGTTGATCCAAAGGCCGTGGGGGTGGCGTTGGCCCAGTAACTGCCAGACAGCGTAGCCGCGGGGGCGGCATTGCAAGCGTCCAGAGTTGCCGCCGCGGTCGGAGCGATGCCAGTCATGGTGATGGTATAGCCGCTCTTGGTGACCGGAGCCGCGGCACTCAGGTCGGGGCTGATGAAGGGCGTGCCGCCAACCGGCGCAGCTCCAAGATTAACCAATGTCGGGGAATAGAAGCCATTCGCGCAGCTCGACGAGTACGCCTGCTGCGAGCTGTTGACCACGCGGAGCGATCCGATCGCCGAGGCCTCGTTACCCGACATACGGGCGCGGAGCAGGCCGGGCACCGCGATGGCCGCAATGATGCCGATGATCGCCACGACGATCAGCAGCTCGATGAGTGTGAAGCCTTTGTTGGTACGAATACGCATGATTGTCTCTCCCCTAATTACACCAGGTTGCCGTTGATTCTGTTTGGGCGACGCCGCCCCGCAAAAGCGGCGTCGTCTCAGCCGTCCCTAAAGCAATCCCCGTACCTGGCTGCCAACCTAAGGGTCTAAACAGGGGCTAATTGCTTCTTACAGCGGTGGTTATCGGGCAAATAGATGAGCAGGAATAGCGTGGAGATAGCTGCGGAAGAGCCTGAAAAGTGACAGGAACTGTCAGGTCGGCTGTCAGTTGTTGTCAAGGGGTACGCGCGACGCTGAGTGTCAAGCCGCTTACTGCAGGGGCACCGGGCCGGCCGCCGGCGCCGCGGTGCTCGCCGTGTCGACGATAGCGCCGGTGACGGAGGTCACGTAGATGGTTCCCAGCGTGTTGGTCCAGAAATTACGCGTCCCCCGTCGATCCAAAGGCCGTGGGGGTGGCGGTGGACCAGTAGCTGCCGGAAAGCGTGGCCGCGGCTGCGAGATTGCAGGCATCAAGTGTTGCCGCAGCGGTCGGAGCAACGCCAGTCATGCCGATAGTGTAGCCGCTCTTGGTGGGGGCACTCGAGGCGCTCAGGTCGGGGCTGATGAAGGGCGTGCCTGCTGCGAGCTGTTGACCACCCGGAGCGATCCGATCGCCGACGCTTCGTTACCCGACATACGGGCGCGGAGCAGGCCGGGGACGGCGATGGCCGCGATGATGCCGATGATCGCCACGACGATCAGCAGTTCGATCAGAGTGAAGCCGGTGTTGCCGCGAATACGCCTCAAGGGTCTCCCCCATTGTGCACTGGGTTGCTGCTGATTCTGTTTGGTCGACGCCACAACGGCCGCGGCGTCCGGCTCGTCCCATAGCAACACCCGTACCGACCGCCAGGACTGGCGCTGGCAGGGTCAATTGGTTGGTGTTTCAAGAGATCGTCGGGCGATCAGGCGCGTAGGCCAAGAGGCTACGGCACACAATGGTCCCGTAGATTGACAAAAAAAGTCAGCGCCGTCTGCCCGTTCTGGCCGGCGCTTGACACGCTCTCAAGGACTCCGGAGTTCGAGGATCCACAGGCCCTGCCCTAGGGATCGGTAGAGCAGCCGGTAGCCTAGAGCCGCCCGAGGCAACTCCGCCGGCCTGAGCGCCGCAACGTATCGGATGCCGCTGGTCCTCCACCGCTCCCAATTGGCTTCAGGGTCGTCGGATCCGACGGTTGTTCGGCTGGTCAGAAGGTAGACCAACCCCGGATTGGTCGTGGCCACTGCGGCGGTTGCCGGCAAATTCCGCTCCATCCAGCCGGCCAGTTCGCTCACCTCCCGGTGGTCCTCGATCCAATTGGGAAGTGGCCCAACGCGCAGCTGCCAGAGGTACTGCGCGTGTTCGAGCCCGAACAACAGCGTCACGCAGAGAGCGGCGATTCTCATCACCGGTCGTGGGTCGTGCGCACCAGCGCGACGGAAACCGGACACGATCGTTTCCAGACCGGCAAAAAAATAGAAAAAGACAAATGGTACCAGCGGCAGCATGTAGCGAAACGAGGGCGCCGGCACGAGCACGATCATGCCGATCGAAAGCGGTACGAACACTTCACCCAGGGTGAAGTGTTGCCGTGCGATTCCGACAAAGCCCGCGAGCGTAATCGCGCTGATGACGAGCGATACGATCACGGTGGCGGTTGCGCCTCCCATGCTCGCAGCCTGCAGGCCGGTCTCTCCGCCAAGCGCGACGACCTCCTGCCCGCTCTCGCCGGACCCTCGAAAGGCGGCCGGAAAGATGATGGCGCCGACACTGCGGCCGAAGACATTGACCAGGTTGACCCCCACGCGAGCCGGCAGGTCGTCCAGACTCGCGCGACCCGATGTGGGATACCCTCCTTTCCTCATCGTCAGCAAGTCATCGTAGGTGTACGCAATGGAGCCCCCATGGGCAACGCGCTCCGCTCGCGTCGGCGCGTGCACGTTGGCGTAGACGGCCCAGGGCGTGAGGCACGCTGCGACAACGGCACCAAAGACCATCGCCCAGCGCCAGCCTCGCGCCTTCACCAAGTACACCGCGCCTGCAAGGACCACCGCGATGCCCGCCGATCGCAGGAGAACGGCGCCAGCCGCCATGACGGCGGCAAGGCACAGGTCTCGCTGCATCCGCGGGGCGGATTCGGCCCTTGCGGCTCTCTCGATCACGAGAACCACCCCCAGCTGCGCAAGTGTGAACACACACTCCGCCATCACGGTTGAGGTGGCCAGGAACACGAGCGCGGGGCTGAGGACAGTCGATATCGCCACAGCTGCTGCCAGCGGCGGGCGCGCGCTGCGATATCGAACCAGGTAGCGATAGGTCACGAGTCCCACACCGAGCATGGCCACGATCGACACGCTCTTCAGGAGCCACAGGTTGCCGGGATACTCGGGACTCGCCCGAAACACGACCGAGAGAATGGCGGGGAAGCCCGGTGGGAAGGCCGGCAGAATCTGGGCGGTGGCCGAACTGATCAGGCGGTACCCGTCGCCTTGGGCGATCGCCTTTGCGAGAACGATGTACCACGCGTCGTCGACTATGAGTCCCGCGACGGGATCGATCCGCAAGGCGTAGATGGCGGTGACGGCCACGGCGATGACCGCCGCCGAAACCTGACGCGTCACTTGAGGCCGTATTTCTTGGCGAGGTAACGGAACTGGCGGAAGCTGAGGCCGAGGATCTCAGCTGCACGCGTCTGAACGCCGTCGGCCCGTTCCAACGCAAGCTCAAGATGTGAGCGCTCGATGTCCCTCAGATGCTGTTCCAGGCTGAACCCGTCAATTTCGGCTGCAGCCGCGTCAAACGACGCGCTCCCCGCTGCGGGACGCAGAGTCGCCGGCCGACCTTCACGTAGGTTCTCAGGCAATGACGATGGTCTGACTCGCGTTTCGTGTTCGAGTGCAACGCAACGCTCGACGACGTTCTCGAGCTCGCGCACGTTCCCGGGCCAAGAATAGGATTTCAGTAGGTCGGCAGCCTCAGCGGAGAACCCGTCGATCGACTTCCCCATCTCCTGGGTGTACTTAGAGAGAAAATGCTCAGCGATCAACAGAATGTCCTCCGCACGATCTCTCAATGAAGGCACGTACAATGGAATGACGTTCAGACGATAGAAGAGATCCTCGCGAAATCGTCCCTCACTAACCTGCTTGGGCAAGTCGCGATTGGTCGCGGCAATAACGCGGACGTTGAATGCGGATTCTTCTGTGCCGCCTACCCGGCGGTACTTGCGTTCCTGGAGAACTCGCAGAAATTTCACTTGCATGGCCTTCGGCATCTCTCCGATTTCGTCAAGAAAGACCGTTCCACCATCTGCGGCTTCAAGCAGACCCTTCTTATCCTTCTCGGCACCGGTGAATGCACCTCGCACGTGGCCAAAGAGCTCGGACTCGAGCAAGGTTTCGAGCATGGCGCCGCAGTTGACAGCGACAAACGGCTTCTGGCTCCGCAAGGACTGCTTGTGGATCGCGCTGGCAACTAGCTCCTTCCCTGTGCCCGAGTCCCCGGAAATAAGAACAGTGCTATTGGTGCGACAGACTGTCTCGATCAGGCTAAACATCTCGACCATGACCGGGCTGCGGCCTATGATGCCGGCAAAGCCCTGGCCCGCGCTGGTCTGGCGCAGCACGGTGTTCTCGTGGCGAAGGCGTCGCGCTTCGAGCAGCTGGCGCACCTGCATGGTGACCAGGTTGACGTCGCGAAACGGTTTTTCGAACAGCGCTTCGGCGCCCAGCTCGCGCGCGTCTTGCCACTCGACCGAGTCGCGCGTCCAGTGCGCCGTCATCATCAGCACGATCGCGTCGGGGGCGAGGTCACGGATCGCCTTCAGCAACTGCACGCCGTCGAGTTTCGGCATCCGGATGTCGGTCAGCACGACGTCGAGGTACTCGCGGGTCACCAGGTCGCGGGCCGCCACGCCGTCTGCCGCGGTCATCACTTCGAAGCCGTCGCGCTGGAACAGGAGGCGCATCCACTCGCGCATCGACTGCTCATCGTCCGCGATCAGGATGCGCGGCCTCTCGGCGCCCGCAGTTTCGGCTCCCGGAGCCCGGAGCCCGGAGCCCGGAGCCCGCTCTGCCGCGCCAGACTTCTTCATGACGCCTGCCGTGCCGCCGCGATGTCGCGCGGCGCGGGGAACGAGACCCGGAAAATCGTGCCGCCCGTCTCGCGCGGCTGCACGTCGATCTGGCCGCCGTAGTCGCTGACGATGCGGTGAACAATCGCGAGGCCGAGGCCGGTGCCCTTGCCGAACGAGCCGCGGAACGGCTGGAAGATGGCATCGAAGTCTTCGGGAGCAATCCCAACGCCCTCATCCTCGACGAGCAGGACGGTCCACCGCTGGCCCGCGCGTTCTTCTTCGACGGCGCTGAGGGTGAGCGTGCCCCCGTCGGGCATCGCCCGCAAGCCGTTGGTGGCAAGGTTCCACATGATCTGACGAATCTGGCTTTCGTCGGCGTCGACCATCACGACCTGGTCGGCCTGGCGGACCTCGATGTTGTGCCGCTCCTCGACCTCGGTGCTGTTGCGCAGCAGCATCGCGGTTTCCTGGACCATCAGCCGAAGGTCGAGCTTCTGCACCTGGAAGCGCTGCGGCCGCGCGTAGGCGAGAAACGACTTGATCGTCTGGTTGAGGCGCTCGGACTCGCGCAACACGATGTCCATGAGCTGCGCCTGATCGGCCGAGAGCGGCAGATCCTGCTTGAGCATCTGCATCGAGCCCGACATCGACGCCAGCGGGTTGCGAATTTCGTGCGCGATGCCCGCCGCCATTTCGCCGACCGCGGCGAGGCGCTGCTGCAGGCGCGCGTTCTGCTCGAAGCGCTTGACGTCGGTCACATCCTGAAAGGTATAGAGGTATCCGCGCGAGCCGTCGGGCAACGGCAGCGCCGCGACGCTCAGCCCGAGGTCAATCCCCTGTCCGTCGGGGCGGCGATACTGGATGTCGGCGCGCTTGCTGCGCACCTGCGCCAGATCCTCGAGAATGCTCGAGGCAAACACCGACGGCAACTGCATGACCTCGGTGGCGGGCTGTCCGATCGGCAGCGCGCCGTCAAGGCCGGTGATGAGCATCGCGGAGCGGTTGAACGTGACGATGCGGTTGTCGGCGTCGGCCGTGACCAGGCCACTCGTGAGGTTGTCGAGCACGTACTGATTGAACGCCTGGAGGTCGGCGATCTCTTCGGTCGCCTGTTCGAGCTGGACTTCGCCGACTCGCGCGCGCTCGGCGAGCGATCCGCTCAGGATCGCGACCGCGAAGAAGCCGAACACATTGATGCCCACGGTGTACTGCGCCACGTTGGCGGGCGGCAGGTCGAGCGGCAGGTCGAGCGAAAACGGCACGCTGAGGTTGCCGGTGGCATACAGGTACTGCGCGAGCACCACGCCGACGAACAAAATCGTGCTCAGCGCCGCGAGCAGGAGGCCGCCGCGGCGCGACTGCACGGAGCTCGCCGCGACGATCGGCAGCATGAAGAGAATCGTGAACAAGCTCTCGACGCCGCCGGTCAGAAACACCGCCGCCGACACAATCCCGGCGTCGATCGCAAAGTGGACGTCGGTGAGCCACGGGTGCCGGTCCACCACTCGAAGGGAACCGATGAACCCGAGGCTCACCGCGTAGGTGAGGCCGATCAGGAAAAAGAACGGGCTGAACGGCCAGGCTCCCGGCTCGCGCAGCTGCACCACCACCGCCGACCCGAGGAGCACCGTCGCCACCACCAGGCGGATCGCGATGTGCGCCGCCAGGCGCTGCCGCAGCGTCCGCGCTGCCATCAGGTCAGCTTGCTGATCAGATCGAAGATCGGCAGGTACATCGCGATCACGATACCGCCGACGGCGCCGCCCAGAAACGCGATCATGACCGGCTCGAGCAGCGTCAGCAAGCCTTCGACCGCGACGTCGACTTCTTCCTCGTAGAAGTCGGCGATCTTGCTGAGCATGGTGTCGAGCGCGCCGGTCGCCTCGCCGACGCTGATCATCTGCACCACCATGCCGGGGAACACCTTGGTTTCCTTCAACGGCGCGGCGATGGTCTCGCCGCCCTCGATGCTCTTGCGCGTCTTCTGAATGGCGTCTTCGATGATCGCGTTGCCCGAGGTCTTGGCCGTGATGTCGAGGCCGTCCAGAATCGGCACGCCCGATGACATCAGCGTCGACAGCGTGCGGCAGAACCGCGCCACCGCGATCTTGCGGAGAATCGGCCCGAGAATCGGCACCTTCAGCGTGATCGCGTCGATCACGCGGCGGCCCTTCTCGGTGGCGTAGTAGGTGCGGAACGCCCAGCCGACGGCGAAGAAGCCGACGAACAGGAACGGCATGAACCGCACCAGGTTGTCGCTGAGCGCGATCACGAAGCGCGTCGGCAGCGGCAGCGTGGCGCCCAGGCCCAGGAACAACGACGCGAACGTCGGGATGACCTTCCACAAGATCACGCCGATCACGACCACGGCGATCACGATGACGGCGACCGGATAGATCATCGCCGACTTGACCTGGCTGTTCAGCTTGACCGCCTTTTCGATATAGACCGCCAGTCGCTTCAGAATCGTGTCGAGAATACCGCCCGCCTCGCCGGCGGCAATCATGTTGCAAAACAGCGCGTCGAAGCACTTCGGGTGCCTCTTCATCGCGTCGGCGAGCGACATGCCGCCTTCGACGTCCCCCCGCGTCGCCAGGATGACCTGCTGGAAGTACTTGTGCTCTTCCTGGTTGCCCAGAATCTCGAGGCACTGGACCAGCGGCAGGCCGGCGTCGATCATCACGGAGAACTGGCGCGTGAATACCGCCAGGTTCTTCGCCGGCACGCTGCGCGCCTTGAGCTTCTTGACCACCGCGGCCACCGTGGCCTTGGCCTGCGCCGGCTGGATGCGCGTGACCGAGATCTGCTCGCGCCGCAGCGCGGCGACCACGGCATCCATGGTGTCGCCCATGCGCTCACCGCTGACGTTCTCACCTGATCGCGTGCGTCCTGAAAAAGCAAAAGTCGCCATAATTTTCAATCTCCGATGTCAGTGAACCCGATCGTCGATTGGGGAGCGTTCGCCATGTCGTTACGATCCGGACCGCATTGGCGGCCGGCCGCCGGGAGGGCCGCCCGGCCGGCCCCCCATGCCGGCCCCGGCCACAACGCCGGCGCCGCGGTTGATCATCTCCTGCAGCTCTTCGCGGTTCGACGACGCCTGCAGCGCCGTTTCGAGCGTAATCATGCGCCGGAAGTGGAGCGTCGCCAGCGACTGATTCATCGTCTGCATGCCGAGCTTTTCCTGCCCGGTCTGCATCGCCGAGTAGATCTGATGCACCTTGTCTTCGCGGATCAGATTGCGGATGCCGGGCGTCGGCACGAGGATTTCGAGCGCGACGACGCGGCCCTTGCCGTCGGTGCGCGGCAGCAGCGCCTGACAGACGATGCCCTCGACGACCAGCGACAGCTGCGTGCGGATCTGCGACTGCTGGTGCGAGGGAAACACGTCGATGATGCGGTTGACCGTCGACGAGGCCGAGTTGGTGTGCAGCGTGCCGAACGTGAGGTGGCCCGTCTCGGCGATGCGCAGCGCCGATTCGACGGTTTCGAGGTCGCGCATTTCGCCGATCAGCACGACGTCGGGGTCTTCGCGCAGCGCCGCCCGCAGCGCGGCGGTAAAGCTGTGGGTGTCGCTGTGCAGCTCGCGCTGGTTGATCAGGCACTTCTTGTGCTGATGCAGATATTCGATCGGGTCTTCGACGGTCAGGATGTGGCCGTGACGCTCGGCGTTGATCTTGTCGATGATCGCGGCCAGCGTCGTCGACTTGCCGCTGCCGGTTGGGCCGGTGACGAGCACGAGGCCGCGGGGCCGCTCGGCCATCTTGGCGAGCACCGGCGGCAACCCGAGCTCCTCGAATGGGCGGATGCGCTCGGGGATCTGGCGATAGACGGCGCCCACGGCGCCGCGTTGGTTGAACATGTTGCAGCGGAAGCGCGCCACGCCGCGAATGCCGAACGAGAAATCGAGCTCGAGCGTCTCCTCGAACCGCTTCTTCTGCGCATCGGTCAGCACCGCATAGGACAGCGCCTTGGTGTCGGTCGGTGTCAGATCCGGGCCCTCGAGACGCTGCAGCTCGCCGTGCACGCGCACCTGCGGCGGCGACCCGATGGAGAGGTGCAGGTCGGACCCCTGGAGTTCGACCGTCTGCTTGAGCAGATCTGGGAGAGTGGCCATAGTTTCTTTCTTAACTCTTAACTCTTAACTCTTAACTCTGCACTCTGAACTGTCGGGTTACTTGACTGTTTCCCGCAACACTTCTTCGATCGTCGTCACACCGTCCTTGATTTTCCGGAGCCCGCTGCCGCGCAGCGTAATCATGCCCTCTTCGATGGCCTTCCGGCGAATTTCCAGCGACGAGGCGCCGACCAGGATCAGCTCGCGGAGCTCGTCGGTGATCTCCATCACCTCGTACAGGCCGACGCGGCCTTTGTAGCCGGTCTTGAGGCACTTCTCGCAGCCCGTGCCCTTCTTCGGCTTCACCGTCTGGGCGTCCGCGGCCGAGAAGCCGACCTGCTCCATGGCGGCCGGCGGCAGCTCGTCTTCGACCTTGCAGTTGACGCAGACGCGGCGCACCAGGCGCTGGGCGCACACCAGGTTCAGCGAGCTGGCGACGAGGAACGGCTCGATGCCCATGTTCATCAAGCGGTTGATCGTGCTCGGCGCGTCGTTGGTGTGGAGCGTGGAGAGCACGAGGTGGCCGGTGAGCGCCGCCTTCACCGCGATTTCCGCGGTTTCGAAGTCGCGGATTTCGCCGACCAGGATGATGTTGGGGTCCTGGCGGAGGAAGCTGCGCAGCGCCGCGGCGAAGTTGAGACCGATGTTCTCGCGGACTTGCACCTGGTTGACGCCGAGCAGGTTGAACTCCACCGGGTCCTCGGCGGTCATGATGTTGGTCTCGATCGAGTTGACCTTCGAGATCGCCGAGTACAGCGTGTTGGTCTTGCCACTGCCCGTGGGGCCCGTCACGAGGACCATGCCCCACGGCTTGGCGATCTGCGTCTCGAGCTTCTTGAGCGACTCGGGCTCGAAGCCGAGCTTGGTCATGTCGAGCATCAGCTTGCCCTTGTCGAGCAGGCGCATGACGATCTTTTCGCCGAACAACGTCGGCAGGCACGACACCCGGAAGTCGATGTCCTTGGCCTCGCCGTGGTCGCTGAAGCGGATCTTGATGCGGCCGTCCTGGGGCAGGCGCTTCTCGGCGATGTCGAGCTTCGCCATGATCTTGACGCGCGAGGTGATGGCGTCGCGCATCTTCAGCGGCGGCGACATGATGTTGTAGAGAATGCCGTCCATGCGGTAGCGGACGCGGTATTCCTTTTCGTAGGGCTCGATGTGAATGTCGCTGGCGCCCTTCGAGATCGCCGACATCAGGATCACGTTCACCAGCTTGATGACGGGCGCCTCCTCACCCTGGCGGGTGAGCATCTCGGCGCTGATCTCTTCGAGGTCCTCCATGACCTCGACGTCGCCGCCGACATCGGCGAGCATCGTCGGCATTTCGGTGAGCGAGCGCGTCGCCATGTCGAGCGCGCTCTCGCCCGACTGCTCCCGCTGCTGCGGCTGGTTCGCCTGGTTGCCGCCCTTGTTGACCGCCGCTCCGCCGGCGCCGTAATACTTGTCGATCGAGTCGAGCACCGCCGTCTCGGAGGCGACGACCGGTTCGACGTTGTAGCCCGTCATGAACTTCACGTCGTCCATGGCGAACACGTTGGTGGGGTCGGTCATCGCGATCGTCAGGGTGGCGCCGGCGCGGCTCAGCGGGACGATCTGATACTTGCGCGCCGTCTCTGCCGGGACGAGCTTGATCACCGCCGGGTCGATCTCGAACTGGCTCAGGGCAATCGACGGCACGCCGTACTGCTTCGACAGCAGCGCGGTGATCTCCTCGTCCTTCACGTATCCGAGCTTCACGAGGTTGGCGCCGAGCTTGCCGCCATTCGTGCGCTGATAGTTCAGGGCTTCCTGGAGTTGTTCCGCCGAAATGCGCTTCTCCTTGAGAAGCAGTTCCCCTATTCGAACCGCCATGGCTACTTAATCGTGTCCCCCAAAACTTTTGCCTTTTGCCTTCTGCCTTTTGCCTTTTGCCTTAAAAACCAAACCGCGCGCCGACGCTCCAGGCGCGCTCGTCTTGCTGGCCGCGTGCGACATGCGCCTCGAGAAAGATGCTCGCCGTCACCCCCGCCGAGACCCCGGCCGCGACCACCGACCGTGACTCACCAATCATGCTCCTGCGGACGCCGGCGCGAACGCCCAACCGCCGCGTCTTCCACCACGTTTCCACGCCGCCGGCCAGGTCGCGGCGGTCACCGCTCGGCGCCGCCCGCGCCGTCAGGTCTGCATCGACGGCCACGATCACGCGAGACATGCCCGGCCAACCCGAGCCCCACGCACCACCTACGCGCACTTGCCGCTCCACTTCGACCGCTTCGCCCGCAGCCGCGTCGAGCTTAAACGACGGCGTCGTCAGGTTCCGGGCCACCAGGCCCAACCGCATCCGGTTGACCGCAATCATCACACCCGCGTCGAGATCACCCTTCGTTTCCGCGTCCGATCGCAGCTCTCCCGCCGCGCTTAGCGCGTCAGCGGCATCTGCCGTCTTCGCGAATCCGGCTGCCGCATGTCCCCGAACCAGCTTCAAGGTGGTCCCAACGACCACGTATTCATTGAGCGACTGCAGCAATGCCACCCCTACCGTCGAGGTGGTCAGCGCGTGCACACTGCTCCGCACTTCTTCTCGGCCGGGAACGCCCAACACTGCAGGCTCAGCCGGATCGCTGGCGTAGACACCCACCCGGTAGTAGGCCAGGCCCACCGGCGGCACCGACAGCGCCAGTATCCGGCCGGTTTGACGCCACGCGCCAGACCGCGCACGACCGTCCGGAACCTGCTCCTGCCGCCCGAAATCGAAGACGAAACTGGCATACGCTCCGCTAGCCAGCCCGGCCGGGTTCCAATAGACTGCTGAGGCGTCGTCTGCCACACCCACGAAGGCCCCTGCCATCCCGGATGCGCGACTCCCCACTGGAGGCTGCGCTTCGGCCCACTGGACAGCTCCGACGGATAAGAATGCCGTCAGAATTGCGGGCTTGAGTTTATTTGAAGACATGAAATATTATTTTTGACGACACGAAAATCGCCGGGGTCCTGCTGGGATTAGAGCAAAAGTCCATGGTATTCAGCAGTTTGGAAGCCTGTCAAGGAAACGAATGCGCGCCTATTCTCGTATGAATCTGCAAAGGAATCTGTAGCATGCGGCACATCACGGGTGTGCTGTGGCTGCCTCGGGCCACGATGGCCGAGATTGTGCGCCACCCGGCGTTTGTGACGACCTGGATCGTCGTCGTCTCCGTCGTCGCGGTCTGCGGAGGCGCACTTCTCTCCACACGAGTCGGACGACAGGCGCTCATCGACGAGCGTGTGCGGGTGGTCGAGGCGCTCGGCGGGCGTGTGGACGATGCGGCGTACGCCGCGTTGCAGGCGGATCCGCCGACGCTGGTGTATTTGACGAGCGGCGGGCGCCTACTGTTGACGCCGCCCGTAACATTGTTGGTGGCGCTTGGCCTGGTGGTGCTGGCGGCATCGAGCGGCGCGCGCGTTCGGTATATCGTCGCGCTCGCGATCGCCGTGCACGCCACCGTGGTGCTCGCGGTGCAGCAGGTGGTGGCGACGCCGCTTCATTACCTGCGCGAGTCGTTGACGAGCCCGACGAACATCGCGGGGCTGCTGCCGATGCTCGAAGAGGGTTCGTGGCCGGCCCGGTTACTCGGCTCGGTCGACGTATTCGGGCTGTGGTGGATGTGGGTGCTCGCGGTGGGCCTCGCGGCCGCAACGGGAACGCCGGCGCGTCGATATTTCTGGAAGTTGCTAGTGGTGTACGTCGGCATCGCCGCCATCGTGGCAACGGTGTTCGCAGTTCTCGGCGGATCGGTGTAGCGGACGGTGTAGCGCGGAACTTCAGTTCCGCGATGGACACCAATATCGGAGGGTAGATCGTGTTTCGCAGGAAGTGGATCATCGTCGTCATCGTGCTGTTGCTCATCGGCGGCGGCGCCAGCGCGTTCTTTGCTCGCAAGGGCGACCCCGGCGTCCTCGTGACCGCCGAAACCATCCAAAAGCGCGACCTCGAAGCGATCGTGTCGGCCTCCGGCAAGATCGATCCGAAGAAGACCGTCAACATCAGCGCGCAATCGATGGGCCGTGTCACTCAGCTGGCCGTCCGCGAAGGCGACCGCGTGAAGGCGGGCCAGTTCCTGCTGCAAATCGATCCGGTCAACGCCGAGGCCGCCGTGCGGCGCGACGAAGCATCGGTGGCCGGGGCGCGGACGGGGCTCGAACAGTCCAGGGCGTCGTTGCAGGCGGCCCGCGCCAGCCTCGAAAGTGCGCGGCAGTCGCTGAAGCGCCAGCAGGAGTTGTCGGCCGCCGGCCTGACGACGCGCGAGTCGCTCGAGCGGGCGCAGACCGAAGTGGAAGTGCGCGAGAGCGATCTCAAGGCGCGCGAGCAGGAAATCAAGAGCCGGGAAACGCAGCTCAATCAACAGCAGGCCGGGCTCCAGAGCAGCCGGCACACGCTGACGCAGGTCCGCTTCGAGGCGCCGTTTGACGGCATCGTCACGCGCCGCAACATCGAAGAGGGCGAGAACGTGATGGTCGGCACCATGAACAATGCCGGCACGGTGCTGCTGACGGTTGCCGACATGTCGGTGATCGAGGCGGAAGTCGAGGTCGATGAAACCGACATCCCGTTCGTGCAGCTCGGGCAGATCGCGAAGGTCACCATCGACGCGATTCCCGACAAGGAGTTCGCCGGCAAGGTGACCGAGATCGGCAACAGCCCGATCCAGGCGGCCGGCGCGGGCACCACGCGGACGGCGACCAACTTCAAGGTCGTCATTACCATCGACGGCCAGATCGCCGACGTGCGTCCCGGTTTTACGTGCACGGCGGAGATCACGACGGCAACCCGCAAGCAGGCGTTGGCGGTGCCGATCCAGTCGCTCACGGTCCGCGAGCTGGTGTTCGACGAGAAAGGCAACCCGGTGCACGAGCCGAGACCGCCAAAGCCGCGATTCCAGTTCGGTCCGGCGGCAGCGGCGCCGACGCCGTCGACGGCGGAGCTCAAGCCTGGCCACAAGCGCGAAGAGGTGGAAGGCGTGTTCCTGATCAAGGACAACAAGGCGACCTTCACGAAGGTGAAGCTCGGCATTGCGGGCGAGCGCTACCTCGAGGTCCTCGAGGGGCTGAAGGAGGGCGACCAGGTGATCACCGGGCCGTTTGATTCGGTGCGAAGCCTCTACGAAGGGGACCTGGTGAAGACCGCGACGCCGCCGCGCGCGCCTTAACAGAGTTAAGAGTCAAGAGTTAAGAGTTAAGACGTGTCGCAACTCTTCGAATCGATCCTGCTGGCGCTGGCGTCGATCTGGGCCAACAAGCTCCGGTCGCTGCTGACGCTGCTCGGCAACATCGTGGCGGTGTCGTCGATCATCACCGTGGTCGCGCTCATCACCGGTGTGAACGAAGCGGTCACCGATGCGATCGTGTCGGACCTGGGCGCCGATTCCTTCACCGTGCAGCGGATGGGCATCACGCAGAACGAAGACGAGTTCGAGCGGATGCGCAATAACCCGCTGGTCACGCTCAAGGACGCCGAAGCCGTGAAGCGGTTCGGCCAGACCGTGGCGTCGGTGATGGCGCAGGCCCAGACCCGGACGCGCGTCGCCTATCTCGATGAAGAGCTCGAGACCGTGCAGGTCCAGGGCGTGAGCGAGGAATATCTCGACTTCACGACCTTCGACGCCGAGCGCGGGCGCATGGTCACGCCGACGGAAATCTCGCGCAAGCGTTTGGTGACATTGATCGGCTGGCAGATCGCGGACCGGCTCTTCGGGTCGGCCGACCCCCTCGATAAGAAGATTCGGATCGCCGGCGTGCCGTTCACGGTGGTCGGCGTCAGCAAGAAAAAAGGCGCGGCGTTCGGCCAGTCGCTCGACGAGTTCGTGGTGATTCCGCTCGGCTCGTACCAGAAGCTGTTCGGCGCGCGCCAGTCGCTGGCGCTGATGATCAAGCCGCGCAACGAAACGCTCGTGAACCTGGCGAAGGACGAAACGCGGGTCGCGTTGCGCGTCGAGCGCGGGCTCAAGCCGGCGGAGCCCGATAACTTCGGGATCGTGGCGTCGGATTCGGTGCTCGGCATCTTCCAACAGGCGACCGCGGGCATCGCGGTGCTGCTGGTGGGCATCGTCGGGCTGTCGCTGCTGGTGGGCGGCATCGTGATCATGAACATCATGCTGATGGTGGTGAGCGAACGGACGCGCGAAATCGGCTTGCGCAAGGCGCTCGGCGCCAAGCGCCGCGACATCATGTCGCAGGTGCTCACCGAGTCGATCACGCTGTCGATCACCGGCGGCATCGTGGGCATTTCCCTGGGCGCCATCTTCTCGACGATCATTGCGACGTTCACTCCGGTGCCCTCCGCCGTGGAGCTGTGGTCGGTCGTGCTTGGCGTGACCATCACGGCGCTGGTCGGCCTGGTGTTCGGCTACTATCCCGCCCGTCGGGCCGCCATGCTGGATCCGATCGAAGCGCTGCGCAGGGAATAGCGCATGACTGCCGTCAATATACAGTTCGCGCTGCTGAAAGAAACCGCCGAGATGGCGTTGAGCACGCTGCGCGGCAACAAGATGCGCTCGGCGCTGACGGTGCTCGGCGTCGTGATCGGCGTGACGTCGATCGTCGGCATGACCTCGCTGATTCGCGGCTTCGACACGTCGCTGCGCGACTCGATTAACACCCTCGGTCCGAACACGATTTACATCGAGCGCTTCGGCGGGCTCAGCATGTCGTCGGGGGCGTCGTTTCAGACCCTGCTGCGCAGGCCGAACTTGACGGTGGCCGACGCACAGGCCATCGAACGGTTATCCCAGACCGCGAAAATGGTGGACATCTGGCTCGGTGCCGGACCAGGGCCGACACCCGTGGAACGCATCTTCTACCGCGGCGAGCGCACCCGGCCGTCCCCGATCATGGGCACGACCGAGAAGTACGTCGAGATCAACTTCGCCAAGATGTTCGCCGGCCGATCGTTCACGGAACAGGAATTGATGCGGAGCCGCGCGGTCGCGGTCATCGGGTTCGGCGCGTACCAAGGGCTGTTCGAGAAGCGCGGCATCGATGCCATCGGCAAGCAGGTGCGGATCGGTGCCGTCGAATACACGATACTGGGCGTGATCGGCCCGCGCCCATCGCCGGGCGGCTTCAGCCTCGGACAGGATGATTTCGCGATCATCCCCTACACCACGTTCCGCAAGCAGTTCGGCAACGAGCGGGTGCGGAGCGGGCCGTTCGGCGGCATACCCGCGATGATCGTGGTGGTGCCGCGCGAGGGCGCGCCTCGCGCCGACGCGATGCGCGAGGTCGAAACGATTATGCGCATCCGGCACGGCCTGACGCTCGACCAACCGAACGACTTCGACCTGGTCACCTCCGATGCGATCCTGGCGGTGTGGGACCAGATTTCGGCCGCGATCCTCCTGTCTTTAGTGGTCATCTCGTCGATCGCGCTGATGGTGGGCGGCATCGGCGTGATGGCGATCATGACCATCTCGGTCACGGAACGGACGCGCGAAATCGGCGTGCGCAAGGCCATCGGCGCGCGGCGCCGCGAAATCCTGGTTCAGTTCCTAATCGAAGCCGCCGTGCTGACCAGCGTCGGCGGCGTGCTCGGCGTGTTGATGGGCAGCGCGATCGGCCTGAGCGTCAATCTGATTTCGGGCTTCCCCGTCTCGCTGCCGTGGTGGTCGTTCGCGCTCGGCCTGGGGTTCTCGGCCTCGATCGGCATCTTTTTCGGGATGCTGCCCGCCTGGCGCGCCTCGCGCCTGGACCCCATCGAAGCGCTCCGATACGAGTAACGGGGCCATCGAGTTGCGGCACGGCGCTTAGGACATGTCTGCCTTCACCAAACAGTTCGCGCTCCTGAAAGAAACCGCCGAGATGGCGTTGAGCACGCTGCGCGGCAACAAGATGCGCTCGGCGCTGACGGTGCTCGGCGTCGTGATCGGCGTGACGTCGATCGTCGGAATGACCTCGCTGATTCGCGGCTTCGACACCTCGCTACGCGACTCGATTAACACGCTCGGGCCGAATACGATCATGGTCGCGCGGTTCAGCGCGGTGAGCCTGTCGGCGGGCGCGTCGTTTCAATCGGTGATGCGCCGGCCCTCGCTGACCGTGGCCGACATGCGGGCGGTTGAAAAGCTGGCGGGCACCGCGGCCATCGTCGACATCTGGCTCGGCGCCGGGCCGCCGGGGCCGTTAACGGAGCGGGTCTTCTATCGCGGTGAGCGGACGCGGCCGGTGGCCATCATGGGGACCACCGAGAAGTACGTCGAGGTGAACTTCGCGAAGATGTTTGCCGGTCGCTCCTTCACAGCGCAGGAAGTCCTGCGCAACCGTGCGGTCGCGGTGATCGGGTTTGGCGTCTATCAGGCGCTGTTCGAGAAGCGCGGCATCGATCCAATCGGCAAACCGGTCCGGATCGGCGCGATCGAGTACACGGTGCTGGGCGTGGTCGGACCGCGCCCCTCGCCGGGCGGCTTCAGCCTCGGGCAGGACGACTTCGCGATCATTCCCTATGGCGCGTATCGCAAGCAGTTCGGTAACGAGCGGGTGCGGCGCGGGCCGTTCGGCGGAATGCCGGCGCTGATCGTGGTGGTGCCACGCGAGGACGTGCCACGGGCGGAGGCGATCCGCGAGGTCGAGACCATCATGCGGATCCGGCACGGCTTGACACTCGATCAGCCCAACGACTTCGACCTCGTCACCTCGGACGCGATTCTCGCGGTGTGGGATCAGATTTCCGCGGCGATCCTGCTGGCACTGGTCGTGATTTCGTCAATCGCGCTGATGGTCGGCGGCATCGGCGTGATGGCGATCATGACCATCTCGGTGACGGAACGGACGCGCGAGATCGGCGTGCGGCTGGCGATCGGGGCGCGGCGCCGCGAAATCCTGGTGCAATTCCTGATCGAAGCGGCGGTGCTGACCAGCGTTGGAGGAATTCTGGGCGTGCTGATGGGCAGCGCTATTGGCCTGGCGGTCAACCTCATCTCGGGCTTCCCGGTGTCGCTGCCGTGGTGGTCGTTCGCGCTCGGCCTGGGTTTTTCGGCCTCAATCGGCATCTTTTTCGGGATGCTGCCCGCCTGGCGCGCGTCGCGCCTGGATCCGATCGAGGCCCTGCGTTACGAGTAGGACGTCTCACGCATTTTTTCCGACTGAGCAATTACACCCTCCCGTCGCGGCACTCGTGCCGTCCCGACTTGGTTTTTCATTCCTCCCGACAGAGCTTGATCCGGCTCCCGGCAAGCAGCATATGATGCGCCTATCGGGCGTGTGAGCGCCCGGGAGGTTCCCGCCTATGAAGGTCTACGACGCTGCCGGCATCCGCAACGTGGCTGTAGTGGGGCACGGCGGTTCTGGCAAGACCCAGTTACTGTCCGCCCTGCTGTTCGACGCCGGCATGGTCAACCGGCTCGGTAAGGTGGACGAAGGCAACACCGTCACCGACTACGACGAAGAAGAAATCGCCCGCAAACATACGCTCTCGGCCAGCCTCGCCTACGCCGAGTGGAACAAGACCAAAATCAACCTGATCGACACGCCCGGCTTCGGCAACTTCTTCGCCGACGCGCGCGCCGCGCTGCGCGTCGTCGAGTGCGCGCTGGTCGTCGTCGACGGCGTGGCCGGCGTCGAGGTGCAGACCGAGAAGGCGTGGGCCGCCGCCGACGAGCTCGCACTGCCCCGCCTGGTGGTGGTCAATCGCCTCGACCGCGACCGCTCGTCGCTCGAGCGCACGCTCGAATCGGTGCGCCAGGCGTGCGGACGCTCGGTGATCCCGATCCAGCTGCCGATTGGCGACGAGAGAAACTTCAGCGGCGTCGTCGACCTCGTCGCGATGAAGGCCTACACGTTCGCCACCGACGGTTCAGGAAAGATGACGGAAGGCGCGGTGCCCTCGAACATGACCGACGCCGCCAACGCGGCGCGGGACGCGCTGATCGAGATGGTCGCCGAGGCCGACGAGCCGCTGATGGAGAAATTCTTCGAAGCGGGCACGCTCACGCAAGACGAGCTCGTGAAGGGCCTGGCGACCGCCACGCGCGCGGCCAAGATCTTCCCGCTGCTGTGCACGTCCGGGCTGCAGAACATCGGCGTGCAGACGCTGATGGACGCCCTGCTGGCCTACGCGCCCTCCCCCGCCGATCGCCCGTTCACGGCGCAGGCCCACAAGGAGACGGTGACCCGCACTGCGGACGAGAACGCACCGCACGCCGCGTTCGTCTGGAAAACGGTGGCGGATCAGTTCGCCGGCCGCATCACGATGTTCCGCGTCTACCAGGGCACGTTGAAGGCCGACTCCACGGTCACCAACACCACGCAGAACACGCCCGAGCGCCTCGGCCACCTCATCGTGTTGCAGGGCAAGACCGCGACCACGGTACCGGAGCTCAAAGCCGGAGACCTGGGCGCGGTCGCCAAGCTCAAGGATACGCGGACCAACGACACGATCGCGGAGAGAGCCGCCGGGTTTACGTTCGCGCCAATCGCCTTCCCCGACCCCGTGCTGTCGTACGCGATCGAGCCGAAGAGCCGCGGCGACGAAGACAAGATCAGCACCGCGATGCACCGGCTCGAGGAGGAAGACGGCAGTATCCGCTACCAGCGCGACCCGCAGACGCACGAGCTGCTGCTCGCGGGCCAGGGACAGCTGCACATCGAGGTCACGGTGGCCAAGCTCAAGCGCCGCTTCGGCGTCGAGGTGCTGCTCAAGCCGCCGCGCATCCCCTACCGCGAGACCATCACGTCGAAGGTCGAGGCGCACGGCCGCCACAAAAAGCAGACCGGCGGGCACGGCCAGTTCGGCGACTGCAAGATCCGGATGGAGCCGCTGCCGCGCGGCAGCGACTTCGAATTCGTGATCGATATCTTCGGCGGCTCGATTCCCCGCCAGTTCATTCCAGCGGTGGAAAAAGGCATCCAGGAGTCGCGGCTGCGCGGCTACCTCGCCGGCTACCCGGTCGTCGACTTCCGCGTCGTGCTCTACGATGGCTCGTACCACGACGTCGATTCGAACGAGCTCTCGTTCAAGACCGCGGGGTGGCTGGCCTTCAAGGACGGCATGTCGAAGGCGCACCCGACGCTGCTCGAGCCGATCATGAACGTCGAGGTCTACGCGCCCGGCGATCACGCCGGCGACCTGATGGGCGACCTCAACAGCCGGCGCGGCCGCATTTCAGGAATGGAAGCGCGCGGCCTGCTGACGGTGATCAAGGCGCAGGTGCCGATGTCGGAGATGCTGACCTACGAGCAGCACCTCACGTCGGTGACCGGCGGGCGCGGCTCGTATCAGATGGAGTACTCGCATTACGACGAGGTGCCGAACCACCTGCAGCAGAAGATCGTCGCCACCGCGAGGGCCGAGCGCGGCCACGCGGCGGAGGAGCCTGCTTGATAGATCTCAGATCTCAGATTGCAGATTTCAGATTGATTTTGATCACTTCAAGTCTGACATCTGAATTCTGAGATCTGAAATCAGCCCATCCTTCAACCCATAGATCCACCCGTGCAGCTCGAGCGGGTGGCCGCGCTTCCAAGCGTCCTGCACGATCGTGCTGCGGCCGACGTTGCGCACCTGCTCGATCACGTTCAGCTCGCACAGCCGATCGATCCGGGCCTGATCGCCGGCCAGCCCCGACAACTCCGCGCGGTGCGAGCGCTGCACGTCCTGCACGTGGCGCAGCCAGTTGTCGATCAACCCGTGCGCCGTGCCGTCCATCGCCGCGCGGATGCCGCCGCACCCGTAGTGGCCGCACACGATGACGTGTCCGACCTTCAACACGTCCACCGCATACTGCAGCGCCGACAGGCAATTGACGTCGGTATGGACGACGAGGTTGGCGACGTTGCGGTGGACGAAGAGCTCGCCGGGATCGAGGCCGACGATCTCGTTGGCCGGGACGCGGCTGTCGGAACAGCCGATCCAGAGAAATCCGGGCGCCTGCTGGTTGGTGAGACGCGTGAAGAAGGTGGGATCGCCCGTGACCCGTTCGGCGGCCCAGCGGCGATTGTTGTCCAGGAGCTTCGGCAGCTGATGCATCGGCAGTAGTCTAACGGCGGCGCATCACCCAGGTCGTCATCGATCGCTGCTCGTGCACCAGCGTGGTTTTCAGCGGATCGATGAGGTCGCCGCCGAGCCGTGCCGTCCAGTCCAGCAGGGCGGGCGCGTCGACGAGGTAGCGATCGGAGCCGTCCGGCAAGCCGAAGCGTCCGCCTTCGCTCGCGCGGGCAACAGGCGCGAGCTTCGGCGAGACCTCGTCGTAGCGGCCTTTGGCCGCGAAGGCGGGCCCACTGCTGATCGGCCGAACCTGTTGTTCGATACCGATCGTGGATGCCAGCCGCGCGAAGAACACGCCGCCCGGGCGCAGCACCCGCCACGCCGCGCGCAGCATCGCCTCGAAATGCGCCGCGTCGCGGGCGAAGTGGAGCACCGCGCTCATCAGCACGACGTCGGCGTGGCCGTCGGGAAATGACGTCTGTTCGATCGGCTCGACACGAAAGTCGTGGCGGCGGCCGGGCGCCGTGCGCGCGGCCAGCGCCGTGACCTGCGCGATCGCGGCGGGCTCGGCGTCGTTGCCGCAGACGTCGTAACCGTTACGGAGCAGGTAGACGAGATTGCGGCCGCCGCCGCAGCCGGCGTCGAACACGCGCATCCCCGGCGCGATGCGGCCGCGCAGCAGCTGATCGAACAGGTAGATGTCGATGTCGCCGAACTCGGCTTGGAGATCCATGTCAGCCGTTAGATTTCAGCGTGAGCCAGGGGAACGACCCGCAACGACTGAGGACAAAACAGGATGGTCTCCTGATCTCCTGTTGCTCTCTCTTTTCAGCTGCCGCCGGCCTTGCGCGGCGTCGAGGTCTGCTTCGACGCGCCGCGCGCGGGCTTGCCCGGCTTGGTGCGGCTGCCGGCGTCGCCCTTGTTCTTCTGGCCGCCGCCACGGATGCTCTTGGCGGCCGCCTTGAGGCGCTCGCCGACGCTCTTCTGCGACTTGGGCTGATCGCCGCCGGCGGCCTCTTCGGCTGCCTTCTTGTCGGCTTCGGCTTTCTTCGGGTCGAATTCGCTGCCGATGAGCTCGATCTGCGCGATCTCCGCCGCGTCGCCGCGGCGATGACCGAGCTTGAGGATCCGCGTGTAACCGCCCGGCCGGTCCGCAAAGCGCGGCGCCAGCTCGTCGAACAGCTTGGTCACGACGGTCTCGTTGAGGACGTCGCGCATCACCAGCCGGCGGGCCGAGAGGGATGCGCCCTTCGGGTCGTTGGCCTTGACGCCGCGCTTGGCGATCGTGATCAGCCGCTCGACGTAGGGCCGCAGCTCCTTCGCCTTCGGGACGGTGGTCTCGATCTTCTCGTGACGCAGCAGCGCCTCGGCCTGGTTGCGCAGCAACGCCGTGCGATGCGACGTATCGCGGCCGAGTTTTCGATGTGCATTTCGGTGACGCATGGCTTGTTATTCCGCAATCGCGGGCTGGTCGAGCTTCATGCCGAGGCTCAGCCCCATCGACGTGAGAATCTCCTTGATCTCGTTGAGCGACTTGCGCCCGAAGTTCTTGGTCTTGAGCATCTCGGTCTCGGTCTTGCCGACCAGCTCGCGAATCGTCCGGATGTTCGCGTTCTTGAGGCAGTTGTACGAGCGCACCGACAGCTCGAGCTCTTCGACGCTCTTGTCGAGGTGTTCGTTGGTCACGCCGACGCGCGGCGCTTCCGCCCCCGCCTCGGACCCTTCATCGTCGGCCTCGTCGAGGCTGACGAAGATGTTGAGGTGATCCTTGATCAGCTTGGCCGACAGCGACACCGCGTCGCGCGGGGTCACCGAGCCGTTGGTCCACACCTCGATGGTGAGCTTGTCGTAGTCGGTGGTCTGGCCGATGCGCGCGCCTTCGACCAGGTAGTTGACCTTCTTCACCGGCGAGTGGACCGAGTCGATCGGGATCCAGCCGATGCCGAGGTCTTCGTCGAAATTGCGGTCGGCGGCGACGTAGCCGCGGCCGCGCTTGACGCGCAGCTGCATGTGGAGCTTGCCGCCCTCGGCGATGGTCGCAATCACGGCATCCGGCTCGAGGATCTCGACGTCCGCGTCGGCTTCGATGTCGGAGGCGCGCACCGGGCCCGCCTTGTCCTTGCGCAGCGTCAGCGTCTTGACGTGATCGACGTGACAGGTGAGCGGCAGCTGCTTGAGGTTGAGGATGATGTCGGTCGCATCCTCGACCACGCCCTTGATCGGCGAGAACTCGTGCAATACACCGTCGATCTGCACCGCGGTGATCGCGGCGCCCTCGATCGACGACAGCAGCACGCGCCGCAAGGCGTTGCCGACGGTGGTGCCGAACCCGCGCTCGAACGGCTGCGCGTAGAACCGGCCGAACCGGTTCGTCAGGGTCTCACGTTCGAACTCGAGGCGCTTGGGGCGCTGAAAACCTTTCCACAACATTGCTTTCTACCTTTCGCTTACGGGCGTTCTCTCCGGGGCCCCCGCCACGCGTTTTGTGCGTGGTGGGGTGGAGATCCAGCCTCCAGGCCTGCGGGTAATGACCGCGCTCGCTCGCTGCAGGCCTGAAAAGCTGCTGGAGCGCGGCGTGCGAAACGAATAACCAATAACGAAGTTCGAATAACCAACGATTCTGGTTTTTTCGTTATTCGTAATTGGTTATTCGTTATTTGCTGTAAAGCTCCACAATGAGCTGTTCCTGCACCGGCAGGTTGATCTGCTCGCGCGTCGGCATGCTGACGACCTTGCCGCCCAGCTCGCCCTCGAGCGAGAGCCATTCGGGAATGCCGCGGCCCTTCACTTCTTCGGTGGCGTGGATGATGGTCGAGTTCTGCCGGCTGGTCTCGCGCACCGCCACCGTGTCGCCAGACTTGAGCGAGTACGACGGCACGTCGACCTTCTTGCCGTTGACCAGGAAGTGGCCGTGGCGCACCAGCTGGCGCGCCTGGGCCCGTGACGTGCCGAGGCCCATGCGATAGACCACGTTGTCGAGACGGCGCTCCAGCAGCTGCAGCAGCGTTTCGCCGGTGATGCCGCCGCGCGTGCGCTCGGCCTGCTCGAAGTAGCCGCGGAACTGATCCTCCAGCACGCCGTAGATGCGCTTGACCTTCTGCTTCTCGCGCAACTGCACGGCATAGCCGACCATCTTGGCCTTCCGCAGGCGGCCATGCTGACCTGGCGGCATGTTGCGCTTTTCGATCGCGCACTTCTCGGTGTAGCAGCGCTCGCCCTTGAGGAACAGCTTCATGCCCTCACGGCGGCAGAGACGACAAACAGGTCCGTTATAACGTGCCATGAATCACACTCTCCTACGCTTCGGTGGTCTGCAACCGTTGTGCGGGATCGGCGTGACATCGCGGATCGAGCGCACCTCGAGCCCCGCGGTCTGCAGCGCGCGGATCGCCGACTCGCGGCCGGAGCCGGGGCCCTTGACCAGCACGTCGCACGAGCGCATGCCAAACGCCTTGGCGGCGTTGGTCGCGTTCAGCGCGGCCTGGGTCGCCGCAAACGGCGTGCCCTTACGCGAGCCCTTGAAGCCGATCGCGCCCGCGCTCGACCACGACACCACCGCGCCCTCGGCATCGGTGATCGTGATCAACGTGTTGTTGAACGACGCCTGCACGTGAACGAAGCCGTGGTGGACGATGCGCTTTTCGCCGCGCTTCTTGAACGCTTTCTTTTTCTTGGTCGGCTTGGCCGGCGCTTCCGCGCCGCCGGGAGTCTCTGCTTTTGCCATGAGTTATACCGTCTTCTTCTTGGCCACGGCGCCCTTGCGCGGGCCCTTCCGCGTGCGCGCGTTGGTCTTGGTACGCTGCCCGCGCAGCGGCAGGTTGCGGCGATGCCGGCCGCCGCGGTAGCTGCCGATCTCGATCAGCCGCTTGATGTTCAAGGAGATTTCCTTGCGGAGATCGCCCTCGATGCCGCCCTGCTCTTCCAGGACGCGCGTGATCTTGCGGACGTCGTCTTCGGTGAGGTCCTTCACCCGCACGCTGGGGTCGACCCCGGCGGCTGCCAGCACGACGTTCGAGCGGTGACGCCCGATGCCGAAGATATACGTGAGACCAATCTCGATGCGCTTCGTGCGCGGGAGATCGACACCTGAAATACGCGCCATGTCTTATCCTTGCCGCTGCTTGTGCTTCTGGTTCGTGCAAATCACCCGGACCACCCCACGGCGGCGGACAACCTTGCACTTGTCGCAAATTTTCTTCACCGACGCTCTGACTTTCATTTCGTACTCCACTTACGGCACCCCATAAAGGGGTGCCCTACAGCTTCTCGACGACGCGGCCCCGTGAAGGGTCGTTCGCCATCAGTGCGACTCGCACCCGATCTCCGACGACGATCCGGACATAGTTGCGACCCACTGGACTCGCCAGATGCGCCGTGACGTAATGCCGGCCTTCGAGCTCGACCCGTACCAGTTGGCTCGGCAAGAGCTCTCGAACCACGCCCTCCGCCGCCCTGCCCTGAGCCTCTTCGTCCTTTGACACAGGTCGAAGGGTGTTACCCGGCGGCGCTTGCGGTTCGTCCATCCCTCGACTCCGCTCGGGATGGCCCTGAGCTTGTCGAAGGGCCATCGACTTCGGCGGCCACATCGGGCAGCGTCAACACGCGGCAGCCGTCTTCGGTCACCACCACCGTGTGCTCGAAGTGCGCGGACAGGCCCTTGTCTTTCGTGACCGCCGTCCACCCGTCGCCGAGCACTTTCACCGCCGGCTTGCCCGCGTTCACCATCGGCTCGATCGCGAGGGTCATGCCCTCCGCCAGCCGCGGGCCGCGCCCGGCCGTGCCGTAATTCGGAATCTGCGGCTCCTCGTGAAGCGCCGTCCCGATGCCGTGGCCCACGAACTCGCGGACCACCGAAAACCCCTGCGCCTCGACAAACGACTGCACCGCGGCGCCGATGTCCGACACCCTCGCCCCGGCTCGCACCGTGGCCACCGCCCGATCGAGGGCTTCCTTGGTGACCTTCAGCAGCCGCTCGGCTTCCGGCGTCACGCGGCCCACCGGCACCGTGACCGCCGAATCGCCGTAAAACCCTCCGAGCTTCGCGCCCATGTCGATCGACACGATGTCGCCTTCGACCAGCGCGCGGCCCGACGGAATACCGTGCACGACCTGCTCGTTCACCGACGCGCAAATCGTGGCGGGGTAGCCGTGATACCCCTTGAAGGCCGGCTCCGCGCCGGCTTTCCGCAATCGCTGCTCGGCGAGCTCGTCGAGCTGCGCCGTGGTGACGCCGGGCTTGACCGCCGCCGCCAGCTCTTTCAACACGCGCGCGACGAGCGCGTTGACGCGGGCGAGCTTTTCAATCTCCGACGCCGACCGGCAGACGATCACGCCTGCAACCCCACATTCTTCGCCAGCGAGCGCAACTGGCTCGCGGGCTTGCCGAGCGCCGACGCCACCGCGGCGACGAGCGCCTCGCGAACCTGCTCGGGCGGCTGCTTGCCGTCGATCGCCCGGAAGGTCGGCCGCGCGCTGTAGTACTCGATCATCGGGCGCGTGTCGCGCCAGTAGACCTTCAGCCGCTCGCGCACCACCAGCTCCGAATCGTCCGACCGCGCCACCCACTTCGGCCCCACCGACCGGCAGCGGTCCGTGTTCTGGCAGAGCGGCGGCAGCGCACCCGGCAGGTGCTCGAACGCATCGGCGTTCGCCCCGCAGTCGTCGCACACCCTCCGTCCCCGCACCCGCCGCACCAACTCTTCGTCCGGCACCTGGATCTCGATGCAGATCACCGGACCGCGCGACGCCGTAATCTCGTCGAGCGCGGTGGCCTGCGCCGCCGTGCGCGGGAAGCCGTCGAGCACGAACCCGCCCAGAGCGTCCGGACGCGTCAGCCGCTCGCGGACGATCCCGATCATCAGGTCGTCGCCGACCAGCTCGCCGCGTTCCATCACGGCCTTGACCTTCTCGCCGAGCGGCGTGGTGTCGTGCACCGCTTCCCTGAGGATGTCGCCGGTCGACACCTTCGGAATGCCATGCTCGCTCGCAAACCGTTCCGCCTGCGTGCCCTTGCCCGCCCCCGGCGGGCCAAGCATCACCAGGTTCAACGCCACGTCAGCCGCGCCGTCCGCGAATCCGCGTCTTCTTCATGAAGCCATCGTAATGGCGCATGATGAGCTGCGACTCGACCTGGTTCACGGTGTCCATGGCGACGCCCACGACGATCAGCAGCGACGTGCCGCCGAAGAAGAACTGCACGTTCAAGCCCTGCGTGACGAAGCGCGGCAGCAGCGCGTCGAGTTGCTCGCCGATGAACGGGATCGGCGCCACCTTGAAACCGGTCAGCAGGAACTCCGGCAGAATCGCCACCAGCGCCAGGTAGAGCGCGCCGACCAGCGTGATGCGGGCCAGGATGGTGTCGATGTATTCCGCCGTGCGTTTGCCGGGGCGGATCCCGGGGATGAAGCCGCCGTACTTCCGCATGTTCTCGGACACATCATCCGGATTGAAGATGATGGCGGTGTAGAAGTACGCGAAGAACACGATGCCCGTCATGTACAGCAGGTTGTAGAGCGGCATGCCGTAGGAGATCTGCCGGATCGCCGCGTCCGCCCACCCGCCTGGCGTGAACATGCCCGACAGCGTTGTCGGGAACGTCAGGATTGAGCTCGCGAAGATCACCGGGATCACGCCGCCGGTGTTGACCTTGAGCGGGATGTGGGTGCTCGAGCCGCCGTACTGACGGCGCCCGACCACGCGCTTGGCATACTGCACGGTGATGCGCCGGTGCGCCCGCTCGACGTAGATAATCGCGGCGATCACCCCCACCATCATCACCACGAGGAGGGCCATGGTCAGCAGCCCGATCTGGCCGGTCCGCATCTGGTCGACCGTCGCAATGGCGGCACGCGGCAGGTTCACGACAATGCCCGCGAAGATGATGAGCGACATGCCGTTGCCGATGCCACGCTCGGTGATCTGCTCGCCGAGCCACATGATGAACATGGTGCCGGTCGTGAGCGTCAGCATGCACATCAGGCGGAAGCTCCAGCCCGGTTCGTAGACCAGCGGCAAGCCGCCGGCAATCTGGGTCTGCCGCTCGAGATAAATCGCGATGCCCATCGACTGGACGATCGCGAGCACCAGCGTCAGGTAGCGCGTGTACTGGGTGATCTTGCGCCGGCCCAGCTCGCCTTCCTTCGACAGCCGCTCGAGGTACGGCCACACCACCGTCAGCAGCTGGAGGATGATCGACGAGCTGATGTACGGCATCACGCCCAGCGCGAAGATCGTGATGCGCGACAGGCTGCCGCCCGTGAACATGTCGTAGAGGCCGAACATCGTGTTCTGCGCCTGCTCGGCGAGAATGCGAAGCGCCTCCGAGTTTACGCCAGGCGTCGGGATGTGGTTGCCGACGCGATACACGGCCAGCATGCCGAGTGTAAAGAGCACCCGGTTCCGCAGATCCGCGACGGCGAACAGATTCTTCAGCGTATCCAGCACAAAAGCGCCTCAGTTAGCTGCTGACGGCTTCGGTCTTGCCATCCGGAATGGATTCGGCTCTGCCACCCGCGGCGGCCACCTTCTCGGCGGCCTTGCCGCTGAACTTGTGCGCGTGCACGGTCAGCGCCTTGGTCAGCTCGCCGCGCCCGAGAATCTTCACGAGCGACGTGCGGCTGCTGACGAGCCCGTGCTCGCGCAGCGACTCGACGGTCACCGTCGCGCCGGTGTCGAACACCGACTCGAGCTGGTCGAGATTGACGACGTCGTACTCGGTGCGGAAGATGTTCGTAAAGCCGCGCTTCGGCACGCGGCGATGGAGCGGCATCTGGCCGCCCTCGAAGCCGCGCTTGAACGAGTAGCCCGAGCGCGACTGCGCGCCCTTGTGGCCGCGGCCCGACGTCTTGCCGAGGCCCGATCCCGGACCGCGCCCGACGCGCTTCTTCTTGAACTTCGACCGGTCGGCCGGCTTCAGATTATTGAGACCCATAACTTATTCGCTCACCGTCACGAGGTGACGCACCTTGAAGATCATGCCGCGCGTCTCGGGCGTGTCCGCCAGCGTGACCGCGTGATTGATCTTCCGCAGGCCGATGCTCTGCACCACCGTGGCCTGGTTCCTGTTGAAGCCGATCGGGCTCTTCGTGAGCTTGATCGTGACGGTCTTCGCCTCAGTTTTCTTCGGCTTCGCCGCCTTAGCCTTTGCCTGCTTCGCTTTCGCCATTGTTCTTTGTCCCTGTGGCGACAAACCTTTCCACCTTCGCGCGAAGCGCTTCGGTGGACCCACCGTAGCCTTGGCGGAGGTGGGTAGGCTGTCGGCCGTTGCTTAGGCCGTGCGTCCGCCGGCGAGATCCGCGAGGGTGTCTTTGCCGCGCAGCCGCATCAGCTTGCCCGGGTCCTTCAAATCCTGCAGTGCCGTGAACGCCGCGCGCACCACGTTGTGCGGGTTGGCCGAGCCCAGCGACTTGGTCAGCACGTTGGTTACGCCGGCCGCTTCCACCACCGCGCGCACCGCCGCGCCGGCAATCACGCCCGTGCCGTCCGGCGCGGGCTTCAGCAGCACGCGCCCGGCGCCGTAGCGGCCGACCACCGGATGCGGCACCGTCGTGCCCTGGACCGGGACGCGAATCAGCCGCTTCTTGGCCGCCTCGATGCCCTTCTTGATCGCCGACGGCACTTCCTTGGCCTTGCCGACGCCGTAGCCCACCACGCCATGGCCGTCGCCGACCACGACCAGTGCGCTGAAGCTCAGGTTCTTGCCGCCCTTGACCACCTTCGTCACACGGTTGATCGAGACCACCGTGTCCTTGATGTCGAGCTGCGCCGCGTCAATCTTTTCGCGTGTCCGGATCATTTATTCCACCCGCCTAAAATTCCAGGCCCGCGGACCGCGCGGCCTCGGCCACGGCGCGCACGCGGCCGTGGTACAGAAACCCGTTGCGGTCGAACACCACCTTGGTGATGCCTTTTTCCTTGAGCCGCTCCGCGATGGTCGTGCCGACCCTCTCGGCGCCCTTGATGTTGCCGCCGCGCGTGCCCTTGGCCATCGCGCCCTTCACGGCCGCCTCGACGCTCGAGGCCGACGCCACCGTCGTGCCGGCGCGGTCGTCGATCACCTGCACGTAGATGTGCGCGCCGCTGCGAAACACGGTCAGCCGCGGCTTCTCGGTCGTGCCCGTCATGCGCTTGCGGATCCGGAACTTGATCCGATCGCGGCGGTCTTCTTTTGTCTTAATCCTCATGCCAACACCAAATCTGCAATCTGCAATTGATCTGAAATCTGAAATCTGAGATCTGAGATTGTCAGGCCCCCGTCTTGCCCGCTTTCTTCTTCAACACTTCACCGGTGTAGCGCACGCCCTTCTGCTGGTACGGGTCGGGCTTGCGCAAGCGGCGCAGGTTGGCGGCCACCTGGCCGACCAGTTGTCGATCGACGCCCGTCACGGTGAGGTGCGTCTGCTTCTCGATCGCGATGTCGATTCCGTTCGGGATGTCGAACACCACGGGGTGCGAGTAGCCGAGGGCGAGTACGACCTGCTTGCCCTTCATCTCGGCGCGGTAGCCGACGCCGACGATGTCGAGCTCGCGCTTCCAGCCTTCGGTCACGCCGAGCACGGCGTTGTTCACCAGGCTGCGCGCGAGGCCGTGAAACTTGTCGAGCTCGCGGTCGTCCTTGATCTTCTTCGTGACCAGCGAGCCGTCCTCGACCGCGGCGCTCACGCCCGGCGGCAGCGCCTGCGTCATCTGTCCCTTGGGGCCCTTGACGTCGACGTTCGAGCCGTCGACCTTGATGGTCACGCCCTTGGGAATCACGATTGGTTTCTTTCCAATTCTCGACATGGCCTCACCACACGTTGCAGAGAATTTCGCCGCCGACGCCGGCCTGCTGCGCGGCCCGGCCCGTCATCACCCCGCGCGACGTCGTCAGGATGCAGACGCCGAGCCCGCCCAGCACGGGCGGCACGGTCTCGCGGTTGACGTAGATCCGCCGGCCGGGACGGCTGACGCGCTCGATCCCCGAAATGGCTTTCTCGCCGCCAGGGCCGTACTTCAAGAACATCCGCATCTGCTGGCGCGCGGCCTTCCCGGGGCGTTCGGCAGGCGTCTCGACCATCTTGAAACCCGCGATGTAGCCCTCGTCCTGCAGGATCTTCGCGATCTCGGACTTCAGCTTCGACGCCGGCATCTCGACGCGCGCATGGCGCGCCGTGACGGCGTTGCGAATCCGAGTCAGCATGTCGGCAATCGGATCTGTCATAACTCTTTGCTCTCAGCTCTTAAGCACCAGCCCTGAGGCACCCCAGGCACCGTACGCACTGTACGCACCCTGGTCGGCGCCGGCGGCCGATGAGTTCTTACCAACTACTCTTCGTAACCCCCGCGACGTCGCCGGTCAGGGCCAGCTCGCGGAAACAGAGGCGGCACAGCGCGAACTTGCGCATATACGCGCGCGACCGGCCGCAGCGACGGCAGCGGTTGCGATGCCGCACCTTGAACTTCAGGGTCTTTCTCTCGCGTGCTTTCTTCGCGCTAGTCGCCATTTTTCTTTTGCCTTCTGCCTTTTGCCTTCTGCCTTCTAAGTGGTTCTGAAAGGCATGCCCATCAGCTGCAGCAGCTTGCGGGCCTCTTCGTCGGTCTTCGCCGTGGTCACGACGCTCACGTTCATGCCGCGCCCTTTGTCGGCCTTGAGGTAATCGATCTCGACGAAGATCAACTGGTCCTTCAGGCCGAGCGTGTAGTTGCCGCGGCCGTCGAAGCCCTTCGGCGACACGCCGCGGAAGTCGCGGACGCGCGGCAGCGCGATGCTCATCAACCGGTCGAGAAACTCATACATGCGATCGCCGCGCAGCGTCACCATGGCGCCGATCGGCTGGCCCTGGCGCACCTTGAACTGCGCAATCGACTTCTTCGCCTTGCGCACGGCCGCCTTCTGGCCGGTGATCTTGCCGAGCTCGTCGGCGCCGGTGTCGACGACCTTCGCGTTCTGGGTCGCCTCGCCGAGGCCCATGTTGACCACCACCTTGGTGACCTTGGGCACGGCCATGATGTTCTTGTAGCCGAACGCTTTCTTCAGCGCCGGAATCACGTCGGCGCGGTACTTGTCGCGCAGGCGAATCACCGCCGGCTTGACTTCCTTGCCGGTGCTCTTCGCCTCTTTGCTCCTGGCGGCTTCGGCGGCCTTGGCCTCTTTGGCCGCCTTCGCTTCCTTGCCGGCCGCCTTGGCCTCCGCGATTTGCGCGTCGTTCTTTTCGTGCTTTTCGTGCTTTTCTTTCTTCCCGTCGGAAGGCTTCGCCTTGCTCATTTGTCCACCACCGCTCCGCTCTTGCGGCCGATGCGCACGCGCGTGCCGTCAGGCAGCGTCTTGCTGCCGATGCGCGTCGGCTCGTTGCTCTCCGGATCCAGCAGCATCACGTTGCTCGCGTGGATGGCCGCCTCGCGCTCCACGATCCCGCCCTTGATGTTCTTCTGCGGGTTGGGGCGGGTGTGGCGCTTGATCAAGTTCACGCCCTCGACGATGACCCGGTTCTTCTCGGGCAGCACGGAGAGCACGCGGCCGCGCTTGCCGCGGTCCTTGCCGGCGCGGACGACCACCTGGTCGTTCTTGCGAATCGAAAATGCCATGGCCTTACAGCACCTCTGGCGCGAGCGAGATGATCTTCATGAAGCGCCGCTCGCGCAGTTCGCGGGCCACGGGCCCGAACACGCGGGTCCCGATCGGCTCGCCCTGATCGTTGATGAGCACGGCCGCATTGCGGTCGAACCGGATGTAGCTGCCGTCTTTGCGGCGCTGTTCCTTGCGCACCCGGACGACGACGGCCTTCACGACCTGGCCCTTCTTGATCTGGCCCTCCGGGGTCGCTTCCTTGACGTTGGCCGTGATGATGTCGCCGAGGTAGGCGTAGCGCCCGGTGGCGCCGCCGAGCGGGTTAATCACGGAAATCTTTCGCGCGCCCGAGTTGTCGGCGACGTCGAGGATCGATCGCATCTGGATCATGGCGTCGGTCTCCTATACCTGGGACGCGCGCTCGACGATGCGCACCAGCGCCCATCGCTTGCGCTTGCTGAGCGGCCGCGACTCGGCGATCAACACGGTGTCGCCGATCTTCGCGTCGTTGTTCTCGTCGTGCGCGACGAAGGTGGAGGTGCGCTTCTGGATCTTGCCGTAGACGCCGTGCTGCACGCGGCGCTCCGTCGAGACGACGACGCTCTTCTGCATCTTGTCGCTCACGACCACGCCCTGGACTTCGGCTTTCCCTGCCATGGCTACTTCGCCTTCTCTTTCAAAATCGTGAGGATGCGGGCGCGCTCGCGGCGCACCGTCTTCATCTTCCCGGGGGCCTCCAGCTGGCCCATCGACTTCCGGATCCGCATGCGGAACAACTGGTCGTCGATCTCCTGCGTCCGCGCGCGCAGCGTGTCGACATCCAAATCTCTCAGCTCGGGGGCCTTCATGACGCCTTCTCCTCGGCAAACCGCTTGGCAAACCGCACGTGGATCGGCAGCTTGGCGCCGGCCAGCTCGAACGCCCGCCGCGCTTCGGCTTCCGGCACGCCGTTCATCTCGAACAGGATGCGGCCCGGCTTGATCACGCAGACCCAGCCTTCGGGCGCGCCCTTGCCCTTGCCCATACGCGTTTCCTGCGGCTTCTTGGTGATCGGCTTGTCGGGGAACACGCGCACCCAGACCTTGCCGCCGCGCTTGACGAACCGTGTCATGGCGACGCGCGCCGCCTCGATCTGGCGATCGGTCAGCCAGCATGGCTCGAGCGCCTTCAGTCCGTAATCGCCAAACGACACGTCGGAGCCGCGCCACGCCTTGCCGCGCATGCGGCCGCGCTGCTGCTTCCGGTACTTGACCTTCTTCGGCATCAACATATTGATGATCCTTGCATCTGTTGATCTCGTGAGCTGGTGAACATTTGATCTGAAGCATTTGCTTCAGATCGACCGATCACGAGCTCATCAGACCAACAGATGTGCATGTCTCTAACCCCTTGCCTCGGGCCGCGACCCGGGTCCAGGGCGACGTGGACCGCGGTCGCGATCCCTGTCCCGGTCCCGTCCGCCACCGCCAAACTCCTCTTCACGGCCGGTGCGCGGCGTCAGCCGCTCGCCCTTGTAGAGCCACACCTTGACGCCGATCTTCCCGTAGGTCGTGTTGGCTTCGGCGAAGCCGTAATCAATGTCGGCGCGCAGCGTCTGCAGCGGCAGCTGGCCGTGCAGGTACCATTCCGAGCGCGCGATTTCCGCGCCGTTCAAGCGGCCCGAGACCCGCACCTTGATGCCGCGCGCGCCGAAGCGCAGCGCCGACTCCACCGCCTTGCGCATCGCGCGGCGGAACGCCACGCGCTTTTCGAGCTGCATCGCCACCGATTCGCCCACCAGCTGCGCGTCCAGCTCCGGCTTCTGGATCTCCTGGATGTTGATGAAGACCTCGCGGTTGGTGCGCTTCTGGATTTCCTGCTTCAGCTTGTCGACTTCCTGGCCCTTGCGCCCGATGATGATGCCGGGGCGCGAGGTGTGGATGTCGATCTTCAGCTTGTTGGCGGCGCGCTCGATCTCGATCTTCGCGACGCCGGCATGCTGGAAGCGCTTCTTCAGGTCCTTCTTCAGATCGAGGTCCTCGTGCAGGAGGTTGGCGTAGTCTTTCCCCGCAAACCAGCGCGACTTCCAGGTCTTGTTGAACCCGAGGCGAAACCCGTACGGGTGAACTTTCTGGCCCACTGCGATCCCCTCTAACTATGTTTCTTACTAAGCAGTTTCTGACTAACGTTTCCGACGTTACGCCGACGCGGGCGCCGTGGCCCGGCCGCGCTTGGACTGCGCCGCTTTCGAAGTCTTCGCCGGCTTGGCCGAGCTATTTCCCTTGTTCGTCTCCGACGAACCCCCGGCCCCCACCGCCTTGATGACCTGGGCCCGCTCCGTCACTTGCACAGTGAGGTGCGTGGTCCGCTTCACGATCCGGAACGCCCGGCCCATCGGGGCGGGGCGCACGCGCTTTTGCGACGGCCCGTTGTTGGCGTGGCACGCCGACACGAACAGGCGGGCGACATCGCCGCCGAACGCTTCCTGCTGCTGCGCGTTGGCCACCGCCGAGCGCAGCACCTTCGCGACGTCGCGCGCCACCGACTTGCGGCTGAACTGCAGCGCCGACAACGCCTGGTTGACGTCCTTGTTGCGGATCAGATCCAGCACCAGCCCGGCCTTCTGGGCCGAGGTGCGGATGTATTTCGCTGTTGCCTCTGCGCGGACCATGGCCTACGCCTTTCCTGCCGGCGCCGCCGGAGCGCCCGGCGCGCCCGCGGTCGCCGCCGTCTTGTCCGACCGGGCCGAGTGGCCCTTGAAAATGCGCGTCGGAGAAAATTCGCCCAGCTTGTGCCCCACCATGTTCTCGGTGAGATACACCGGCACGAACTTCTTGCCGTTGTGCACGGCGAGCGTGTGCCCTACCATTTCGGGGATCACCGTCGAGCGGCGCGACCAGGTCTTGACGACCTTCTTCTCGTTCGCGCGGTTCATCGCCTCGACCTTTTCGAGCAGATGGGTGTCGACGAACGGACCTTTTTTGATTGAGCGGCTCATGTTTTGCCTTCTGCCTTGTGCCTTCTGCCTTCAGCGCCTACTTGCTGCGGCGCTGGACAATGAACTTGTCGCTCGGCTGCGGCCGGCGCGTCTTGTAACCCTTGGTCGGCACGCCCCACGGCGTCACCGGATGGCGGCCGCCCGAGGTCTTGCCTTCACCGCCACCGAGCGGGTGATCGACCGGGTTCATCGCCACGCCGCGCACGTGCGGGCGCTTGCCCAGCCAGCGGCTGCGGCCGGCCTTGCCGATCGAGACGTTCTCGTGGTCGATGTTGCCGACCTGGCCGATCGTCGCGAGGCAGTCCTGGTAGATCCTGCGGATTTCGCCCGACGGCATCTTCACCGAGACGTAGTCGCCTTCCTTGGCGACCACCTGCACGCTGGCCCCGGCGCTGCGCGCCATCTGGCCGCCCTTGCCGGGCTTGAGCTCGACGTTGTGCACCATGGTGCCCTGCGGGATGTTCTTGAGCGGCAGGCAGTTGCCCGTCAGGATGTCGACGTTGGGGCCGGCAATCACCGCGTCGCCGACCTTCAGCCCCACAGGCTGCAGGATGTAGCGCTTCTCGCCGTCGGCATACGTGATCAAGGCGATGCGCGCCGAGCGATTCGGGTCGTACTCGATCGTCGACACCTTGCCGGGAATGCCGGCCTTGTCGCGCTTGAAGTCGATGATGCGATAGAGGCGCTTGTGCCCGCCCCCGCGCCACCACATCGTCTGCTCGCCCGTGCTGTTGCGCCCGCCGGTCTGCTGCAGCTTCTCGGTGAGCGGCGCGTGCGGCTTGTCGGTCGTGATCTCATCGAACGTCAGCACCGTCATCTGGCGGCGGCCCGGCGTCGTGGGTTTGTATTTTCTGATCGGCATAGAAACCTTGCGAAGAAGTTATGAGTGCAGAGTTCAGAGTGCAGAACGACCGTCCACTCTGAACTCTTAACTCTGAACTCTTAACTCCTAGGCGCCCTCCAGGAAGTCCGGGAGTTTTTCACCCGACTTCAGAGTTACGTATGCTTTCTTCCAGTCGGACCGGCGGCCGACGAAACGGCCCTGGCGCTTCAGCTTGCCGCGGGTCATGGCGGTGCGAACCTCCGACACCTTGGCGCCGAGCAGCTTCTCGATGGCGCGCCGGATGTCGATCTTGTTGGCGTTGCGGGCCACTTCGAACACCACGGTCTTGCCGTCTTCGCGCATCGTCGTGGTCTTTTCGGTGATCAGCGGACGGCGGATGACTTCGGTCAGTTTCATGGTTACCCTTCGACTCGCTTACGCGTTCACACGCTCACGCGTGCGCTCGCTCAGGGCCGCCTCCAGTTTTTCGAGCGCGGCGGTCGTGAGCACCACCTGCTTCGTGTTCGCGATGTCGCGCGCGGTCACGCGGTTGCTCTGCACCAGTGTGACGCCGGCGAGGTTGCGGACCGACAGCACGAACTTTTCATCGAGCTGCGCGTCGATCAGCAGCGCCTTGCCGGTCACGCCGATGGCCTTGAGCACGCCGGCGGCCGCCTTGGTCTTGACCGCCGACGCGGTCAGCGCGTCGACGACGATCACCAACCCGGCCTGCAGCTTCTCCATCAGGGCCGCGCGCAGCGCGCCCTTCTCGACCTTCTTCGGAATCTGGTACTCGTAGCTGCGGGGCTGCGGGCCGAACACGGTGCCGCCGCCGCGCCACAACGGGTTGCGGATCTCGCCGACGCGCGCGCGGCCGGTGCCCTTCTGCCGCCACGGCTTCTTGCCGCTGCCGCTGACGTTGGCGCGGTTCTTCGTCTTGTGGGTGCCGCGGCGCTCGGCCGCATTCAGCCGCACCACCGACTCGTGGATCAGATCGGTCTTGACGCGCCCGCCAAAGACATCGTCTTTGAACTCGACCGCGCCGACCTTCTTGTTTTCCGCGTTGACTACATCAATCGTCATAACTGCGCTCTACAAATCTGCAATCTCACTTCTGAGATCTGAGATTCTTATTTCTTGCCCTTCTTGGGCTTTTCCTGCAGCTGCGGCCGCGGCTCGGGCTTGGCGGCCACCGCCTTGCGAATCACGACATATCCGCCGTTGGCTCCGGGCACGGCGCCCTTCACGAGCAGCAGGTGGTTCTCGGCGTCGATCCGCAACACCTGGAGGTTGCGCACCGTCACACGGTCCACGCCCATGTGCCCGTGCGCGCGCATGCCGGGCATGACGCGTGACGGATACGACGAGGCGCCGATCGAGCCAGGCGCGCGGTGAAACATCGAGCCGTGCCCGCCGGGGCCGCCTTTGAAGTGGTGACGCTTGACGACGCCCTGGAAGCCATGGCCCTTGCTGGTGCCGATGACGTCGACGCGCTCGCCCTTGTTGAAGATCGAGACCAGCACCTGGTCGCCGGGCTTCGGCGCCTCGGCGCCCTTGGCGACCTTGACCTCGCGCTGCACGCGCGTCGGCGGCACGTTGGCGTTCTTGTGATGGCCGGTGATCGCCTTGTTGGCGCTGCGGAACGGCTTGGTTTCGACCAGCCCGATCTGCACCGCGTCGTAACCGTCGGTCTGCCCCGACTTGGACTGCACGACGATGCAGGGGCCGGCCTGGATGACGGTGGCCGGCTCGAGCGTGCCGTCCTCGAGGAACAGCTGCGTCATGCCGACTTTCTTGCCGATGATTCCGGTCACCATGGCTTACTTCCCGTGTTCCTTGCCGAACGCCTTGATCTCGACGTCGACGCCCGCCGGCAGGTCCAGCTTCATCAGGGCATCCACCGTCTGCGGCGTCGGCTCGAAGATGTCGATCAGGCGCTTGTGCGTCCGGATCTCGAACTGCTCGCGCGACTTCTTGTCGACGTGCGGCGAACGGAGCACCGTCCACTTGTTGATTTCGGTGGGCAGCGGAATGGGGCCCGCCAGCCGCGCGCCGGTGCGCTTGGCCGTCTCCACGATCTCGCCCGTGCTCTGGTCGAGCACCCGCGCATCGTAGGCCTTCAGTCGGATTCGAATCTTGTCGCCCAGCATGATTTTGCCTTCTGCCTTCTGCCTTGTGCCTTGACTACTTCGTTCCTTGCACGCGCGCGACGACTTCCTCGCTCACGTTACGCGGCGCCTGCTCGTAGCGGTCGAAATGCATCGAGTAGGTGGCACGGCCCTGCGTGCGTGACCGCAGGTCGGTGGCGTAGCCGAACATGTCGCTGAGCGGCACGCGCGCGTTGATGATCTGCGTGCCGCCGCGGTCTTCCTGCGACTGGATGCGCCCGCGGCGCGACGCCAGGTCGCCCATCACTTCGCCGAGGTAATCCTTCGGCACCACGACTTCGACGCGCATCACCGGCTCCATCAACACCGGCTTGGCTTTCTTGGCCGCGTCCTGGAACGCCATCGAGCCGGCAATCTTGAACGCCATTTCCGACGAGTCGACGTCGTGGTACGAGCCGTCGTACAACTCGATGCGGACGTCGTCGATCGGGTAGCCGGCGAGAATGCCGCGCGTGAGCGCTTCCTGAATGCCCTGGTCGACCGGCTTGATGTATTCCTTCGGGATCGACCCGCCGGTGGTGTCGTTCTCGAACTGGTAGCCGGTGCCGGGCGGCAGCGGAATGAGCCGAATCTTGCACTCGCCGAACTGGCCACGGCCACCAGTCTGTCGAATGAAGCGCCCGTGGCCCTCGGCCGGCGCGGTCAGCGTTTCCTTGTAAGCGACCTGCGGCTTGCCGACGCTGGCTTCGACGCCGAATTCACGTTTCAGGCGGTCGACGATGATCTCGAGGTGCAGCTCGCCCATGCCGGCGATCACAACCTGGCCGGTCTGCTCGTCGGTGCGGACGCGGAAGGTCGGGTCTTCGGCCATCAGCTTCGACATGCCCTGGCCGAGCTTTTCCTGGTCGGCCTTGGTCTTCGGCTCGATGGCGAGCGAGATGACCGGCTCCGGGAACACCATCTGCTCGAGGATGATCGGCTTCTTCTCGTCGCAGAGTGTGTCGCCGGTGGTGGTCGACTTCAGGCCGACCGCCGCGGCGATGTCGCCGGCGTGCACTTCCTTGATTTCCTCGCGCTTGTTGGCGTGCATCTTGAGCAGGCGGCCGATGCGCTCGGTACGGCCCTTGGTCGAGTTAATCGCCGAGGAGCCGGACTGCAGTGTGCCCGAGTAGACGCGGAAGAAGGTGAGCTGGCCGACGAACGGGTCGGTCATGATCTTGAACGCCAGCGCCGAGAAGGGTTCCGAGTCGTCGGGCTTGCGCTCGATCAGAGTCTCTTCCTTGGCGTTGGGGTCGATGCCGGTGACCGGCGGAATGTCGATCGGCGAGGGCAGGTAGTCGACCACCGCGTCGAGCATGGGCTGTACGCCCTTGTTCTTGAACGCCGTGCCGCAAATGACCGGCACGAACGGCGACTCTTCGTTGCGTACCGACTGGATGCAGCGCTTACGAAGGGCGGCCTTGAGCTCGGCCTCGGTGATGGCCTCGCCGCCGAGGTACTTCTCGAGCAGCTTGTCGTCCGACTCGCTGACCTTCTCGACCAGCTTCTCGTGGAACGCCTTGGCGTCTTCCAGCATGTCGGCCGGGATATCTTGAATTTCGTACTCGGCGCCCATGGTCTCGTCCTTGTAGACGAGGGCTTTCATCCGGACCAGGTCGACCACGCCGACGAACTTGTCTTCCGCGCCGATCGGCAGGTGAATGGCGACGGGATTTCCTTGCAGCTTGGTTGAAATCTGCGACAGCGTCTCTTTGAAGTCGGCGCCGACGCGGTCCATCTTGTTGACGAAGCAGATGCGCGGCACGCGGTACTTGTCGGCCTGGCGCCACACCGTTTCCGACTGCGGCTCGACACCCGACACGGCGTCGAACACCGCGACCGCGCCGTCGAGCACGCGCAAGGAGCGCTCGACTTCGACGGTGAAGTCGACGTGGCCCGGCGTGTCGATGATGTTGATGCGGTGTTCTTTCCAGTAACAGGTCGTCGCTGCGGACGTGATGGTGATGCCGCGTTCCTGCTCCTGCTCCATCCAGTCCATGACGGCGGTGCCTTCGTGCACTTCGCCGATCTTGTACGTGATGCCGGTGTAGAACAGGATCCGTTCAGTCGTAGTGGTCTTGCCGGCATCAATGTGGGCCATGATGCCGATGTTCCGCGTCCGTTCGAGTGAAGCCGAGCGAGCCATTTAAATCAGTTCAGAGTGCAGAGTTAAGAGTTCAGAATTACCAGCGATAGTGAGCAAAAGCCTTATTCGCTTCCGCCATGCGGTGCGTGTCTTCGCGCTTCTTGACGGCGCCGCCGCGCAGGTTGGCCGCGTCGAGCAGCTCGTTGGCCAGCTTTTCCTGCATGGTCTTGCCGTCGCCGCGCGAGCGGGCAAAGCCCACCAGCCAGCGGATGCTCAGCGAGAGCCGGCGGTTCGGGTTGACCTCGATCGGCACCTGGTAGTTCGAGCCGCCGACGCGCCGCGACTTGACCTCGAGCGCAGGCTTGACGTTGTCCACGGCCTTCTTGAAGACCTTGAGCGGATCGTCGCCCGAGCGCTCCTTGATGAGGTCGAAGCTTTGATACAGGATGCGCTCGGCGGTCGAACGCTTCCCTTCGCTCATGATCGTGTTGATGAACTTGGTGACGAGCGGGCTCCCGTACAGGGCGTCCGGCAACAGTTCACGTTTCGCGATTACTCGTCTGCGCGGCATAGGTTTCTCAATTCGCGGAACTAAAGTTCCGCGCTACGACTTTGGCCTCTTGGCCCCGTATTTCGAACGACCCTGCTTGCGGCCCTGCACGCCAACGGCGTCGAGGGTGCCGCGCACCACGTGATAGCGCACACCCGGCAGGTCTTTCACGCGGCCGCCGCGGATCAGCACCAGTGAATGCTCCTGCAGGTTGTGGCCGACACCGGGGATGTAGGTCGTAACCTCGATCTTGTTGGTCAGGCGGACGCGCGCCACCTTGCGGAGCGCCGAGTTGGGCTTCTTGGGGGTCTGCGTGAAGACGCGCACGCACACGCCGCGCTTCTGCGGGCTGTTCTGCAGCGCCGGGCTCTTCGTCTTCCACTCGACCTTCTCGCGTCCTTTGCGGACCAGCTGACTAATCGTCGGCACGAGCACTCCAAAGCACCGCAACAGAATCGACAAACCTGGGCTTGTCGGCACCTGACGGCGCGACTAACGAAAACTCTCCACTACCTTGGTGCGACAAACCTTCAGGTTTGTCGATCCCAGGCTATGGTGCTTGAAGCCTGAAAGCCACCTCACTAAGAAAGAGAGTGGCTTGGCACTTCGAGCGGAAAAACCCTACTAATGGTGTTTTCGGCATCGGCGGACGCGTATTTCGCTTCAAGCGTTTCGGCTTTTCAGCGATTTGCGGCCCCCCCGGAGGGGTTCCGCTCAGACGCGTCACGACGCGGTTGAGACTAGATAGGGTGTCCTAGCCTCACGAGAACCTGACGAATATAGCACGCTCCTTCAAAATCACGCAAGGCGTGCTACCTTCCCCGGGCATGCGCAAAACCGCCTACTTCCTCGCTTTTACACTGGTGTTCTGGCTGTCACCCTTCATCGCGGAACTGAAGTTCCGCGCTACACCGTCGTTTCGTGGCGACAAACCTTCAGGTTTGTCGGCCCTACACGCCCAGGCGCCGACCCCGACCGTGGTGGACAGCCTGGCCGTGAAGGTCCTGACGGGCCTGCTCGCACCTGACTTCCAGGAGGAAATGAACCACATGGTTCAGGCGGTCGGCGGCAGCTGTAACACCTGTCACGTTCGCGGCAATTTTGCGAGCGAGGAAAATCCCAAAAAAGTCACGGCGCGCCGGATGCTCGAGATGACCAAGGCCATCAACAAGCAGTTCTTCCCCGATCACAAGCCAAAGCCTGGTGAATCGGTTCTCGGCCGGGTCACGTGTTACACGTGCCATCAAGGCGAGGCCACGCCAAAGGCGCCACCAGGGCAGTAGACATGATGACTCCAGGCGGACAACGCGCGCGCGGGCCATGGCGGGCATGGCTGCTGTTGACGCTGGCGCTGCATGCGCAGCCGGCCTGGGCGCAGCTGCAACTCGCAAGAGTCCAGGGCGTGCTGCTCGACGTGCAGGGGCAGCCGATCGCGGCGGCCGTGATCCACCTGACCGACCCGCTCGGCGGCACGGTCGATCTGCAAACCTCCAACACGGCCGGGCGCTTCGTATTCCCCGGCGTTGCGCCAGGCCGTTATGCGCTGCGCGCTGTAGCGCCCGGACAAGACTCGCTCGTCTACCCTCTCACCATCGACGCGGCGCTCCCGATCGACGTCACGCTGCGGTTGCCACCACGCATCACCGGCACCGTCGTCGTCGAAGCGCCGCTGATGCGCGACTCGGTCACCTCGCGCGCGTCGGTCGCCGGCGCCTCAGTGGATCTTGTGCCGGTGCGGATCGGCGCGCGCGGCATCCAGGACGTGGTCGCGACGCTGCCCGGATGGGCCGCGGAAGACAACGGCCTGCTTCACGTCCGCGGCATCGATGACGGCTTTCTCTATGTCGTCGATGGGGTTCCGGTGTACGAGCGGCTCGATCAGCTGTCGGGGCTCGGGCCGGACCTGTCGTCGGTCGACAGCGTGAGCGTCATCACCGGTTTCATTCCGGCAGAGTTCGGGTACAAGGCGGGCGGGGTGATCGACGTGCGATCGAAATCCGCGCATGAGGACTGGATCGCGTCAGCGCAGGTAGAACAGGCCATCGACGAGGGCACCAGCGGCGGCGCGTCTGCGGGCGGGCGCCTTGGCAGCCGCGCCACGCTGCAGATCGGCGGCGTCGCGCAGCGCTCCAGCCGCTTCCTCGATCCGGTGCATCCCGACAACCTTCACAACGAGGGACATTCGACAGGCACCGCCGGCCAGATCGCGTGGGCGTCGGCAGCGCGCGATCGCGTCAATGCAAGCTGGGGCGCTGGAAACGCGTCGTACCAAGTGCCCAATACCGAGACGCAAGAGGCCGCGGGCCAGGATCAACGGCAGGAGATCTCACAACGGCACGTGACGGGGTCGTGGCAGCGAACCTGGTCGCCGGCCACCGTCTCGCAAGTGTCGGCCTACGCGCGGCGCGCGGGCTCGCAGCTGCGGAGCAGCCCGCACGACACGCCACTCGTCGCGTCTGCCGATCGAACGTTGGTGCGAGCCGGCGCGATCGCGGCTTTCACTCATCAGCGGCGTACTCATCTGCTGAAGAGCGGTGTCGAAATCCAGCGGCTCGCGCTCGACGAATTTTTTCAATTCGCCGTGACCGACGAGGACGCGGCTGACGAGGCCGGCTTCAGCGGCGCCGCGCTCGAATTCGATCAGGGCCGGCCGTTCGTATTCGCCGGGAAAGCGACGCCAACCTTGTGGTCGGTGTTTCTCCAGGACGAATGGCACCCGTCCGACTCCCTGACCTTCAGTGCCGGCCTCCGCTTCGATGCGAGCCAGCTCCTGCTCGACCGGCAGCAATGGAGCCCCCGCATAGGCGCCGCCCATCGCCTCGGCGAGAAGACGGTTGTGCGTGCGTCGCTCAGCCGGTTCTTCCAGCCACCGCAGCCCGAGAACCTGCTGCTCTCGTCATCCGAACAGGCGCGGCAACTCTCGCCGTTCGCACATGACGATGAGGGCGGCGGCGCCGCGCTCGAACCCGAGCGTCAATGGGCGGCGGAGTTGGGCGTCGAGCAGTGGTTCGGGCGGCGGCTCCGCATTGATGCGGCGATCTGGTATCGCGCGATCGGTGAAGTTGCCGATCCCAATATCTTCGCGGGCACGACAATCATTTTTCCTAATGCCGTCGCGACCGGCCGTGCCAGAGGGCTCGACCTGCGACTGGAGATGCCGCGTCGGGATGGGTGGTCAGGCTATGTCAACGCCTCGACAGCCCGCGTCATTCAGGCGGGACCGATCACCGGCGGCCTCTTCCTCGAGGACGAGATCGGCGACCTCGGTGACGGCGATGAGTTCGTGCCGGACCACGATCGACGGCTCGTGCTCGGAGGGGGGGCAATTGGGAGCATGACCGCACCGGCATCGCGATCGCGCTCACCGCCCGGTACGAGAGCGGCACACCGATTCAGCGAGACGAAGAAGACGAGCTGAGGCGGCAACCGGGCGCCGGCCTGGTGGATTTCGATCGCGGACGTGTCGCGCCCCGAACGGTGGTGTCGCTGCTCGGCGACGTTCCGCTCTGGCGCTCGGGTAAGCGCAGCGTGACTGTTCGAACCGCGATCCTGAATCTACTGAACGCCAAATACGCCTACAACTTTGGCAACCCATTCAGCGGCACGCACTTCGGCGCGCCGCGAACGGTGTCTCTTGCGCTTCGCGCGCGCTTTTAGCGTTGCCAGTTGGTGGTGCTTCGCGATTCTCACGGGACTGACCCCGAGACGGGAGGTGCCGAAGGGCTGTTTCTGCCGCTGCACAGGAATCAGATTCGGTATCCCGGTAGAATCGGTTCGTGGACTTCTCGCGACTGCCCGGCGGCGACCTCGTGCAACGGGGTCTTCGCGACCTCGCCGAATCGCGCGACAGTGAAGCCGCGGACCTCGTGCTGATTGGCGCCCCGCGCCTGCGGCGCCTCGGGCTGGACGTACCGCTCGATCGCTCGGCGGGCGCCGAACATCGGCTCTACCTCCGGCTGGCGGCCGAGGATGTCGCGAGCGCCCATTCCCGCTACAACGCGTTGATCCGCCGGCTCGTCAGCTTCGAACGGGCTGCCGAATGCGCGGGCTGAGCGGCCGCGAACAGATCGAGCGCTTCATGCGAGCGCTGGGGCTGGCGGTGCGCCAGCCGACGCGCGTGTTTCTGACGGGGGGTGCCAGCGCGGTCTTGCTCGGATGGCGCGAGACGACCATCGACGTCGACCTCACATTCGTGCCGGAGGCGGACGAAGTCTTTCACGCCATCGCCCGGCTCAAGGATGAACTGGCCATCAATGTCGAGTTGGTCGCGCCGTCTCATTTCATTCCGGCGCTGCCCGGGTGGGAAGCGAGGAGCGGCTTCATCAGGCAGGAAGGGCTCGTTTCGTACTATCACTACGATTTCTATTCGCAGGCTCTGGCCAAGATCGAGCGCGGGCACGCCCAGGATCAGCGCGATGTGGCCGACATGCTGAAGTCAGGCGCGGTCGAACCTGAGCCCCTGCTGGCCCTGTTCGAGTCCATCGCTCCCGAACTGCATCGATATCCGGCGCTCAATCCCGAGTCGTTCCGCCGCTCGTTGCAGAAGACGCTCGCGCGATCGTAGACCTTACGCTGCGAAGGGGTCAGAATGAGCTCGTGGGGTCGAGTTTCCTGGTCGACGCGGTGGATCTCGCCGCAGCAGAAGCCTGGCTCAAGGAGTGGAAGGCCGAGCACCCGGGAGGGACAGTCATGCGGGCGCCTGCGGCGATTGAATGGCCGTTTCGTTATCCGCTGATTCCGGAGCTCCCATCCGGACCCGTCGTGCTGCGAGTTGATGGCATCAATGACGCGTTCCCCGATCATCAGACCAACAGCACGAGGCTGGTGACAACGCAGCGCGCGTATCTCCAAGCCGAGTGGTCGGCGGCTCTCGAGAAACATGGACAGGCGTGGCTGCTGATGACGCCGGGTTCGCTCTCTGCGAGTATGACGCCGGGTTCGCTCTCTCCGAACAGTAAGAGCGAACCCGGCGTCTTAGGTGCCCTGCCTCGCGCGTTCCGCCTCTCAGACCCGGCCGAGCGGCTAAAGCAGTGCGTCGAGGCGCTGCGGGCGGGCCGTACCGCAGCGGCGCTCGTCGCCACTGCGAGCGCATGCATGGAAGTCAACGACTTCGATGCGGCCGAGCGCGATCTCGATGAAGCGATCGGAACTGCACCCGATTGGCCCGCGGCCCATTTCGAGCGCGGCAAGTTGTGGCTGCGCGTCGACGACATGGTGAAGGCGAGCGAAGCGTTCCAGATGGCGGCGGACCTCCTGCCGCGCTTCGCGCCGGCGTGGGCCAATCTCGGCGCGACACTCGGCGAGCTCGATCGGCCGGCCGAGGCGCTGGCGGCGTTCGAGCACGCGCTCGCCGAGGAGCCCGACAACCCGCAGGCACTCAACAACGTCGGGGTCGTTCGGCGCGAGCTGGGCCGTCTCAACGAGTCGGAAGCCGCGTTTCGCGAAGTGATTCGGCGCCTGCCCGACCTGGCCTTTGGCCATTACAATCTGGGGCATACACTGTTCTTACAGGGCCGGTTCCAGGCGGCGCTGTCGGCGTATGCTGAAGGCCAGGCCCGGGACGCCGGGAAGAATCCGGTGCAGGCGTCGCGGCTGGCGCTCTGCAAAGTGGCGACGGGCGACGGCGCCGGAGCGTTGCGTGAATTGCAACGCGCGGTGAGCGCGCTGCCCCGAGAGTATCGTCAGCAGCTGCTGGCCGACACGAGCGCGATTCTGTGGGCCCTGGTGACGCAGCATCCCGAGCTGACCGAGTGGCAGCCAGTGCACGCGTGGTTGAGCGAAGAGTTAAGAGTTAAGAGTTAAGAGTTAAGAGTTAAGAGTTAAGAGTTAAGAGTTAAGAAAAAGCGCATCATGAGCAGCACACGCAACCCATTTCGCCAGTTCGTGTCCGACCGCGGCGTGCGGCTGGCGGCGGGCCTGGCGGTGGTCGTCGCCATCCCGATGGCCGTGCTGTTCTACTTCCAGTTCCGATCGCTCAACGACATCGAGAAAACATCCGCGGTCGTCTTGCGGCAATTGAGCAGCGATACGGCCGAGTCGCTGACCCGTTCGCTCGAGGATTACCTGAAGCGGCCGCACATCAGCGTGCTGCTGCGCGTGCCGCAGGCGAGGACGGAGCCGCTCGACCTCGCCTGGATCAACCCGATCTTCCGTGACGGCCTGAAAGAAAGCCCGTTCGTCGATGCGTTCTTCGTGTGGACCGAGCGCGGACCGCTGGCCCATCAGTGGATCAAGTACGACCACACCACCGAATCGCTGCCGGCCGAGTCGCTCGAGCGGTTCCAGGAAGACAGAGTGCTCGGCGCCAAGCTGCTGCCCCGCTTGCAGGAGCTGGTGAAGATGCGGATGGCGATCGTCGCCTTCACCGAAGAGATTGGCGGCCGGAAGTACTACGTGCAGGCGCAGCTGCGCTTCGAGACGTTCGCGCGCGAGCGGATGACGAGCGTCGTGGCGCTGGCGGTGGACGCCGAAAAGCTGCGCGCGCAGTTCGTGCCCGCGCTGCTGCGCGACCGGCTCGCCAACGTGCAGCAGCCGGTCGGCTTTCCGCCGCTCGAAGTGGCGGTGCTGGCGGAAGACGGCTCGCGCATTTTCGAATCGGACGAGCTGCGCTCAGACGATGTGCCGGTGGACGAGCGGAGCTTTGCGATCATCTTCTTCGACAAGGAGCTGCTGGAGTTCGCGGCGCCGTACGAGCAGCAGCGCGAGATCTGGGGCTTGCGGACCGGTTACGGCCCGCAGACGATTCCGGAAATCGTGAGCGCGAGCACGCGCCCGCAGATGGCGTTGATGATCGTGCTGGCGGTGGCGATGGGCCTGGGCGTCTTCCTCGTGGCGGGCGCCGCCGCGCGCGAAGTGCGCGTCGCGGAGCTGAAGTCGAATTTCGTCGCGTCGGTGTCGCACGACCTCAAGACCCCGCTGGCGCTGATTCAACTGTTCGCCGAAACGCTCGAGCTCGGCCGCGTCCGCACCCCGGACCGCGCGCAGGAGTACTACCGCATCATCAACGGCGAGTCGAAAAAGCTGACGCGGTTGATCGAGAACATCCTCGACTTCTCCCGCATGGAGGCCGGCCTGCGCCCATACCGCATGGAGCCCGCCGACCTCGCCGAGTCGGTGACCAAGGTGCTGTCGCGGATGAGCACGCAGTTCGAGCAGGGCCATTTCACCGTCGCCACGTTGATCGAGCCCGGCTTGCCGCACGTGCTGGCCGATGAAGGCGCCGCCGAACAGGCGATCGAAAACCTGCTGGCCAACGCCATGAAGTACTCGGGCGACAATCGCGAGATCACGGTCGAGGCGCGCCGGGCGGACGGCCACATCGTGGTCGCGGTGACAGACCACGGCATCGGGATCGCGCGGCGCGAGCAGAGCCGGATCTTCCGCAAGTTTTACCGCGTGCAGCGCGAGCTTGGCGGCGGGCCGCAGGGCACCGGCCTCGGCCTGGCGATCGTGGAACACACCATGCGCGGGCACGGCGGCTTCGCCGGCGTCACGAGCGAGCCCAACCAGGGCAGCACGTTCACGCTGCACTTCCCGATCCCGCACGACAACGCGTTCGAACCGACGTTCATTGGTAATGTGCTCGATGACCCTGCGGGCCGTTCCGTAGGAACGGCCCGGCATACTTCGTAGAGCGCAAATGGCCCTGACGACAGGTTTTTGCTCAGACGCTCCACTAGGCGAGTCGACCAAATGAAGCGAATCCTGGTGATCGAAGACGAGCCGCAGATGCGGCTCGGGCTCCGCGACAATCTCGAGCTCGAAGGCTACGACGTCGAAACCGCGGCCGACGGCGACGAGGGCTTGTTGAAGGCGGCGTCGTTCACGCCCGACCTGGTGATTCTCGACGTCATGCTGCCGAAGAAGAATGGCTTCGACGTCTGCCGAGACCTGCGGGCACGCGCCATCGCCACGCCGATCGTGATGCTCACGGCGCGCTCGGCGGAAACCGACAAGGTGCTCGGCCTCGAGTTAGGCGCGGACGACTACGTCACCAAGCCGTTCTCGATCACGGAGCTGCTGGCGCGGGTGCGCGCCGTGCTGCGCCGCAGCGGCGTGCAGCAGCCACAGGCCGACGTGATGCGGATCGGCGACATCGAGATCGATTTCAAGCTGCACCAGGCGCGCCGCGGCAAGGGCCGGATCGAATTCACCGCCCGCGAGTTCGATCTGCTGCGCTACTTCGTCCAGCACACCGGCCAGGTGGTGACGCGCGAGCAGATCCTCAACGAGGTGTGGGGCTACGAAGAGTTCCCCACCACCCGGACCATCGACAATTTCGTGGCCAAGCTGCGGCAGAAGATCGAGCGCGCGCCCCACGCCCCGGAGCACATCCTGACGATTCACGGCTCCGGCTATAAGTTTGTCGGGTAGCTACGTCCCTAGACTAATAATACGGGAGCGTCGGCGCGAGCGACGTCGACGTGGTGCTGCGCCGCCCGACAAGAGCATGCTGGCGGCAGGGCAACTGGCCGTCGATGCAGGCGGTGGAGTCATACGCGCGGGATTCCACTCCCGATGATTGTGGCGTTCATATGAGGATTGCCATGTCGAAGTCACTAGTCGTTCTAGTCTACGCGTTTGTCAGTGTCGGGCTAGGTTGGCATGTGGCCAGCAGCAAGACCAGGTACCAGGACAAGGCCCTCAAACGGGAAAGCTCGTATCACCCCCCAGTTCGATTCGCCGTCGTCTTTTCGAGGATGGACTGGCGCCGGTTACGAGCGGCGACAAGGTCGGATACATGGACAACGCTGGGAAGTACGTCATCACACCCCAGTTTGACCACGAGCATCGTTTTTCAATGGTAGCGTGACGTGGATTCGAGAGGCGTTTCGAGAAGGACTTGCGGTCGTCCATATTGGTGGGAGGTTTGGACAAAGGCCTCGACCCGACACGCACCTTCAGCCCCCTGGATGGAGCACATCGTCAAGGACTCGTCGCCAAACTCTAGTCCGCGCGATACCAGTTGGTACCTCTCTATTCGCATTGGTTCGGTGTCGGTCGGTTGTTCGGCTGAAGTCACGGGAGACGGGGACGGTTCTGGACGAGACGGACTATTCACTAACGAGCCACTGGGCGTTAGGTAACCGCGACTCGTCCGTAACGAAAAGGCTCTGCGTCGTCGAATTGCGGAGTGATCATCACACGACCGCTTGTATCAATGTAGCCTATCTTGGGGCCAATTCGAACCGCCGCCACCTTTCCGAGAATCCTCCAAAGAGAGAATCAAACTGTGGCGGAATGACCACTGCGCCTGATCTGTTCGCAAAGCCATATTTGTTGCCGACTCTTGTTGCGTATAAGCCGGCGTTATCTGTCGAATAGTCCTGAAGGCGCAGACTGAACCACCAGTAGCTGCCGGCCACCGCCGCGACCACGATTAGAACACAACGATCGGTTCTCACTTCACTGCCCAATCCGTGTTCGCATCAAACGAGCGCGGCGAACACGACCTTGCACAGCCACGCAGACAAGAGAATCGCTGCGGGTACAGCGGGTGCTCCCGCGCGCTCTGTCATGGCGCCGATCGAGGTGAGTCCGGCATAGAGCATGAGCACCAAGTAGGCGAGGGCAAAGAAGAACATCAGAACGACGATCTCGATGTTTCCTACTCCGATTAGTCCGGCAAGCATGGTCGCAGCGCTGAGCGGAGCCAATGCTGCTTGGCATTGATCCGATTCGGTGGACATCTTCCGAGAGGCGGATACGATGTCCAGAATGCGATCAAGTCATGGCGGCCGGCGAGTCCGGCGACAGTTCTCTGAGGAGTTCAAGGAAGGGGCCGTCCGGCTGGTCTTGGACGAGGGCAAGACGGTCGGCGCCGTCACCCCCGGAGCACATCCTGACGATTCACGGCTCCGGCTATAAGTTCGTCGGGTAGAATCGCGCGCACATGAAACCATGCATCCTTCGAAGCCGATCGCCACCAGGTATCCAATTGGCGAAGGCGCCGTCGCAGTCTGGCATGGCGACCAGTTAGAAGCTGATGTGAGACTGACTTGGGTCACTCCACCCTCGAAAGGCAAACGTCGGACACCCGCGCGAGGGCCGAAGGGAAACCCCTCACGATCCAAAACCGACTCGCGCTCAGTGCATTGAGTCCTTGGTTGCGAGCGTGCGGCCAGTAGCGTTCCAGCCTCAGGGGATTATCTGCGGGAATTGAGTAGCCGCTGCTCTGACCACCGCTGATATGCCTTAAAGACTCGCAGGGTGTCAGCAGCGCGGCCTAACTTGGCCATGCCGGTTTTGGCTAGCCGTGCAGCGACGGCGGACCAAGGATCTGTTCAGCCCCTAACGCCCACCTGTCTTCTGTTATCCTGCGAGCCGTGCAAGCCAGACGGAGATAGGCACGTCGGTTCTACTATTAGTTGGGCTCAATCCCAACCATTCCCGCGAGCAGATAATGATGAAGCGCACCGTCGCAGCAGCAGTGTTCGTTGGTCTCACCCTCGCCGGGAGCTCATGCAGCGGCCGAGAAGGTCTCGCGCAAAGAATTGTTGGGAAGTGGGATTGCTTTGCACGCGAGAACGGCGGTCGCCGTCAAACCACATGGTCTGCTCCGTGCCGCGCCGAGTACCGCGCGAATGGAACGTGGTACTTCACAGAGGACAACATTGAAGAGACCGGCACATACCAGATTTTCGCAACGGAAGGTGCGATCTTCGAGGAAGTCAGCGAGTCTGGCGTCAAAGAGCGCGTTGGTTACAAGTCCCGCAGTTTGGTGAAATTCGTAGCCGATCAAATGACCATTACCTACGAACCTGACGCTCAGGGTCGAGCAGCATCGCTAACCTACCTCCGCTCGCCAAGGTAGCAGCAGCGTTCTCGTATTTGGCTCAATGGCATTTGCAAAATGCAAGTAACCACCGACATATTTTCAGGACAAGCACGAGGCGGACGCGTATGGGGGAGGCTAGCCAGTCTGGGCCAAGCCGCAGAACCAAGGGCAAGACTCGTGAAGACGATTCACACGACCGAACCGTTGAAATAGAAAGCCGTTGTGCGGTCTGCCTCGGTTGGACAGTGGCCACTCGATGTCTCACCGGAGCACCCTCCGCCGAGTGCGACCGATCCAACCAACGGCGATGGCGACCACTCCGATTGTGATTAGCGACGCTTTAGCGATCAGATTGGCCGCCTGCTCTGAAACCAAGGTCGTGCGCGGGCTCTTGACGTTATACGTCGTCGTGCCTTTCTGTTTCCGAACGTATTCAAAAAATACATCCTGAGTTGCGTCCTTCGGCTGCCACAGCAGGTCGAGACTCCCCGTCTGAAGGTCCGCCCTCCATCCACCGCTGAAACTGCTATCGATTGTGACGCGCACAACGAGCGCCGAGTTATTGAGCCACGCCAGATCGAGGTTGTGGTCCGACTGCTGCGCGGGGAAGTTCGTTATTCTGCGAGGTTGCTCGAATGCACCATTGGCTTCGTTGTATGTCAGAACCCACACATTCGGATGGAGATCTGAGAAGGCGAGCCTATTACCGTCCGGAGAGAACGCCAGGTGGACGACGTTCGACGCAACCGGACGCCAAGAGAGACTCTGAAGATCATGTCGATAAATCGAAGAGACCTCCGGGCCGCCGACGCTGCTAAACAGATACGATCCCCGACGTAGCAACGGAACAATCGCCTGTCCTGCGGGACCGCGCAGGAGATCGGGCGTACCCTGCGCCCGGACCGACTGCCTGAACGTTGCACACTGGGGAACATCGCGATCGCCAGAGCACCGCGTATAGATGATCTCGCTCCCGTCCTCGTCAGAGTCGAAGGCAAAATCCTTGAACCAGTCCCAGGTTATGCCCTCATAGGTGGCGTTAGGATTTGCTGCCTTTACCAGCTCCGGACCAGCCAAGGTTAAGGTGCTAGCTCTCTCTGTCGTTGCGTCGAAGAGAATAGGTTCCTTTCCGTCTTCACTTATCAAGACGGCGTTCGAGGATCCGAGTTTCTCGAGTGTGACAGTCGGCAAGATTTCGCCTTCCGCCTTCGGTGTGACCTTGTGAAGCTCTCTCGGGGGCGAACCTGGACGCCAATGGTAAACAGCAGCAGCAGGACTCTTGAAGTCACAGTCGATTAGCGAGTAGATGACCGAACCGTCCCTGAGCTGGAAATGCTGAGTGTAGCAGCCAGTGCCCAGCGGCTCCGCATCCTGCGCACGTCTCAGGGTGAACCGTTCTTCAGCTGTTTTCGATCCAGGCTCCACCACGACGGCGCCATCGACCCAATAGTACCGCTCTACCGCGCGATCGACCCTCGAGGAGCCGCCGTCAGATCGCAGGAGCCACCACAAACCTGCGACGACAGCAAATATGACAAAGATTGCCACTGTGGATCGAGGCCGCCCACTGCTGCCACGCTGTGCCGGCGAGGCCTGAGGTCCCTCCTCTGGACATCGTTGCGGTACTGATGGCCTAGAAGACGCTTCGCTGAGTGCTAACCCGCAGCTACCGCAGAACCGCGCGCCGGAAGCATTCACAAACCCGCAAGTGCATCCCATTTTTGCGCCTCACCGCTGGCGCCTAGCGCCAGATATAACCCCACTTACCTGTAGCGGCGTCGCCAATCCTCACGCGCGCAAGCCCGTCTGAAAATGCATCGGCATAGTCGAATTGCGGCGCAACGACTATCTTTCCGCTCTTATCGATGAAGCCGTACTTGCCGGATCGTTCATCTCCGACCCTAACAACGGCCAACCCTTCCACGAAGGATTCGGCATAGTCAAATTGTGGGTTGATGACGATCCGACCGCTTTTGTCGATGTAGCCTGCCCGGTCTCCGATCCGGACGGCGGCGACCCAGCGGAAATCCGGATTGTGAATAAGCTTGCCGTCTCGGTCAATAAAGCCAAACCGGTTCCTCGAATCCTGCTGGTCCCATGGGCCGCAGCACAACTTGACCGCTGAGCGGCCGAAGCGAAAGTTTCTGACGTCGTCAAACTGCGGTGCAACCACCACAGCACCTTCGGTGTCGATGAATCCAAATTTGGTACCAATCCGTACCGCCGCCAACCCTTCCGAAAAATCGTAAACGTCGTCAAACTGAGGTGTGATGACCGTCTTTCCAGTCACGTCCATAAAGCCGTGCTTGCCGTCGACGTTGACCGCGTACAGACCACCGTTATCGGGCTTGTATGAGTCCGGCTGACGATTGAACCACCAGTATCCGGCCGCCGCTGCGACGATTGCGGCTGCAAGGATCGCCGTTCGTCCGCGTGAGGAGTCTCGTGGTGATTGTGCAGGCGCAATCGTCGCGGCTCGCGATGATTCGCTCCCCGGCTTGCCCCGTTCGCTCAGGTCACGACCGCACCTGCCACAGAATCTCGCGCCTTCGACGTTCGTGAATTCACATTTGCATCGCATGGGGTTTGATTCCCAGATGAGCCGGATCTGACGGCTATTGGAGCGAGAAGCCTACGGTCACCGTCATTGTGACCGGCACAGCAACACTGCCGCAGTATGTGGGAGTAAACAACCACTGCCTGACGGCGTCCAGGGCCGCCTGGTCGAGTAGTGGAATCGAGCGCACCACTCTCGCATGAGTGACGTTCCCGGATGTATCAACCGTGGCCTCGACAGACACAGTGCCTTGAATGCGTGCTGACTGTGCGGTCTGAGGGTATTCCGGCCGAACGTCCTTAATTTTTCTTGGTGGTGTCACTTTAACGCCACGGCATACTTCTGACACATTTCCGGCGTTTCCCGCACTCTCTTGACGAGCCTTCTGTTCAGCCGGTGCAACCATTTCTGACCGATTTTTGGTGCATGTCGACAACGGCGCCTCGATGACAACTTCGCTATCGGCGCCGCCCCGCTGTTGGACCCCGAGAACCACCAACTCTTGCGCAGACCACGAATCGCCCACTAGCTGAGGCAATGGCGAAGCGAATCGGAATCTCAAAAGCAGCCGCAGGCTGCTCTTAATGCCTGGGGCATCTGCAATCGGCACGCGGGCGCGACACACAACCCAATCTGCCGGCTCTGGCGACACAGTGACGCGCGTTTTTGCGGGCGCAGAAACGTAAACGCCTCCGTCCGCTTGGGTTAGCTCCATCACAAACTCCTCAGCGTCCGGGTCGTATTGCACAGCCGCTCCGAGCAGCGGCAGACTAAGAACCTCCGACTGTTGTTCCCGCTCTGCGCGCTTCTTGCGTTCGAGGCAATCCTGTTTCCAGCGTTCGACCCGCACATCGTAGGCAGAGGTTTTCTCGAACTCCCCTCGTGGGGGCTCTGATGCGCAACGCGCCGAGTGCGAGCCGGAGAATAGCTCCTGAATGCGCGCCCGACTCCGACTGATCTGTTCGTCGATCGAATCCAGCCGAGGAACTGCCCGCGCCGGGGGCTTCGCCGAACCTTGAACTTGCCCGGTAATCAGCCGGTCAGCGCCGGCCACCCGCAGGCTAGCGACCGCGAGGAGAAAGGTCACTAGAGCACGGTTCCGAAGAGACTGCGTTACGAATGAACTCATTGTCCAAGCCTTCACAGAATCAGACTGTCGCAACCATTTCGCACTTTCTGCGCCGCTCTACGGAACGCGCGTAGCTGAAGAGTCCTCCTTAGTACGAATGTTAGTCACAGTGAACTTTGATTGATTGAGCTCCACGATTCTAAAGGATATTTCCTCACGATTAGCCGGTCGACCGTTCACATCGATCGGGACCACGGTCAGGACCTCCCCGTTGATGACCCAGCTATTTGTAAACGTGCCTCCATCCCTAGAGAGGCCTTGAACTGTTCCATTCGGCAAATACTGCGTGGTCGATTGATCCGACCATCTCCACTGGCCCAAGACCTGCTGCGGCGCCTCGGCAATCAAGCGGGTGCGTTCTTCAACGGCGCGTGCTTCCGTTGCGGCTCGTGCCGCATCGGCATCGGCTTGAGCTTGTCGCGCTTCCTCCGCCAGGCGCGCCTTTTCCTGCTTGACGGTGGCGCCCGGGAACGGATTCACGACGAAGATACCGGCGGTCGTGATGTAGCCCTCCTTGCCAAGGGCCGTGACGCGCGCCAAGCCATTTTGAAACTCGTCGGCAGAGTCGAACTCAGCGCCGATCGCCAATGCTCCGCTCGAATCAATGAAGCCCCATCCATCTCCAGCCTTGACGCGCGCCAGCCCATCCTGGAAAGTGCCCACAACCTCGAACTTGCCGACTTCGACGACGGCGCGCCCTTCCCGATCGATCAATCCCATTCCGGCCGGCTGTGTGATGATGGCGCTACCATCCACAAATTCACCGCCCCAAGAGTACTGTGGATTGATAATGAAGCGACCCGCCGTATTGATATAACCCGTCTTCCCACCGACTACCACTGGCGCAAGGCCCCCCGAGAAGCCCTGAGCGCCTTCAAACTGGGGGTTGATGATCCACTCGCCGGCAGTGTCGACGTAACCCCATTTGCCCGTGGATTCCACAGGAGCGACCCCTTCGCTGAATCCGCCATCAGTCACTGAACTGAACTTGCCTGAAAGCATTACCTCTCCAGCACGGTTCACAAATGCTATTGCTCCCTCGGCGGTCTTAACCGGCGCCAGGTCGCCGCCAAATCCCAGATAGCCTACCCAGAGAAAGTCTGGGCTGTGGATGTACTTGCCATCTTCGTCGATGAAGCCGAATCGGTCGTTTGTAGTGCTTGAGAACCAGCTTCCGCAGCACAGCTTCACCGCAGCACGCCCGTACCGAAATGGCCGAGCAGCATCAAATTGAGGCGTGATCATGATCGCACCCTTGGTGTTGACGTAGCCCCATTTGGTTCCCACGCGCACAGCCGAGAGCCCCTCGGCGAACCCACCGACTTCGTCGAACTGAGGAGCAATCACAGTGTTGCCGGACTTGTTCATGAAACCGTACTTGTCATCGACCTTGATAGCGAACAAGCCGCTGTTGTCGGGCGTGTATTGTCCTGGCGGCCGGTTAAACCACCAATATCCAGCTGCGACAATCGCCGCAGCTGCGACGAGAGTAGCAATTCGCGCGGGAGACAGCGGCCGTCGCGGCGGCCTGACCGCAGGGGGCGGAACCGGCAGGGCGGGCGCATCCGCACTCAGAACGGGGTTATCGCTGGGCGCTGGCTGTGCAAGAGGTAACCCACAGCTACCACAAAACTTGGCGCCGGCACTGTTGGAGAATCCACATTTGCACTGCATCAGCCACTCCTCTCACTGTCTGACGTCGCCCTCACGAGCGTAAAAATCGACTGAAAGACGATCTGGGTTGGGTTCAATCGCTGATTCGATACTGCCGAAACGATTGTCCATCCCAATACAGCAACCAGGCGCTACTCTCGAAGCAAGCGACCAAGATCGCGTCGGTCGTCAACGTCAGCGGCGCGCTCTCCCAATGACTCTTCCACTCCTGTGGAGGGACAGAGGCGATGGCCGAGCACATTTGGCCGTCGTAGAACGACACCGTGCCATTGCCCCATACCAGCGCCATTCGCGTGCGGGTGTCATCAAGGCTGAGCACCTCCGCGGCGAGGTCGGGAAGGTTGTCGCCGTCGAAGTCGCCCCTCGCAATAAATGGATAGTGTTCGACCTTCGCGCGATTCGGCTTGACGAAGTTGTCAAAGGAATACTGGTCCCACTTGCGATCCTGGTCGGTCGCCAGCCGATACCTTCCCTGTGAAGCGCCGGCAAGGGCCGTCAGGACATCGGCGGCGAGATCGGGAATGGCCCGGTACTTCGCAGCCACTTGAGCCTGCAGTTGTGCGAGCTCGTCGCGCCGCACATCCACGCAAGTGCTGCGATGAGCGGCCACGGAATTCTCGAACGTGTCGGATGCCTCGCGATTGTTGATATACCGCTTGCGGAATTCTTCGTGCCTAGCGTTCGCTTGCAAACGACATTGATCGGCTTCGAGAGTGGCCGGGGCGAGAATAGCCGTCAGCGCCTCCGTTGCCGTGTCTCTGCGGGTGAACTTCCGGCCATCGAAGCCGGAGAGATACTCCGAGTGCGCCGCAGCCTGTTTCGCGCTGTCAGCGTTCGCACAACCGCAAAATGCCTCGGCTGCCACCTTACCGTCATGAGCGGGGTCAGGCCTGGTGACGTACCAATACACGCCCCAGGCACCGGCACCGACAGCTCCTAGAGCCAGTAATGCAATGACCAAACGCAGACTCGCGCGCCGAGAGGATGTTGCGGGCGTTGGCGCGATGATGGGCGCGGCAGCGACAGCCCCGGCAAGCGGAAGCCCGCATTGGCCGCAGAACTTCGCACCAGGATTATTCTTGAATCCGCACGTGCAGTGCATGGGTCGCCGCCTCTCAGTCGCCAGGCCGAAGGTCAGTTAGACCAACGCCGCGAACACGACCTTGCACAACCAGGCGGAGAGCAGAATTGTCGCTGGAACCGCTGGAGCCCCCGCACGCTCGGTCATGGCGCCGATCGTCGTGAAACCCGCGTACAGCATCAGCACTAGGTAGGCGAGCGCGAAAAAGAACAGGAGGACGACGATCTCGATGTTCCCCACTCCGATAAGTCCCGCGAGCAGGGTCGCGGCCCCCAAGGGCGCCAATGCGGCCCCCGCCGTAAATATGTCCGCGGAGATCGGAGGGCGAGCGCCGGCCATCTTGCGTAGGGCAAGGCTGGACGCTGCGATGGCCGCAGGGACAACGAGCAGTTGAAACGCGGTCTTGATGAAGGCTGTAAACCCTTGCGGGCCATCGATCAAGCCGCTGAGTTGGCCAAGCCATCCGGAGACAACCCGCTGCAACTGATTCGCGCCCATGACCAGACCAGCACTCGACGCCAGCGCGAATACGACGCACAAGGCGATGCCCGCGCTCAACGCGCGATCGGAGCCAAGGCCCGCGTACGCTGCGGATAGGCCACCCACAGGGTTCGTAGCCAGCTGCTTCAACACATCGAGCGCATCGCGTGACGAGGTCTTGACTTGGTCACCTAGATCTCTCGCGGCGGCCGAGCCCGCGACCGGGGGCACGTATCCACAGCCACCACACACCGTCATCGCATCGGCGACCTGAGTCCCGCATGATTGGCAGTACATAAAACCCTCCCCGCGCTGAATTTGCCGCGAACCTGGACTTGGATGATCTTGAAGCGAAGGTACAAGCGTCGGCCCAGACCGAACCTGGGCCGTTCGCGCGTGGGCGCACGGTATACCAGATCCCGAAGAAATACAATTACTGACGAGCTGCCGCTGAGAACGTCAGGCCGGTGGTTACGCACTCGTGAAATCGTGTGTCTCGGCCTAGACCATAGTAATTAGGACGCCCTACAGTAGAATTCCCGGCAATGGATCCCAAGACGCTGCTGCTGGCCGGGCTGATCATCATCGGCCTGTTCTACTTTACGTTCTGGTTTACGACCCTGATGCGGCAGCGGGCGGATCGCAAGGACAAGTCCCCGCTCACCCCATCGCCTCTGCAGATCGCCATCGGCTTCGTCACGAATTTTTTCGACACCCTCGGAATCGGCTCCTACGCCACGACCACTGCCATGTACCGGGCCTGGAATGTAGTGCGCGATGAGAAGATTCCCGGCACGCTCAACGTCGGCCACACCCTGCCGACCATCATCCAGGCGATAATTTTCATCACGATCGTCGAGGTCGAGTTTGTCACGCTGATCTCGATCATCGGCGCGGCCGTCGTCGGCGCGTGGCTCGGCGCCGGCGTCGTGTCCGGGCTTCCCCGGCGCAAGATTCAGATCGGAATGGGGATAGCACTGCTCGCCGCTGCAATGTTGATGCTGCGATCGATACCGGAAATGGCGCCGTATCTCGGCAGGCTCGCCCCGCCCACGGAACCGGGTGTTGCGCTTGGCGTCAGCGGCGCGCTGCTGGGCGTGGCGATCGTCATCTCGGCGATTCTCGGCGCGCTGATGATGCTCGGGATCGGCTACTACGCGCCGTGCCTCATCCTGATCAGCATGATCGGCATGAACCCCAAGGCGGCGTTTCCGATCATGATGGGCGCCTGCGCGTTTCTGATGCCGACGGGCAGTCTTCAGTTCATTCGCAAAGAGAAGTACGACGTGCGGGCCGCCATCGGTCTGCTGATCGGTGGACCCGTCGCGGTACTGATCGCGGCCCCTCTGGTCGAGAAGCTGCCGATCAATTACGTCCGCTGGGGTGTCGTCGTCGTGGTGATTTACACGGCCATCGGAATATTGCGCACCGCCTCGAAAGAACGCGCCATGAAAGGCGGCAGCCTGAATGAGCAACGCGGTTGATATCAATAGCGTCCTGAGATGCGCAGACAGCCTCCCCCGTTGCGACGATGGAGGCCTTCCCGACCATTCTGTGCGGAGGAAGTCAGATGAGGGATACCCCGAGGATCATTGCAGTAGTCCTCTGCTGTTTTTGCTTAACGTCATGCTGGGCCCCCGAGGAATTCACCGCGACACTCAATGTCGACCAAAATAAGAACTTTCAGTTCACCTACGATGGGACCGTCGCGTTTGGCTTGGCTCTCGCCCAGATTGAGGGGCGCGGGCCGCTATCACCTGCGGACGAAGCCGAGATGAAGAAGGGGGAAGCTGACCTCCGCAGGACATCGGGCTTCGCAAAGGCCGACTACATCGGTCGCGGTCGATTTCGGGTCCAGTACCGGGAGGCAGGCCCGATTCATTCTGGAAAGAAAGCCTTCCTCGACTTGGTGGAATTCCGCGTCGACCCAGGCGGACTCATTCGCATCCTCGGACCTGAGATTCCGGCCGAAGGTAGGCAGCAACTACGGGCACTGGCTCTAAAGCTCAACGGAATAATAAAAGTGACTACCGATCTCACAGTCGTGGAGCAGAATGCCACGTCCCTTCCGTGGTTCGGCGGCCTTATCGGATCCTACCAATGGCAGGTCACTCTCGACCGAACGGAGCGACCTGCGATTCTCTTGCAGTGATGATCGGGGCTGCTAAACGGCTGGAATTGATGGCCAGGAATGTCGTTGGCGCGCGCGGCAAGGCGACTTCGTGAGAAGGATGACGACCTATGCAATGCAGATGCGGATTCGAAAACGTCGCAGGCGCCAAGTTCTGCGGCAGCTGCGGGTTCGCTCTTGGGGACGAAACCGCTAGCGCCATTCCCAATTCGCCCGGCGCGCCAGCCGCAACGCCGGTATTAAGCAGAGCCGGAAACGCTCATCCGCGACGTTCCTTTCCCGCGCGAATGGCGCTTGTCGCCCTGGTTGTCGCCATCACAGCGGCAGGGTACTGGTGGATGAATCAGCCGCCGGGCCGGTACGAATCAGACAACGGCGGTTTATACCCCATCAAGGTCGGCGACAAGTACGGTTTCATGGAGCGCTCTGGCACGACAGTGATCACGCCGCAATTCGATGAGGTTGACGAGTTTTCCGAACGATTGTCCGCCGTCCGGGTGGGGACCAAATGGGGCTACATTAACCCCACGGGCGCCATAGCGATCACACCACAGTTCGACGCCGCCCAGCCGTTTCGGAATGGCCGCGCGGCCGTGAAGCTGTGCTGCGGCGCATGGTTCTCGGAGACCGAGAATGACCGATTCGGCTTCATTGACGAGGACGGCAAGTACATTCACAGCCCGGATTTTCTCTGGGTTGGGGCCTTCACCGGAAACCTGGCACCGGTCAAGACCTCGGAGGGGAGTATTGCCTTCTTGAATAAGTCCGGGAAAGTGGTGATGGCCGGAAAATTCGAATCGGCATCCGGATTCAGCGAGGGGCTTGCGCCAGTGGCTACAGGCGGCAAGTGGGGGTACATCGACGTCGCTGGAGAATGGGTCATCAACCCGCAATTCGAGAGCGCAAGTGGGTTCGCGGACGGCCTGGCGCCGGTTGTCGTCGGCGGACGCACAGGCTACATCAACAAGCAGGGTCGATTCGTCATCAACCCTCAGTACCAGGCTGGCTTGATGTTCAATGAGGGTCATGCGGTCGTCAAAAACGAAGGCACTGGAATTGGCCTAATCGACTTGGAAGGGCGAGTGGTAGTCGAATTGGGGAAGTTCCAGTCCGTTGGCTCTTTCAGGCAAGGGCTCGCAGCCGTAAAGACTGAAGATGGCTGGGGCTTCATCGACTCAACGGCCAAGATGGTGATCAGCCCGCAGTTCGACTCTGCCGGCTGGTTCCACAACGGGTTAGCGCTCGTTGACGTGGTTGGCAAAGAAGCGTACATAACGGCATCCGGAACCTTCGTGGTCGATCCATTTCCAGGGACCACGATCAAACAAGAGAGGGAGCGTATTGCGACCGAAGCCCGTCAAGTCGAACTCGACGCGCAGGCTGCGGCACAAGTTACACAGACGCGTGGCCAATCGGCCAATCGTGATTTGTCCTGTAGTACCGAAGGAAGTGCCAGATCAATCGGATCTGAACGGAAAACTGCTTTCAGTATCGTCAATCAGAGAACGGACTCAATCACGGTCTATTGGCTGGACTTCGACGGCCAGCGAAAACGCTGGTTCGACGTCCCTCCCGGCCAAACGCGCTCACAGGGCGAGACATACTCCACTCATCCCTGGCTAGTGGCTGATTCGTCGGGCGCCTGCATTACTATCTTCAGGGCGGTTTCAGACTCCGGGGCGAACATCACAATCCCGTAGCTGAGAAACACTACCAGCACGCGGTGGTGGTGTTTATCTACACCGCCGTCAGCATGCTGCGCACCGCGGCGCAGGAGCGGGCGCTCAGGACCGCGACCCAAACTACATAAGGTGCGTACAGTGCGTACGGTTCCCAGGGTGCGTACGGTGCGCTGGTGCCGGGTGCCTCGTGCCTCGTGCCCGTTGGCACCCTTGGAACGGTACGCACCGTACGCACTACAAGGATCACGGAATGGTGCGTATTCCGGTCCATCGTGAACACTCATTCCGTTTCAACGTGAACACCCATTCCGCTGATGCTGAACAGCGATTCCGGCCATCGTGAACACCGATTCTGGCCATGGTGAACACGGATTCCGGTGATCGTGAACGGCGG
>JAUSDY010000115.1 GCA_030650395.1 Acidobacteriota bacterium | reverse complement strand
GCCCCAGCAGAAGAGCGCCACCGCCAATCCCAGGCCAGGCGACACCGTGAAGGCGACGGCAACGGCCGGAACGGCCGCGAGTAACGGCCCCACCATGGGAATCATCTCGCCAACGCCTGCGATCAACGCCAGCACGAAGAAGTACGGCACGCCCAAGGTGGCCAGCCCAACAGCCGACGTGGTGCCGATGATGAAACCCAGAAGGATTTGACCACCGAGCCAGGCGCTGATCTTCACCGTCACCAGCTCGCTCACGTTGGATACACGCTGCCGCTGCACAGGCGGAAACAGCCGCACCAGGAGATTGAACAAGCGCTCGGAGTCGACCAACAGATAGAAGGTGAGCAGCAGGATCGTCACCAGGCCGAACACACCGCCGACGATGCTCCAGATCGCGACGAGCACCGTGGTGACGACATCCGTGCTTCCCGCGGGCGCCTGTTTTAGCAGCTCCGCATACGACGTGCCCGCCGGCACCAGGCCCCACTCCACCAGCTTCTGCTGCAGCAATTCGAGGCGCTTCGGCAAGTCGTGCCACAGTTGCTGGCCCTGCTCCACCAAGGGCGGCACGACGGCCGCCGCCAGCGCCGCCAACAAACCGAGCACGGTGCCGTAGATCACAAGAATGGCCGCCGCGCGCGGGATGCGCCGCTTGCCGGCCAGCAGGATCCGCCGGCGCTCGATCATGCGCACGAGTGGCGCCAGGCCGGTGGCGAACAGCGCGCTGACATAGAGCAGGAGGATCTGCGAGCGGACCTGGTACAACGCCCACATCAACACGACCGCAACCGCCGTGGAGAGCACGGCATACCGAACGATCGCGCGCGAGTTGTCAGACGCCAAGGAACGCTCGTGTGAACGCATCCACATCGTCATAGATGGCGCCGAGCTCTTTCGGCGTGGCCAGGAAGACGATGCGGAAGAAGCCGTCTTCGGGCGCGGTGCCGAAGCCCGAGCCGTAGACGGTGAGAATGCCTTTCGAGCGGAGCAGCCCCAGCACGAAGTCGACGTCGGTCTTGCCCTTGGGGAGCTCGACCTTCGGCATGGCGTAGAACGTACCACGGGGTGCCACGCACGACATGCCGGGAATGGCGTTGATGCGCGCCGTCGTGAGGTCCGCGCGCTCACGCAGTTGCTGGCGGAACGATACCTGGTGCGAGCGATCGCCCGTGAGCGCGGCGGTCACGGCATATTGCATGGGACCGGGACTGCACAGGCGTCCGTCGGCGAGCTTCTTGATGGCGGCCAACGCCGGATCGAGACGCGGTGACGAGCCCACGGCCATCCAGCCCGCGCGCCAGCCAGGGGCGAGGTAGGCCTTCGACAGGCTCGAGTAGGAAATGATCGGCGCGTCGTTGTCGAGCGCCGCCATGGGCGGCACGGCGCCGTCATAGGCCAGGTCGCCGTAGACCTCGTCTGCGAGGATCACGAGGCCGTGCGCTTCGGCCAGCGCGATCAGATCGCGGCGCATCTTCTCGGGATAGATCGCCCCGGTCGGGTTATTCGGATCGATCACCACGAGCGCGCGCGTCTTGGGATTGATCAAGCTGCGGATGTGATCGAGGTCAGGCATCCACTGGCGCGTGTGATCGGTGCGGTAGTACGCCGGCTGCGCGCCGATCTTCGCCAGCACCGCGGTATAGAGCGGATAGGTCGGTGAAGGCACCAGCACTTCTTCGCCTTCGTCGACGATTCCCGTCAGCGCCAGCTCGATGCCTTCCGAGGTTCCAGACGTGATCAACACGCGATCGGGCGACACGTTCACGCCCCGCGACACGAAATCCGCGGCGGCCGCCTCGCGCGCCTCCGCAATTCCAGGCGACGGCGTGTAGCCGTTGTGCCCGTCGCGCATCGCCTTCACGACGGCTTCGATCAAGTGGGGCGGCGTGAGAAAGCCGAACTGATTCGGGTCGCCGATATTCAGGTAGCGGACCGTCATGCCGGTCTGCTCGACCTTTTTCGCTTCGCCGACGATGTTGCGGATGGCGTAGGTAAATCGATCGACGCGCTTTGCGGTTCTGATCGGCGCAGACGTCACAGGCATCTCGCGTGATCTTATCTCGGCGGCACTGAAGTGCCGCCCACCCGGCTTGGCACCATTGGAACCCGTACGCACCGTACGCACTTTGGCTCTTGCTGCCATGTAATTGCTACATCCTTACATCCCCGGAGCGTCTTCTAAAGCTCTACGGTAAAGCGTAAAATACTGAATACAAATGAGTTACCTGTTTGGCAAGGAACTTGGAGATAGAGCGGGCATGCGGCGGTTCCTCCTCGCCAGCGCGCTAACGCTTCTACCAGCCACTTCTGGCCTGGCGCAAGCCCTTCGACTCGACTCGGACGGCACGGCCGAGTCTCGCTCAGGGCAGGGGACCGCGGAAAACGCACAGGCAACGTTCCGGTCGGGGGTCGACCTCGTGACGGTGAGCGCGACGGTGCGCGACAACAAAGGGCGATTGGTGAAGGACCTGACCAAGCGGGATTTCGAAGTGGTCGACCGCGGCGAGCGCCGCTCGATCAGCGAATTCCGGTCCGACCAGGCGCCGATGAGCCTGGCGATTCTTTTCGACGTGAGCGGCAGCATGGATGTGGCCGCCCGCACGACCGCCGCCAAGTTTGCGGCCCACCATCTGATCTCTGGATTGGTAGAGGGCCGCGACGAAGCCGGACTGTTTGCTTTTGACAGCCGGCTACGCGAGGTGGCCCCGTTCACGGTCGATACGCGTGCCCTGAAGGGCGCGCTGGGGGAGGTCGATCCATTCGGGGCCACCTCGTTACATGATGCGATTCTGGCGGCAGCGGAGCGCGTGGCATTGCGTCCGTTTCCGCGCCGCGCCGTCGTCGTGCTGACCGACGGCATCGATACCGCCAGCCGCCTGTCGCCCGCCGAGGTGTCGGCGAAGGCCGCGGCGATTGACGTGCCGGTTTACATCATCGCGACGGTGCTGTCGATAGACGACCCGGGTTCGGATCATGCCACCCCCGGCTCGAAGCGCACGGCGCCGCCGTCGGTGGGGACGATCGAAGACCTGGCGCGATGGACCGGGGGTGCGTTGCATTACAGCAGCACCTCGGCTTCGGCTTTCAAGGCGGCCCGATCGGTGATCGACGAGCTGCGGCATCTCTACCTGATCGCGTTTGAGCCCGGCACCGCGCCCGGCTGGCACCCGATCGAGATTCGAACGTCGGACAAGGATTTTGTAGTGCGGACGCGCGGCGGCTACGTCGCGGGAGCCGGTGGTCAGTAGTTTCATAAGGAGAATGAGTATGCGTAACTCCCTGTTCGTAGTCGGTGTTTTCGCGGCGGCCCTGAGCGTCGCGCCGGCGTGCGCGACGAAGAAGTTCGTGCGCACCTCGGTCGGTGAAGTGAACGAAAAGGTCGGCACGATGGGCAAGTCGCTCGAGGAGACCCAGGAGCGGGTGCGGACGGCTGAAGGCCGCATCGTCGAGGTCGACTCGAAGGCGGGTGCGGCGAACGCGGCGGCCGGCGCGGCGCAGCAGACCGCGAACTCCGCAACCAGCGCGGCCAACTCGGCGGCGGCGATCGGCAAGAGCGCCGATGCCCGCGCGGCCGGCGTCGAAGCGGCCACCCGCAAGCTGATCTTCGAAACCGTGTTGAGCGAGGATCGCGGCAAGTTCAAGCTCGGCAAGGCGGAACTGCCGGACGACGCCATGGGCGCGATCGACCAGATGGTGGCGCAGCTCAAGGCCGACCCGAAGGCCGTGTGGGTCGAGATCGAAGGCCACACCGACAACGTCGGCGATACGAAGTACAACAACGCGCTTGGCCTGCAGCGCGCCGAGTCGGTGAAGCGGTATCTCTACGAGAAGCACCTGGTGCCGCTGCACAAGATCAACGTGATCAGCTACGGCGAAGAGAAGCCGATCGCGCCGAACAAGACCCGCGACGGCCGCGCGCAGAACCGCCGCGTCGTCATCAAAGTGCTGGCGTAGAGCTGCAGTTCTGCACAGCTGGACCCGATACTTCATCGCGGCGGGGGCTCTTCATGGGAGACCGCGGGTGTGGAGTATCGGGTTTTTCGTTTCTGAACTGTTAACTCTGAACTCTTAACTCTTAACTCTTAGGAGTCCAGTTCCAGAAGCGGAGAATCGTGTAGACGGCCTTGAAGCCGTCCTTCAATCCGATCTTCTTTCCCTCTTCATAGGTGCGGCCGTGGTACGAGATCGGCACCTCGTAGATGCGCGCGCGCATGGCGGCGACCTTCTGCGTGATTTCAGGCTCGATGCCGAAGTCTTTTGACTGCAGATCCAGCCGGCTCGCGACACTCCTCACCATCACCTTGTAACAGGTCTCCATGTCGGTGAGGTTCAGGTCGCTGAACATGTTCGACAGCGTGGTGAGCAGCCGGTTGCCGATGGAGTGCCAGAAGTACAGCACGCGGTGGCCGCGCGGCGAGCCGAGAAAGCGCGATCCGTACACCACGTCGGCTTCACCGTCGAGGATCGGGCGAATCAGCGCCGGGTACTCGCGCGGGTCGTACTCGAGGTCGGCGTCCTGGATGATCACCATGTCGCCGCTCGATTCCTGGATGCCGCGCCACACCGCCGCGCCCTTGCCTTGATTGTGCGGTTGAAACAGGACGCGCACGCCGTTCTTGCCGTCGATGTTCTTGAGGATGTCGCGCGTGCCGTCAGTCGACCCATCGTCCACGATCACGAGCTCTTTCTCGATCGGGCCGAGATCCACTGCGAGCACGCGTACGACGATGGTGCGGATGGTGGCCTGCTCGTTGTAAGCAGGCATGACGACCGACAGTTTCATGAGGCACGAATGTTACCTCATGAGGTTCTATACGAAGGTTCCGGACGAGGGTTCCTCACGAAGGTTCCTCACGAGGGTTCAACGAAGGTTCGCCGCACGACGAACCCTTGTGAAGAACCTTCGTGAGGAACTTCTGTGGGGAACCTCCGTGGGGAACTTATCGGCTGAGTCTGAGCTGACCGCGAATCTCGCCGCCGGGGTTCACCGTGGAGTGAACGTTGATGTACGTGTTTTCGCCGAGGATGGCCTGCACCATGTCTTCGGGGGAGCGGATTCCCTGATCGGGCCGCAAGGTGAAGGTGGAGAACGCGGCGGTGCCTGTGAAGCTGAAGTCGTTCGAGGTGTTCGCGACCACCGTGAAGTTCACCACGGTCGGCCCCGGGGTTGCGGGCGCGCCGACGTGGATATGGGCTGCCGTCACGCCGCTGGGCAGGTTGAAGACGCGAACGGTCCACGTCACCGTCTGCGCCGTCAGGTTGAGGACGACGGTGGCGTCACCGAAGGCGCCGGTGTTGACACCGTTGGCGACCTGAGTGGCTTCGCCGGCGCCCGACAACTGTGCGGTCAAAGTAAACGACTGAGCCGCTGCCGGCGCCGCGGCCAGCGCGAGCATTCCGGCGGTCATTGCAATAGTCAGAGAAAGTGCACGTCGCATCTCGAAACTCCTTTTGCCCAGCAATGGCTGTGGCGCAAGGGTGGCTAAGCAGGATGCGCGCCAAGGCCCATTTCACCGGGCGCCCCCGAATATCGCCTTTTGCCGCATGGCCGGGTTTCGCGGCGCGAAAGTCATTACGGGGCGCGTACGGACGGTGACGGGAGGGTACTGCTTGTCGGGAGGGCACTGCTTGTCGGGAGGGCACTTCTTGTCGAGGTGCCGGTGCGCATTTTCCCGACAAGAGTTTCCCTCCCGACAAGATGTTCCCTCCCGACAAGAAGTGCCTCCCGAAAGTATCCCGAGGGGTTATTCTTCCGGGATGGAAGAGAAAGACGTTTCCAGACGGGACTTTTTCAAAACCGTGGGCGTGGGGTCGATTGCCACCGCCGTCGTTGCGGGGGTCCGGGAGGGTGAGGCTGCTCAAGGGCCCGCCGCCATCGGCCCCGGCGATGCGCCGGTCACGCTGACGATCAATGGCCGGCGCCATCAGCTGCAGGTAGAGCCGCGCGTGACGCTGCTCGACGCCATGCGCACTCGTCTCGACATCACGGGCCCGAAGCGGGTGTGCGATCGCGGCGCGTGTGGCGCGTGCACCGTCATCATCGAAGGGCGCACTTATTACTCCTGCTCGATGCTCGCGGTCGAGGCGCAGGGCAAGAACATCCGCACGGTCGACGGTCTGTCGCAAGGCAGCACTCTACATCCGGTGCAACAGGCGTTCTGCGACCACGACGGCTTGATGTGCGGCTTCTGCACGCCGGGTTTCGTGATGGCGACGGTCGCGCTGCTCGAGAAGACGCCGAACCCGACTCCGGATCAGGCAAAGAAAGCTCTGGATGGAAACCTGTGTCGATGCGGCACGAACATCGGTGTGCTCAAGGCCGCGCTCTCGGCGAAGGGGGTGGCTCGTGGATAGTCAAGCGCCGGCGCCCGCGCAGCATCCCAAGTACGCGTGGCCCGAGAAGCCGCGGCTGATCGGCACGCGCGTCTCGCGCATCGACGGCCCGTTGAAAGTCACGGGCCGCGCGAAGTACTCGTACGACATCCTGCGCCCGGGCATGTTGTACGGCCGCATCGTGCGATCGCCGCACGCGCACGCGCGGCTGAAGAGCATCGACGCCACGGCCGCGGAGAAGGCACCGGGCGTGAAGGCGCTCCTCATCACCATCAAGCCGGGCGACAAGGTGCTGTATCCGGGCCAAGAAATCGGCGCGCTCGCCGCCGCAACCGAGCAACAGGCCGCCGATGCGCTCCGACTGATCAAGGTGGAATGGGACGTGCTGCCGGCGCTGGCGACCGTCGAACAGTCGATGCGGCCGGAAGCGCCGCAGGTCTTCACGCCGGCGAACACCCGGCGCGGCACGGCCCAGGAAGACGGCAATCTCGACACCGGCTTTGCGGCTGCTGCGCACACCGTTGAAGGCACGTACTCGACACAGGTGCAGACGCACACCTCGCTCGAAACGCACGGCTGCATCTGCGAGTGGAACGGCGAGAACCTCACGGCGTGGGTGTCGACGCAGGCCGTGCATGGCACGCGCGAAGGCTTTGCGGCGGGGCTCAAGATCCCCCAGGCCAACGTCCGCGTGATCACCGAGTTCATGGGCGGCGGGTTCGGGAGCAAGTTCGGGCCCGACATCCAGGGCCTGCTCTGCGCGCGTGTCGCAAAGGCGGCCGGCGCGCCGGTGAAGATGATGCTCGATCGCAAGGAAGAGCATCTCACCACCGGCAATCGGCCATCGGCCTTCGCGCGGGTCCGCGCCGGTGTCGCCGCCGACGGCAAGCTCACCGCCTTTGATGCGCAAACCTGGGGCACTGGCGGCGCAGGCGCGGGCTCCGATTACCCGCTGCCGTACATCTACACGTTCCCGAACCGCAGGCGCACGCACACCGACGTCTACATCAACTCCGGCCAGCAGCGCGCGATGCGCGCGCCGGGGCATCCGCAAGGATGTTTCGTCACGGAAGTGTTGATGGACGAGCTCGCCGATCGCGTCCGGATGGATCCGATGGAGTTCCGGCTGAAGAACCTGCCGCCGCTTGCGCCCAACGCGATGTGGGCGAAGTACTTCCCGATGGGCGCGGAGCGGATCAACTGGAAGAGCCGCCACGTCACCGGCGATCCGACGCCGGGGCCGATCAAGCGCGGGCTGGGCTGCTCGGCGAACCGCTGGGGCGGCGCGGGCCAGGGCGCGAGGGCGCACTGCGAGATCGGGTCCGACGGCAGCGTCGTGATGCGCTGCGGCACGCAGGACATCGGCACCGGCAATCGCACGATCATGGCGATGGTCGTCGCCGAAACGCTGGGCCTCGAGGTCAACCAGGTGACGATCGAGCTTGGCGACAGCAACCAGCCGTTCGCTCCCGGATCCGGCGGATCGACCACCGCTGCCGCGGTGATGCCGGCGATGCGGGTGACGGCGGGCAAGGCGCGCGATGCGTTGTTCGAGCGCATTGCGCCGCAGCTTGGCGTGCCGGTCGATCAGATCAGCATGGGCGTGGGCACCGTTTTGGTAAGTCTTTCGACTCGCGACCCTCTGAGCGATGCTCAGAGTGCCGCTCGCTCAGGACAGGCTCCCTCATCGCGCAGCATTTCATGGCGCGATGCATGTCGCCTGCTCGGCACCATTCCGGTGTCGGTCGACGGTCAATGGGAGCGCGGGCTTTCGGCCGGCGGCACGAGCGGCGTGCAGTTTGCCGACGTCGAGGTCGACATCGAGACCGGCATCACCAAGGTCAGGAAGATCGTCTGCGTGCAGGACTGCGGCTTGATCGTCGATGCCAAGACGGCGGAGACGCAGTGCTACGGCGGGATCATCAGCGGATTGAATTATGCGGTGTTCGAGGAGCGCATCCTCGATCGCAACACCGCCAACATGGTGAACCCGAACATGGAGTGGTACCACATGGCCGGCCAGTCTGACATTCCGGAGATCGACGTCGTGCTGGTCGATCAGCCGGAGCGCGGCGTCATCGGCATTGGCGAGCCGCCGGCGGTGGCCACCGCGGCCGCCGTGGCCAACGCGATCCGCAACGCCACCGGTGTGACGCTGCGGTCGATTCCGATCACGCCTGACAGATTACTGACGGAGCTCGAGCGAGCAGGAGGCACGAATTGAAAGCCTTTGCCTACGTCACCGCGGCGAACGAGAAAGAAGCGGTTGCCGCCCTTTCGACTGCCCCTTCGACGCGCGACCCTTCGACTCGCGACGCTTTGAGCGATGCTCAGAGCGTCGCTCGCTCAGGGCAGGCGGCCAGAGTTTTACCAATGGCGGGGGGTATGGACCTCCTCGGGTTGATGAAGGACTACATCGTCTCTCCCGATCGCATCGTCAGCATCAAGGGCCTCGATCAGACGATCGCCGGAGCCGACTCTGGCATTCGCATTGGTGCAGCGACGAAGATCGCCGACCTGGCGGACAACGTGCTGGTGAGGAAGATGTACCCGGCGCTCGCCACCGCGGCAGAAAGTGTCGGCACGCCGCAGATCCGGAACATGGGCACCGTCGGCGGCAACATCATGCAGCGCCCGCGCTGCTGGTACTTTCGGAACGAAGAGTTCAACTGCCTCAAGAAGGGCGGCTCGCGCTGCTTTGCGGTGGAAGGCGAGAACCAGTTTCACGCCATCTTCGGCGACGGGCCCTGCCACATCGTGCACCCGTCGAGCCTCGCGGTGCCGGTGATCGCCTACGGCGGCAAGTTCCGCGTCGCCGGACCCAACGGGTCGCGCGACATCGATGCCGGCGAGTTCTTCCAGATGCCGAACACGAATCTCTACGGCGAGAGCGTGCTGCAGCCGAATGAGATCGTCACGCACGTGATCCTGCCTGCGCCCGGCCAACGTAGCGCCGGATACGAAGTGCGATTCAAGCAGTCGCACGACTGGCCGTTGGCGGCAGCGTCGGTCAACCTGGTGATGAGCGGCCAGACCGTGAAGTCGGCGCGACTGGTAATGGGCGCGGTGGCGCCGGTGCCATGGCGGTCGCAAGCCGCCGAGCGCGTGCTGGCCGGCAAGACCATCACCGAAGCCATTGCCGTCGAAGCGGCGAACGCCGCGCTGGCGAGCGCGAAGCCGATGAGCGGCAACGCATATAAGATTCGCGTCGCCAAGACCGCAGTCAAGAGAGCCGTACTCCGCGCCGCAGGCGTCGCGTGGAGTTAACAGTTAAGAGTTGCGAGTTAAGAGGACACGCAGAAGCTCTCAACTCATAACTCTTCACTCTGCACTACAAGGATCTACTTATGGATATTCCAAAGCCCGCTTCGCCGCTCGTCAACGAGCATCACTGCAGCAACCTGCGGCACAAGGGCATGTACGTGATGTCGGTGCCGGATCCCGACGAGTTCAAGTTCTACGATCGCTACGACGCCACGCATTACTGGTGCACGTGCACGCAGAAGGCGTTAGGGCCGGACGGGCTGTCCGTGCATCCGACGACGTGCCAGCATGGCGGTGAGAGAGGGTGTTGCGAATAGGGTTCTTCACGGGGGTTCCTTACGGAGGTTCCTTACGGAGGTTCCCGACGGAGGTTCCAAGAGCCCCGGCAGGAGCTATTATGGGGAACCCCCGTGGGAACCTTCGTGAGGAACCCTCGTGAGGAACCCTCGTGAGGAACCCTCGTGAGGAACCCTCGTGAGGAACCCTCGTGAGGAACGATCGTGAGGAACCTATGAAACTGGCACTGACCATCGTCGCGGCGTCGACCCTGTTCACGGCTTTGGTGTCGGCCGACGATCGCTCGCGGCTCACCGGTGAGTACGTCGAGGCGCGCACCGCCGAGGTGTTTGCCGGCGGCTGCATCATGAACAGCGAGGCGGAAACGATGGGGCGCCAGGCCGTGCTGGCGTGGCGGATCACGACCGGCGCATTCGACGGCGTGCCGCTCGACGGCCTCACCGTGATCGCGGCGGTGGCCGGCGATCGCAACCTCGGCATGCGCGAGATGGGCGGCGAAGCGCCGACGGCCGTCAAGGCGATCATCACGGTCGATCCGCGCGCCACGCCGGCGCAGCGCACGGCCCTCGTCGCACTGGTGCGCGAGCTCACCGGCGGTTTGATCACGCAGGTCGTTCGGGTTGATACCGCGCCGATGCGTTTTGCGACCTCGGCGAAGTACGTCGAGGTGAGCGCCGCCGACACGCTGCTGCTCACCATCAAGAAGGAAATGACGCACGACCCGAGCTGCGGCGCGATGCAGTGGTTCAAGCCCTTCACGCAGATGGCGCAGTCATCCATGGGCGTCGCGGAAGCCCACGCGTTTTCGGGCGAAGGACTCGGCACCAAATGGAGTGCTCCGGACAAAAGGTCCGCGTTCTGGGGGACCTTTTCTTACTGAGTAAAGAGTTAAGAGTTCAGAGTTAAGAGTTAAGAACAGTGCATCTCCTGTTTGCGGCTATCGTTGTCTTTGCTCTTAACTCTCAACTCACAACTCTGAACTCCGCCGTCCCGGCGCCCGAAGAACTGGCGCCCGCTATCAAGAATCAATTACAGACGACGGGCGCGAAGGTGACTCTGGGCGAGAGCACTATCGAGTTTTGGTGGGTTAATGGCGTCGCCATCACCGCGGCTGGTCCGGGCTGGAGCAACGTCGAGGGTGGAACGCTGGTGGGCGCGCTGCGCGTGACTGGTATGTTCAAAGAGATCCGCGGCAAGGTCGTGAAGCCGGGCGTCTACACGCTGCGCTACGGGCAGCAGCCGCAGAACGGCGATCACCTCGGCATCTCGCCGTTTCGCGAATTCCTGCTTCTCAGCCCGGCCGCCGTCGATCGCGATCCGAAGGTGCCTGGCTTCGACGGCGCGGTGGCCCTGTCGAAGCAAACCATCGGCACGTCGCATCCCGCGTCGTTGAGCCTGGATCCGCCTGAGGACGCGCCAGGCGCGGTGCTGTCGGCCTATAAGAACGACTCAGGCCACGACGGCGTCGTCTTCGAAGTAAAACAGGCAGGCCAAGCCGCCGCGACGATCAAGTTCGGCTTGATCCTCGTCGGGTTGATCGTTCACTAACAGGGATCGGGATCAGGGATCAGCGCACCGGCCGACTGCGTTACCATCGGCTCCGTGAAACCGCTGCTGCTCGTCGCACTGTCCCTCGCGGGCCTTCAGGCACGCCAGGCCGATCCCATCGACGCCATCGTCGCCAGGGAACTGGCGGCGCAACGCATTCCTGGCGTTGCGGTGGCCGTGGTGCGGAATGGGGAGGTCGTCAAGGCGCAGGGCTATGGTCTCGCCAGCGTCGAACACGATGTCCCGGTTACCGTAGACACCATCTTCCAGTCCGGATCGCTCGGCAAGCAGTTCACGGCCACCGTCGTCATGCTCCTCATCGAAGACGGCAAGCTCGCGCTGTCGGATCCGCTTTCGAAGTTCTATCCGGATGGCCCCGCGTCGTGGCGCTCCATCACCGTTCGCCATTTGCTGACGCACACGTCGGGCATTCCTGACTACACCGGAGGCAGGGTCGACTACCGGCGCGACTATACGGAAGACGACCTCGCACGGCTCGCCTACGAGATGCCGCTGGACTTCGCGCCCGGAGATCAATGGAAGTACAGCAACACGGGTTACGTCCTGCTCGGCGCCCTCGTGCGCAAGGTCACGGGCAGTTTTTACGGCGACGTGCTGCGCGACCGCGTGTTCCGCCCGCTGGGCATGACGACGGCGCGGGTGATCAGCGAGGCGGATATCGTGCCGCACCGTGCCGCGGGCTACCGGCTGGCCAACGGCGTGCTGCAAAACCAGGAATGGGTGGCGCCGCAGCTGAACACCACGGCGGATGGCTCGCTCTATCTGTCGCTGCAGGATTTGATCGCGTGGGATCGCGGGCTGCGCGCCGGCGGTGTTCTGAAGCCGGAGAGCTGGCGTCTCGTGTTCGAACCGGTACGCCTGAACAGCGGCCGCCGCCATCCGTACGGGTTTGGCTGGGACGTCGAGCGCTTCGGGGGACAGCAGGTGCAACGCCACGGCGGCGCCTGGCAGGGCTTCAAGACCTACATTGCCCGCTACCTGGGCGACGGCATCACCGTTATTGCTCTCGCCAATCTCAGCCAGGCGCAGCCCGAGCGGATCGTCAACGCGATCGCCGAACAGCTGATTCCCAAGCTGCGAGACACGGCCGCGTGGACGATCGTCGGCGCGCAGGTGGCCGACGGCACCGGTGCGCCGCTGCAGCGCGTCGACGTGCGCATCGAGGGCGATTCGATCCGCGAAGTGGGATCGATCGTGCCGCATCCCGACGATCGAACCATCGATGGCACGGGGCTGGTGCTGGCGCCCGGCTTTATCGACGCGCACAACCATTCGACCGACGGGCTCGAAGGCGATCCCGAAGCGATTACGCAAGTGTCCCAGGGAATTACGACCGTGCTGCTCGGCCAGGACGGCAGCTCGCCATTCCCGGTGCGCGACTATCTTGCGCGGAAGCGGGCGACTCCCACCACGCTGAACGTCGCGATGCTTGTCGGACACGCCACGATCCGCCGGCAGGTGATGGGCGAGGACTTCAAGCGTCCGGCCACCAACGCCGAAATCGCGCGCATGGCGGCGCTGGTCGAGCAGGAGATGAGGGAAGGCGCTATCGGGCTGTCGTCAGGCCTCGAGTACGAAGTCGGCAGCTACGCCTCGACCGAAGAAGTGGTGTCGCTGGCCCGGGCGGCCGCGCGCCACCGCGGGTTCTACATCTCCCACATCCGCGATGAAGCGGATCGCACGCTCGAAGCGGTGCGAGAAGCCATCGCGATCGGCGAAAAGGCGCGGCTGCCGGTGCAGATCACGCACATCAAGCTCGGCACCGTGGGGGTGTGGGGCAAGGCCGCCGAGGTGGTGGCCTTGATCGAAGCCGCGCGCAAACGCGGGGTGGACGTGACGGCGGATGTCTATCCGTATCTGGCGTGGAGCTCGAACCTCAAGGTGCTCGTCCCGAACAAGCAGTGGACCGATCCGGCGAGCGTCAAGGAAGCGCTTGATGATGTCGGTGGCGGACGCAACATCCAGATCACGCGGCTCCCGAAATACCCCACCTACGTCGGCCGCCGCCTCGACGACATCGCGAAGACCGAGGGCATCAGCGAGGTCGATCTGTACATCCGCATCGTGCAGGACGGGGATGCGGGCGTGATCGGCCACACCATGGCCGAAGAGGACATGAAGACGTTCTACCGTCAACCCTGGGCCATGGTCGCCAGCGATGGCGGCGTGGGCGTCAGCCACCCGCGCGGCGCTGGAACCTTCCCACGCGTGCTCGGCCGGTTTGTGCGCGACGAGAAGTGGCTCACCCTGCCGGAGGCGATCCGCAAGATGACGTCACTGCCGGCCGCGCGTCTTGGCTTGAAGGACCGCGGGACGATTCGGGTCGGGATGAAAGCCGACCTCGTGCTGTTCGATCCCGCCACCGTTCTGGATATGTCGACCTTTGAAAGCCCACGGCTTCGGGCTCGCGGCATTCATACGGTGTTCGTGAACGGCTCGCCAGTTTGGGCGGGCGATCGTCCGGCGGGAAACAGACCCGGACGCGTGCTGCCGTAGGTTCCTCACGGAGGTTCCTCACGGAGGTTCCTCACGGAGGTTCCTCACGGAGGTTCCCCACGGAGGTTCCCCACGGAGGTTCTGTTCCGAACCTTCGTGAAGAACCCTCGTGAGGAACCCTCGTGAAGAACCCTCGTGAGGAACCCTCGTGTGGAACCCTCGTGTGGAACCCTCGTGAGGAACCCTCGTGTGGAACCCTCGTGAGGAACCCTCGTGAGGAACCCTTAGAACTCGTACCTCAGAGCGAACTGCATGCAGCGCCCGGCCTGCGCGTCGCAGGTGGCGAGCGTGCCGTTGTAGCGGCCAAAGCCGGGTCGATCCGGGGTGTTCGTCAAATTGAACACGTCGAACTTCGGCGTGTTGGTGGCGTTGAAGACATCCCACCGGAAGCGCAGGCGATGGTCGGCGATGCCGAGCGACCACGCCTTACTCATGCTGAGGTCGAGGGTGTAGTAGCCGTCGCCCCTCAGCAGGTTGCGAATGCCCGCTTCGCCTGGCAGTTGGCGCCGGAACTTCGTCAACGCGTCGACGGGATCGACGAACGGACTGGGGCGATTGTCGACAATGTTCTTGGTGGTGCCGGTCTCCGGCAGGTCGTTCGGATCCACCAGCATCGCGTTGCCGGTCAGGTTCCAATTCGTTGCCCAGCACGAGCGGCAGTTCGAGACGTTGAACGGGAAGCCGCTGGTCCAGCGCACCAGCCCCGCCACCGACCAGTCGCCGATGATCTGATTGACGAAGCCGCTGGCGCCGGAGCCGAACCGCTTGCCCTGTCCGAACGGCAGCTCCACGAGCCAGTTGGCATTGACCTGGTGCCGGATGTCGAAATCCGACGGGCCGTAATTCAGCTCGGGCTCGAACGAGTTGATCAGGAACCCCGAGCTGCCGCCGTTGCCGGCGTTGCCGAACGCGCTGCCGCGCTCGACCTGCGAGCCCATGTCATCGGATTTCGCCAGCGTGTAGTTGATGTCGAACTGCACCCCGGCCGCGAACCGACGCCGCAGGGTGAGGTTCAGCGCGTTGTAGTTGGAGCGGCCAATCGAGCTGATGCCGGCCAGCGAGTCGTACTGCTCTGCGAAGTAGGCATACGGCCCGAACTTGCTGCAGGCCGGCGAGCACGACGTGTCCATGTCGTAGAGCGCGGTGATCCAGTCGGGCCCGTTTTGCATGTACGCCCGGGTGATCGCCTGCGTGGCGGTGAGCCCGCCGGCAGCCGCGGCGGGGAAGATGTTCTGCCAGTACGCCACGGCCGGCAGGCCGGCATATGCCGTCGCCGGCGAGTTGCCGGTCAAGCCGGCGGCCTGTGCGGCGCGGATGATCTGCTGCGCTGCCGTGAAGTAGTCGGTGTTCGACGCCGGGTCCACCAGGTTGAGCGGCATCGCCAGATCGCGGCGGACCAGCAGGTCGCGGCCGAAGCGGCCGACGTAGCCGGCCTCGAAGGTGTAGTTCTTGCCGAGGTCGAATCCGACGATCGCGCTGCCCATGTGGGCGGACGGCGTCACCAGCGTGTCGTCGATGCTGGTCGTGATGATGCCGGCGCGACGCGGCGGCGTCTGCGGGAAGCCCCCGGCCGGCGCGGCCGGCATCGTCGGCGGCATCTGGTCGATGCCGCGGAAGCGGATAGCTGGGTTGGTTTCGTACGGCGCGCCAAACGGACTGCTGATCTGCGTCGACATGCCGTACGCAAATCCCTCATCGAAGTTGGTCGCCAGGCCGACGCCGACGCGGTCGAAGACTTTCGAGTAACCGCCGCGCACGATGATGCCTTCGGCCGGTGTCCACGCCATGGCGATGCGCGGCGCGACGTTGTTCTTGTCCCACTCGTAGAAGCCCTTCTTGCCGTTCTTCGGCCCCGCCAGGTCAAAGGTGACGATCGGACTGGCGCTGGAGGGAATGCCTTTCAGCGCGTTCTGCGCGCGCTCGTCGAACCAGGCACCCATGCTGACGGTCGGCGCGACCTGAAGGCCATTGACCTCGTACGGGGGCGAATACACGCTGTAGCGCAAACCGGCCGTCATCGTCAGGTTGGGCCGGAGCTGCCAGGCATCCTGCACGTAGAACTCGAACTCATCGGACGCGATTTCCCGCGCGACCGCGGAGCCTGGGGCTTGCGGCGTGCCATCCTTGTTGTAGTTGGCACGTTGCGTTGCCGCCGATAGCACGCCCAGGATGTTGAGCCACGCGTCGGCGTAGCCGCCCTGGAAATTCGAATTGACCGCCGGCAGGCTGCAGCCCGGCACAGTGCAGAAGGAGTTGCCCGGCATGTTGCGCCGGCCCACACCGCCGACCCATGAGGGGTTTACCGACGCACTCAGATACGACGTCTGGAACCGGCTCTTCGGCACGCGCGTGAAGCGGATGTTGGTGCCGACCTTCATCGTGTGCAGGCCCTTGAACCACGACAGGTCGTTGACGAAGTTCTGGGTGGGTGTCTGACGGGTGTCGGTGAACGACGATCCGAAGCCCTCATAGGGCGAGATGAACCGGAAGGTGACGTAGTTGGCCTTGGTCAGGCCCGCGTTGTTCTCGTCGATCTTTGTGAACCCGTAGCGGAAGCTGTTGGTCAGCGCCGACGAGAGGACCGCGTCGTAGCCCAAGGCACCGCCGAAGTTGTTGAACAGGCGCTGGCGCAGGGGCGCCCCGCCGGGAAACTGCGGCGGGGTGTTAATCGTATCGTCCTGCTTGCCGAAGCGCCCGAAGAAGCTATGGTTGTTGGCCGCCTTGTAATCGACCCGGCTGATCAGATTGAAGAACTGATTCTCGAGCGGCGCGGCAAAGCGATAGTCCATCAGGTTGCGGCCGTCGGTGCCCGGCTCGTTCGGCGACGGATATTTTCGGAAGTACTCCATAGCCGCCAGGCTCGGGCCGATGCCGAGCGGATCGATTGCGGCGATTTCGGCGGGCGTCATGCCGTAGAATCCCGCCTCCACCGAGTGGTTCCCCGTAAGGCCGCGCACGGTCCCGCCGGGACACAGCGCGGCGACCGCGCAGCGATACATCAGCACGCCATCGCGCATCGAGTTCGACGGCACGCCCCGGGTCACGATCGCTTCGCTTTTTTCTCTAAGGGCCTCGACATTGCCGAAAAAGAACAGCTTGTTGCGCCGGATCGGGCCGCCGAAGGACCCGCCAAAGATGTCCTTGTCCAGTTTCGGCGCCTGGCTGGGCTGGCCGGAGGCCAGCTGCGACAGCTTCAGGAAGTACTCGTTGCTCGACGTCGCCGTGCGGCGCAGCGTCCAGTACCCCGAGCCGTTGTACTGGTTGGTGCCGCTGCGGGTGATGAGCGACACCTGCGGACCGCTCGACCGTCCCATCTCGGCGTTGAAGTTCGAGGTGCTGACGCGGAACTCCTGCAGCGCCTCCTGGGTCATGCGGATGGCCGAGGTGTAGGCCGTCGACAGCTGCGGGTCATTTACGTCGATGCCATCGAGCGTCACGCTCTGCTGGTCGGCGCGCGAGCCACCAACCGATCCGTAGCGGGGATCCACCGTGGCCGGGTTGGAGGTCGGTACGAACACCGCGCCCGGCTGCAGGCTGAGGAGGTGGACGACATTCTGCGCCTCGACCGGCAGGCTGCGGATCTGCTCGCGCGAGATCACGTTGCCGACGCTGGCGTCGGTCGTGTTCAGGTGCGACACTTCGGAGACGACGCTCACCGTTTCGGTGATGCCGCCGAGCTCGAGGGCAATGGTTTCCCGCCTGACCGAATCAACCTGGAGCTCGACGCGTTCGATCACCGAGGTCTTGAATCCAGCAAGCTCGGCCTTGATGTTGTAGAGGCCGGGCTGCACGTTGCCGAACCGGAAGCCGCCACGTTGGTCGGTGACCGACACCTGCGACGCTAAGGTGGCGCCGTGGGTAAGAGTGACGGTGACGCCCGGGAGCACCTGCTTCTGCGAGTCGGTGACGTCCCCGACCAGGGCCGCGGTGCCGGTCTGCGCCCAGGCAGAGAGGCTTCCGGCAAGTTGAATGATGACGACGAGGGCCAACACCTTATGGGTTGCGCGACACGACTGGCGGGACAATTTCACGACCACCTCCGGGAAAACAGAACAAAACCGTTCACTCCCGTCCTTGGCCGCGACCTGCTCGCACCCAGAGGCCGGTATTTCGTACCTGTAACGGCCTAAAATGGACCGCCTGAGGGATCATGTCAAGTGATATGAAGCGGCTGGCCGTCTGCGTGCTGTTGGTCACTACATTCGTCCCACTACCGGCGCAGCAGCCGACGTTTCGTTCAGGCGTCGACCTGGTCACCCTCGATGCCACGGTCCTGGGACGCGACGGCGCTCCGATCGACAACCTCGGGCCCGACGACTTCCGGCTGGAGGTGGACGGCCGCGTCCGGCGGGTCGTGTCTGCACAGTATGTCTCGCAGGTGGCCCGGAGAACCCTTCCGCCTCAGCTCGCCGCGAGGCATTTCACCTCGAACGAAGCCGCAGACACCGGCCGGATCATCGTCGTGGCGGTCGACGAAGCCCACATCCGGCGGCTCGAAGGCCGCCCGGCGCTCCGCGCGGCGGAAGCATTCATCGACAAGCTCGATCCTTCGGACCACATTGGCGTGCTCGGCTTGACACGGGTCGGCGCGCTCACGCTCACGCGCAACCGCGTCGCGCTCAAGCAGAAGCTCGGCACGCTGTTCGGGCAAGCCGATCCCGTCTTTCTGCAGTTCAACCTCGGGCTGAGCGAAGCCCTGGAGATCGCCGAGGGCAGCCGCTCGCGGCTGGCAGACGCCGTGCTGCGTGAATGCGGCCGCGCGCTGACCGAGTACGTCAGCGTCGCCCGCGCTGCCGACGATGCGGGCGCAGGGCGCGACGGGTGTCCTGAACAGATCGAACAGGAATCTCGCGGCATTGCACAGCATGCGCACACCCAGGCGCGTATTTCGCTGAGCGGACTCGAAGCGTTGGTAGCGAGCCTGAAGGACATCCCGGGACCGAAGACCGTGGTGCTGTTGTCGGAAGGAATGGTGGCGGACCCGAGGCGCATCGACCTTGCAAGGGTGGCTGCCGAAGCGCAGGCGGCGCGCGTCTCGATCTACGCGCTGCATCTCGAAGTACCGATTTTCGAAGCAGCGCAGGATCGCATTTCTCCCACGCTGTCCCGCGATCTGCAGGTCAAGGGTGATGGACTGGCGCGGGTGGCGGGTGCGGCACGCGGCGCGGTGTTCCGCCTGGCCGGCAATGACCCGCGGCCCTTCGCGCGCATCGCGCGCGAGTTGTCGGGTTATTATCTGCTTGCCTTCGAGCCGATCGAAACCGAGCGCGACGGGCGCAGCCATCGCATCCGGGTCGAGCTCGCGCGCGGCGGCGGCGAGCTGCGGGCACGAACCGGATTCACGTTACCGGTCGTGGCGCCGGCCGCGCAGTCGCGCGACGCGCGCCTGGTGACGCTGCTCCGGACCTTGACGATGGCGACGGAGCTGCCCGTGCGTGTGGCGACGTATGCGTTTACCGAGCCCGACTCGCCCCGGGTGCGGGTCGTCGTCAGCGCGGAAGTTGATGCAACCGCGTTGCTAGGGTTCGTGTTGATTGACGCGCGCGGTGTGATCGCTACCACCGCAGCCCGCGAGGCCGGCGCCGGACGCTATGCGTTCAGCGCGATCGTCGCGCCCGGACTGTACACGCTCCGCGCCGGCGCGATCGATCCGCTCGGGCGGCAGGGCAGCGTCGAGCGGCCGTTCGACGCGCGAGTCACGGTGGCCGAGCGCGTCAGCCTCAGCGACTTGATCCTGGCGCCGCTGCCGGCGCGCCCCGGCGACGCGCTGGAGCCGTTCGTCGATCGCGTCGGCGGCTCGCAGGTCATGGCGTACCTGGAGATGCACGCGAGCGAGCGCGAGCGGTTGCCGGATGCCGTGCGCATCGTGATCACGCGAGCGGACGGCGAAGACGCTCTGATGACGGTCGCAGCAGACGTGACGCGCAAGCCGGCGAGTTCCTGGGCGGTCGCGCGCGCGGTGGTGCCGACGGGCTCGATGCAGCCTGGCCGTTACGTCGCGCGTGCGGAGATTGTGACAAGCGGCCGCACCATCGCGCGCGTGCCACGGCCGTTCACGATCCCCGAACGCTGAGCGCTTTGTCCACGAACGTTGCCACAGAGACACGGAGACACAGAGACGGCAGGTTCGCTGGCGCCGGCCTTCGATCTGGATTGTTGTCGAAGGCCGGCTTAGGTGAGATGAAACGGTCGGACAAAATGAGTTCCACGAGTGCACAGGGAACTCATTTTTCCGACCGTTTCATCTCACCCGCGTCGCAAGGCGACGCCAGCGAACCACGTGTCTTCTCTGTGTGTTCTTCTCTGTGTCTCTGTGACTCTGTGGCCCGTTCGTGACATATTCCCGGGATGGAATTGACCGGCAAAGTCGCGCTGATTACAGGGGGCCGGCGAATTGGATCAGTGGTGGCCTCTGCCCTGGCGAAGGCGGGCGCCGACGTGGCGCTCGTCTATAACCGATCGCGCGCCGAGGCCGATGAGACCGCCGCGTCGGTACGCGCGGCCGGCCGGCGCGCCATCACGGTGCAGGGCGATGTGACCAGCGCCGACGACTGCCGGCGTCTCGTCGCCGCCACGGTCGGCGAGCTCGGACGCCTCGACATCCTGATCAACATGGCGTCCCTCTATCTGTCCAAGCCGTTCGCGGAGCTGACCGAGGCCGATTGGGATCGCCACCTGTCGGTCGACCTGCGCGCGTCGTTCCTGTGCTCGCACGCGGCGGCCTTGCACATGAAAAAGAGCGGCGGGCGCATCATCAATTTCGCCGACTGGCTGGTGGCGAGCGGCCGCCCGCGCTATCAAGGCTACTTGCCTTACTATGTCGCCAAAGCCGGCGTGAAGGCGCTGACCGAAGCGCTTGCGACGGAGCTTGCGGCCGATCAGATCCTGGTGAACGCCATCGCCCCGGGGCCGATCCTGGCGCCGCCGGAAATGTCGGCGGAAGAAAGCGAGTCGGTGGCGAAGTCAACGCCGCTCGGGCGGTGGGGCGGCGAGGCCGAGATCGCGAAGGCGGTCTTGTTCCTGGTCGGAAGTGATTTCGTCACGGGCGAAACCATTCGCGTTGACGGGGGAAGGCATCTCAAATGACCATGTGGGACGCGTCACTGCGCTCGTCGTTGATCGATCGGGCAGGACGGTTGAAGGACAGCACCAAGCCGGCCTGGGGAAAGATGAACGCCGGCGGGATGATGGCGCACCTCAACGACAGCTACCGCATGGCGCTCGGCGAGCTAACCGTCAAGCCGCGCAACGTGCCGCTTCGCTATCCCGCGATCAAGCAGCTCGTCATCTATGCGCTGCCGTTTCCGAAGGGCGTGCCGACGGCACCCGAGCTCATCTCGCGGTGTGAGGGCGCCGTGCTGGCCGACGAGCAGCGCGCCTATGGAGAGTTGCTCGAGAAACTGGCATCGGTCACCCCCGCCTCCCGCCTGGCCGATCATCCGGCCTTCGGCAACCTCACACATCGCGCCTACGGTGTGCTGATGGCGCGGCACACCGAGCATCATTTCAGGCAGTTCGGGTTGTGATCGAGACAGAGATCAGAAGGTCAGAAGAATAACCACTCCTGATCTCCTTATCTCCTGTTGAGTCTGAGCTCCTCGCGTCCATCCATCTACTCCAGGAGATAGCCGCGCCCTTGCAGTGAGAAGGCGTAGGCGTCGGGTGATTGTGTCGCGCGCGGACCGGCAGCCGCGCGCCCGCTGCCATCCACCGTCAACTGTAAGGCGGCGGTCGCCCACTGGACCAATCGATCCTGGACGCCAAACGGATCCGACACGCCGGCCGTGAGCGTGACGCCATCGAGCTGACGCCGGTTGCTCGTGTCGACCAGCGCGTAGGTCACGCGCAGATCATCGCCGGCCCGCATCAGGCTGCCTTCGAGAGCCAGGGTCGCCCCGAGCTGGCGCCGTGCATCGTCGACACTGGTGATGCCGCGATTATGCACTTCGCTGGCGGGTGTCACCTGCAAGGTATGCGTCGTCGTCAGCTGACCGAGCATGGCCGTCAAGGTGGCGGCGAGGCCGTCACACTGCGCGCGATCAGCCGCAGACACGTCGCCAATCGGCCGGTACGGGAGCACGACAACGTGCGGCGCCGCCCCAGAGTTAGTAGTCGCGGGAACGATCGGTGCTGTCGCGTTCTGGCGCCAGATCATCGTCACCGCAGCCACGGCGACTGCTGCTGCCGCCGCAGCCGCAAGGGCCCAGACCGGCACTCGTGATGGCTTGGGTTGAATTCGCCGCCCGGCAGGCGTCGGCGTCGGGCTCGCCTGTTCGAGCAGGCTCAACTGACGCACGACCTCGCGGGCGTCCTGCCACCGCTCATCGGGATCCTTGGCGAGGCAGGTACGAGTAATCCAATCGAGGGCCGGTGGCACCTCGGGCCGCAGCTCGAGAATTGGGCGAGGCTCGTCGGTCAGAATCGCGGCGATGATGCGGGCGTTACCCGCGCCTTTGAATGGCGGCTCGCCGGTCAGCATTTCGTACAACACCGCGCCGAACGAGAACACGTCGGACCTTGCGTCCGCCTCGCCGCCTTTCAACACTTCCGGCGCCATGTAGCGCAGCGTCCCGATCACCCCACCATCGCGCGAGATATCTTCGGTCTTCGTGGGCTTGTCACCGGGCGTCGACTCATCGATCTCGCGAAGCTTGGCCAGGCCGAAATCGAGCAGCTTCGCGCCCGTCTTCGTGAGCATGATGTTCGAGGGTTTCAGGTCACGATGGATGACACCCCGCCGGTGCGCGGCGTCGACCCCCCTCGCGATGTCGCGCGCGTACAGAATGACTTCCGATACGGGGATGCTCCCGCGAGAGAGGCGCGAGGCCAGCGTCTCGCCCTCCACGTACTCCATGACGATGAAGTCGACGCCATTTTCGTGGCCGATGTCGTGCAGGGTGCAGATGTGAGGGTGATTGAGGGCGGCGATCGCGAGGGCTTCACGTTGAAAGCGGGCTCGCGCTTCCGGGCGGTTGAGGGCGGTGGCGGCCAAGACCTTGATCGCGACAATGCGATTCAGCCGCGTGTCGCGGGCTTTATACACCTCGCCCATGCCGCCTGACCCAAGCGGGCCAAGCAGTTCGTACACGCCGAGGCGAGTGCCGGTTTCAATGCCCACGGCTGTCGTGCTGTGGTGCGGACGAGGCGATTATACCGAGGCGCGCGCGGATGGCCAGTGCGTTTGCGCACTCGTTGACATCGGCTCCTGGGGCATTGACTTGGCTTTAACAACGGCATACCCTCCCGTCTGGGCTTCTGCCGGCAGGCGCTGTCATGGCGGCTGTAGGCACGCCGTCTGCGCCGAAAGTTTTTCCGTCTCTGACTATCCTCCCGCTATCCGGCCGTCTCCGTTATCGCGGCGTTTCGCTCTCTTCGCGTCTTGTTTTCTTCTTTTGGATCTCTAAGGAGGAGGTGTTCAATGACACAGAGGGCTATCAGGAAGGTGCTCGCGCTGGCAGTGATCGGGCTGGCGCTGCTACCCGGAGCGGCGCTGGCGCAGAGCGCGATCAGCGGCCGAGCGACAGATAACACGAGCGCCGTGCTGGCGGGGGTCACCGCGGAGGCCACCAGTCCGGTGCTAATCGAGGGCGCCAAGGTCGTGGTGACCGACGGCCAAGGGCGCTACAGCGTCATCGACCTCCGCCCGGGGACCTACCGGGTCACCTTCACGCTCGCCGGGTTCACTACGGTCGTGCGCGAGGGGATCGTGCTGACGGCGGGCTTCACGGCACCGGTGGACGTCCAGTTGAGCATCGGGGCTCTCGAAGAGAGCGTGACGGTCTCGGGCGCCTCGCCGGTGGTCGACGTGCAGAGTGCCCGGACTCAGCAGGTATTGACGCGCGAGTTGCTCGACAGCGTGCCCACCGGGCGCAGCCTCTGGGCGTACGGGCAAACCGTCCCCAGCATCGCCATGGGTGCCGCGGACGTGGGCGGCTCCCGGGGCGTGCAGTACATCGCCATGAGCGCGCACGGCTCCTACCACGCCGACAACGCCCACACGATTGACGGGATGAGCATCAAGAGCCTGGAGGCCAACGGGCAGTGGACGGCGTACCACAACACCGGGATGTTCGAGGAGATCAGCTACGAAACGACCGGCTCGGGGGCCGACACCTCCGGAGCGGGGGTGGGGATCCGTTTGGTGCCGAAGGAGGGCGGCAACATCTTCAGCGGGCAGGCGTTCTTGTCGAATATCCCGGGCGACTGGGGGAGCAGCAATGAGAGCCCCGAGCTGATCGCGCGCGGCCTGCAGAAAGCGGGTCAGGTGCACCGCATCTTCGACTACAACGGCACGCTCGGCGGACCCATTCGACGGGACCGGTTGTGGTTCTTCGGTTCGGTTCGCTACTGGGGCGCGGACACGTTTCTGAACAACTCCTTCTACAACCTGGATTCGACCCGCCGCACCTACGTGCCCGACCTCAACCAGCAGTCGCTCGACGACAACACGCTCAAGAGCGGCATGACCCGGCTGACGCTGCAGATGTCGCCGCGCCACAAGTTCGCCGCCTATCTGGACCGCACCAGCAAGTGGCGTGGGGGCGAGGGTGGGCCCCTGGATGCCCACGAGTCCACCAGCGTCCGCTACCCCCGGAACTACTACACCGCGCAGGCAAAGTACACCGGGACGCTGACCAACCGGCTGCTCGTCGAAGGGGGCATGGCGATCAGCCACTGGACCTGGTCGCACGGAGATCGGCAGCCTTATGTGGACCCGACGGACATCCCGCGCGTCGACCGCTCGCTGGGCACGGAGTGGGGCGCGCCCGACAGCGCGGCCCGCTACCGCAAGGGTCCCCGCTATGTGCTCGGCGCCTGGGCCTCGTATGTGACCGGAACGCACCGCTTCAAGACGGGGTTCTCGTGGGACTTCGGCACGGCGGAGAGCACTTCGGTGCTAGGGCAGAGCGGGGTCGTCGACCTGGTTCAGGAATATCGCCTCGGCCGCCCCGAGTCGGTGAACGTCTTCAACACGCCGCTCTACTTCGCGAACCGGCTGAACCACGATCTGGCGTTGTACGCGCAGGACTCGTGGACGATCGACCGGCTGACGCTCAGTCCGGGGGTCCGCGTCGAGTGGATCAACGCGGAAATCCGCCCGCAGTTGGTGGGGGCGGGCCGCTTCGTCCCGGCGCGGGAGTTCGCCCGCGAGGAGTGCATGCCGTGCTGGGGGCCGGATGTCTCGCCGCGCGTCGCCGCTACGTACGACCTGTTCGGGAATGGCAAGACGGCGCTCAAGACGAGCGTGGGCAAATACATGCGCTCGGAGGCGACCATCTTCGCCGAAACCTACAACCCGATGCGGATCCAGACCGATCGGCGGACCTGGACCGATCTGAACGGCGACGACATCGCGCAGAACAACGAGATCGGGGCCGTCAACGCGCCGTTCGATCTCGTCGGCGTGCGCACGCGGAATCCCGATCCGGACATCAAGCGGTCGTATCAGTGGGAGTTCAGCGCCGGGGTCCAGCGCGAGCTCATTCCCCGCGTCTCGGTGTCGGCGAACTGGGTCCGGCGCACGTTCCGCCAGTTGACGTGGCGCGAGAACCTGCTCGTCAGCCAGAGTGACTACACGCCGATCACAATTCAGAGCCCGATCAACCCCTCGGAAACGATCCAGGTCTACAGCATCAGCCCCCTGAAGCTGGGTCGCGTGAACGAGCTGGATCGGAACTCGGAGAAAAACCGGCGCTTCAACAACGGGTTCGACGCCAACATCAACGCGCGCGTCGGCCGCGGCACCGTCTTCGGGGGCGCAAGCTGGGATCGCCAGATCCGCATCGAGTGCGAGCAGGCCGATCCGAACAATCTCCGTTTCTGCGACCAGAGCGACTTTGGCATGCCGTATCGGACGATGTTCAAGGCCGCGGGCATGTATCCGCTGCCCTACGGCTTCGAGATCAGTGGGTCGTTCCAGAGCTACCCGGGCGGTTCTCAGCAGGTCGATGACAACGAGCCCTGGCTGGACGTCGACTACAACGTGACCCGGACCATCCTCCCGGCCCTGGTGCAGTCGTCGGTCACCATCCCGCTCATCCAGCCGGGCACGAAGTTCCTGCCGCGCCTGAACCAGTTGGATGTGCGCTTCTCCAGAGTGTTTAGGGTGGGCCAGGTCCGGCTGCGCGGGCAGTTCGATGTCTTCAACGCGACGAACTCGAGTTCGATTCTCGACCAGGGCGAAACCTTCGGCCCCGCGCTCGACCGGGTCAATCAGATCCTGCCGGGCCGGATACTCGGCTTGAGTATGCGGGTGGACTTCTAGCCACCCCAGCGCGGCTGCCGCGCCGGGGGCCCGGCCTAGGCGAGGCGACCTACGCATCCCTCCAGAGCGGGCTGGCGGACGTCCACCAGCCCGCTCTTTTTTTGCTCATCCCACTCCTCCTTCGGAGGCACCCACCGCCGATCGACGAACGGCTCCCGCTTGCGATACCGCTCGAGGCGCGCTCGCAGCTCGCCGGCCAGCCGCGGCACGCCGGCCGCGACCGCGAGCGCGACCGCCGCTTCTTGAGCGGCCACCGCCTCTTCGAAGCGGCGCGCCGCGCCGTACGAGGCCGCCAGCGCATCGAGCGCCGCGATGTTCTGCCGTCCCGTCAGCTCGGCCGCCTGCTCCGTAAGGCGCACCGCTTCATCCGGCTGGCGCAGACGTTCGTCGGGCGCCGTCGCGAGAAGCCACGCCAGATCCGCCATCGGCACCGCCCAGTTCGGAGCCGCGCGGCGCGCCTCCCGCAGGTGGCGCCCGGCGTCCGCGAAGCGGCCCTGCGAGGCCAGGGCCCGCCCGAGGTTGACGTGCGCGTCCGCGAAGTCGGGATTGAGCGCCAGCGCGTCCCGGTAGTGGCCGATTCCCTCGGCGACGCGCCCGCGCGACGCCAGGGCATGGCCGACGTTGTTGTGCGCCCGGAAATTCTTCGGGTCGAGGCCGAGTGCCTCTGAGAACTGCTCGAGCGCCTCGCCGAACCGCTCTTGCGCCCACAAGACGGCACCAAGGTTGTTGTGCGTCTCGGCGTGATCTGGTCGCAGCGCGATCGCCTTGCGGAAGTGCGCCGCGGCTTCGTCGAAACGGCGCTGTTCAGCCAGCAGCGTCGCGAAGTTGTACCGTGTCCTGACAGTGTCGGGTTCCATCGCGATCGCCGCCTCGTAATGCGCGATGGCGCGATCGGCTTGGCCGAGGTCCCAGTAGATCAACGCCGCATCGGTGTGAAGGCTGGCGTCTTTCGGGTCGGCAAGCAGCATCGTTTCGTAGCCGACCGCGTCCTCCGCGAGCATCTTGGGACGGTAATCGTTGAAGAGCGTCTGCCGGTCGGCGGCCGATTGGGTCAGGACCTGGAGCCAGAGATTGCCCATCTCATCATTGGACTCTTCCCCCAAGAGCACGCGGCGGGGCGGCCGGTCCGGGTCGCGTGGATTCCCCTCCGAGTTGTCGTACGTGAACTCCATTCCGACGATCGTCCCCTTCGGGAGAGCGAGTGGCTCTGCGTACCGATAGACGTCCTGCCAGTTGAAGTCCCAGTCGTCGATGTAGATGAGCCACCGCCTGGTCCCGTCGGGCAGCACCGCGAACCCTTTGACGTCACGCGCGCGGTAGTGGGCGTGCGGCTGGACGACGTGCACCTCGACGTCAACCGGCAGCCGGTAGTGGTCCGACGTCACATAAGACGACGCGCCCGGCGGGATGTCGATGTTGTGTCGGCCCAGGCGCAGCATCATCGGCGTGCGTCCGGGCGGATCGTCGGTGAAGTACAACCCGATGCTGGACTGGAGAATCTCAGAGCGGCCGGACGGCTGCATGTGGACCTGCACCACCAAATCGCTGCCCGGATCGAGCCGCCAGGCCATCCCCTTGAGGGCAAGCCGGGGCAACTGGCCGGGCGTCCATCCAAGAAAATAGCCGTCGGGGTACTGGGCCGCGGCGCTGAGCCGGCCTTCGTAGCCCGGCAGGGGATCGGCTTCGTCCAGCTCCCGAGACGAGCGCGTCTGATCGATGCGCAGATTGGCGTGATGAACCACTCGCGCGTTGCCGGGGCTGTACTCAAGTCCGGCCACGTACTTGGTTTCCGTGATCGGGATCGGGATCACGAAGTTGCGAAAGGCGGACGGTCCGTCGGCGCGCAGCCGGTAGGGTTCCGCCATCGTGACGACGAAGTTCGGTGGGCCAAGTCGCCAGGCTTCCGGCCAGTCCGGCCTCCGGGGCAAATCCGCGGGATCGCCTTCGGGCGCTCCCCGATCGACCCACCGCGCGATTATCTGGATCTCCTCATCGGTGAGGCGCCGCTCTTCGAGGAAGGGTCCCCCGTAGCCAGCGACCGGCTTCCATGGCGGCATGTAGCCGCGCCGCGTCACGTCGACGATCTGCCGGGCGCGCCTGCGCACATCGTTGTAGGTCAGCAAGCTGAACGGGCCCGCCTGGCCCGGCCGGTGACAGCCTGCGCAACGCTCGAAGACAATCGGCGCGATGTCACGCGAGAAGGTGAGAGCCGGGGCGCCGTCTTGATGGGCGAACACCCCGTCTTCGGTGGTAGCGAGCGGAGCGGCGAGCAGCGCAACCAACGCCACGGAGCCGAGCCGTGCGATCATAGCGGGATCGGCGAGGATAGCACAGTCGCTGCCGCGACGATCACGTCAGGCAGTTCGGGCTGCGATCGAGGCAAACGTTTCCTTCATCGACGCCAGAGCTCCGGTGAGCTCGTCCCGCCCGCGTCCAGTACAGAAGCGCATGTAGCCTTCGCAGTTCGGGCCGAAATCCACGCCCGGCACGCAGCCGATCCGCGCGTGCTTGATCAGGTGCTCAGCCATCGCCCACGACAGCGAGTCGCCGGCAATGCCCGCGTCTTTGGCCCACGCGGCGTTGATCTTGACGAACGCGTAGAACGCGCCGTCCGGCGCGTCGCCGGAGAACACGCCGGGCGCCGCCTCGGCCAGCCCCTTGTAAAAGAAGTCGCGCCTATCGAGCAGCTCTTTCCTGAACTCGGTGATGCAGTCCTGCGAGCCTTCGAGGGCGCCTACCGCGCCGTACTGGGCGATCGACGAGACGTTGCTCGTGGTGTACAGCACTATCTTGGTCGCGCGGTCGCGCATCTTCTTGTCCTTGATGGCGAAGTAGCCGACCCGCACGCCGGTAATCGCGTACGACTTGCTCATCGTGTAGATGGGAATGGTGCGCTCGTACATGCCCGGCAGCGACGCGATGCTGACGTGCTCGCCGTTGTAGATGATGTCTTCGTACGCTTCGTCCGACAGCACCCACAAATCCCGCTCGCGCGCAATCGCCGCCAGCCGCTCGATCTCGGCCCGCGTCAGGATGCCGCCCGAGGGATTGTTGGGAGAATTCAGATAGAGCACGCGCGTCTTCGGCGTGATCGCGCGCTCGACCTCGTCCAGATCCCACCGCCATCCACGCCGCTCGTGCAGGCGCACCTGTACCGCCACGCCGCCGGCCGCCTGCGTAATCGCCATCGTCGGCGGCCACTCCGGATCGGGCACGATCATCTCGTCGCCCGGCTCGAGCAGCGCGTGCAGCACCGCGTAGATCCCGTGCGTGCCGCCATTGGTGATCACGACATCGTCGTCTGATTCGACGGGGATGCCGTTCTTGTCGCGCATCTTGGCCGCGAACAACTGCCGGAGCCTTGGGATTCCCGGCGTGGGCAGGTAGTGGGTGCGGTTCTCCACCATCGCCTTCGCCACGGCCTGCTTGAACGTGTCGGGCGCGTCGAAGGAGACATCGCCCTGATCGAGGCGGAACGGATCCTTGACGGAATACATCATGTCGCGGATGCGGACGATGGCGGAGACGGGGACGGAGTCGTAGAACTTGCCCATAGCAATAGTTGAAAGTTTAAGAGTTGTAAGTTGTAAGTTGGAAGTTTCAGTTCACAGTTCAGTTTCAAGTTTACAGTTTCAAGTGGGCCGTGATCGCGGCTTTTTCCAGTATCGCATTCAAAGTCGCTGCTGTCTTCTTCACGGGCAAATTGCTGACATAAAAATGGCGGGCGCCGAGGTCGATCAGCTTGCGGATGGTCCTGGCGCAGATGTCGATGGGCGTGGCGCCTTCGGCGAACTCCTTCGTCAGCGGTTCGATTGGGACCGGCAGGAACTGGTTGAGTATCTGCAGCGTCTTCGGGTTGGCGCTGCGATAGAAGAACACGCCGAACACGCCCGGCAGCTCCAGCCCGTTATTGCGGGCGGCGTCGAGAAACGCCTCGACCCGGTCGGCCTGATGGTGCGAGACGATCTGCGTCAGGTAGAAATCCGCGCTCACATCGGGCTGCAGCAGGAACTCGACCTGCCCCTTGGGATCCGCCGTTGGATTCGCCCAACCGCCGAGCTCGAGCTCGGGGTGCCGGCCGCGAATCAACTGGCGCAATTGCCACGCATGTTCAAGGCAGCGCGGCCGGCCGACATGCTTGTCGCCGCCGAGGACGACCAGCGACGGAAACCCGCTTTGCGCGGTCTGGTCGGCATACGCCAGGCAGAATTCGAGCGAGTGCTTGGTCGTCAGAAACGGGATGATCCGGCTGCGGTCGACGCTGTCGCCGAGATTGGCAACGAGGTGGCGAAGGTTATTTTCTTCCTGCGCCCCGACGGCGCTGTCGGTCAGCATCACGCGGACTTCGTGGCGGGTGAGCGACCGGATCGCGTGGTACGCGTCGATCCACGCGTCCATACCTGCCGCCGCTTCGAGCTCTGCCCGCGGGGGGCGGAGCTCGACGGCGACGACACTGGCGGGCTCGCGCCGTAGCAGCGAGAGATAAGAGGACAAGAATTACTGCTGCTGGCTCGTGGTGGTGGTCCGCGGCTTGGCGTTCTTCGCGAACTCGTTCGCCCAGTTCAGCATCTCCGCGACGGTGTGCAGGATTGATTCACGCGCCGCGTAGCCGTGCGCCTCGAACGGCAGCGTCACGTAGCGGACGGTCGCGCCGTGCCCCTTGAGCGCCATGTAGAACCGTTCCGACTGGATCGGGAACGTGCCGCTGTTGTCGTCGGCTTCGCCGTGGATCAGGAGGATCGGCTCGTTGACCTTATGCGCGAAGTTGAACGGCGACATCGCCGAGTAAATCTGCGGCACCTCCCAAAACGTGCGTTGTTCGTTCTGGAAGCCGAACGGCGTCAGCGTGCGGTTGTAGGCGCCGCTGCGCGCCAGGCCGGCGCGGAAGATGTCGGAATGGGCCAGCAGGTTGGCAGTCATGAACCCGCCGTAACTGTGGCCGCCCGTGACGACCCGATTACGATCGGTGACGCCGAGGCTCACCGCCCGGTCGACCGCGGCCTGGGCGCTCGCCACCAGCTGCTGGATATATGTGTCGTTGGCCGTCTCGCCCGGTCCGACAATCGGCATCGTCGGGTCGTCGATGATGGCGTAGCCCTGGGTGAGGAACAGCAGGTGCGACGCGCCGCCGATCGACGTGTAGCGGTCGGCGGAGCCGGTGACCTGGCCGGCGTTGGCCGGATCCGTGAACTCGCGCGGATACGCCCAGAGCAGCGTCGGCAGCGGCCCCTGTGCCGGCGTCCAGCCTGGCGGCGTGATGATCGTCGCCGAGAGCTCGACGCCGTCGTTCCGCTTGTAGGTGACGAGCTGCTTCTGGATGCCCTTGAGCTGCGGCGCCGGATCGGCGTACGACGTGAGGGCCCGGCGCGTGCCGGCCTTGAGGTCGCGCACGTAGACGTTCGGCGGATCGGTGCGGCTCTCGTAGCGCGTCAGGATCGTCGAACCGTCGGGGGACAGCACGCCCAACACGGTCTCGTAGGAGCGGCCGGTGGTCTGAAACATGCGCTCGGTCTTGAGCGTGGTGAGGTCGAGCCGATCGATGAACGGCCGCGCGCCTTCCGGTGCGGCGCCAACGCCGGCGAGGAAGATGGAGTTGCCGCTCTGGCGGATGGTGGAGACGCCCGACGCGCGCTCACGCCGCTGCGGCGCGCCAGGATTGCCGTACGAGTCCTCCTGGCTACGGTCCCACAGCTTGCGCGGCGTGGCGCCGGGCTTGTCGACGACCCAGGTGCGCGTCCAGCGCCGTGTCCGATCGTTTTCGGTCAACAAGGCAACGCCGCTGTCGGTCCACGAGACGCCGCCGTAGCGGTACTCGGTGCGCGCCATCTCGGAGGGAGCGGCCGTGAACGGCGCGCTCATCGTCATCACCCTGTCACGATGTGGCACCTTGGCCTTGGGGTCGCCGTTGTCCAGCGCCTCCGCCCACACCACTGTCGCCGGCGCGAGCGGCTGCCACTGGAAGCTGCGCGGCCCGGGCAGGACGCCGCCGTTGGGCACGGTGTCGGCCACCGGCAGCTGCGCCACCAGCTTCGCCTGCGCGCCGTTTCGATCCCACACCTCGACGCTCGCCGGAAAATTGTTGTACGGCACGAGCCAGGAATACGGGCGCCGCACGCGACGGACGAGAATGAATTGACCGTCAGGTGACGGCGCCGCCGTTGCGAAGACCGCGGGCGTGCCGACCGCGGTGCGTTGACCGCTCGCGGCGTCGACGAACGCGAGCTGGCTGGTGCCGTAATAGTCGAAGAGCGCTTCGTCGTGCGCGCTGGCAAGCAGGTCCTGGTAGGTGCGGACGGGCGCGATGCCGCCGCGATGTTCCTGGATGTTGGGGCCGGTTGGCACGCCGGCCGATGGCGCCGCGCCGCGGCTGGCGGGCACGAACTCGCACAGCAGCGATCCGCCGTCGCCGACCCATTCGCATGGCGTTCCAAGCGCCGCGTTCAATGGCGCGGTCGTGACCGACTTGGCCTGTCCCGTGGTTGAATCGCCGATCCACAGCTCGATGCCGTTGTCGCGGTGCTGCGTGAATGCGAAGCGCTTGCCGTCGGGCGAGAAGCCGATCCACGCCAACACCGGCGACGGCGGCAGCGTGACCTTTCGCTCCGAGCCGTCAGCAACCACCTTCATCGTGAGACTGCGATAGCGGGGATAGACGCTGGCGCCCGACCGATGCTGGCCGTTGGTCTTCGGGTTGATGCGAACGCCGGCTAGCCGATGCATCGGCTGCGACAGCTCGGCGATGGTCGGCATGCTCGCGCGCTCCAGGAGCACAACCACGGCTCGCGCGGGGCTCAACTCGACGATCGGCGGCGGCGCCGCGTCGAGAATGTCGACAATCTCCTTCGGCGGCAGCAGGTAGCCCGACTGGCCCGGGGCGGTTGGCGCCTGGGCACCCAGCGTGACCGATCCAACGATGACGGCAAGGGCGAGAACAATTCGGCGCATGACCACTCCTTCAAGCTCAGCAACTGCGAGAGGCAGAACAAGGATTGTAAACGGCAACATGTGCCGCAACTCACGAATGTATACCACCGTCCACGCCATCACGACGTAGCAGGCGAGGGTGCCGGCGAGCGAGGTGACGAAGGGGTGCTGGCTGCGGCGCCACCCCAGGTAAGCCCAGAACCAGAGGACATTGAGGAACAACAAACACGATCAGCAGCGCCGTTTCCTTCGCCCATGCGGTGAAGAAGGTGGCGAGTGCCGCGAGCAACCACGCCCGGCGCCGCACCGCCACGACTCCGGCGAACCACCCGAGCATCACCAGGTAGTCGTTGGTGAAATAGATTGCGGTCCTCGTATTGCTCGAGGGACAGATCGCGGAACGGCATGTTGGTGACGAGATCGAACCCGTGCAGGTCGACGTAGCGGGTGTAGACCGACCACCAGGAGAAGATCAGCAGGCCGAGCCAGAGCAGCAGCTTCTCGTATTTCATATGCTCGTAGGGCACCCCTTTATGGGGTGCCAGCACCCAGTCCCGCCGCGCGGCCGGTGGCCCACGCCCACGCGAAGTTGTGGCCGCCGATCGGGCCGAACACGTCGAGGATCTCGCCGCAGAGAAATAACCCCGGGCAGCGCCGGCTTTCGAGCGTCCGCGGGTCGACCTCGTCCAGCGCGACACCGCCGCCGGTCACCTCGGCTTTCTTATAGCCTTCGTCGCCGCTCCACGGCAACAGGTACGACGTCAGGCGTCCGACGAGCGAGATGCGTTCGGTCCGCCGCAGGTTACTGGTTCGCCGATCGGTTGGCACGCCGGCTTCGACCATCAGCCGCTCGCCGAGCCGCGCCGGCACGTGCCGCGCGACGATCGTCGAGATCAACGCCGATGGCGCCTCGAACTCGCGGTCCCATGCTGCGGGATCGAGCGCCGACCATTGCGCGCGAATGGTCGCCGCCGCATCCGACTTTCGCGCCACCAGGTGAGAGATGTCGAGCACGCTCGGCCCACTGTAACCGCGATGGGTGAAAAGAAAACCCCCTTGCGTCTCGATGGTGCGCGTGCCCGCCTTGCCGCGCAGCCGCGCGTTCAGCGACACGCCCGAGAGCGCCGCGTGGCCCGCGTCGCGGCCGAGCAAGGGCGTCAGCGCCGGGTAGGTGTCGATCATCTTGTGACCAAGCGCCGCTGCGACGGCGAGTCCTGTTCCGTCGCTGCCTGTCGCCGGGACGGATAAGCCGCCGGTCGCAAGAATCACGCGCCCGGCGGCGATTGGTCCGGTTGGCGTTGCGATGGTGAAGCCCGCGGCACCGGCTTCGATCGCGGTCACGCTGGTGCCGAATTGCAACCGGACGCCGCGCTCGCCTGCGAGCGCCACCAACCCGTCGCGGACATCGCGCGCCCGATTCGATTTCGGGAACAGCTTGCCCGAGTCTTCTTCGAGCGCCAGCGGGATCTTCAGGTCGTTTTCGAAGAACGCGCGCTGCTCGTGGAGCGGCCACGACTTGAGCATGCCGCGCATGACGTGCGCGGGCGAGTCGGTGACGAACCGTTCAGGAGCGAGGACCGATGGCAGGATGTTGCAGCGGCCGCCGCCGCTGATCAGGATCTTGCGGCCGCCGTCGGGCGTGCGCTCGATGAGCACGACGTCCGCGCCGCGTGACGCCGCAAACGCCGCGGCGACAAGGCCCGCGGCGCCGGCACCTATGACGGCCACCGCCGCAGATGTCACAGAAGAATCACCAGGGCCACAGATAACGCAGATAACACAGATCTAAATTCAAAACGAGCCGCAGATGACGCAGATCATACGCGCGCTACATCGGAATTCGACACATCGTCCTGGGAGCACCGCATCGGCTACTTCAATCGGGCAAGAAAAGCACGCGTCTCGCGTAGCGTCTCCCACTCGTTTGATAGAAAAATGTGGTGGGCACCCCGCACCCTGACCACTCGCGCGGTGGGCACGCCCTCTTCGAGCGCCTTCGCCTGCCGTTCCGTTGCCGCGTCAATCGCGGCGTAATAAATCCTCGCGGCTTCCCGTGTCGTGGGATCGGTGCTCTTATCGATCCAGCTCTCTGGAACGTGGGGAAGCGCGAAGATGACGAGCGCTGGCACTGGGATACGGGTGTACGCTCTGTCGCTCGTCATGATCGCCCCAAATGCTTGCGCGCCCGGAAAATTACGCGCCTTCCGAGGTCATCCAGAGGAATCTGCATCCCACGTCAGCCGGAGCTCCGCCTCCGGGCGCGGGAAGCCAAACACCTCGGCATCCCACCTTTGGAGAGAGTTGAAGCTGGCTAGATCAGACTCACTTGGATTTGGAAGTCGAGGGCCGGCCATCTGAAACTCTTTCATCTTCGGCCCTTTGCCATTGTCGAATGCGTATGGATAGCCAGCCTCAAGGTAGATGAGCCCCGCAACTCGGTCGGAGTGTGAGCTTGCCACCGCGCTCAACTCCGCGCCGGCAATCGAGTGCCCCACCAATACGGGCCTCTCAAGTTTCAGCGCTCCGAGAACGGCGACCACATCGTCACGAAGACGATCAACCGGGTTGTCGGAGGCAGAGAACCCGGAGGCACCAAATCCGCGCCGGGTGATGCCGTAAACACGGTAATCGGTCGCAAGCTTCGGTGCCAGGTCATCGAACACGTGCGCCGTGTTCCCGCCTCCGGCCAAGAGAACTACAGACCTTCCAGCGCCACCCCAATCAAGCACCTCCAGCCGACCATTCTTTTCGACTGTAACGAACCGTACGGTGTGTGACGAAGCGTCCCGCCATGAGACGGACTGCAGCGAATAACCGGAGACTGCCAGCGCGACGAAAACGAGGAAGACGCCCAGCGTGGCTGCGGGTCGCATTGCTTGGTTCCTCATTTTTACAGTGCCGAGGCCGTATTGTACGGCCCCATCTTGACGACCCAGCCGTAAAAGCCGGCGGATCAAACGATCCCGACAAGGATTGCGTTCCCGTCAAGAAGTGTCATCCCGACAAGAAGTGCCTTCCCGTCACTATCGGAATAGATCGTCGATCGGCACGACGGTGATCGGACCGAGATTCAGCGCGCGGATCGGCCCCTCGATCACCTTGCGGTCGCCGACCACGACGATGGCCATCTTGTCGGGCTGCACGTAGCGCGCCGCCGCGTTCTGCACGTTGGCGCCCGTGACCGCGCCGACGCTCGACACGAATGTCGAGAACGTGTCGTCGGGCAGGTTGTAGACGACGAGCTCTTCGAGCTTGCGGGCGAGGTCGCCGGTGGTTTCGAACTCGCCCGGGAAGCCCAGCGCGACGTAATTCTTTACCTTCGCGAGCTCGTCCGGCGGGATCGGCGAGAGGATGCCGTTGAGCTCGACAAAAAACTCTTTCAACGCAGCCGCGGTCTTGTCGGTCTGCACGCCCGCTGCCGCGAAGAATGGCCCGGCCGACTGGCGCATGTCGAACGTCGAGCTCGCGCCGTAGCTGTAGCCGTTTTTCTCGCGCAGGTTCTGGTTGAGGCGCGAGGTGAACGATCCGCCGAGCAGAGTGTTCATTACTTCGAGCGTCGCGTAATCGCCGGTCGATCGCGGAACGCCGACCCATCCGATCCTGATCTGCGACTGCGCGGCATCCGGCTTATCCACGAGATAAATGTGCCGGCCGGTGAGCTGAGGCGCGGTGGGAACGCCGGCGACGAGCGCGGCCATGCCGTCGTTCTTCCATCCGCCGAATGATTTTTCGAGCGCGGGCAGCACCGACGCCGGGGTGACGTCGCCCACCACCAGCAGCGTTGCGTTGTCGGGCCGATAGTGAGCGCGATAGAACGCGCGCAGATCATCCACCGTGAACGACTCGATCGCCGGCGGCAGGCCGTTGGCCGAGGTGCCGTAGCGATGTGTCGGGCCGAAGACCATGCGTGGAAACGCGAGTTGAACGAGGGCGGCGACGTTATCCCGAGCCTGGAGCAACCCGGTCAGCCGTTCCTTGCGCAGGCGATCCAGCTCGTTCGCTGGAAACGAAGGGCGCAGTCCGACATCAGCCATCAGCGGCAACGCGTCGCCCAGCTTCGACACCGGGACCGAGATGCGGACGGCGGAGTAATCAAACGAGCTCGTCGTCGAGAGGTTGGCGCCGAGGAACTCGATGGCGTCGGCGAGCTCGAGCGCCGCGCGCGTCCCCGCGCCTTCGTCGAGCATCGCCGCCGTCAGGCTGCCGACCCCGTACTTGCCGATCGGATCGGCGGCGCTGCCGGCCTTCACGATCAAGTTGACCTGCGCGAGCGGCACTTCGTGGTGCTCGACGATCCAGACCGCAAGGCCGTTGGACAACTTGCTCTTCTGGATAGGCGACATCTTGAGCGCCGGCGCCGGGCCGATCGCCGGCGGCTTCGATCGATCAGGCGCTTGTCCGGCCACGCCGGAGGCAGCGCACAGGACGCAGAGCAGCAACAGCGCGTGTTTCACTTCTTCTCTCCCGGGACGACACTGAGTTCCACGCGCCGATCCTTCGGCAGGTATTTTTCAACAGCAGCCTGCACCTCGGCTGCCGTGACCGCACGGTAGCGCGCCAGGTCTTTCTCGAAATAATCAGGGGTGCCCGCGGCTTTGTAATACGAGTTCAACTGATCGGCCTTGCCGCCGAAGCCGCCGACGCGTTCCATGTTGCGATAGAAATTGGCTTCGGTCTGGTTGATCGCGCGGATCATTTCGCGCGCGTCGGGCGGCGACTTGCGCAGCTGGTCGAGCTCTTCGTCGATCACCGCCTGCAGCTTGTCGAGCGTCTGGCCGGGCCGCGCGGTCGCCATGATGAGGTAGCTGCTGCCGAGCGCCTGCGATTGCTGGAACGCGTTGACGTCTTGCGCGATCTGCAGGTCATACACCAGCCGCTTGTAGAGCCGCGAGTTCTTGCCGCCGGTCAGCAGGTTGGAGATCACGTCCATCGCCGCGTCGCCCGGCTGAAACAGCGCCGGCGTGTGCCACGCCAGATACAGCCGCGGCAATTGCACGCGATCGGTGATCGTCTTCTTCTTCACGCCGTCGAGCACCGGCGTCGGCGGCGCCAGCTTCGTCACGGGCTTGCCGCGCGGCACGTCCGCGAACCATTTCTCGACCAGCGTCCGGGTCTTCTCGATATCAATGTCGCCGGCGATCACCAGGCTCGCGTTGTTGGGCACGTAGTAGGTGCGGAAGAACCGCGCCACGTCTTCGAAGCTGGCGGCGGTGAGATCTTCCATCGAGCCGATCACCGGCCAGCTGTAGGGATGGCCGGGCGGATACAACAGCGACGCCAGCTCGACGAAGGCCTGGCCGTAGGGTTGATTGTCGACGCTCTGCCGCTTCTCGTTCTTGACGACGTCGCGCTGGCCGTCGACTTTCTCGGGCGCCTTGGCGTCGAGCAGAAAGCCCATGCGATCGGATTCGAGGAACAGCGCGAGCTCGAGCGCGTTGGCCGGCAGATCGATGTAGTAGTTGGTGCGGTCGTTGCTGGTGGAGCCGTTGTTGTTGGCGCCGGCGGCTTCGAGCCACGTATCGAACGAGCCTTCGGGCACGTGCGTCGAGCCTTCGAACATCACGTGTTCGAACAGGTGCGCGAAGCCGGTGCGGCCGACGCGTTCGTTAGCCGAGCCGACGTGGTACCACAGGTTCACCGCCACCACCGGCACGCTGGTGTCGCGGTGAAGGATCACGTTGAGCCCGTTGGGCAGCGTGAACTGCGTATACGGAACAGACAGGGCAGGGGCTTGCGCGCCGAGCGCCGACGTTGTTGCTATGGCCAGGGCCAGGGCGGTTGCGATGAGCCAACGCTTCATCCGCCCAGTCTAGATCAGGGATCGGGGATCAGGGATCAGGGATCAGCCAGCAAAATGCGCTCACCCCTGATTCCTGTGCGCTGACCCCCGATCCCCGATCCCTGCGATATACTTTCTTTTTTTCACCGTGCCCGACACACCACTCGTCGCATTGATCATGGGCTCCCCTTCCGACTGGGACACGATGTGTCACGCGGCCGAGGTGCTCGAACGTTTCGGCATCGTCTTCGAGAAGGAAGTGGTGTCGGCCCACCGCACGCCGGTCTGGATGGCGGAGTTCGCGCAGGGCGCGGAGGCGCGCGGCATTCAGGTGATCATCGCCGGCGCCGGCGGCGCGGCGCACTTGCCGGGCATGGTGGCCTCGCACACGATTCTTCCGGTGCTCGGCGTGCCGGTGCAGAGCGCGTCACTGCAGGGCCTTGATTCGCTGCTGTCGATCGTCCAGATGCCCGGTGGCGTGCCCGTCGGCACGCTGGCGATCGGCAAGCCGGGCGCCACCAATGCGGGGCTGCTGGCCGTAAGCATTCTGGCGACGTCGCGCCCCGAGCTGCGCGATCGGCTGCGCCAGTTTCGGGCCGAGCAGACGGCAAAGGTCCGGCAGGACACGCTGCCGTGAACCGGATCGTGCTGCCCGGCGCCACCATTGGCGTGCTTGGCAGCGGGCAACTCGGCCGCATGCTGGCGCTCGAGGCGAGGCGCATGGGTTACCGCGTCCATACCTTCTCGCCGGGTGTCGACACGCCCACCGGGCAGGTCGCCGATCTGGAAGTCAGCGCCGAGTACGACGACCTCGATGCGATTCGCGCCTTCGCCCGCGGCGTCGACGTCGTCACCTTCGAATTCGAGAACGTCCTCAACGACGCGGCGGATGCCGCGGCCGAAGTCGTGCCGGTCCGCCCCAGCGGCTCCGCGCTGCACATCACGCAACAACGCGCGCGCGAAAAAGGGTTCCTCGCCGATCGCGGCTACCCGGTCGCGCCGTTTGCCAAGGCACAGTCGCTCGACGAGCTCGCCGTTGGCCTCGGCGCCGTCGGCCTTCCCGCCATCGTCAAGACCTCGGCGTTCGGCTACGACGGCAAGGGCCAGCACCGCATCAACCACATTGAAGAGGGCGAGCGGGTGTGGGGGCTGATCGGCCATCAGGAAGCGATCATCGAGCAGCTGGTGGACTTCTCGATGGAGATCTCGGTGATTGCGGCGCGCGGCCTTGACGGCGGCTTTGCCCATTACGGCGCCATCGAAAACATTCATCACAATCACATCCTCGACCTGTCGGTGTGCCCGGCGCGCGTGGCGCCCGCCATTGCGTCGGAAGCGGTCCACCTGGCACACCGCGTGCTCGACGACCTGCAGTACGTCGGCGTCTTGTGCGTCGAGTTTTTCGTGACCACCGACGGGCGGTTGCTGGTCAACGAAATCGCGCCGCGGCCGCACAATTCCGGGCACTTCACGATCGATGCGTGCGTGACGTCGCAGTTCGAACAGCAGGTGCGCGCGGTCTGCGGGCTGTCGCTCGGCGACACGACGCAGGTGAAACCGGCGGCGATGGTCAACCTGCTGGGCGATCTGTGGGTCAACGGCGAGCCGGACTGGGCGGCGGCGATGGCGGTGCCGGACGTGAAACTGCACCTGTACGGCAAAAGCGACCCGCGCGTCGGGCGCAAGATGGGGCATCTCACGGCGCTTGGCGATTCGGTCGAAGAAGCGGCGGCAAAAGCGCTCGCCGCCCGCGATGTACTATGCTGACAGGAGTCGGCTAGCCGAACAGAAAAGTGCGAGCCGATGAGTCGCAATCTTGGCAACCACGTGCTAACAATGCAAAGCAGAATTTGCGTTAGGTACACACCACAAGTTTTACTGGACCGCTCGGTAACACGCGCTACAACTTGGGTCTGACGATGTTAGGATGAGGCGTGCGAAACGAAGTCCGCATTTCACCTGTGCGGCGTCTCACAACAATTGAACTGTGCGCTGGAGCCGGCGGTCAGGCATTAGGGTTAGAACTCGCTGGGTTCGAGCCGCTGGCGCTGGTCGAGCTCGATCCAAATGCGTGTGCAACGCTACGCCTGAACCGGCCAGACTGGCCCGTCGTCGAAGACGACCTGAAGGACTTCGACGCAACGGCGTTTCCCGAACCGGATTTGCTGGCTGCCGGTATTCCGTGCCCCCCATTTTCCATTGCAGGAAAACAGCTAGGAAAGAACGACGAGCGCGATTTGTTCCCGCTGTTATTGAAGCGAATCAAAGAGTGCCATCCACGGGCCGTTATGGTCGAAAATGTTCGCGGCTTAATGGGCACTACATTCGCGGCTTATCGTCGGGAGCTCCGTCGTAAGCTCGACAAACTTGATTACCACATTGTGAAATGGGATCTAGTGAATGCTAGCGATTTTGGTGTCCCGCAGCTTCGCCCTCGCGCAATTCTGGTGGCATTTCGTAAAGACCAAAGAGTCCCATTTACATGGCCCTCTCCTATCAAAGGCACGCCCAAGACCGTTGGAGAAACCCTTCTTCCTTTGATGAAAGCAGGCGGTTGGAGACGCGCCGAGGAATGGGCCAAGAAGGCATCCACCGTCGCTCCAACGTTGGTGGGCGGCTCGAAGAAGCACGGCGGTGCCGACCTTGGCCCGACGAGAGCCAAGCTCGCGTGGCGGCAGCTTGGCGTTGATGGACATGGTTTAGCTGATCATCCGCCGACGCCGGGTTTCCGACGATCCCCGAGGCTTACTGTGGAGATGGCCGCTCTCATCCAAGGCTTTCCGGTGGAATGGAAAATATTTGGTAAGAAGACGGCCGCCTATCGACAAGTCGGCAACGCCTTTCCTCCTCCAGTGGCCCAAGCGTTCGGCAACGCCATTGCGCAGGCGTTGTTACACGAACCGGATGAAGCGGTGGAGTTCCCCCCTGAGCAAGCGGAGTTGGATATAGTCAACGCATAGATTGCGTTGGTTGACGTCTTCACTCCCGAAAAACGCTCCGCGCTGATGGCGCGAATACGCTCGAAGAATACGCTGCCGGAAACAATCGTTCGCAGCGTGCTACGGCGCCTGAGCTTCAGATTCCGGTCCCAACTCAAAGACCTTCCGGGAAAGCCCGATTTCGTGTTGCCAGACTTGCAAGTTGCGATCTTTGTTCACGGGTGCTTTTGGCATTGTCATGCCAACTGCATTGATGGGCGCTCCCCTGGATCGAACAAGGAGTACTGGAGCCCCAAGCTAGTCTCCAACGTGCGACGCGACGCTAGAAATGCGCGGAAACTTAGGAAACTAGGATGGACAGTCCTACGATTTTGGGCCTGCGAGGTCGAAAAACAGCCGAGAGTTCGTGTGGAGCATTTGGTGCGCAGCCGTATCGAGGCAGCCATTCGCCGCCGACTTCGAGTGCCTACCTGAAGCGCAGTACGGTATGGTGGCCCTCTTCCAATGCGGCAGAGGCACACTGGCACCAGCGCCGCTCAGGCGGTGCTGTCTAACCTCGGCGGTCTGCCTTCCACCCATAGAGATCTGCCCATTCTTAGTCGAATCGCGACTTGTATCCTGAGGGACGCCGGCGGCGAAGAGAAGCTCAAGAAACTTGTAGGCGAGTTACTCAGGGACTGCATTGACGGCATCATCAAGTCCGCGAAAACAGGTAGGCGCTTCCATCACCAGCTTGAGAAGACTGAAAAGACCCATATCGGAACTTGCGTCGAAATAGATTTTAGAAATGCGCTCGAACTTGCGCGTGGACAGATTCTCGACCTCCTCATTGTGTCACCGAACGTCTAAATGCGGCCACTGAAGAACGTTTGAAAACCGGCCACGCGGTAGGGGCGTTGAGTATCGTCTGATTCCTTCCCACACACAAGCGCGGGCGCTGTTTCTTGTCCAAGCGAAATAGAAGTGTCCC
>JAUSDY010000113.1 GCA_030650395.1 Acidobacteriota bacterium | reverse complement strand
AGGGCGATGCCGGCCAGTCCGCCGGTCACGCTCACGACCACGGTCTCCGCCAGAAACTGCGAGAGGATATCGCGGCGGCGGGCGCCCACGGCCTTGCGCAGGCCGATCTCGCGCGTGCGTTCGGTGACCGATACCAGCATGATGTTCATGATGCCGATGCCGCCCACCACCAGCGAAATGCCGGCGATGGCAGCCAACAGCAGCGACATCGTGCGGCTGCTCTCCTCTACGGCCGCCTGGATGTCCGCAAGGTTACGAACCTCGAAGGCATCCTGACGCTGCGACGGCGGAACCCGGTGACGCGTAAACATATGCTGCCGCGTCGCTTCGCTGACGGGCTCAAGATCCTCGGGGCTGGCCGCTTCGATATCGATGTAATCCACGTAATTTTTCCCCAGCAGACGATACATCGCCGTCTGGACCGGAAGCACGATGACGTCGTCCTGATCGCGCCAGCTGGTCGCGCCCTTCTCCGGCAGCACGCCAATAATCTGAAAGTTGATCCGGTTGATCTTGATAAACTCGCCCACCGGATCCTGATCGACGAAAAGTTCCCGCACCACCGTAAGCCCTACAACTGCCAGGCGCGCACGCCGCTGGTTCTCCGCTTCCGTGAAAAAGCGGCCGATCTGGGGCTGCGCCGCGCGCATGCGCGCATACCCGGTGCCTGCTCCCAGTATCTGGGTGTTCCAGTTCTTGTTGCCATAGGTTACCCGTGCGCGGCCGGAAACCGAGGGGGAGGCATCCTTGATACCCGCGATGTTTTCCTTGATTGAAGCCACGTCATCGATGGTCAGCCGTGTCGTGGCCCCCGCTTCCTGGGCCACGCCACCGACGCGAACCGCCCCTTGTCGCAACACAAGAAGATTCGATCCCAGCGACGCGAGTTGGGTTTCAATGGCCTTCTGCGCGCCGCGCCCCAAGGCGAGCATCGCCACCACCGCGGCCACGCCGATCATGATACCCAGCATCGAGAGCGCCGTGCGTACCTTGTTGGTGGCGAGCGTACGCAATCCCTGGCGCAGATGCTCGCCGATCTCCTTCAGATGCCAACGATCCGACGGCCGTGGCGCCGACGCAAGCCGGGGTGTGGCGTGCCCAAGCGGTCCGGTGCGCTCATCGGACTGAATCACACCGTCGCGGACACGGATGCGCCGGCGCGCTTCGCGCGCGAC
>JAUSDY010000093.1 GCA_030650395.1 Acidobacteriota bacterium | reverse complement strand
GTTCACTTTGCGGACGTTCACGGTGGACGATGGGCAGAAAAGAGCGGGGCCGCCGCCGACGTTCCGCATCGCGCTGACGCACGACGGCACGGAAGCCGAAGCCGATGCCTTCGCCAAGGACGTCGAGCGCATCGTCCGCGAGGCGATCAACATCTTCGGCGAGCTGCCGCAGTTCGAGACCAACACCTACACGTTCCTGAGCGTCTACCTGCCGTGGGCAAACGGCGACGGCATGGAGCATCGCAACAGCACCTCGCTCACCAGCTCCGGGGCGTTGCGCAATCCACAGCAACGCCAGGGCATGCTCGGCACCGTGTCGCACGAATTCTTCCACGCATGGAACATGGAGCGCATTCGATCGAAGGGCATCGAGCCGTTCGACTTCGAGGAAGCGGACATCAGCGACGACCTGTGGCTCGGCGAAGGGTTCACCAACTACTTCGAAGGCCTGATCCTCGAGCGCGCGGGGCTGATGACATTCGACAGCTTCCTGGCGGACCTGGCCGGCATCATCAACGACGTCACGCTCAGTCCCGGTCGCAAGTTCCGCAGCCCGATCGAGATGAGCCGGCTTGCCCCGTTCGTCGACGCGGCGGCGTCGATCGATCGCACCGCCTGGCAGAACACCTTCATTTCCTATTACACCTACGGATCGGCGGTCGGCTTCGGGCTCGACCTCGAGCTGCGCGCGCGCAGCAACGGCAAGGTCAGCGGCGACGATTACATGCGGGCGCTGTGGACCGCGTTCGGCAAGCCTGGGCAAAAGGAGCCTGGCAAGGTCGCCACGCCCTACACGATCGACGGGCTGAAAGAGACGCTCGCCAAAGTTTCGGGCGACCGGGCGTTCGCGAACCAGTTCTTCACGAACTACGTCGAAGGCCGTGACCTCGTCGATTACGAGCGGCTGCTGGCGCGCGCCGGCCTCGTGATGCGCAAGCGGGCGGCCGGCAAGGCATTGGCCGGGCAGGTGCAGCTGCAGGCAGCAGGCGGAAGCGCGCTGCGGGTGGCAAGCCAGGTGCCGTTCGACTCGCCGCTCTACAAAGCCGGCGTGGCGCAAGACGATCAGATCGCCAGCCTCGCTGGCACCGAGCTGGTGTCGACGGCGGCGTATGACGAGGCACTGGCGCGCAACAAGCCCGGTGCCGCCGTCGCGATCCGATTCGTCCGGCGCAACGGCGAGGTCGTGACCACGACCGTGACGCTCGAAGAGGATCCGCGCGTCGAGATTGTCCCGATCGAGAAGACTGGCGGAACGCTGACCGAAGACCAGCGCAGGATGAGAGAGTCATGGCTGACGTCGCCAAAACGATGATCGTCGTCTTCGTGATCGCCGCCGGCGCCATCTCGCTTTCCGCGCAGGCTATTCGTTCGGTGCCGCGCATCACGATCGACGAGCTGAAGACGCTGATGGATCAGAAAGCCGTGGTGGTGCTCGACGTTCGCGACCCGGCGTCGTTCGAGAAGGGCCGCATCCCGGGCGCGATCAACATCGACTACACGATGATCCTCGAGCAGGGCGATCGCTTCGCCGGCGAGAAGCGCACCATCGTCGCCTACTGTGCCTGCGCGAATGAGATGACCGCGGCCCGTGCC
>JAUSDY010000091.1 GCA_030650395.1 Acidobacteriota bacterium | reverse complement strand
TCAGGCTGATGCCGAGCATCTCGGCGGCGCGCGTCTTGTTGCCGCCGGCCGAGTCGAGCGTCGCCAGGATCAACTTCTGCTCGGCCTCGTCCACGGTCATGCCGGGAGCAATCGTGACGGCGTTGGCCGGGCCGGTGGCCGCCGGTGCCGCGACCGCGCCGAGCGGCGGCAGGTGGGCCAGCTCGATCAGCTCGCCGCGCGCGAGGATCGTGGCGCGCTCGATGACGTTGCGCAACTCGCGGATGTTGCCGGGCCACTCGTACCGCTCGAGCACGCGCATCGCTTCCGGCGCGACCGCTTTGACGCCGCGATGGTCGCGGGTGTTGAATTCCTCGATGAACGCCTGAATCAACAGCGGCAAGTCGTCGCGCCGCTCGCGCAGCGGCGGCAGCGCGATGCTGAACACGTTGAGGCGGTAGTAGAGATCCTCGCGCAGGCGCCCGTCGCGGATCGCCATCGCGGGATCGATGTTGGTGGCCGCCAGCACGCGGACGTCGACTTCCTGTTCGGTGCGGCCGCCGAGGCGGCGGAACTTGCGCTCCTGCAGCACGCGCAGCAGCTTGACCTGCGTGGCCGGCGTCATCTCGGCGATCTCGTCGAGGAACAGCGTGCCCCGATCGGCCAGCTCGAAGCAGCCGGCCCGCCGCTCGGTGGCGCCGGTGAAGGCGCCCTTCTCGTGCCCGAAGATCTCGCTCTCGAGCAGCGTGTCGGGAATGGCGGCACAGTTGAGCGCGATGAAGGGCGCGGCCGCGCGCGGGCTCAGCTGGTGGATCGTCTGCGCCACCAGCTCCTTGCCGGTGCCCGACTCGCCGAGGATCAGCATCGAGGCCGGGGTCGGCGCCGCCTGCTCGAGGACCTGGTACAGCGAGCGCATCCCGGGGCTGTTGCCGATGATGCGGCCGAAGCGGCCGCGGTCGTTCAGCTGCCGCCGCAGCGCCTGGTTCTCGCGCTTCTGCCGGTTGATTTCGGCCAGGCGCTCGAGCAGGCGCTGCAGCTTGTTCGGGTCGAGCGGCTTGGTGAGGTAATCCTCGGCGCCGGCCTTGACCGCTTCAACCGCGGTGTCGACGGTGCCTTGCGCGGTGAGCAGGACGATCTTGATGTGTTCGCCCTCGGCCTTGATCGCCTTGAGCAGCTCCATGCCGCTCATCCGCGGCATCACCAGGTCGGACACGATGATCGACGGGCGGAACGTGGTGACGCGCTCGAGCGCTTCGGCGCCATCGGCCGCGGCCGCGGCGGTGAAGCCCCACGTCCGCACCAGCTCGGTGAGGCCGCTGCGCGTCGCGGGATCGTCTTCGACGATCAGGACGCGTTCGGCGCCGTGCGGGGTCGGCTCTGCCACCGTACGAGTGTACCATCGCAGCCACGAGCCCGCGACCGACCATGGATCCCATCGACATCGAGATCGCCGAAGCCGCGCCCGCCGCTGCGGCGCCGGCCATGGCCCCCCGGCCGCACCCCTGGCAGGCCTGGGCCGAGATCGCCCTCTGTTCGGGATACCCGACGCAGTTGTTGCTGGGCCTGTTGATTCAAGCGTCCGGCATCCGTCCGATCAGGGCCGACGGCAGCCTCTCGGGCTCCTTCGTGTTCGCCTTATCGCTGCTCGACACGGTGTTGCTGCTGGCGCTGATCGTGTGGCTGATGAAACGCCGCGGCGAGCGTCCCGCCACGATCTTCTTCGGCGATCGGCCGGTCGGGCCGGAAGTCGGCGTCGGATTTCTGTCGCTGCCCGCCGTCGTGACGATCGTGATCGTGCTGATGATAGCGATCCGCCTAGGCGCGCCGCTGCTTCACAACGTCCCGAATAACCCGCTGGAGGGACTGCTCGACTCGCAAACGGGCTTGCTGGCATTCCTGTTCGTGGTGATCGTGGCCGGCGGCGTGCGCGAGGAGCTGCAGCGCGCCTTCCTGCTCCACCGCTTTCGCACCGACCTGGGGAGCGCCGGCCTCGGCCTGGTGATCACGAGCACCGCCTTTGGACTCGGCCATACGCTGCAGGGCTGGGACGCCGCGATCGTCACTGGCGTGCTCGGCGCGACCTGGGGCGCGATCTACCTCGCCCGTCGCAGCGCTGTGGCGCCGATCGTCTCTCATTCATTGTTTAACTCGGGCGAACTTTTGAGGGCGTTCTTCGCCCGGTGACGCACAGGTTCAGAGGTTCATATTCAGAGGTTCAGCCGAACCCCTGAACCCCTGAACCCCTGAACTACTGAACCAACAAGATCACGTCCGTCCGGCGCCTGAGATCGGACACCCAGTCAGCAATGAGCTCTCGCCGGCGGGACGCGATCAACCGCTCGCGCAGGATCGGCGTGGCGTCGGCGAGCGTGGTGCCGGTGCGATCGAACTCCGCCTTCTGCTGGGCGTAGGCGTTGGCGATCTCGCCATCAGTCGGCGCGCTGGCCGTTACGAAGCGCTGGGCCAGGTACGCCTGCGTGCGGAGGTCGTCGCGCAGCCAGGCGCGCAAGCGCGCTTCGGTCAGTCCCGAGATCTCGAGGGCGCGGGCCAACGATTCCGCGGAGAACCCTTTCCTGATCTCGCTCAGCCGCGCGTCAATCGCCGCTTCGGTCGGCGCCGGGGGCGCGTAGCGCCGCACTTCCCGAAGCATCAGCTCCCGATCGATCAGCCGCGCCGTGGCCGTCTGCTCGGGATCCACCGATCCGCCGACGTCGACGAGCGTGAAGGTGATCGCCGCCCTCGCGTCGCTCAGCGTCACCGCCTGGCCGCCGACGATCGCCATCGTGCGCTCGATCAACTCGGATGGTTGGGCCGCAGCGGGTGAGGCCACGCACCCCAACAGCATCGCGAAGGTCATGCCTCTCGCGCGCTTCGTCAAAACGCCTGCCCCAGGGAAATATGCAGCACGTTGGAACGCTCGCGCCCGCCCGACAGCAGCAACCGCGTGCTGATCTTCCAGCCCCAGTCGACACGTAAGGGGCCGATCGGCGATCGATAACGAAAGCCGAGGCCGCTCGTCAGGCGCAACTCGTCGAGGCGGATGTCGGACGCATCCTTGAAGACGTTGCCGGCGTCACCGAACCACACCAACTGGATGTTCTTCCAGTACGGCGCCCGCGCCTCGAGATTGAACACCGCGAGGCCGTTGCCGCCCTGCGGAAACCCCTGCGGATCCAGCGTCTCGATGGTGCCGAGCCGATCGAGCGCGAAGCCGCGCACCGTCGTGTCGCCGCCTGCAAAGAAGCGCTCGCTCGCGGGCAGCTGCCTGATCACGGTCGGGAACGCCGTCGCCGCGGCGACTCGCCGGATGAGCTCGCCATGCTGTGCGACTGCGATTTCTTCAACGGCCCGAACCTGCTGCGGGAAACCGACCGCGATCCCAAGCCTGGCGCCGGCCGCGATCACGACGCCGCGCCCAGGCAACCGGCGATAGAGAAACCCCTGCATGAAAGTCTTGGTGAAGCCGACTTCAGAACCAATAACCTTCGCCGCCACGGAGGCGTCGATGCCGACCACCGCACCGCGTTGCGGATCGAGCACGTCGTCGCGCGAATCGCGGAGTACGGATCCAAAAAACTTCGAAAGCTTCACCTGAGGGAACAACCGGTCGATCAGCAACTGATCCTCCTGCTGGATCCGCTCGCCGAACAGCTTGGTGTAGTCGAAGGTGTAGCGTCCGGTCACGGTAAAGGTGTGGATCCGGCGCGCGTAGTCGACGCTCACGCCCTTGCGATTGAAGTCGAAACTCGATCGCTGCGCCTGCTCGATAAAGGCAATCACCTGTCCATCGCCGCTGGTGCCGAAGGCGCGCGGCTCGCGAAACGAAAAAAACGCGCGATAGTCATTCAGGCCATAGCCGGTGGCGGCCTGGTCGGACTCGTCGACACCCCGATCGCTGCGGCGCAGCGTCACGCGGGTGAACAGCGTGACCGAACGATTCTTGCCCCACAAGTTTCGGCGGCTGATGTCGAAGAACCCGCGCGGCGCGACGTCGATGCGCTCGTCGGCCTGCTCTCCGGCGTCGCCCAGGCGAAGGCGACGGCCGACCTCGAAGCCGCCGCCGACGGTCACGGTCGTGGCCTCGGCCTCTTCGATCTCGATCAGCACATCCCGGGTGGAGGCGCCGGTGCGAGGCAGCTCCGTGATCCGGACGCGGCGGAACAAACCGGTCGACGCCAGCCGCCGCTGGCTCTCGACGATCGCGTCGTCGCTCATCGGGCTGCCCGGGCGCAAGGTCACCTCGCGCCGGATCAGGTCCACGCTCACCCGCGCGTGACCGTTGATCAGGATGCGATCGACGGTAATCTGCTCGCCCTCGAGGATCGTCCACAGAATCTCGACGAATTGCTGCTGCTTCTCGAACGCGAGCTGCGACGTCACCGACACGCTCTGGTAGCCGAGATTGCGGTACTCGCGCTCGATCGCGTCGCGGTCGGCCGCCAGTTGCGGGCGATACAGCGGACGCCCCGTCGTCAAGACCAGGAGTGCCTTCAGCTGATCCGCGGTCATCGCCGTCGTGCCCTCGACCTCGACCCCATTGACGATGGTCTGGGGCCCTTCGGCGATCGTGAAGGTGATGTCGACCGGCCTGAACGAGACGTTGTTGCGCGATTCCGCCGGCAGCACCTGCACCACCGGCTTGACCGCGGCTTGCAGGAAGCCACGCACGCGATAGAGCTCCGCGATCGCGGCCGCAACCGCGCCGACCCGCGCTTCGACGAACGCGTCGCCCGTGTTGATCTGCAAGAGCGGCGCAATGTCTTCGCGGCGAAGGCTTGACATGCCCGCGACGTCGGCCGCGCCGACCCGATGCAGTGGACCGCGGGTAATAGTGAACGTCAACACCAGCTCCGCGCCTTCCTGCCGGCGTGTATACGGCGCCTGTGCCGCGCGGTAGCCCTGCTGCCGCAGCGCGCTCTCGATGCTGGCGCTCGCGTCTTCCAGCAGGTCCTGATCGACCGAGCGTTCCTGGCGAATCGGCGCGAGGGCCTCGCGTTCGCTCTGCGGCAGCGGATCGCCCTCGAACACCACGCGCACGTGGGGTCCGGTCTCGACCTCGAGCGCGATCGTCACGGTGCGGCCATCGGCGGCGAACACGGCGTTCTGGCGAACGCGCGCTTCGTAGTAGCCGAGGCCGCGCAGCTCTTCTTCGTACGCGGCCACCCGCGCGTCGAGCGCGGGGCCGTCGAACGGGCGTCCCGGCTGGGCCGCCAGCTTCCGCAACAGCTCCGCAACCGGTTCGAGCGGCGTGCCCGTCACGGTGGCGTCGGCGATTGTGGTCCTGGCGCCGGCGTCGATTGACAGCACCAGCTCGACCCGCTCCGGCACCGGGCCGTCATCGTCAATCCGCGGCAGGATGGTGGCGTTGCGGTAGCCGCGCTCGGCGTAATAACTCTGCAGCGCGCTCACCACATCGGGCACGCGCGTCGCCGACGGCTGGAAGCCATAGCGCTCCGACAGCTCGGTGCGAATCGCGCGTTCCGAAAACACCGCGTGGCCGGTGACCGACACCAGGCCAATGCGCCGTACCGGCGTCAGCTGCCAGCGGATGACGACGGCCTGGTCGGATGGCGTCGCAAACACCCGGACGTCCTCAAAGCGCCCGAGCCCGACCAGGTGATCGATGGTCGATCGCACCCGCAGCATCGTCAGCGGCTCGCCGACCCGCGTTTCGATTAAGTCGAGCACGGCCGGATCGAGCAGCGGCACGCCGGCGACGTCGACCCGCATGTCGGCGACGGTGCGACCCAAATACTGCTCGACGCTTGCCTCGGCAACACTCGTCAAGGCACAAGGCAGAAGGCAGAAGGCAGAAACAAAGCACCAAGTAGCAAACGCTGTTTTGCCTTTTGCCTTCTGCCTTCTGCCTTCCACCTGCCTTCTGCCTTCCATCAGAAGGCATGCCTCTTGCGGACTTCGAGCGCGTAGGTGCGGTCCTCGTTTTGCGACAGCACCCACGAGAGCGTGTCGTTCTCGTCGAACTCGAGCAGGATGATCTCGTCGCGGGTGGACGACGACAGGCTGCGCGCGTAGGTCAGGAAAATGCGATTCGAAATGCGCTTGCCGATCGTGACGCGCGCCGTCGGGTTGAGGTTGAGGCGGGCCGACTGTTGATACGGATCGTTCAGCAGCGGCGTGATCTGGAACGTGTCCACGCCGAAGGTCTGTTCGATGACGCGCCCGACTTCGTCGGACAACGCGCCGGTGAGCGCGCGCGTGGCGCGGGCTTCGACCAGCCGCTGCTCGCGCTCGTTGGGCCGCTGCAACCGCGCCAGCTCCATGTCGCCGCTCGGCGCCTGGTCGCTGAACAGCAGGGTGAGGATGTCGAGCGTCTGCAGCGGCGGGTCCGACGTGAACTGCGGCTGCAGCCGTTCGGTCGTCCCGGTCATGCGCATGGTGACCCGATAAGTCTGGCCGGGCACGCGGACGCGGGTCTCCGCCTCGACGTCGAAGAACGGTTGAATGCGATTGGCGTTGGCAAAGTCGAGGCTGCCGCGCGTCACCAGGTAGCGGCGGCCCTCGAACTCCACTTCGCCGTTTTCGATGTCGGCGCGGCCGAACAGCAGCGGCCGGTCGAACGTGCCTCGAAGCGTCAGGTCGGCGCTCGCGGTGATGCGCGCCGTGTCGTTTTCGATCCGGAGCGTGGACGGCGCGACCAGCCGGATGTCGTAGCGCAGCGCTGACGCGGCGGTGACCTGTCCTTCGATACTCGGCAAGGCCGCATCGCCGCCCGTGAGACCGCTGAACAGGTTGCCCGAGGTCGTGAATGCGCGCGTCCACGTCGCGCTTCGCACCGTCAGCGTGCCGCCGACAACCGGCGCTTCAGCGGGGCCTTGCAGCGTGAGCGTGCCATCCACGACCGACCGCATGCCTTCCGGATAGCGCAGCCGCATCTCTTCGCCGGTGACGGTGAGGTCGAATTCGCTGACGCGATAGCCGAACAGGCCGATGCGGCCGCCGAACTTGATCGGCCCGCCGCCCAGCCGCGCGGTCACCCCGTCGACGCGAATGCCGCTGGCGTCGAAGGTGACGATGCCGTTGAGGTCTTCGAGCGCGTGAGGAAAGGACAACTGCCGCAGCCGCCCGTCAGACAACAACGCGTTACCCGAGACCACCGGCGCCGTTGCGGTCCCGCTGATGCGGGCCGACACTTCCGCGCGGCCGGAGCTGCGCAGATCGGCAACAAACCCCTGCAGCACGGCGAGGTTCGCCGCGCCGTTGGCTTGCAGCGCCAGCGATTGATCGCGCAAATCGACCGAGCCCGACAGGTCGAGCTCGGTGCCCTCGCCGACCAGCTTGAACGCATCGACCTGCACAATCTGCCGATCGACACTGAGCCGCAGCGGTGCGGCATTGCGCAGGCGGTAATCGAACAGGTTCAGGTCCACCTGTTCGATCGTGGTATCGATGCGGAGTGCGCCGGGGTTGTAGAGCTCGCCGACCACACGGATCGTGCCGCTGGCGATCGCCGAGGTGTACGGAGAGAGCGTGGGTTGAAAGACGCGAAGGTAGGGATCGAGCGAGGTGTCGCTCACGCGGAACGACATCTCCGCGTCCATCTCGTCGTTGAGCTCGATCCGGCCGGTGCCCGACACCGCCAGGCGCGGCGATGCGGCTTCCATCTCGTAGGTCATCAGCAAGCCGCGAATCGACAGCCGGCCCGTGACTTCGCCAATGCCTTCGTCACCGAAAAAGAGGTCCTGGGCATTCCACTTGACGTCGTAGCGCGGCGCCTCGAACGTGCCGCTGCCGGTCGCGGTGAAATCGAGCGAGCCGGTGAGCGCGGGCATGCCGGTGAACGCCGTCATCTCGAGCGTCTCGACGGCGAGCCCGCGGCCGTCGGCGTCAAAGCTGTAAGTGCCGTTCCACCCAACGTAGGCGGCGCCGGTGACGAGGCCGCCGCCCTTGCGCATCTCGAGGCCGTCGAGCCGCACGCCGGCGCCCTCGAAGCGCAGCGCCGTTTCAAACTCGGCGAATGGCTCGTCGTAGGCCACGCCGCGCGAGATGGTCATGCGGCCGAAGCCGTGCGGCCCCTCGTAGTCGCCATAGATGTGAAAGCCGCCCGACAGCGTGCCGTCGACGTCGTAGTCCTGCAGGTCGAACGCTTCGCGAAGGTCCTTCAGCTCGCGATCTTCGATGCGGATGCGGGCGTCGAATTGCTCGCCGCCGTCGGCGCGAGGGTAGCCGAGCGAGAATTGCCCGGTGACGTCCATGCGCGACAGCCCCGAGCGAATCGAGGCGCGGCTCACGAACGCGTACGAGTTCTCGGCGACGAAGTCGCCGTCGACATCGCCCCAGGTGACGTCCCACGCCCGCATCTCCAGCGCGGTCATGCGGCCTTCGATCCGCGGCTTGCGGAAGGCGCCGAGCATGACCCCGTCGAACTTGCCGATGCCGTCGATCTGAATGGCCTTCGTCGGGGCGCCAAACACGGTCATGATCCCCGCGAGAAAGCGGTCGCTCTCCTGCCAGTTGCGGCTGGTCACGCGGAACCCCAGCTTCGATCGCTCGCCGTACGCGGTGGCGCCCTCGAAGGCGACGTAGGTGTGTTCGGTCAGGACGCGGCTCGGCTCGAAGCGGAGCGCCTCGGGATCGAACGCATAGGTCACCTCGCCTGCCACGGCCACCGGATGCATCGGGATGTGATTGCTGAACGGGCCGGCGATCGCCGTCCGCCAGCGCGCCTCGGCCGCCGCCGCTTCCGTCAATTCGGGGCCTTGCAGCGGCACGCCGGCCGGCGCCGTGAACGTCGCCGTGCCGTGACCCGCCCGCTCGGCATAGTGGCCGAGCGGCCATGCCATCTCGTTACGGCCCGAGGCGCGGCCCTCGAGGCGCAGCCCTCGCATCTGGAAGAAATCTACCAGCGCCGTCAAGTCGACGTCGGTGTAGTCGGCGTCGAACTCGGCGAGCGTCGGCACGCCGGGCTTGCCAAGCGGCGCCATCTTGTAGCGAAACGCCGTCTTGCCGCCTGAGAAATCCGCCGTCGCATGGGTCACTTCCATGCGATCGCGCACCCACACGACCGAGCCGGCGAGATTGGGAAAGCGATAGTCGTTGACGCCGGCGACCGCGCTCGTGAAGTCGCCCTTCAGCTCGCGCCCGCCCTTGAACATGTGGAACGTGCCGGTAAAGTTGCCTTCGCCGTGAAGGCTGAATTTCTCGTTGGCAAAGAACAATTCGCGCATGCGGGGAAACTGCATGCGCGATTTCACCTGATACAGCTGCTCCGGCCACTTCGCCATGTCGACGACACCCGACATGGTCGAGACCGCGCCATCGGTCTCCAGGTCGATCCGATCGTACACGAGTTTGCCGCTGTCCAACTTGAACGAGGCCACCAGGTCGGCCGACATCGGGACGTATTTCTGGATCGTGATCGTCCCGCCGTTGAATCGCATCTGGCCGCGATACTGACCGGCCTTCGAGACCGTCACGTCGACATTGGGCGCGACCATCTTCCAATCGGAACCGTAGTCGTTGACAACCAGCTCGCCGCGGTGCGCGTGCACGTACTGCAGCGTCGTGACCACCAGGCCGGGGCCCTCTCGTGGCGCTCGCGGCGGTCCGCTCAGCCGCGGAAATGTCTGCCGTCCATCGGGGAACGACTCGACGACCATGCGCCAGTCGGTCATCTCGATGCTGTCGAGCAGTACTTCCCGGCCGAACAGCGCCCGCCACGTCAGCGACACGTCGATGCGCTTGGCCACCAGCCAGGGCGGCTCGCCCGGAAGCATGCCGTCGATCTGCAGGTCCTCGATCACGAAGCTGCCGCGCGCGAGGTGCACGCCCAGCCGTCCAATTGTCAGCTTGCGCTCGAACCAGTTCGTGCCCGCGCGTTCGGCGCGCGCCCTGAGCGCAGGGCCGAGGTCGATCGTGATCGTCGACACCAGCAGCACCGCCACGACGACGCCGATTGCGACGGCGAAACGGCGCGCATAGCGGTAGGTGGTGCGGAACGCGCCGCGCACGCCTTCCCTGAATCGCGCGAGCCGAGTCGCCGGCGGCGTGGGCTGCTCGGACATCGTCGTCGCTTACTCCACAACCATCAGGACGGTGCCGGCATCGACCGACTGTCCAACGGTAACCGCCACGTCGCGGACCCGGCCGTTTCGATCGGCGCGAAGTTCGTTTTCCATCTTCATCGCTTCGACCACCACGAGCCCCTGGCGGGCCTTCACCTCATCGCCGGCCGCGACGAGCACGCGGACCACCTTGCCGGGCATCGGCGACACGATGCGCTGCGGGCCTGTGCCAGTCACACCGGTGCCCTTTTCCTTCTGACGCCCAAACGCGCCCGCCTGGCGGATCTGGACGGGAATGGTCCGCCCATCCAGATGAATGTCGAACGCGCCCGGAATTCCGTTTGCCGCCAGCCGGGCCCCCGGCGCGGCAGCCGCGCTGGGGTGGAGCGCCGCGTCGACACTGGTGACCGGCCGGGTCGCGTCGCCGTTCGAGACCAGCATCGACAGCGTGGCGTCGCCGACACGCCGGACGTCGACCACGTGCGTGCGGCCGCCGATGGCCACGTGCAACAGCAGCCCCTTGCGATGCACGGTGACGGTGCGGATGGCGTCGCCGACTTCGACGTCGAAGGTCATCGCAGCGCTTCCGACCGCCCGGTATCGCGCCAGCGGCTCGCCGGCGCGCTCGCCGTGCCGGCTGACGGCTTGGTGAACAGGAAGACGGCCGCAGCGATCGCCGCCAATTCTTCGTGGCGATCGTCGATGGGCTGCAGCACGCCGTTGCCGGGGACACCACGCTTGCGATCGATGAAGGTGGTATCGAACCGTGCCGCCAGGAAATCCTCGTCCGACAGCATCCATTGGAAAAACGGAATCGTCGTGCGGATGCCGCGGACCTCGTATTCGGCCAGCGCCCGCTTCATGCGCGCGATCGCCTGATCGCGCGTCTCGCCCCAGGTCACGAGCTTCGAGATCATCGGGTCGTAGAAGATCGGCACCTCCCAGCCTTCATAGGCGCCGCTGTCGTCGCGCACCCCGGGCCCGTGCGGCACGCGCAAACCGGTAATGCGTCCGGGCGAGGGCATGAAGCCGTTGTCCGGATCTTCGGCATAGATGCGGCACTCAATGGCATGGGCCTGCGGCGTCAGTAAACGTTCGGGATCGAGATCGAGCTTCTCGCCGCGGGCGATCCGGATCTGCCACTGCACCAGGTCCACACCCGTCACCACTTCGGTGATGGGATGCTCGACCTGCAAGCGCGTGTTCATCTCGAGAAAGTAAAACGAGCCGTCGGCGTCGAGCAGGAACTCAATGGTCCCGGCGTTGGTATAACCGACGGCCTTTGCGACCGCGACGGCGGCCGACGTCATGCGGCGGCGCAGGTCGGGCGAGACCGCCAGCGACGGGCTCTCTTCAACGATCTTCTGGTGACGCCGCTGGATGGAACATTCGCGTTCGACAAACGGCAGCACCGTGCCGTGATGATCGGCCAGCAACTGCACTTCGATGTGCCGCGGCGACATGATGCGCCGCTCCAGATACACCGCGCCGTCGCCGAACGCCGACTGCGCTTCGGAGCGCGCCGCGCGAAGCGCCGACGGCAGGTCCGCGGCGTCGGCCACCGTCCGCATGCCTTTACCGCCACCGCCGGCCACGGCCTTCAACATCAATGGGTACCCGATGCGCGCGGCCGCCTTCACAACTTCGGCATCAGGCGTTTGATCGCCGATCGGCTCCTCCGTGCCGGGCACCACCGCTACGCCGGCGGCGATCGCCGCCTGGCGCGCCGCCGTCTTGCTGCCCATCATGGCGATGGCCTCGGGCGATGGTCCGATGAAGATCAACCCGGCGTCGCGGCACGCGGCCGCGAAATCTTCGTTCTCGGCCAGGAACCCGTAACCGGGATGCACGGCATCGGCGCCGGACTTTTTTGCGGCCTCGACAATGGTGTCGATGCGCAAGTAGCTCTCGCGCGGCGCGCTCGGGCCGACCGGCCACGCTTCGTCCGCGAGCCGCACGTGCAGGGCCGCGCGGTCGCAGTCGGAATAGATCGCCACCGTAGCGATCCCCATGTCGCGGCACGCGCGGATCACACGCACCGCGATCTCGCCGCGGTTGGCGATCAGGATCTTCTTCATCAGGCCGAACCGCTTACGATTCTATCAGTTGGTAAGGAGAGGCCTACCGCGTCACGGTGACCGTGACTTGTCCGTCGCCGGTCAGCGCGCCGTCGTCCGCGCGAGACCGCAGCACGTAGACACCCGGCTCGCTGAACGTGACCTGCACCTCGACCTTGCCGTCGGCGGGCATCGTAGGCGGAACCCAGATCGGCGCCCATGGCGAATTGGCGCCGGCACGCGTGTCTTCCCACGACATCACTTGTTCGGGGCTGAAGTGCACCGCGCCCGGACCGCGGTAAACGAACCACGTCAGGTGCAGTCCGACGTTCTTGCCAACGGTGACGCGAGCGGGCGGCAGCATGGCGCGATTGGCGCGCACCGGCGCTTGCGAGTCGGGCGGCGTCGACGTCACATCGCGGCGCGAGCCGGGGTTGGATACAGCGGCGCCGGCGAGGCCCGTGCCGCGCCGCTTCGGCACGCCGTCGTCGGTGACAATGGTCGTGAGCGTGATCGGCTGCCCGACTTTCGCATCGAGCGCTTTTCGTCCCTGCACTTCGACCTTGGGCGGCTTGTTGGCGCGAATCTCCGGGCTGCTGGTGCCCGCGCCGAGCGCGCCGGTTTCGGATGCCCTCACCACATCGTCGATCTGATAATCGAGCCGCAGGCTGGCATACGCGCGCTCGACCTTGCCCTGCGTCTTCAGCGTCCAGATCAGCTCGTCTTTCTCGCCGAAGCCTTTCGGCACCGGCACCCGGAACACGAAGCGGTTTCGACGGGGAAGAAAATGCGTGGGCTGGCCTTGATCGACGTCGTCGATGTTGAAGCCGTTGTCGGGCCCGACGGGAACGTCGATCTCTTCTTCCCAATTGCGATTCATGTAGCCGAACACGAAGTAACGCGTTCCGTCGGCGCCTTCTTCCCATCCCTCGTACGCGGGCGAGACGTTCTGTCCGCGCGAGTACGACAGCGACTGCGCCGACAACGATGCCGCGCAACACATCAGGAGAACAAAATGTAGAGGCCAGTGTAGAGGCGGGACTTTAGTCCCGCCTTTGCCGCCTGTCGCGGGCATCGTCATTGCTGCTGTCGCGGCGTCGCGGGCGGGGCCGGGATGATGTTGCACAACGGGCAACCGATCACCACCTTGTTGCGCGTCAGCTTGAGCTTCTCCCGCCGATCGGCCATTTCTTTCTGAAACTGTTCGTCGGTCAGGAAGACGCGGTTGCCAAGGTCGATGAACATGTTGGCCACCGATCGATTGCCTGACCCCTGCCAGTTGCGCGGGTCGGGCACGTTCTTGTTCGACGGCGAGTTGTCCATGTAGCCGACGATGTGCAGGATGGTGTCTTTCGGCAGCAGCGGCGCCGCATCGTCGTCGTAGTCATAGCCGCGGACCCAGTTGTGATCGTAGCCCACGCAGTTGATCGTCTGGATGTTGTAGCCCCAGATCGCTTCGAGGCACATGCGCGCGCCGGGCGCATGCAGATGCGGCTCGAACGAAAGGATCTTGGTGTTTTCCCTCAGCAGCGCGTAGGCGTGCAGCTGTTGATTCGGCTCCATCGCCTTGATGTCGATGTCGACGCCGTTGCCGAGCGCATAGGTCGCCCGGCGATACTCGGGCTGGTAACCCTTCGGCATGAACTTGAACGCGATTTCAAGGTGCGCCGTGGTATCGCGCCCGTTGGAATGGAGATGCACCGAATCCGACACGATGCTCGAGCCGGCCTTGAGCAGGCGCGCCGACCTGCCATCGAAGAAGTCGGCCTCGCGCCCCACTTCATGCACGGGCCACGACGTGCTGTCGTCGCTGGCGGCGAGCGGATCGGCGGGAGCGGAATCGGCGCCGAGCACGCGGGTGCTCCAGATCATGTGATGGAACACGAAGCGTCCGCCGACCGTTTCGCGGCCGGTGCTGCGCGATCCGGCGTCGTTCACTTCCTTGACCTCGAGCGCCGAGACGTAGCGATCTTCGGTGAGGCCGGTGGGCACGCGCGGAATCTCGCCCCACCAGTCGGGCGCGGTCGACTTGACCAGCACGTCCTTGGTGCGAATCACGAGGTCGGGCGTGCCGATCGCCCACTTGCTCGAGTCGTTCCACACGCGGGGCGCGGGCATGTCGGCGGCGCTGCCGCGCGGCGCGCCGGTATCGGCCCACTTCGCGATCATCACGATCTCTTCATCGCTGAGCGATGGATCATTCTTGAAGTGCTGGATGCCGATGTTCCTCTCGACATACCAGGGCGGCATGACGCCGGCCCGCGGGCCCATGCTGGTGCGCTGCTTGATGGCGCGCGCCCACGGCCGGACGTCTTCGTAGGTTTGCAGCGACATCGGCGCGACGCCTTCAGCGCGGTGGCAGCTCTCGCAGCTGCGCTGAAGAATGGGAGCGATGTGCCTGGTGTAGGTCACCTCCGCCGCCGGCGCGGCGGGCGACTGGGGTCCGGCCCCGAGCACCAGTGGAGCTGCGACAAGCATCAGAGCCAGGACGGCCATCACCGGCCCTAATGCCAGCCAACGACGTGTGGTTGCGGTGCGCATTCCAGTCCTCCCGTCTGAGACCGAATAATAACGAATAGAGAATAACGAATAACGAAGCCCCTGGGGTAGGTTTCGTTATTCGTAATTCGTTATTCGTTATTCCGCCTAAGGCATGCGCTGCGAGTCGTCAAAGGTCAGGATCGCGGGCTTGTCTCCGGGCTTGACCCCTTCGGGGGCGCCCGTACTCGACGCGTAAACGCCGACCGGCGTGCCCGACGGCGGTGGCGCGCTGGCCGACATCGTGCCGTGGACGTCGTACGCCGCGGCAATCCACACCTTGGCCGCGCCCACGCTCTCGAACGTCGCGGTGTCGCCGTTCTTGCCGACCGAAAGCGCGGCAATCGGCATCGATCCCGGGCCGATGTCCGGCGTGTCGAACAACCAGAGCCACACGCGGTGCGTCTCGTCGACCGGGCCCTTGCCGGTGTACTTTACGGTCACGCGAACGGACGAATCTTGTGAATCGGCCGGGCCTGCGGCGATGGTTTCGGCGATTGCGCCGGTGGCGAGTGCGGCCGCGATCGCCAGGCTGAGTGCAAAACGTTTCGTCATATTCATTCTCCTTGTCAGAACAATTCCACTGACAGTCAAGGAGACGGCGTTCGTAACAGGGGTGTTCGAGCGAATCCGTCGAGCGGCCTGACGAGGGGCGTGACCGGCTAGAAAAAGCCGGCGAAGTCTCCGCACACGAGGTCCGGAGGCGGTTGCAGCGCCGCGAAATGCGTCGCGGCAAAGCTCGTCGTCAGGGCCACGACCGGCATGCCCGCCGCTTGCGCGGCGACCACGCCCATCGGCGCGTCCTCGAAGACGAGGCACTGCGCCGGCGGCACATTGAGTTGCCGCGCCGCTTCGAGAAACACGTCAGGCGCAGGCTTGCCGCGCGCCACCTGATCGCCGCGGACGATGATCGGGAACGACGCGGCGAGGCCGAGCTCGCCGAGCGTGTGCGTCACGTTCGGTTCGGGAGCCGAGGTCGCGAGCGCGACCGCGATGCCGTCGTCTTTGAGCTTCTGGATCAGCTGCTTTAATCCCGGCATCGGCGCGAGCCGGCCACGCGACAGTTCGCGATAGAAGCTTTCCTTCTCCTCTTCGTACTGCAGCCACTCTTCGCGCGCGACGTCGCGCTTGAACAGGATCGGGAAGATCTCACTGTTGCGCCGCCCGTCGAGGCGGGCGCGGTCTTCAGGCGTCAGCGCGGGCAGGCCATGACGCTCGGCGAACACGCCGAACGCCTCGGCGTGCAGGTGCATGTTGTCGACGATGGTGCCGTCGATGTCGAAGATGACGGCCCGCGCGCCTGACTCTCGCCACAGTGTCTCAATACGCGACATCTCGTAATACTGTCATACCTGCCGCTTAGCCCTTTTCGGCCCAAACTCTACGGTAGCCTCTTGGCAATCCCATTGCTGATTTCCAAGTCAGGAAAGGCGGTGGGCGATGAGAAACGTCTACTTCTCGAGTGTGTTCGGCGGGGCGGTGTTCCTGGCCCTGCTCGTGGTGACACTGCCGTCAATCGCCCATGCTGCCGACCAGGCGCCGATCTTCTGGATGGCTGCGTCGAATTCGGAACCAAGCTTCAGTGGACGTTCGTGGGGCCGCCTCACCGTGCAGGACGGCGAGCTGCGGTTTCACTCTAACGACTACGAGTGGCGAGTCGCGCTCTCGGATATCAAACGCGTTGACCAAAGCAGGGCCGCGGCGCGGGCGCTGGAAGTCGAGACCTTCGCGGGCGCCACTCATTTCATCGCGATCCTCGACGGCAAGATGATGGCGGATTCGCCGCGCAAGGCGATACAGATGATCCAGCGCAGCATGCGCGAAGCCTCCGAAAAGCCCCGGCCGACACTCCTCACCAAAGGTTCGCGGTAAGTCGACGCGGGGCAGGTGCGCCGCACATCTATAATCCCTATCGTGCGTAAGGTGATCGCGAATGCCGCAGCTCAATTCGTGATCTTTGCCGCCGTCGGCGTGATCGTCGCATGGCCGTCGCTCCATTACAGCTGGTACACCGACGATCTTCATCTGGTTCGTGAATTCTCGCGTCAAGAACTGCTGCTCGCGTGGCACCACACCTGGGACCTCGATGACATTGAAACGGTGGGATACCGGCCGCTGACCGTCTGGTTCAACCATGCGCGAGCCGCGCTGTTCGGCGAGGAGATGGCCGGGCACCGGCTCTTCACCATCGCGCTGTTTGCGGCGTATTTCGTCCTGATCGCCAGGGTTGGGCGCCGCTTCGGGCTGACACCAACCGCGACAACACTCGCGGGCGTCATGATGCTTTGCGCCAAATACAGTTGCTATCACTTCATCTGGATGACGGACGCTGCCCATCTCGCGCAGGGCATCCTGTTGGCACTTGCGCTGCTTGTGGGTGGCTGGGCGCGTCGATCGTCCTGTTCGTGCTGAGCGTGCCTCGCACAAAGTCACCCGCACCATAAACGGTCAACGGCTCGCCTCGGAGCGCGGCCGCGATCATGCGGTTCAAGACGTCGCGATCGTTGTTCCGGCCGTGTCCTCCCGGCCCGTAGACATTGGCGAGGCGGAGGGTGGCTCCGCAGACCGTGCCGTCGGATGCTGCCGCCTTCAGGTCATCTTCGGCCATCAACTTGTGCTGGTCATAAATCATCACCGGACGATCAGGCGCGTCCTCGTCGACGGGCAGCCGCGACGGGATGCCGGCTTGCGTGACGGTGCCCGCGAACATCACCATCGGCCGGCGCCGGCGCCGCCGGCAGGTCAGCACCAGATGGCGCATCGGTGCGACATTCGCGTCAAAATCCCACCTCGGATTCTTTGCTGCAGCGACGCCGCTGGTCTGGCCCGCGAAGTGAAACACGAGGTCGGCGTCCTGCAGCACGGCGTCCCAGACTGCGAGGTCGCCGACATCACCGACGACGTCGACCATCGTGGCATCGGGCACGACGTCGAGCGGAGGCGGCGCGGTGCGCGCGACGCGGACAATCCGGCAAGGCAAGGCGGCGAGGCGATTCACCAGCCGTCCGCCCAGGAAGCCGGCGGCGCCGGTCACCGCGACGGTCTTGCCGTGGTACTCGTCTCGCAAGTCGCGTGACGCAGGCGCAATCGACAGCGGCCGGGCGGGCATCTGGTCCGCCTCAGAGTGCCAGACAGGCTGCGCGCGACTCGATCAATGAAATGGCCTCGCGCACGACGCGCCCGGTCTGGATGCGAGTCAGGCACTTGTTCGCCTCGTCCACGCAGTCGTCGAGCATGCAGCCGGCTCACTCGGGCCGGTCTTCGAGCACGATGTGATTCTGACCGAGCGGTTCCCATTGGCCAGGAGCATTGCGCGCGCTGAAGATCGCCACGCAGGGAATGCCAACCAGCGCCGCGAGATGCGTGGGGCCGGAATCGTTGCCGATAAAGGTGGCGCACTCCGACAGGATCGATGCCGAGCCAAACACGCTCAAGCGGCCCGCGAGATTGTGGCGAACGAGGTCCCCACGCCGTGCAGAGCTCGTCGCACAACCTCCGCTCGCTCGGACCGCCGATGGCCAGCAGCACGACGTTCCGGAACTGCTGCAACAACGCGCTCCCCACGGCCGCAAAGCGTTCCGCCGGCCACGTCGTGGACGGCCGGCCGGAGCCGGGGCCGACACCGACCAGCACCTGATCCGGCCGTACGCCGAGGTCATTCAGGATGCCGCGGCCAATGGCTCGCTCGGTGTCCGGCACGGCCAGGCGAACATCGCCGAGCAAGTCGCCGGTCGCGTTGGGATCGACAATGCGCAGCAGGCGAAGCGCCTCGTGCTCGACGTGCCCTCGAACCGCGCCCACTGCCACCGGCCACGCCGCGTTCGGAGCCGCGTGGTACCGTCGGGCGCCGACCACGTGACGAAAGATGACGGAATCCACTCGCAGTTGCCGGACGGTCCGCGGTGGCGCGAGTGAAAAGACCTCGTGGTAACCGATGCGGCGCAGCCGCATCGCGAGCGCGAGGTTGTGCCAGCGGTCCGCCGCCGACGCGGGCTTGACGACGTAGAAGTGAACAGCGTCGAACCATCCCGTTTCCTTCAGGATGGTCCACGGCGAGACGCGCCCGAGCGACTCGCTTTCCGTGAGAAGCGTCAGGCGATGTTCGGGGTACTGGCGGCGGATCTGCGCAGCCGCCGGCAACGACATCAGCGTGTCGCCGAGGGACCCTGGCCGGTAAACGAGAGCCCTGAGGCTGTCGTGCATTGCGCCCCAATTATATGGGGTTACGGCAGCGACTACTTCTTGATGGTCACCGTCACGGTTGGTCAAGAAATACCACTGAGTCTAGGGCTCCCTCACGACGAAGGCGGTACGGCCCGAATCGCCCACCAGCCGGCCGTCGCGAACGGCGCCAACACGCCAGAAATAGGTGCCCGGCGTCAGGGTCACGCCATCGGGCATTGGCAGGATCGTGCCGCGGACGTCGCCGTGGCTGAAGACCTCCATGTCGATGTCGGTCAGCAGCTCAATCTCGTAATGATCGGCGCCCTTGATCGCGGTCCACTCGAAGCGCCTCGGCGCCGGACCGACTGAGTCGCGCCCGGGCGTCACCGGGTCGATCACGCCGGGCCCCTGCGCGGCAGGGGTCGCCGGTGAATCAGACTCCCCTGCTGTTTTCGTGCATGCCAGTGCGATGGCGATGGTGAAGACGACGAGGCTACAGCGGAATATTTCCATGCTTCTTTGGCGGGTTCTTGTCGCGTTTATGGTCGAGCGTGGCCAGCGCCTGCACCAGCTTCTCGCGCGTGTGCCGGGGCAGGATGACCTCATCGATATAGCCGCGCTCGGCGGCCACGTACGGGCTGGCGAACCGCTCGCGGAACTCGGCGATCTTCTGCGCGCGCATCGCCGCCGGGTCGGCCGCCTTTTCGATGTCGCGCTTGTAGAGGATGTTCACGGCCCCTTCGGCGCCCATCACGGCAATCTCGGCGCTCGGCCACGCGTAGTTGAAGTCGGTGCGGATGTGCTTGCTCGACATCACGCAGTACGCGCCGCCGTAAGCCTTGCGGGTGATCACCGTGATCTTCGGCACGGTGGCTTCCGCGAACGCATACAGCAGTTTCGCGCCGTGGCGGATGATGCCGCCGTACTCCTGCACCGTCCCCGGCAGGAAGCCGGGCACGTCCTCGAAGGTGATCAGCGGAATGTTGAAGGCATCGCAGAAGCGAACGAATCGCGCGCCCTTCACCGAGGCGTTGATGTCGAGGGTGCCGGCCAGGTAGGCCGGCTGATTGGCGACGATGCCGACGGGCCGGCCGCCGAGGCGCGCGAACCCGACGAGGATGTTCTTCGCGTAGTGCTGGTGCACCTCGAGAAAGTAGCCGTCGTCTGCGATGGTGTGGATCAGATCCAGCATGTCGTAGGGCTGGTTCGGCGACGCCGGCACCAGCGAATCGAGCGCATCGTCTTCGCGGTCGGCGGGATCTTCGGTCGGCCGCCGCGGCGGATCGTCCAGGTTGTTGTCGGGCATGAACGACAGCAGCTCGCGGATGAGCGCGATGCACTCGGCGTCGTCTTCGACGGCGAAGTGCGCGACGCCGCTCTTCTCGTTGTGCGTCATCGCCCCGCCGAGGTCTTCCTTCGTGACGTCTTCGTGCGTGACCGTCTTGATCACGTCGGGGCCGGTGACGAACATGTAGCTGGTCTGCTTCACCATCACGATGAAGTCGGTGATGGCCGGCGAATACACCGCGCCGCCCGCGCAGGGCCCCATGATCGCGGAAATCTGCGGCACCACCCCGGACGCGAGCGTGTTGCGGAGAAAAATGTCGGAATAACCGCCGAGCGAGACGACGCCTTCCTGGATGCGCGCGCCCCCCGAATCGTTCAAGCCGATGATCGGCGCGCCGTTTCTCACCGCCATGTCCATGACCTTGCAGATCTTGGCGGCGTTGGTTTCAGACAACGAGCCGCCGAACACGGTGAAATCCTGGGCGAACGCATACGCCACGCGGCCGTGGATGCGGCCATGGCCGGCCACCACGCCGTCGCCGGGGATGATCTGTTCTTCCATCCCGAAGTCGACGCAGCGGTGCGTGACGAGCTTGTCGACCTCTTCGAAAGTGCCGTGATCGAACAGCCGCGTCATGCGCTCGCGCGCGGTCAGCTTGCCCTGGTCGTGTTGCTTCTTGAGGCGCGCTTCGCCGCCGCCCAGCTCGGCGAGCCGCTCGCGCTCCTTGAGGCGATCGATTGGGTTCATATGCAAAATGCGACCACGAAGACCACGAAGGTCACGAAGACTTTTGGCTCAAACACTTCGTGTTCTTCGTGCGCTTCGTGGTTGCCTTTCATGCGGCAACCACCGGGTTGCCAAGCGTGCCGACGCCCTGCAGCTTGACCATCATGCGATCGCCCGGCACCAGCGGCCCGACGCCGGACGGCGTCCCGGTGGTGATGACGTCGCCCGGGTTGAGCGTCATGAAGCGCGAGACATGTTCCACCAGGTACGGCACCGGGAAGATCAGCTCACGCGTGTTCGAGTGATGGCGCCGCTCCGCGTTGACCCACCCTTCGATTTCCAGTTCGGACGGATCCAACCCCACCGCGATGCAGGGCCCGAGCGGCGCAAACGTATCGAAGCCTTTGGCGCGCGAATACTGGACGTCTTTCGCTTGCAGCTCGCGCGCGGTGACGTCGTTGAGACAGGTCACGCCGAGCACGTGGTCCATCGCCTTGTCTGCCTTGACGTTGGATGCCCGGCGCCCGATGACCACGGCCATTTCGGCTTCGTGCTCGATGCGCCCGGCCCACGACGGGATGCGGATCGCCTCGTCGGGCCCGATCACGGTGGTGGCCGGCTTGAGAAACACCAGCGGCTCTTCCGGGAGTTTCTTCTTCATCTCGGCTGCATGATCCTTGTAGTTGAGGCCGATGCACACCACGATGGACGGCGAGACTGGAGCGAGAAACTTCAGCGGCGCGCCTGCCGGAATCTCGTCACCGGGCTCGTAGTCGCCGAACACGTCGCCGCGCAGCCAGAAAAAGTTTCCGCCACGCTCAACCGCGTAGCGCCCGCCCATCCCCTGCTTTACCCGGTAAATTCGGTCCATGTAATGTTCGTTTTGGTTATTCGTAATTGGTTATTCGTTATTGCCTGGCTGTCTCTTCCGCGCGGTTCGACTGCGCGCTCATGTTCGGCGGTTCGGCCTTGTCGACCGCCACCACCGCATACACGTAGCGGACGCCGGCCTTGACGTCGGTGTCGCGATAATTCGTCACGGTGATCGGCGCCGGCGTGAGCGCCTGCAGTTTGTCACCCGGCGCTTCGCCGCGCAACACGATGTAGCCGGCCAGATCCGGCTCGGTGTTCGGATCCCAGATCAGGTTGATCACGCCGGCGCTTGCGATCGCCGCAAGGTTCTTCGGCGCCGCCGGCGGGAACGTATCGCGCGGGGTGACGCAGGTCACCGGCGAGGCCGGCCCCTGGACCACCGCGCCAGACACGGCGTCGACGGGCCGCACGAAGAAGCACCGCTCTGTGCCGAACCCGACACCCTTGACCGGCAATGTCGTGACGGCGAGCGGTTGCGGCGTCAGCGCTGCGGGCACCGTGACCGCCGGCGACTCGTTCGCAGGCGCCGCGGCCGCCGCTACTTCGTAGACGTGATACGTCGTTGCGGTGGAGTTGAAACCAAGCGACTTCGCCACCAGCGGCGGGGGCGCAAGCGGTGCGGCCGGGGTCACGTTGCCGGGCGACACGTTGCCAGCCTGGCCCGCCGTAGCTCCAGGGGTTGCAGGGAGCGAAGGCGGCACAACCGGCGGCGCAACCTCGATCGTCGCGGTCCGCGCATCCGGAGAGGGCGGCCACGTAATCGTCATCTCCGATTCGGTGTAGGTCACCTGCGGCGGGCCCGGCGCGGCACTGTCGGGCTCGAGCGGAATCGAGATGGGGTTCGACGGCACGGCGGTGCGTCCGCGCGGGCTCACGCCGACCACGAAGTAGTAGCGGCGCGGCAGCTCGATCGGCGCGGGCGCAACGAGGGCGCGCGGTGGCGGTTCAATGTCGGTTGTGGGGGCCACAACGACCACGCCTTTCTTCGCCGGCAATTCGACCGCGACTCGCGCCTCAGGGGTGAGGGTATCTTTGACGACCGCAACGGCGCCGCGATCGACACCCGGCGGTAAGGGCAGCGGCGTGCCATCCGGCGCCACGGGCGGCTCCGCAAAGACCGGCCGCACCGGCAGCGTCGCGACGAGCGTCGCCATCTTGCGCTGCTCTTCCGTTTCGGGCGGGTGCGTCGCGGTGACCGCGTAGACGTCGACCGTTTCGATATCGGCCGGCTGCTGCCCGTCGATGTTGGCCGCCGGCACGGTGAACGACACGTAGACGTCGTCGCCCATCCGCAGCGCGCTGACGGCGCCGACCTGCGCCGGCACCCGTTGGAACGGCGCCAGCGGCGGGCCCTTCTTGCCGCAGGCGGCGGCCACCACGATCACCAGGAGGATTGCCGGTGCGCCCGCCCTGAGCGAGCGTCGGCGCGGTATCGCCGCGGCGACGCGAGTCGAATGGGTCACAAAATGTAGCGTGACAGATCTTCGTTCTTGACGATGTCGGCGAGCATGCGGCGCACGTACGCCGCATCGATCGTCACTGATTTGTCCTCGAGCGTCGGCGCCTCGAACGACACCTCGTCGAGCAGGCGCTCCATCACCGTGTGCAAGCGCCTGGCGCCGATGTTCTCGGTGCGCTCGTTGACGATGGTCGCAAACTCCGCGATGGCGGCGACGCCGTCATCGGTAAACGACAGCTCGACGCCTTCGGTGGCCAGTAGCGCGACGTACTGCTTGATCAGCGCGCTTTTCGGCTCGGTGAGAATGCGCACGAACTCCGCCTGGCCGAGCGGTTCGAGCTCGACGCGGATCGGAAAGCGGCCCTGCAGCTCGGGGATCAAATCCGACGGCTTCGAGACGTGAAAGGCGCCGGCGGCGATGAACAGGATGTGGTCGGTGCGCACCATGCCGTGCTTGGTGTTGACCGTGGTGCCTTCGATAATCGGCAGGATGTCGCGCTGCACGCCCTCGCGGCTGATCTCAGGGCCGTAGCTGCCCTCGCGGCCGGCGATCTTGTCGATCTCGTCGACGAAGATGATCCCGGACTGCTCGACGCGCTCGACGGCGGCGGCGGCGATCGCCTCCATGTCGATCAGCTTGTGTTCCTCTTCCTGGACCAGCCGCTGGCGGGCCTCGCTGACCGGGACCCGGCGGCGCTTCGAGCGTCCCTGGAACAGCCCGGGCATCATGTCGCGCAGGTTGACGCCGACTTCCTCCATCGACGAGCCGGTGATGAGCTCGATCGACGGGTACGACTTTTCCTGCACGTCGATTTCCACCGTGCGCTCGTCGAGGCGGCCGTCGCGCAGCTGCTCGCGCATGCGCTGGCGGGTGCCGTGCATTTCATCGCGGATGCGGCCGGGGTCTTCGTCGGGCGCGGCGGGCCGCGGCGGCAACAGCAGGTCGAGCAACCGCTCTTCGGCGTTGATCTCGGCCTTGGCGTGCACTTCCTCGATGCGCTCGTCGCGCACCATGTTGACCGCGAGCTCGACGAGGTCGCGCACCATCGACTCGACGTCACGGCCGACATAGCCGACCTCGGTGAACTTCGAGGCTTCCACCTTGATGAAGGGCGACTGCGCGAGCCGCGCGAGCCGGCGCGCGATCTCGGTCTTGCCCACGCCCGTGGGGCCGATCATCAGGATGTTCTTGGGCGCGACGTCTTCGGCCAGTTCGGCGGGAAGCTTCTGGCGGCGCAACCGGTTACGCAGCGCGATCGCCACGGCGCGCTTGGCCTTGGCCTGGCCGACCACGTACTTATCGAGCTCGGCCACGATCTCCCGCGGCGTAAGCGAGTCGATGGAAGTGGAGGTCCGTTCCGGCAGCGAGATCGACATGATCGTTCTTAACTCTTAACTCTTAACTCTTAACTCTTAACTCTTAACTCTTAACTCTGCACTCTGAACTGTCAGAGCTCTTCTACCGTGATGTTACCGTTCGTGTAGACGCAGATCTCTGACGCGATCACCATTGCCTTTTCCGCGATCTCACGCGGGTTGAGCGGCGTGTTGCGCGCCAGCGCCTGGGCCGCGGCCTGCGCGTAGGCGCCGCCCGATCCGATCCCGATGATGCCTTCGTCCGGCTCGATCAGATCGCCGGTGCCCGAGAGCAGGAACATCGCCTTGCGATCGACGACGATCAGCATGGCTTCGAGGCGGCGCAGCGCGCGATCGGTGCGCCAGTCTTTGGCGAGCTCGACCGCCGAGCGCTCGAGGTTGCCGCGATACTGTTCGAGCTTGGCTTCGAACCGCGCGAACAGCGCGAACGAGTCGGCCGCCGAGCCCGCAAATCCCGCCAGGATGCTGTCGTTGTAAAGGCGCCGGATCTTCCGCGCGCTTTGCTTCACGATCGTGTTCCCCAGCGTGACCTGGCCGTCGCCGGCCAGCACCGCCCGATCCTCCCGGCGTACGGCCAGGATCGTCGTGGCGTGGAACGTCGAGTCCATCTTCGTAGTGTCTCATACCGAATGCCGTCGATACAGGACACGGAAATCGCGATCGAGTAATTTCCGAAGGAAAATCGCCGCCTGACGCTGGCAAGGGCATTGCTTCCCCTTCCCAGGCGGACGTGTGACCGTCCCCAATTCCGGAGCGTGCCAGCGCCTTCGAGGAGTTCGTCATGAATCGTTCAATCGTTGCGATCCCCCTGCTCGCGGCGATCTGGTTTGGTTCGCCCGCGCGCGCATCAGCCCAGGATCCGGAGCCCCAACCACGGATTGCCCAACCACGAACAGCCGTGCCGAGGCCGGCAGAACCGCGGGTCAGTGCCCCCGAACCGCGCGTGGTCAGGGCTCCCGTCGCCGCCCCTGCCCCTGCCCCCACTGCGGCGGAGGCCGACGATCAACGCGGGCGCGATCGCGGCGGCCGCGGCACCGGCCTCGACAACGGCCGCGGCTCGCCGCGCATCGCGATCGGCCGTCCGCCGAACGTGCCGGTCTACAGCTCCAACTACTACAACCGCCCGGGCTACTATCCGCCGGCCTATTACGACAACTGGGCGCGCCGCACCTATCGCTGGAGCCCGCTCGCGTATGCGCCGTGGTCGTTGATCTATGGCTCGGTGGGCTTCGCCAATTACGGCTACGACTCGTACGGCGGCAACTACGGGTACAACTCGTACGGCTACGGCCCGTCCTACAACTCGTACGGCTACGGGCAGTTCGGACCGTTCGGGCGATCGACGACGTTCGACACCGGCAGCGTGCGGCTGCGGATTCGCCCGCGCGACGCGCAGGTGTTCGTCGACGGCTATTTCGCGGGCTACGTGGACGACTTCGACGGCAACTTCCAGTCGCTGCGCCTCGAACAGGGCGGGCACAAGCTCGAAGTGCGGATGCCGGGCTACCAGACGCTGATGCTCGACATTCACATCCAGCCGAATCGGACCATTACGATCCGGGAGGACTTGATTCCCTAGCCAGTCGATTTCAGATCTCAGATCTCAGATTGCAGATCAATTACAGATCTTCGATCTGAGATCTGCAATTAATCCGAAATCTGAGATCTGATTTCTGAGATCGACTGGCTCCTGTGTGTTTTCCTAGGGTTGCCTTCGGCTCTTGAAGAACCAGTACAGCGGCAACCCCATCGCGATCACGAGGAAGCCCCAGGCTGACGGGCCTACCGGGGTGCCCGCCATCATCGGTGTGACAAGATCGGTGTAGAGCGCGTTAGCAAGAATCACGAAGCTGGCGATCACGAAGATGGCCGGCGCGATCGGATAGCCCAGCGCCTTGAACGGCCGAACGGCGTTCGGCTCGCGCCTGCGCAGCACGAACAACGCCGTCACCGCGACGCCCGCAAACAGCGTGATGGAGAAGCCCGTATAGGTGAGCAGCGCATCGGCGCTGCCTGAGAGGATCAGGATGGACGTCCAGATCGCCTGCGCGACGATCGCGATCGCCGGGGTCTTGTACGCCGGGTGGATCTTCGCGGCGGCAGGGAAAAACGCGCCGTCACGGGCCATCGCGTAGTAAACGCGAGGTCCGGCGAAGGTCATCGCGCTGATGCTGGCCATCAAACTGATGATCGAAACGATGCCCATGATGTTTCCGGCACCCGCTCCGAGCAGGCGCTCGGCCACCACGTCGAGCACGTTGCCCTTCAGCTGTGCCAGCTCGCCGACCGAGAACACATAGAGATAGAGAATGTTCAACCCGAAGTAGATTGCGATCACGGCGATGGTGCCGATGGCGAGTGCCTTCGGCACGTTGCGACCCGGATCGCGAATTTCCTCGGCGACATAGGACGCGGCATTCCACCCGGAATACGCGAGCATCACCGGGATGAAGGCAAACAACCAGTTACTGGGCGCCACCGATCCGGCTTCGCGCCCGATGTTGCCCAACGCGCCCGTGCCGAAGGCGAAGCCGAGCGCGATGAAGATCAGCAGCGCTGAGACCTTCAGCACGGCGAGGATGTTCCCCAGTATCCGGCCGTGACCGACGCCCCGGATGTGCACGGCGGCGAGCAACCAGATCGACGCGATCGCCACCAACGTTTGCGTTGAGATGGTGAGCGGCACGTACGGAAGCGGAACGACAAACAAAGGCGCCGAGTTGGAGGCGCCGGGCACGAATCGATCGATGTAGAACGTCACCACCACCGCGTTGGTCGCGATGGCACCGCTGAACCCGGCGATGAACGACGTCCAGCCCGTTAAAAACGCGGCGACGCGACCGTAGGCGGCGTCGAGATACACGTACTCGCCGCCGGCGCGGGGTCGCACTGACGCCAGCTCCGCGTACGCCATGGCGCCGAAAAAGGCGAGCGCGCCACCGGCGACCCAGATGCCCAGAAAGAACCAGGGATTCGGAATCAGCCCCGCGATGATCGGCGGCGCGAACAGGATGGTGCCGCCAATGACGTTGGAAACGATGATCGCCGCCGCATCGAGCGGACCTAACCTACGTTCTAGAGAAGCAGAAACTGGGGTCGCCATCGACGGGGATTATATGGTGCCTTCGGTGCGTACGGTGCCTGGGGTGCCTAGGGGTTGGTGCCGAAGGTGCCTAGGGTGCCATGTGCCTAGAGGGGTTGGTGCCGAAGGTGCTTGGGATTACGTGTTCGATCGTGCGAGCGAGAGCTGGACAAGCCCCAGGCACCACACGGCGAGGACAACGAGCGCAAATGTTTGCGGACGGTGGTGGCTCCACGGAATCCGGAACGCGCGATAACTCATGTGGCCGTTCCCTATGCGAATCATCTCGACAATCGCGGCCCAGACCTGCCCCACGATCACGACTGCGACCGCCAAGCCGATTGAAACAAGCACGACCGCGACCAAGGTCGGTCCGGTTTCGCCGCGAAAGTAGTTTGCGATCCGACGGGTCAGCATCAAGCCGGCGAGCACGCACACCAGGTAGCCTTGCGCGTCGGCGAATCGAATCGCCATGTTTTCTGCAAGTCGGACGTCGTCCAGTAGTAGTGCACTCGCTTGAACAGAAGACCCCGGCCACTGGCACCCGGATAAACGAGGCGACTGTTGGCAGGCAACTGAAAACGCGAGGACGATCAATGCACCGGCACCAGCACCGTTGGCACCAACCCTTAGGCACCGAGGCACCGTACGCACCCTAGACATCTTCTATGGGTTGAATCGTGAAGCTTGAAGCAAGTTTTTCAGGCGGCAAGGACGGCCTCCTCGTGGATTTTGCGGATTTCGGCGTCGAGAGTGTCGAGCGCGTCGCGAAGCGGACGAGGCAACGCGTCGTGGG
>JAUSDY010000068.1 GCA_030650395.1 Acidobacteriota bacterium | reverse complement strand
CCTCCGTCGATCGATCTCCAGGTACTCATGAATCTTGGCGATCCGCGCCGTCACCACGAATCGATCAACCACCGAGGCGTCCTTCCCTGACGTCCTGTTTGAGTTGCCGGACGTAGCGTTCCAGCGTCGGGACCAGATCGGCGTATCGGCTGGCCGTCTGCACCTGAAACCGGACGCGTGCGGCACGTGAGCGTTCAAACACCAGGCCGCGCGACAGCACCCGGTGGGCCAGGAGCGGCGGGGCATCGTTGAGGATCACGAGCTGGACATCGTTCCGGTGCAGCGCCGGACCGAGTTCAACCGCGAGCTTCAGCTTGTAGCGGAGCGCGCGCGCCTCAGGGATCCGGCGGCCCAGCAGCACCGCGATGTCGATGTCGCTGTCGGGCCGGGCGCGACCCTGCGCCACCGAACCGAAGATGTAGGCCGCCTGAATGTCAGCGTGTCTGGCGACGCATCGAGCAACCGCGCGAGAGGCCGCGGACAACGCCGGAGTACGTCGCAAGGATGGGGTACTCACCGTGGATTCTCGCCGGTAGTATAGCAACGCTCATCCGCCATTCACCGGCGCGCGCTCCCCTCGACGCGTGGGGTGCAACGCCGGTCATGCGAGCGGCCATTCCAGTCCCGTTGGGGTTAGAATCCGTCTCACAGTTCGGATCCGGGAGGCGACACACGATGGCGATGGCGAAGAAGCACGGGGTGGGACGCCGCCGGTTCATGACCGACGCAGCCGCCGGCGCAGCCGCGCTCGTGTCGACGCCGCTCTCGGTGCACGGAGCAGGCCAGAACCCATCGCCGGCCCCTGCGACGCCCGCGCCACCTGCGCCGGCTGCGGATGTCTACAACACCGACCGCCCCGGATCCGACTTCATGGTGGATCTGATCAAGTCGCTCGGCTTCGAATACGCCGCCGCCAACCCGGGCGGATCGTTTCGCGCGCTGCACGAATCGCTGGTCAACTACGGCGGCAACCGCATGCCGGAACTGCTGACGTGCTTGCACGAGGAATCGTCTGTGGCGATGGCGCACGGCTACGCCAAGATCGAAGGCAAGCCGATGCTGGTGATGGCCCACGGCACCGTGGGCCTGCAACACGCGTCGATGGCGATCTACAACGCCTACGCCGACCGCGTGCCGGTCTACAGCGTGCTTGGCAACATCCTCGACATCCAGTGGCGCCGCAACGACGTCGAGTGGACCCACGCCGTGCAGGATGCCGCGGCGATGGTGCGCGACTGCATCAAGTGGGACGACACGCCGGTGTCGCTGTCCCACTTTGCCGAGTCGGCGGTGCGCGCTTACAAGATCGCGATGACGCCGCCGATGGGCCCGGTGATTCTGGTCGCCGACGGACCGATGCAGGAGGAAGGCATTCCGGTCGCCGATCGATCGCGCCTGCGCGTGCCGAAGCTCACGCCCACCACGCCGCCGGCAGGCGAGAGCGGTGCGGTGAACGAGCTGGCCCGCTTGCTCGTGGCCGCCGATAACCCGGCGATCATTGCCGGCCGCGCCGCACGGACACCGCGCGGGCTCACGCTGCTCGTCGAGCTCGCCGAATTGCTGCAAGCGCCGGTGCAGGACGGCAAGCAGTTCGTGCAGCGCATGAATTTCCCCAGCCGCCATCCGCTCCGTGGCGGCAACGTCGCCGAGGCCGACCTCGTGCTCGGCCTCGAGATGCCGGATTTCTTCCAGCAGATCCACACCCTCACGCCGATCAATCGCCTTGGGATGGAAGCCAGGCGTCAGACGAAGCCGGGCACGAAGATCGCGACCATTTCCTCGCACGAGCTGTTGAGCAACAGCAACTATCAGGACTTCGGCCGCTATACCGAAGCCGACCTCGCCATCATCGCTGATGCCGAAGCGACGCTGCCCTCGCTGATCGAGGCGTGCCGGCGTTTGATCACGCCCGATCGTCGCCGGCTCTTCGATGAGCGCGGACGCCGGCTGGCGGAGGCGTCGAAGGCGCTGCGCGATCTCAACGTCGAACAAGCGGCCTGGGGCTGGGACGCCAGCCCAATCTCCACAGCGCGCATGGCGGCCGAGCTGTGGAACTTGATCAAGGACGAGGATTGGTCGCTCGTCTCCGACACCACCTTCGTGAACCACTGGCCGCTCAAGCTGTGGGACGTGACCAGGCATCACCATTACATCGGCTGGTCGGGCGCGTATGGCATCGGTTACGGTGCGCCCGCGGCGGTGGGCGCGGCGCTTGCCAACAAAAAGTACGGCCGGCTCAGCGTGAATATCCAGTGCGATGGCGATCTGAATTACGCACCGGGCGTGCTGTGGACGGCGGCGCATCACCGCATTCCGCTCCTCACGGTGATGCACAACAACCGCGCTTATCACCAGGAGCGGATGTTCGTGGCCGACATGGCGGCGCGGGCCAACCGCGACGTCAGTCGATCCAACATTGGCAACGAGCTCGCGGATCCGTTCATCGACTACGCGTCGCTGGCGAAGGCGTACGGCATGTACGGCATCGGTCCGATCGAGAACCCGAACGAACTGGGTCCCGCTCTCAAGCGCGCGATTGACGTCGTCAAACGCGGCGAACCCGCACTCGTGGATGTGGTGACTCAACCGCGATGAGAGTTGCCCTCGCGTTGTTCGTGATGATGTTGTTTACGCCGATCGACAAACCTAAAGGTTTGTCGCCACCGGCGTCGGCCGATCAGACGCCTGCCCCGAGCGCGGAGAAAGGGAAGCGGCTCTACACCAGCAACGCCTGCTATTTCTGCCACGGCACTCTGGGCCAGGGCCTCGGCGTCAACGGCTCGCGGATCGGCCCGCCGTCACGCGCGCTCGCCGGCTTTACGACTTACGTGCGCCGGCCTACGGGTGCCATGCCGGCGTTCACCGACAAGATTCTGGCCGATGCGGACCTGGCAGACATCTATGCTTTTCTGCGAACGATGTCGACCGCGAAGGCCGCGAAGGATATCCCTCTGCTCGCACCGTTGAAAGGGAAGTGAGCCTTACCCGCCGCTGATGCGGTAGAGCGCGCCCGCGGTGCG
>JAUSDY010000057.1 GCA_030650395.1 Acidobacteriota bacterium | reverse complement strand
GAGACACTGCCGCAAGACCGCCGCGCGGCGATCGCGAAGGCCGTCGAGGCGGAGCGGAGTCGAATCGCGGCTGATCGGACGCCGGCTGCTGAACCACTGACGGAGCTCGGACGCGACGTCAAGAAACAGACCGACGTGCCGACCATCCTCGTCGACCGCATCGTCGGTCACGTCGCGACAACGAAGCTGAAAGACTTCAGAGGCCGCGGCAAGCCGAGCTGATCTGCATGGGGCATCCGAAACGGGCTCACCATGAGAAGTGTGCCGTCTAGTACCGAGGGCGGCAACCAGCCGCGACCGCGGCGAGGCGTGTCCGTGAGGTCTCTCCCGGCGTGAGCTGGAGTGAGGCGACCACAAGAGTGCCTCGTCAAATCGACCGGAGCCTGCGCAGGCGTTTTGCGGTTCCTGGCGTCCATAGCCCCAGCGCTTGATGCGGCGAGGGAGATTTGACCGCCGAACGAGAGCCCTGCGACTCCTGAGAATCAGGAGTCGTCGGGGCGCGCGAACGCCGGGAGAGACCTCACGGATACGCCTCGGCACCACAGTGGTTCAGCGCTGGTCGACAACCGCAATACGTTCTAGAATTAAAGGCCCACATGCCTTCCACGATGCTTTCCCAAATGCAGCGATCGCTCGCGGACTTTGATCCCGACATTGCAGACGCCATCAAGCACGAGACCGAGCGGCAGGCGGATGGGCTCGAGCTGATCGCGTCGGAAAACTTCGTCAGCAGCGCCGTGCTCGAAGCCGCCGGCTCGGTGATGACGAACAAGTACGCCGAAGGCTACCCGGGCAAGCGCTATTACGGCGGCTGCGAGTTCGTCGACGTCGCCGAGACGCTGGCGATCGCGCGCGCCAAGGCGCTGTTTGGCGCCGAGCACGTCAACGTGCAGCCGCACTCGGGCGCGCAGGCCAACATGGCGGTCTACCTGACGCTGCTGAAGCCGGGCGACACGGTGCTCGGGATGAACCTGGCGCACGGCGGGCACCTCACGCACGGGCATCCGCTCAACTTCTCCGGCAAGCTCTACACCATCGTGCCGTACGGCGTCCGCAAGGAAGACGAGCGGCTCGACTACGACGAGTTCGAGCGGCTGGCCGACGAGCACAAGCCGAAGATGATCATCGCCGGCGCCAGCGCGTACCCGCGCGTGTTCGACTTCAAGCGCATGGCGGCGGTGGCGGCCCGCGTCGGCGCGCCCCTCGTCGTTGACATGGCGCATATCGCCGGCCTCGTCGCGGCCGGCGTGCACCCGAGCCCCGTGCCGCACGCCGACTTCGTCACGACCACCACGCACAAGACGCTGCGCGGCCCGCGCGGCGGCATGGTGATGTGCCGCGAGAAGTACGCGAAGGACCTCGATCGATCGGTGTTCCCCGGCGTGCAGGGCGGGCCGCTGATGCACATCATCGCGGCGAAGGCGGTGTGCTTCAAGGAAGCTGCCACGCTCGAATTCTCGTCGTACCAGCGCAAGATCGTCGCCAACGCCGCACGGCTTGCCTCCGCCATGGCCGCCTCCGGCTTCCGCATCGTGAGCGGCGGCACCGACAATCACATCGTGCTCGTCGACGTGTTCTCGAAGGGGATCACCGGCAAGGTTGCAGAAGCGGCACTGGGGCGGGCCGCCATCACCGTGAACAAGAATGCGATCCCGTTCGACCAGAACCCGCCGATGGTGGCCAGCGGCGTGCGGTTGGGCACGCCCGCGGTGACGACGCGCGGGATGGGCGAAGCGGAGATGGATCAGATCGCCGGATTCATCGCGCGCGCGCTGGCGGCGCCGGATGACGCGCGCGGACTCGGTGCGGTGAAAGCCGAAGTCGAGCAGTTGTGCAAGAAGTTCCCGCTCTACCCGGAACGCCTGGCCTGAAGGCCGCGGTCGAAGCGGCCTTTGCCGAAGGCGGCCCGCTGTCTTCGGCGGTCGATCAGTTCGAGCCGCGCGAGGGCCAACGGCTGATGGCGCTCGCCGTGGCCGACACGCTCGCCAACGGCGGTGTTCTGCTGGCCGAAGCAGGCACCGGCACCGGCAAGACGCTCGCGTATCTGGTGCCGGCGATCCTGAGCCGCCAGCGCGTGCTGATCTCGACCGGGACCAAGAACCTCCAGGAACAGATCTACTTCAAGGACATCCCCGTCCTGCGCGAGGCGTTGGGGGTGCCCTTCAAAGCGACCTACATGAAGGGCCGCGCCAACTACGTGTGCCTGCACCGGCTCGATCAGCTGCGCAGCTCGCCTGCGGCGCCGCACGACTTCATCTCGATGATGGATGAGTGGATCCGCACGACCGAGACCGGCGACCGCGCCGAGCTCAGCGACCTGCCCGAAGACTCATCAACGTGGCACGACGTGTCGGCAACGTCGGAAACCTGTCTCGGTAACGACTGCCCGCAGTACCACGAGTGCTACGTCACCAGGATGCGCCAGCGCGCGGCCGAAGCCGACGTCGTGATCGTCAACCATCACCTGCTCTGTGCCGACGCATCGGTCAGGCAGAGCACGTATGGCGAAGTGATTCCCGATTGCCAGTACGCGGTGCTCGATGAAGCACATCAGCTCGAGGACGTGGCCACCCAGTATTTCGGCATCGCGGTCAGCAACTACCGGATCGACGAGCTCGGGCGCGATGCCGAGCGCGTCCTCAACATGGGCGCGATCGAGGACCCTGATTCGACGCTGCGCCGGCTGGTGCGGCGTGTCGACGATCACGCGCGCACGTTCTTCGCGGGCCTGACGATGGCAGGCGGCAGCGGCGAGGAGCGCCTGCGCATCGGCCCCGATTGGTACGGCGATGTGATCGACGATGGACTCGGGCTGGTCAACGCACTCGGTGGCCTGGAAGCCGCGCTGGCGCAGCTGGCAGGACCGGCGGCCGACAGCGGCTCGAAGGTCAACGAAGATGCCGCGACGATCTCGCGGCGGGCCGGCGAGCTGCGCGATCACATGAACTTCCTGCTCGAAGCGGCGGACCCGTCATTCGTCTACTTCCTGGAAATGCGGGGGCGCGGCGTGTTCCTGCGCGCCGCACCGATCAACGTCTCGGCTCTGATCCGCGAGTTGTTGATCGATCGCATGAAGGCGACGGTGCTGACCTCGGCGACGCTGACGGTCGAGGGGTCCTTCGACTACCTTCGCGGCCGGCTCGGCGTGGAGCACGCCGCCGACATCCAGGTCGCGTCGGAATTCGATTTCACCGAGCAGGCGATTCTCTACTTGCCGCGGCAGATGCCGCCGCCCAAGTCGCCGTTGTTCGGCGAGGCGGTGGCGCGCGAGGTGCTCGACCTGCTGACGCGCTCCAACGGCCGCGCCTTCGTGCTGTTCACCAGCTACGCCATGTTGCGGGCGGTGCATCAGATGATCGAGTTCGACATCCCTTTTCCCCTGCTGGTGCAAGGCTCTGCGCCGCGCAGCGTCCTGCTGGGGCAGTTCCGCTCGACGCCCAATGCGGTGCTGCTTGCGACCTCGTCGTTCTGGCAGGGCGTAGACGTGGTCGGCGAGCAACTGAGCTGCGTGATCATCGATAAGCTGCCGTTCGCCTCGCCCGGCGATCCGATTACGGCGGCCCGGATCGAGGCCGTCACGGCCGAGGGCGGCGATGCGTTCCAGGACTACCAGGTGCCGCTGGCCATCCTGGCGATGCGGCAGGGCCTGGGGCGCCTGATCCGCCACCGCAGCGACCGCGGCGTCCTGGCCGTGCTCGACCCGCGGCTGCGGACCATGGGCTACGGGCGGCGGTTCCTGGATTCGTTCCCGCCCGCCCCCGTGACCCAGAATCCCGAGGCGATCACCCGATTTTTCGCAAGGTGATTTACACTCTGAAGCTGAGGCAGGCACCACAAAATGACACACACTTCCGTTACCCGCGTCACCACGCTCCTGTTGGCGTTCCTCCTGGCGCTGGCTCCCGCGGCGTTCGCCCAGTCGACCATGATCAAGGGCAAGGTCGTCGACAAGGACGGCAAGCCGATGGTGGGCGTCGCGATCGCCATCGAGTTTCAGGGCGGCGTCAATCGCAAGCTGCAGACCAAGACCGATAAGCGCGGCGAGTACATCCAGCTGCTGACCGAGTCCGGCCAGTACAAGATCACCGCCACCGACGAAAAGATCGGGTCGCAGAGCACCATGCTGGCCGTTCGACTCGGCCGCGTCAGCGAAGCCAACATCGTGCTCGCGCCGACGACCGCCGCGAATAACGAGGCCAAGGCGGCGGAGCTCAGAAAGGTCTTCGACGAAGGAGTGGCGGCCAGCCGCGGCGGTAATCCCGACGCCGCGATCGAGCGGTTCCAGGCCGCGCTCGCGCTCTCGCCGAACTGTTTCGATTGCTACTACAACATCGGCGTCGCCTACATGACGAAGAAGGACGACAAGCAAGCCGAGGCGACCTGGCTCAAGGCGCTCGAGGTGAAGGCCGACTATGCCGAAGCGCTCAACGCGCTGTCGACGCTGTACAACAACCAGAAACGGTTCGACGAGGCCGCGGCGATGAGCACGAAGGCGGCAGCCGCGGGCGGCGGCGGCGGCAGCGCCGACGCCGTGTTCAACCAGGGCATCATCCTGTGGAACCAGGGCAAGATCGCCGAGGCCAAGGCCAAGTTCGAGGAAGCGATCAAGGCCAATCCCAACCTGGCCGATGCGCACTATCAGCTTGGGATGGCGCTCTTGAACGAGGGCAAGCTCGCCGAGGCGGTCGCGGAGTTTGAAACCTACGTAAAGCTCGCGCCCGACGGCCAGTACTCCACTCAAGCCAAGGGGATGATTGCTCAGCTCAAGAAATAACGAATAACCAATTACGAATAACCAACGTCGTTAAGTGTACGAACACATTCCGGGGCGCCTGGCCGAAATCCGCGCGCGAATCGCGGAGGCGGCCGGGCGCTCGGGGCGGCGGCCGGAAGACATCCGGCTGATCGCCGTCTCCAAGACCCATCCGATCGACGCCGTCAGGGCCGCGGCCGATGCCGGGCAGCTCGACTTCGGCGAAAACAAGATCCAGGAGGCCCTGCAGAAGGCCGCGCAATCGACCGATACCGGGCTGCGGTGGCACCTCATCGGCCACCTCCAATCGAACAAGGCGAAGAAAGCGGCGGCGGCCGTCCACTTCATTCACGCCATCGACAGCGCAGACCTGCTTCGCCGGGTGGATGAGGCGGCTGTGGCGGCGGACCGTTCGGTGGAGGTGCTGGTCCAGGTCGACCTGGCCCTCGAAGCCACCAAGCACGGCGCACCTGTGGACGAGGTGGCGGCCATTTTCGCGGCCGCAGGGGCTTGCCGCGCCGCAAACCTGGTGGGGCTGATGCTGCTGCCCCCGTTGGCCGAGAATCCAGAAGAGGCCCGTCCCTGGTTTGCCAGGCTGCGCGGTATGCGCGACACGCTGCGCGACCAGGGCGTGGCCGAGACGCGGCTCCAGGAGCTCTCGATGGGCATGAGCCACGATTTCGAGGTCGCCATCGAGGAAGGCGCGACCATGGTCCGCGTCGGAACAGCAATTTTTGGTGAAAGAGCCAGAACTTACTAATAACCAAGAACGAATAACGAATAACGAAAAACATGAAAGTCACACCACTCGACCTTCGCCAGCAACGTTTCAAGACCGTGATGCGCGGCTACGACCGCGGCGAGGTGCAGTCGTTCCTGCTCGAGGTCGCCGACGATTACGAGAACGCGCTGCGCGACAACGACAAGATGCGCCAGGACGTCGCCAAGCTCGACGCGGTGCTCGGCGAGCATCGCGGCCAGGAGCGCAACCTGCGCAACACGCTGCTCAGCGCGCAGAAGATGGCGGACGAGATCAAGGACCACGCCACGCAAGAAGCGGGATTGATCGTCCGCGAGGCCGAAGGCCGCGCCGATCTGCTCTTGCAGAAGGGCCAGGCGCGGCTGGACGACGTGCAGCGCGAGATCGATGCGCTGCGAATGAAGCGGCGCGAGGTCGAGACCAGCATCGAGGCGCTGGTCGGCACGCTCAACAACACGCTCGAGTTCATCCGCGAACAGGACGCGCGCGCGCGCGAAGAGCGCATCCTGCTCCACCGGCCGCGGCCGGCCGAAGTGCCGCCGGTGCAAGCGCCGAGAGCGGTGGATGTCCCGCCAAAAGCCGACAGCCAGACCGGCTGATCCCAGTCACACCAACGCGCTGCTCGAGGTCCGCGTCATTCCCCGCGCGGGCCGGAGCGGCATGGCCGGCCTGCGTGACGGCGCGGACTCAGCGCTTCTTCGATCGCCGAACCGGTTTCGCCGATCGTTTGCGTGTGGGTTTTGACGCACCCTTGTTCTCGGTGTTCTGCCAGGCAAGCGTCATCGCTTCTCCCAGCGTTTCTTCAGGAACCGTAGCTAACGTGACTCTCGTCGACCCGCCCCGCCCCCATGCCCCGCTCTCGGGCGCGAACGCGTCGGGATGCGCGCGCATCAATTGCTCTTGCTGTTCTGGCGTGAGCGTCACCATGCCAAACGCGCGGTCGTCGTGCAGCGTCGCGAAGATCCGGTTGTTGACGCGGAAGTCGGGATGGCCCATGTGCGCGCCTTCGACGGCGCCCTCCATGCCCAGCGCAATCCGGCGGAAATCTTTCTCGCGCATAGTTGTTACCTTGACGTATCCCACGCACCCGGCGGCAAGTAGTGGAAGCGAATCAAGTACACCTTGTCGCCGCTGCCGTGTTTGGCGATTCCCAGCAAATCATCCACGCTCTCGAAACCCGATTCACGAGCCAGATCGTACGTGATGTCGGTGACGGCCATCGGCGCAATTGAATCGACTACGATGTGGCCCTCGTCCATCTGGTAACGGCCACCTGCCTTGACATGGGGAGCCTTCCAGATGCGAACGCTGCACCTGATTCTCCCGCGTCGTATTCCCTCTCGAAGGCGCTTGGTGAACACCATCTGGTCAGCGACGCTTCGAGCTTTTCTTAGCCGGCCGAACCTTGGCGGCCTTGATGAAGCGAATCCGGGGAGCGGGACCGGCGCTTCCAGGCACTGAGTACGCGAGCACCACGATCCCGCTGGCCGGCAGTATCTTCTGGTCCGCCAGGGTGAGTTTGGTGGCGGCGCCGGGCGGAAGAAGCGCAATCCCGGCCCCAAGCAACACTGGAATGACCGCTACTTCCACCGTGTCGACGAGGCCCGCATCGAGCAGCGAGCGGAAGAGCGCGCCACCGCCGTAGAGCCAGATGTCGCGGCCCGGTTTCTTCTTCAGCGCCGCCACGACTTCGCGGGGCTCGTCGTTGACGATGCGGACGCCCGGGTGTTTGGCCGGACGAAGGGTCCGCGAGAAGACGACGACCTCGAGACCCGGCATGGCACCGTGTCCGCCCTGCGCGGTCATCACCTCATACGTCTTCCGCCCCATGACGGCCGTGTCGAACTCTTTGAACAGCGCGGCAAAGTCGATGGCCGGGTCCATCACGATCCAGTCGAATTCGCCGTTCGGCCCCGCGATGAAGCCGTCCAGGCTCACCGCCACTTGGTAGCGTAGTCGTCTGCCCATAGTAAGCTCCAGTTCGACCTTGATCACCGCCGACATTCTGATCCGAAACGCCGACCTGGTCGCAACGTGTGCGGGACCAGGTCCGCGCGGCGGCGGCGACCAGAAGAATATCTCGGCTATCGCCCGCGGATCGGTGGCCGGATCCAACGGCCGCATCGTGTTCGTCGGGGCCGCCAGCGCGTGCGAGGACGCGGTCACGCTGGCGCCCGGCGCGACGGTGATCGATGGCCGCGGCCGCACGGTCGTGCCGGGCTTTGTCGATCCCCACACCCATCTCGTGTTCGCCGGCGATCGCCGCGACGAGCTGCGGCGGCGGCTGGGCGGCGCGACCTACGCGCAAATCGCCGCTGACGGCGGCGGCATCCTCCGCACCGTGACCGACACGCGCGCCGCATCGGAGGCCGACCTCGTGACCGCGGCGTTGCCGCGCCTCGCCGAAATGCTCGCCTTCGGCACGACCACCGCCGAAGTGAAGAGCGGCTACGGCCTGGAACTCGACGCCGAGCTGCGCATGCTCCGTGCCATTCGAACGCTCGGCTCGGCTCAGCCGATCGAGCTGACCGCGACATTCATGGGCGCGCACGAAGTGCCTGCCGAGTATCGCGGCCGCCGCGGGGAGTATGCGCAGGCCGTGATCGAAGAAATGATTCCCGCCGTCGCACGCGAGCAACTCGCCGAATGGTGCGATGTTTTCTGCGAGGACGGCGTCTTCACCCCGGACGAATCGCGCGCGATTCTCGAGGCCGGCAAGCGCCACGGTTTGAAAGCGCGCATTCACGCCGACGAGCTCGGCTCGAGCGGCGGCGCGGGCGTGGCCGCCGACGTCGGTGCGCACTCGGCCGATCACCTGATCTTCGTCGACGAACCGCACGCCCGGCGGATGCGCGACGCCGGTGTAGTCGCGACGCTCCTGCCGGCGGCGGCGTTCTTCCTCAAGCTCGGGCGCTTCGCGCCGGCGCGGATGCTGATCGATCAGGAGGTCCCGGTCGCGCTCGCCACCGACATCAACCCGGGCGGCGGCTTCACAACGTCGATGCCCTTCGTGATGGCGCTCGCCTGTTTCGGCATGAACATGACGCTCGAAGAAGCGCTGGTCGGCGCCACGCTCAACGCCGCCGCCTCGATCGATCGCACCGATTCGATCGGCAGCCTCGAGGTAGGAAAACAGTTCGACGCCGTTGTGGTCGGAGGCGGGTTGTCTGACTTGATTCGAGTCGGTGGACCAGTGATCTCACATGTGGTTAAGCGCGGACGGTTAGAATTCACGTTGTGACTCGATTTGCAGACCTGACCGTTTCCGGACTGCTCGCCGCGCTCGCGAGCCCTGACCCCACGCCCGGCGGCGGCACCGCGTCGGCGATCGCGGGCGCGATGGGCGCTTCCCTCCTGGTCATGGTGAGCGGTCTCGCTCAGTCGAAGACCAACACCGCTGACGAGAAGGCGGCGCTCGAGGCGGCCAGGCACGCGCTCGAGCCGCTGCGCGCGGAGCTGATGCGCCTTGCCGATGCCGACAGCGACGCGTTCGATCAAGTGATGGCGGCGTACCGCCGGCCCAAGACGACCGACGAGGAGAAAGCCGCGAGGTCGTCGGCCATTCAAGCCGCGCTGCGCCAGGCGACCGTCGTGCCGCTCGAAACCCTTCGCGCCTGCGCGGCGGCGATGCCGCTGGCGGCTCAAGTCGCCGAAGCCGGCAACCGCTCGGCGGCCAGCGACGTGGGTGTGGCGGTTGGTCTGTTGGACGCGGCCGCGGCTGGAGCAGAGGCCAACGTGCGGATTAATCTCGATGGCTTGAAAGACGAAGGCTTCAACGCGAACGTGTCGTCCGAAGCGTCGCGGCTGGCGGCAGAAACCGCGGCGGCCGCACGCGCCGCGCGGCAGGCGCTAGCGGGTCGGTGAGCGCCGCACGCCGGGCATCAGCCGGGTGCTCGCCGAGGGCTTGAACGTGAAGTTCCGTGAATAGATGCCCGGCAGGAGCTGCACCTCGGTTTCATAACTGATATCGACAATCAGGTCGGGGCCGACCTGCCGAATTCTAATGTTCCCCGGTTCAACCGGAATCCCTTGCGACAGGGCCAGCGAACTCACCGCCTCGATGATCTCCTGGTCAGCGGCCCTGGGGTTGAACAGCAGCGCCTCGTGAACCGAGTCTTCGAACTGGTAGTTGGCGAGCGAGGCCCTGGCGGCCTGGAAGGCGGCGGTCAACACGGCTAGGGCCAGGACGATCTTGATGATGGTCTTCATGGTGTACAAGCGGCCGGGGCTCCGAAGCACCGGCCTTATTAGGGCTTATCGGACGCTCGGGTCTCAGAGTTCAGAGTTAAGAGTGCAGAGTTAAGAGTTTTGAAAGTTCTCAACTCTGCACTCCTAACTCTGCACTTCGCCTAGTGAATCTGGTGGAAGAGCCGTCCCCAGCGGGTTCCGAGGAACGAGCTGGCAGCTGAGCCGTCGTCCGGCGTGTCGAACGACCAATAGATGAACAGCGCCCGGCCCTTGATGTACGACTGCGGCAGGAAGCCCCAGTAGCGGCTGTCCTGCGAGTCGTCTCGGTTGTCGCCCATCATGAAGTAGTGGCCCGCGGGCACGGTCACCGGACCGTAGCGGCGGCGCAGGTCTTGCGAGCCTTCTTCGACTTCGGCGGCCGGCGGGAACTGGTAATTCGCGTACGGCTCGGTCAACGGCGTGCCGTTGATCGAAATGGTCTGGTTCTTCAGTTCCAGCGTCTCGCCGGGCAGGCCGATCACCCGCTTGATGAAATCGCGCTCGGGCTCTTCAGGAAACTTGAACACGATGATGTCGCCGCGCTCGATGTCGCGCATCGGCAGCAGGGTGCGCTCGAGCGGGGTCGCGGCCGGCGCGAAGATGAACTTGTTCACCAGCAGGTGATCGCCAACCAGCAGGTTCGGCTTCATCGATCCGGTCGGGATCTTGAAGGCCTGGAACACGAAGGTGCGCACGAACAGCGCGAGGATGACGGCGACCAGAATCGACTCGAAGTACTCGCGCGCCGTCGATTTCTGAAACTCGGTGGTGGTCATCACTCGTCCCCGATCTTCAGCACGGCGAGGAAGGCTTCCTGCGGAATGTCGACAGTGCCGACGCGCTTCATGCGCTTCTTGCCTTCCTTCTGTTTCTCCAGGAGCTTGCGCTTGCGGGAGATATCGCCACCATAACACTTGGCGAGCACGTTCTTGCGGAGCGCCTTCACCGATTCGCGCGCGATCACGCGGGCGCCGATCGCGGCCTGGATCGCCACCTCGAACATCTGGCGCGGGATGAGCTCGCGCATCTTCGACGCCAGCTGGCGGCCGCGGTCGTAGGCGCGGTCGCGGTGCACGATGATCGACAGCGCGTCAACCGGCTCGGCGTTCACCAGGATGTCGAGCTTCACGAGCGGCGATTCCCAGTAGCCGGTCACATGGTAATCAAGCGACGCGTAGCCGCGCGAGATCGTCTTCAGCCGATCGTAAAAGTCGAGCACGACCTCGTTGAACGGCAGCTCGTAGGTGATCAGCACGCGGTCGGCCGCCTTGAACTCCAGCGTCTTCTGCACGCCGCGCTTGTCCTGGCAGAGCTTCAGGATCGCGCCGACGAACTCGGCCGGCGTGAGGATCATCGCGGTGATCACCGGCTCTTCGATCCTGGAAATCGTTCCGGTTTCCGGAAGCTTGGCGGGGCTGTCGATTTCGACGACCTCCCCGTCGGTCTTGGTGACGCGGTACAGCACGCCCGGCGCCGTGGTGACCAGGTCCATGTTGAACTCGCGCTCGAGCCGCTCCTGCACGATCTCCATGTGCAGCAGCCCGAGAAAGCCGCAGCGGAAGCCGAAGCCCAACGCCATCGACGTTTCCGGCTCGAAGAAGAACGCCGCGTCGTTCAACCGGAGCTTTTCGAGCGACTCGCGCAGCTCGGCGTACTGATGGCTTTCCACCGGGTACAAACCGGCGAACACCATCGGCTTCAACTCCTTGAAGCCCGGGAACGGCTCGGTCGTCGGCCGGCTGGTTTCGGTGACGGTGTCGCCGATTTGCGCGTCGGAGACCACCTTGATGCCGCACGCGATGAAGCCGACCTCGCCCGGCCCGAGCTGCTCCATCGGGACCGCCTTGGGCGTGAAGACGCCGAGCGATTCGACCTCGTGGTCCTGCTTCGTGTTCATCAACGTCACCATCATGCCGTTGCGAATCGTGCCCTCGAGGACGCGGACGACGATCACGACGCCGCGGTACGAGTCGTACCAGGAATCGAAGATCAGGGCCTTGAGCGGCGCGGCCGGATCGCCCTCGGGCGGGGGCAGGCGATGCACGATCGCTTCGAGAATCTCCTTGACGCCGGTGCCCTCCTTGGCGCTCGCGAGAATCGCCGTCGAGCCGTCGAGCCCGATGATCTCTTCGATCTGGCGGCGCGCTTCATCGGGCTGCGCGCTCGGCAGATCGATCTTGTTGATCACGGGGATGATCTCGAGGTTGTTCTCCACCGCGAGATAGGCGTTGGCCAGCGTCTGCGCTTCGACCCCCTGCGAGGCATCAACGAGCAGCAGCGCGCCTTCAGACGCGGCCAGCGACCGCGTGACCTCGTAACTGAAGTCGACGTGGCCGGGCGTGTCGATCAGATTGAGGATGTAATCCTGCCCGTCCGTCGCCCGATACTTGAGACGGACGGGGTGCGCCTTGATGGTGATGCCCCGCTCGCGCTCGAGGTCCATGCTGTCGAGCACCTGCGCCGACATCTCGCGCATTTCGAGCGCGCCGGTGACCTCGAGGAACCGGTCGGCCAGCGTCGACTTGCCGTGGTCAATGTGCGCAATGATCGAGAAGTTGCGGATGTGGGGCTGATTCACTGAAGGTCTGGTTCCGAGCCTGTCTCGCCGACTTGTCCCGCCGAAGCGTTCCCGCGAAGGCGGAAGCGCGAAAGCGCGGAGGCGGACGATCCTGTCTATTATGACTCATGCCTGAGGAAACGTCGGGATTGAGCCGCGTTTGCCCCTCGTGCGGCCGCCGCGTGCCGGGCACGGTGGCGACCTGCCGGTGTGGCGCCGCCATTGCCGTCGAGGCCGACCCGGAGGTCGTGCCGGAGACCGAGACTGGCTCGACCGATTACACGATGGCCGGGGTCGTCGCCGTCGCCGTCATCATCGTCGCCTTGGTGGCATTCTCGTACTTGCGCCCGAGCGAACCAGACACGACGCAACGGGACGCAGCAGTGGCGGAACCGGGCACCGATGCCGCTGCGCCAGCTGCGCCTGACTCGTCACCGGAACGTCGCGCGTGGGATGCTTCAGCGGCGGATCCGGGCGTGAAACCCGCACCGCCGTCAGCGACGCCCGCCGAACCCGCTCCCGCCGCCGATGTGCCGGCGGATCTCGAGGACGTCGTCGGCCGGGTGATGCCGGCGGTGGTACGAGTCGAGACCTCAGCGGGAACCGGCAGCGGCTTCTACGTCCGCCCCGACACGGTGCTGACCAACGTGCACGTCGTGCGCGACGATACCTACGTGACCCTGCGGCAGATGGATGGCTCGACGGTCCAGGCCCGCGTCGACTCGCGCACGCCGGCGTTCGACATTGCCGTGCTCAAGGTGGCGACGCCGTCCGTTCGTCAGGTCATGATTCCGATCGGTTCGGCCAAGACGCTGCGTCCCGGCCAGGAGGTGATGGCGATCGGATCGGCGCTCGGCACGCTGCACAACAGCGTGACGCGCGGCATCGTCAGCGGCGTGCGTCAAAGCCGCGGCGCCACGCTGGTGCAAACCGACACGGCGGCCAATCCGGGCAACAGCGGCGGCCCGTTAATGGATCGAACCGGAACGGCAATCGGCATCATCACGATGGGCTACACAGGGCGACAGGGCCTGAACTTCGCCGTGGCGATCGACCATGCCCGCGACATCCTCGATGGGCGCCAGGTGTCGACGCCCTCAGGCTCGCTGACACTCGACGACGTGCGCTCGCCATCAGCCGGGCAGCCGTCCGAAGCGCAGCGCATCCAGGAGGATGGCGCGCGCGCGTTTCTGAGCGGGATCGAGCAGCTATCGCAGGCTGCCGGGGACCTCGACGCCGGATGGAAGCGCTTTCGCGATCAGTGCTACTCGAGCGCGATCAACGGATCGTTCGACCGCGAATGGTTCGCAGTGCTCTCGCCGCGCGCCATGACCGCTCCAGTGCCGTCCCAGTGCAGCTCGTACTTTGCCAATTTCAAGGCAGAGGCCGGGCGCTTCAGCGGGGTGATGCGGCGGCAGCTCGAGGATGCGCGCCGCGCCGGGGTGCTGCCGGGGGTGATTCGCGACACGCTGCGATCGCATCGCCTGCAATTCGAGGGGTGGGATCGGTGATTCGTGGTTGCCGTGGTCTAGCCAATTCTACCCAACACTTCGGCTTCAGCCGCGGCGCGCCATCATCCCACCCCGGCTGCAAGCCGTGGTTGTTAGACCGCGCTGGCACCGATCGACAGAATAAGTAACGAGGCATCGGTGGCCCCGGCGAACGTCTCAACACGTTGCTGCTCGTTCTGAAGCAAGGCCAGGATTTGAGCGGTGCCGGCGTTGCCGACGTCGAGCCAGATGACTTTTGGAGGGAAGCCTTCGACGAAGCTGCGCTCTCGAAAATCGGTGTCCTTGGAAGCAATCGCGAAACCGTGAGTCTTGGCGTACTCCCAAATTTGAGTATCCGGCGCCGACCGAAGATTGACATCACGGACGTGAGTGCTGCCAGGATATTCGGCACGAAGGCCCGTGACAAGCGCCGGACTCAGATTCGCGTCGAAGAGAATCTTCACGCCACGGAGTTCGACAAGCGCCGTTCACGAGCTGCAGCGAAGGCCAAGGAGGCGCGGATGTCTTCGCGCTTGAGATCCGGGAAGTCACCGAGGATTTGTTCCTCGCTCATGCCACCGGCGAGATACTCGAGCACGTCGTAGACAGCGATCCGCGTGCCCTTGATACAGGGCTTTCCGCTTCGGACAGCCGGATTCACGGTGATGCGGTCTTCCCAACCCATAGCGGAGATTCTACACCCGGGACAGGATGAGTGACCTGACCAGCCAGGCGGTTTCTACGCGCGGTCTAGACGCATTGCCGCTCAGCCGCGAGCGGCGCTCACGATCGTATCGAACTGACCATACTCCTGCGCGCCACTCGTCGGCTGCAGCGGCTTGGTTAGCCTTCAGGCTGCCCGTTTCGGGGCAGCAGCTCAAGAGTCTCTGTGAGGGTTCTTGGACTACACGGAACGCGGCGGCGCGAAAGGGGTGGAGCCCGTCGGCAGTTTGTGAGATCGTGAAGCCGCTGTGACGCCGCAGAATGTGATTCTCTGTTTTCTTCTCGCCCTGGGTTCGGCGTTGGCGGACCAATCCCCCGCCGGTTCCGGCCTGGTGCCGGTGGTGATCGAAACGTCGATCGGATCCATCGAGATCGAAGTGGATGCCGTGCACGCGCCGCTGACCGCCGCCAACTTCCTGCGGTATGTCGACGCGAAGATGTACGACGGCGGACGGTTCCATCGCGCGGTGCGGCTCGATAACCAGGTGCGAAAGGACGTCCGGATCGAGGTCATCCAGGGCGGACGAAATCTCGAGCGCGCCAAAACGGAGAAAGGCTTCGGCGCGATTCCGCTGGAGCGCACCTCGGCCACAAGCCTCAAGCACGTCGAAGGCGCGATCTCGATGGCGCGCGGCGATACCGCCGATAGCGCCTCGTCTGATTTCTTCCTGTGCATCGGCCCGCAGCCGGCGCTGGATTTCGGCGGCGCCCGCGCCGCAGACGGCCAGGGCTTCGCCGCATTCGGCCGCGTCACGAGCGGGATGGATGTGGTTCGGCGAATTCAGGCTGGCGGCACCAACGATCGCGAGCAGCTGCTCGCGCCGGTCACGATCGCGCGGATCTATCGGAAGTAGTCGGCGAGCGGAAGAACAAAGCCGGGCAGAAGTGGAGTCGTCAGCGTGTCGTGGAGGTCCGGCGACAATTCGCTGGTGAGGGCGAGCCGGCCGTCAGTGCGCCTGTAGACACTCACTCGCCCTTTCGGATCGACAATCCAATACTCGCGTACACCAACACGATCGTAGAGGCGCCGCTTAACCGTCTCGTCCACTCGCCGAGTGCCCGGTGAAAGAATCTCCACCACGAGCGCCGGCACGCCGCGAACGTGTTTCTCGGTGATGATTCCCAGTTGGTCCGCGGCGATCCATAGCAGGTCGGGTTCGACGATATCGAAGTCGGTAAACACGCAGTCGAACGGCGCATGAAATAGCCGGCCGCCTGGATGCGCGGCCAGGTGATTTCCCAAGGCGAGTATCAGCCGAAGCGATAGATCCTGGTGCCGGGCGTTCGGCGACGGCGTCACGTAGTGTTCCCCATCAATGAGCTCGTGCCGCTGCCCATCGTCGGGGAAATGCCGGAAGTCCTGGTAAGTGAGCTTGCGCGTGGACGCGCGGGCGTCGCCGGTGTGCTGATGCCCGGTCATGCGGCTCATCCTACCATCGTCCTCTTCCCCCAAACGATCGGCGGCGGTGCCTCGATGGGTGCGAACCGCGTGCCGTTCGAGTTTGTGGGCAAAACCTAATGGGAGGCTCGAGCCGATCGCAGTTTCTTCATTACGATCGTCTGAAACGCATGGCAGTTTCCGCATTGCGACCGGGACTCTGTTAGCATGCCGCTCGATGCAATTTCGCGACGAGATCCCCACCCCCGCGCTGCTGCTCGACCTCGACGCGTTTGAATCCAACATCACCACCATGGCCGCGCACCTGCGCGCGCGGAACAAGGGGTTTCGTCCGCACGGCAAGACGCACAAGTGTCCCGAGGTGGCGCGGGCGCTGATGCGCGCGGGCGCCGTTGGCATCTGCGCGGCGCGTTTGAGCGAGGCAGAAGTGTTCGCCGATCACGGCATCGGGGGACTCCTCGTGACGACCGCGGTCGTTGGCAAGAACAAGATCGGCCGCCTGGTGGCGCTCGCTTCCCGGGCGCCGGACACGATGTTCTGCGTGGACGATGAGCGGAATGTTCGAGAGATAAATGCAGCGGCGGCCGCGCGACAGGGTGGCGAGCCGATTCGGCTGGCGGTCGATCTCTATTTCGGCCGCACCGGCGTGGCGCCTGGATCGCCTGCGCTCGCGCTGGTGCGGCTGATTGATTCGCTCGAGCACGTGACGTTTGCGGGGCTGCAATCGTACGACGGCGAAGCCGCCCACACCACGCCGTTCGATGCGCGCGGCACGCGCACGCGCAACAGCATCGCGCGGGCGATCGACACGCGCCGGCTGATCGAGCAGGACGGCATCGCCTGCCCGATGGTCACCGGCGGCTCGACCGGCACCTACCGGTTCGACTCCGAGATCGACGGCATGACCGAGCTGCAGCCCGGCAGCTTCGTGTTCATGGACCTCGACTACGAGCGCATCGGCGGACCGGCCGGCCCCGAGTATCACGACTTCAAAAACGCGCTGACCGTGGTCACGACAGTGGTGTCGACACCGCCGGGATTTGCGATCGTCGATGGCGGCTACAAGGCCTTCTCGACCGATCGCCCGTTCACCCCACGGCCGATTGGCCTGGGCGCCGTCACCTACGGGTGGGCCGGCGATGAGCATGGGCGATTGAGCCTGGAGCATTCACCGCGCGAGCTGAAGGTTGGCGACCGCATCGAGTTCATCCCGCCGCACTGCGATCCCACGGTCAATCTCTACGACAACATCCACGCGCTGCGCGGCGAGCGTGTCGAAGCGGTGTGGCCGATCGCGGCCCGCGGCAAGAGCCAATAGCATGCGCGACGCCCTGAGGCGCGAGCTCGAAGAAGCGGTCGACGGCGAGGTTCGCTTCGACAAGGTGTCACGCGCGCTGTATTCGACCGATGCCAGCGTCTACCAGATCGAGCCGCTCGGCGTCGTGATCCCCAGATCCGCCGAGGCGGTCGTGCGTGCGGTGGAAATTGCCGCGCGTCATGAGGTGCCGATCACGCCGCGGGGCGGCGGCACGTCCCAGGCCGGCCAGTCGATCGGCGCCGGCCTCGTGCTCGACACCTCAAAGCACCTCAATCGCGTGCTGGAGATCGATCCCGGCGAACGATGGGCGCGGGTCGAGCCGGGCGTGGTGCTCGACGACCTGAACGCGCTGCTGCGTCCGCACAACCTGCGCTTTGCGCCGGATGTGTCGTCGGCCAGCCGCGCCACCGTCGGCGGGATGATGGCCAACAACTCGAGCGGGGCGCGGTCGGTCGTCTACGGCAAGACGATCGACCACGTGCGCGAGCAGCACGTCGTGCTCGCCGATGGCGGGCTGGCGCGCTTTCGGCCTCTCGCACCGGACCAGCTGCACGCGGCACGATCCGGCGACAGCATCGAGGCGCGCGCGTATCGCGCGATTCCAGACCTCGCGGTCCGTCATGCGGCGGAGATCGATCGCCGGTTTCCGAAAGTGCTGCGGCGCGTCGGCGGCTACAACCTCGACATGGTGGACGGCGCCGCTCACAACATGGCGCATCTGCTGGTCGGATCCGAAGGCACGCTCGCGTATTCGCAGCGCATCCATCTCAATTGCTCGCCGCTGCCAGGGCACAAGACGCTCGGCGTGTGCCACTTCCCGACGTTCTACCGCGCGATGGAAGCGCCGCAGCACATCATCAAGCTGAAGCCGGCTGCGGTTGAATTGGTCGACCGCACCATGATCGGGCTGGCACGCTCGAATCCCGCTTTCAAGTCCACGGTCGATCGTTTCCTCAAGGGCGATCCGGATGCCATCCTGCTGGTCGAGTTTGCCGGCGACGACAAGGGCGAGCAGCTCGCCAAACTGAAGCAGCTGGCGGAGTTGATGGGCGATCTGGGTTTGCCGGGCGAAGTGGTCGAAGTCACCGACGGCGCGCTGCAGCGCGACATCTGGGAAGTGCGCAAGGCGGGGCTCAACATCATGATGTCGATGAAAGGCGACGGCAAGCCGGTGTCGTTCATCGAAGACTGCGCAGTACCCCTCGAACACCTCGCCGAATATACCGACCGCCTGACGCGGGTGTTCGAGAAGCATGGCACCCGGGGCACCTGGTACGCGCACGCGTCGGTCGGCTGCCTGCACGTGCGGCCTATCCTCAACATGCGCGCGGACGGCGCGCAGAAAATGCGCGCGATCGCCGAGGAAGCCAGCGCGATGGTGCGCGAGTACAAAGGCTCTTATTCGGGCGAGCACGGCGACGGTCTCTCGCGCTCGGAATGGATCGCGCCGATGTTCGGGCCGCGCATCGTGCGCGCGTTCGAGGAAATCAAGGCTATCTTCGACCCGCGGGACCTGCTGAATCCGGGAAAAATCGTGCGTCCGTCGAACATGGACGACCGCACGCTATTCCGCTACAAGCCGGACTATGCGGTGCAGAAAATCGACACCGTGCTCGACTGGTCCGAACACGAGGGCGACGCGGGGCATCGCGGGGGCGGCTTCGCCAAAGCGATCGAGATGTGCAACAACAACGGGCATTGCCGCAAGTTCGACGCCGGCACCATGTGCCCGTCGTTCCGCGCCACCGGCGAGGAGCAGCATCTGACGCGCGGCCGCGCCAACACCCTGCGGCTCGCGATCACCGGTCAACTCGGGCCGGACGCATTCACGTCCGATGAACTCCACGCCACGCTGGATTTGTGCGTGTCGTGCAAGGGCTGCAAGCGCGAATGCCCGACCGGTGTTGACATGGCAAAAATGAAAATTGAGTTTTTGCACCATTATCGGCAACGCCATGCCTTGTCGATGAGTCAAAGGCTGATTGCATACCTGCCGCGATATGCACCCTGGGCGGCGAAATTGGCATGGGTGATGAATTTACGCGACCAAGTGCCGGGGCTTGCGGCCCTGAGTGAATCGTTGCTCGGTTTCAGTTCGAAGCGCTCCCTGCCGAAATGGCGCAACGACGCTTTCTCGTCCGCGACGGAAG
>JAUSDY010000054.1 GCA_030650395.1 Acidobacteriota bacterium | reverse complement strand
AGAATGACGAACTCCGCCATCAGGATGAACATGGGGACAGAGATCAGTTCGTAGCTGCCCGCGGTGGACAAGGGGGTCGTCGTGATGACGCCCGCCAGCACATCGAGCCCGCCGATCATGAACAGGCCCAGGCTGCCCGCGATCGCCAACGAAAAAGCGACAGGCGTCCCGAGCGCCAGCAGAGAAAACAGCAGAAGGGTGATGCCGGCAGCGATCATTGCGCCGTCTCCTCAGTGCCGGCGATGGGTGGCAGCGCCAGCAGTTCGCGACCGCCCGCGAGCGTGCCCAGGTAACCGATGGCATTGAGGATCAAGCGAATCGTGAGCAGGCCAAACCCGATCGGCAGCATAATGCTGATCGTCCAGGTCGGCACCGCCAGGCCGCTCGTCGATTCGGCGGCCATCGCGAGGTCGGCCATCGTGTTGCGCGCCGACACCCAGGTACAGATGGCGAACGCGGGGATTGACACGAGCGTGGCGACCGCCTCGAAGATATACCGCATGCGGCGGCTGATGTAGTTGTGCACGATGTCGACCGACACGTGCGCGTGGGCCTTGAGGGTGTGCGACACCGCGAAGAAGAACAGCCCCGGCATCAGGTAACTGGAGACCACTTCATAGGACCAGTGGATGGGCGCATTGAAGAGGTAGCGCAACGCGACGTCGCCCACGACGACGCACATCAGCGCAAAAAGCATCGCGCAGCCGACGAACATCACGACGTTGTCGATCGCGTCGAGGACCCGCCGCAGGTTTTGGTATGCGTTGGATTTCATTGGTCAGCACCCTTTCCAGGCGGGTTGTCGTTTTTCTCGGAATGCGCGGGGACCTTCCTGGGCGTCCTCGCTCAAGTACACCTTCTCGAACAGGGGCGTGGCCGCGCGCTGCGCCGCGGAGCGCCCCATTTCGGTGGAGAGGTAGACCAGTTCGCGCGCCGCACGCACCGTGAGCGGCGCGTTGGCGGCGATCTTCGCGGCCATGGCCATGGCGCGAGGCAGCACCTCCGGCCCCGGCACGACGTGGTTCACGAAGCCGATCTCGTGCGCACGCTGCGCGGTGATAGGCTCGGCCATCAGCAGCAGTTCCATCACGGCCCGCTGCTGGACCATGCTGACGAGCGGAGCCGCCCACGGCATGCCGCGTCCGACGCGGGCCTCGGTGATGCCGAAGGTCGCGTGCTTGGCCGCGATGCACAGGTCGCACATCTGGGCCAGCAGCCAGCCGCCCGCGAAGGCGATCCCGTTCACGGCGGCGATGGTGGGCTTGGTTACGCGAATGTTGTCGCCGATGATCGGCAGGAAGCCGGGCGGCGGCACCGCCAGGCCCGATTCGGCCGCTTCCTTCAGGTCCATGCCGGCGCAGAACGCCTTGTCTCCGGTTCCGTTCAGGATGGCGACCAGCGCCGAGTCGTCCTGCTCGAACCGCGCGAATGCGCTGAAGAGGCCGGCCCGCACTTCGCCGCTGATGGCGTTGCGCTGTTCGGGCCGGTTGATCCGGATCACGACCACGGAGCCATGCTGCTCGTACAGCAGGCTGGGATTGATCGCCCCGCTGGCTTCGGTGGCGCTCATGCGGTCACTGCCTTCCCGCGCATCATGGCCGTGCGCCGGCAGACGGCCACAACCTCGCCGCGCTGGTTCAGTCCGGTGTCGTTCACTGTCGTGCCAACCAGGATGCCCAACGTGTAGAGGCTGTTGAAGAGGCGCTGGCCCCACTCGGTGCCGGCGGAAAAATGGGCGTCCAAGTGCAGCGGCTGCGGATTCATCGTCAGGAGGCTGAACAGCGTGTTGTCCATTTCCGTGACGGTGCGCGACCAATCGTGCATGAATTCTTGGCCCTCAAAAAATTCCACGAAATGCAATCCTGCCATGCTGTCCTTCCTATGTCTTCAGGTCATACCCGCAGGCCGTAAGTTCGCCCAGTGGGACGCCCCAGGCCGCTGCCCATTCCTCACCACCGTCTTGCCCGGGCGGCTCGGGCACGTCTGGGGCGGTGGCGCTGAAACGTGGCGCCGGTGCCGGCTGGACGACGCCCGCGATCTCGATGAAGTTGCGGCGCGCGACGTTGTTCGGATGCCGTGGCGCTTCGGTCGGCGAGAGCACGGGCGCGAAGCAGCTGTCGCTGCCTTCGAGCACCTCGCACCACTGGGCGCGTGTTCGCGTTTCGAAGATCGCCGCCAGGCGCCCGCGCAGGCGCGGCCAGTTCGCCCGATCATCGAAAGCGGTCAGGTCCAGCGCGTCGACGCCGGCCGCCGCGAGTTTCTCGCGGAACACCTGTTGGAACTTCGCTTCGATTGGCGCCAGGCTGACGTACTCGCCGTCGGCGCAGCGGTACACGTCGTAGAACGGCGCGCCCGAATCCAGCAGGTTGGTGCCGCGCGGGCCCGTTTGCAGCCCGGCAGCGATGAGCCCGTGCAGCGGCGTCATCAGCGCGCCGACGCCATCGACCATCGCCGCGTCGACTACCGGCCCTTGCCCGGTGGCGCGGGCATGCACGAGCGCGCTCACCATGCCGAAGGCCAGCATCAAGCCGCCGCCGCCGTAGTCGGCGACCAGGTTCAACGGCGGCGTCGGCGGGCCGCCTTCGCGGCCAATCGCATGCAGCGCGCCGGTGAGCGCCAAGTAGTTGAGGTCGTGGCCCGCCGCTTGCGCGAGCGGGCCGTCCTGACCGAAGCCCGTCATACGGCCGTAGATGAGTTTCGGATTGTCGGCCAGGCACACGTCGGGGCCGAGGCCGATGCGCTCCATCGTCCGGGGACGAAACCCTTCGATAAGTGCATCCGCCCGCGCCACGATGCTGCGCGCCAAGGCCAGCCCGGCCTTGTCCTTCAAGTCGATGCGCATGGACCGCTTGCCGCGCTGCGGCAGGTCGAACCTTGCGGGGCGCGGAATGCCCAGGCCGCTAGGTTCGGTGCGGTCCAGGCGCAGCACCTGCGCCCCAAGATCGGCCAGCAACATGCCACAGAACGGCGCCGGGCCAATGCCCGCGAATTCGACGACACGCAGCCCGGCCAGGGGACCGTTCCGCGCCAAGTCGTGCATGCCGGTTGTCATGTGGTTAGTAGGACTTGGGCAGGCCGAGCACCCGCTCGGCGATGTAGCAAAGCACCAGCTGCGGGCTGATCGGCGCGATACGCGGGATCAGCGATTCGCGCAGGTAGCGCTCGACGTGGTATTCCTTCGCGTAGCCGAAACCGCCGTGTGTCATCACCGCCTGCTGGCAGGCATTGAAGCCCGCCTCGCCCGCCAGGAACTTCGCCGCATTGGCGCTCGCGCCGCAGTCCTTGCCGCTGTCGTATTCCCAGGCCGCCTTCATCACCATGAGGTTGGCCGCCTCCAGTTCCATCCAGTTCTGCGCGAGCGGATGCTGGATGCCCTGGTTCTTGCCGATGGGGCGGTTAAAGACGTTGCGCTCGTTCGCGTAGGCCGTGGCGCGCTGCAGGGCGACACGCCCCAGCCCCACGGCCTCGGCCGCGATCAGCACGCGCTCGGGGTTCATGCCGTGCAGGATGTATTCGAACCCGCGCCCTTCCTCGCCGATCAGGTTCTCCGCGGGGATCTCGAAATTCTCGAAGAAGAGCACGTTGGAATCGACGCACTTGCGCCCCATCTTCTCGATCTCGTGCACCGTGATGCGGCTGCG
>JAUSDY010000049.1 GCA_030650395.1 Acidobacteriota bacterium | reverse complement strand
CTTCCTCGGGCAAGCGTTCACCGAGGTGTTCGCCGCCATCGGGGCCGAAGTCATCGCGATCGACCGCTGGGCATTGGCCGCCGAGATGAAAGCGCCGCGCCCCAAGGTTCACCGCAACGTTGAGAACGTCGACCACGACGTTACGCAGCCGCTCCCAATCCACGGCCGCATCGACTTCATCCTCTCGCTCGCCGCCATCGCCTCGCCGGTGCACTACGCGCGCCGCCCGCTCGACTGCTTCGACGTCATCGTCAAAGGCACGCGCAACATGCTGGAGTTGGCGGGCTTGAAGGGCGCGCGGATGTTGCTCTCGTCGACGTCGGAACTGTACGGCGACATGCGAAGCGGCACCGTGGAGATGAGCGAGCACCAACTCGGCGTGCTCGATCCGTGGAACGTGCGCGGGCGCGCCTACGATGTGCCCAAGCTCGCCAGCGAGGCGCTCTCGTCGATCTTTGCCGAGCGCGGTGTCGACGTGCGCACCGTGCGCTACTTCAACATCTACGGCCCGGGGCTCTCTCGGCACGACTACCGCGTGATGAGCAAGTTCGCCGCGGCCGTCGTCGACGGCGTCTCGATTCCGGTGCACGGATACGTCGTGCAGGGTTTCGGCCACGTCCCCACGCGCTCGTTCTGCTACATCACAGACGCGATCGTGGGCACGCTGCTCGTGCTGACGTCGCCCGAGAAGCGCCCCGTCAACGTGGGCAACCCCGACGAGGTGTCGATGCACAGCCTCGCGGATACGTTCGCCGCCGTTGGGCACGAGATGACACGCAAAGCGCAACGCATCGAGCACGTCGACTCGCCGCCGGAGTACACCCAGCAGCCGCAGCGCCGTCTTCCGAACATCGACCGCCTGCGCGGTCTCGGATTCGAGTCCAAGGTGCCGCTGCGTGAAGGAGTGCGTCGAATGCTGGCATGGGCCATCGAAGCGTATGCGCAGGAGGCGCAGAAGAAATGACCGAAAAGAAAGACATGACGGTAGCAGAGGCGGGACGGCTGGGC
>JAUSDY010000047.1 GCA_030650395.1 Acidobacteriota bacterium | reverse complement strand
AAGCTAAAAGGTCAGGTTCATGTCCGCCGGGATGACCACTTCCTTGTAGTACTTCGTTGGGTCGGCCGGCTTGACCCCGTCCACCAGGTCCTTCGGCGTCATGCCGAAGAGCGACAGGTTGAGCGGGCAGGCGAGCACGGTGGCGCCTTCCGCGATCAGCATGACGAACAGGTCCTCGACCAGCGGCAGGCCCATCTCGTCCATTTTGTCTATCACCGCCTTGCCGACCTCCGGTGGCTCATCCGGCAGGCAGGTGAGCGTCTTCATCTTGTCGCGGTGCACGGCGTTGATGCCGCGTGAACCGAAGAAGAGCGTCACCTTCGATCCCTCGCGCAGCAGACTCAGCGCCGTCATCAGGGCGTTGAATACCTGGCACAGCTCGTCGTGGAAACACATCACGGATACTTTCTTCATGGCGACGCTCCATTCTTGAGCGGCGCCGGCCGATTGCTGCTGAGCCCGAACAATTCGCACATAGTCGTGGTCCTCAAAAAGTCAGAACAATGTCGGATTCCTTGATCCAGCCCGTGAGCGCCGTCATCGAGCCGGTTTGCACCCCGGCGATGAGATCGCGTTCGTCGAGTTTGCATTCGTTCATCGCCATGGCACAGGCGCGCACCTCGAGCCCGCACTCCATGAGTTCGGTAAGCAGTTTTTCCAGATCGACCATGCCGGCGGGTACCTGATGGCTGTGTCGCGCGAGCTGCGCGCCGTCGTCGAGCAGATGCACGCGCACCTTCATGTCCTCGGCCAGCGCCGCGCCCGCGAGGCGCAGCGCGTGCCAGGCCTTGTTGTCGCCCTTGTACGGTGCGTTCTGGATGACGATGGTGATGGCTTTGCCGGTGCCGGCACTCACACTTCCCGGTGCCGGCATCGCGGCACAATCGTTTTTCTGTCCGGCGGGCAGGGGTTGGCCTTGCTGGCGTTGCCAGCCGACCATGCCGTCGTTCACGAGCAGCGCCTGTTTGAAGCCGGCGCCGCGCAGGAGTTCGACGGCCTTGCCGGACATGCGATTGGTGCGGCAGATCACCGCGATGGGAAGCTCGCGTCGCGGTTCGAGCTCAGCCAGGCGTCGCGGCAGTTCATCGATGGGGATGTTGAGCGAACCGGCGATGTGTCCGAGTGCGCCGGTGTAATCCTTGGCGGGCCGGACATCGAGCACGGTAATGTCGTCGCGCCGTTCGAGCCGTTGCTTGAGGTCGGCGCTGGAAAGTTTGCCTTCGGCCGTCGCGGGCGCGCCGCGCAGGCGCTTGATGAGACTCGGCAGGAACGCGACCACGCTGAGCAGCGCGAGCGCGAGCAGTCCTTTCTGGATCAGGCCTTCGCCGCCCGCGACCGCCTCGCGCCCGGCGTAGCCGAGATAGGTATAGGCGAGCGCGCCGGGGAACATGAATACGTAGGAACCGACGACGTAGGCGAGGAGCCCGATGCGCGTGAGCCCGAGCGCATAATTGAGCAGGTTGAACGGGAACAGCGGCACCAGGCGCACGAATGCGATAAAACGCCAGCCCTCCTGCTCCACGCCTTCGATGAGCTGTCTGGTCCAGCCGCCCGCCTTGCGATGCACCCAGTCGGAGGCGAGATAACGCGCGATCAGGAACGCCATCGTGGCACCCACGGTGGCACCGGTCAGGCTGTAGAGCGTTCCCCACGCCGGACCGAACAGCGCGCCGCCCGCGAGCGTGATCACCGAGCCGGGCAGGAACAGCACGGTGGCGATGGCGTACAGCGCCATGTACAGCACCGGTCCGAGCGGGCCGGCTTTCTTTACCCAGTCTTCGAGTGCCGCGGCATTGAGCAGGTCGCGATACCGAAAGGCAAGAACGATCGCCGCCGCGAGCGCGGTGAACAGAGCGATGCGAACAAGCGTCCGCCGGTTCATGGCTTGCCACTCCAGTTACGGCGATTGATGGCATAACCGGTGATGCGCCCGAGAAACGGCAGGATCAGCATGCCGGGCAGGTCGCTGGCGAGCTTCGGCTCGCGGAAGTCGCGGATGCCGATGGTCATGGCCTCGTGCCCGGCGTCCGGTTGCGCCTTGTAGGTGCCGAGCAGACGATCCCACAGCGGCAGGTTGAAACCGAAGTTGCTGTTGGTTTCATGGTCCTCGATCGAGTGATGCACCCGGTGCATGTCGGGTGTGACGACGAACAGGCGCAGTACGCGGTCGAGTCCGGCGGGCAGGCGGAAATTGCCGTGGTTGAACATAGAGGTGGCGTTAAGCAGCACCTCGAAGATAATCACCGCCGCGGCCGGCGCGCCGATGACGGCGATGACCGCGAACTTGATGAGCATCGACAACAGGATTTCGATGGGATGAAAGCGCGCGCCGGTGGTGACGTCGAAATCGAGATCGGCGTGATGCATGCGGTGCAGCCGCCACAGCGCCGGCACCGCATGGAACATCACGTGTTGCAGGTAGATCGCGAAATCGAGGATGACGACGGAGGCAATGATGCCAACCCAGGCCGGTGCTTCGAGAA
>JAUSDY010000046.1 GCA_030650395.1 Acidobacteriota bacterium | reverse complement strand
GGGCGTCGACGGGGCGCGCACCAGGTGCTGTAACGTCGCTTCGATCACGGCATCGAGGCTGATCGGCGGGGCCGTGCGCGGCATGCCCCACTCTACACGGGTCTTAATATATTACAAATTATTTTTCGGACGATGTACTAGCCAGGGTGGTGCGGGGATCCGCCCTCCTGGATGGTTTCCGAACGACGGGATGCCACTTCGAACCGTGACGATTTAAGCGTATATACGGTATAATCATGTTGCTTGAGTTCGACGAAGCAAAGAGCGCGGCGAACCTCAAACGGCGAGGCATCGGTTTCGAGCGTTTTGCCGACATGGATCTTGAAGCCGCGGTCGCCATCGAGGACACGCGCACGGACTACGGGGAGCGTCGGACCAGGATGTTCGGCAACATCGAGGGCCGGCTCCACGTCGCGGTCATTACTCTGCGCCGCGACAAGATTCGCGTGATCAGTCTGCGGCGAGCCAACCAGCGAGAGGAAGGAAGGTATGCGAAAGAACGCCAGGCGTCCTGACGCTGAGAACCCGGAATGGACCGAGGAGGACTTTCGCCGGGCCCGTCCGGCATTGGAGGTTCTGCCCAAGGAGGTTGTTGAAGCGATTCGTAGATACCGTGGCCAGCGCGGACCGCAGAAGAGTCCCACCAAGGAGCTGATCAGTTTGCGAGTTGACCGCGATGTCGCTGCCGCCTATCGGGCAACTGGTCCAGGCTGGCAGACGCGAGCCAACGAGGCGCTGCGCGCTTACGTCAAGAAAACCAGCGTCGGCAGGCGACCGGCTGGACGCGGCTTGAAGAGAGGAACCGTAGCTTCGAAGCATCCTTGACTCGGCTATCATCTGGACCCTTGGCCCTCTCCGAAGCCGACACCCGCGCGAAGCTGATCGATCCGGCGATCCACGCGTGCGGATGGACGGAGGACCTGATTTGCCGCGAAACCACCCTGGGAGCGGTCGAGATCATCGCGGACAAAGCCCGTCGCCGGTCAGGAGGGCGCACCGACTACACGCTTCGCGTTCGCGTAAGCACCGATTCCCAACCCGTCGCGATGGCGCTGCTCGAAGCCAAGAAAGACACACTGCCGCCCGGACATGGTCTGGACCTAAGGGACAGACCCTGCCGGGGTCGACGCGCGCAGGAGACGCAGCCCGTTGAGCGTCACCGCAACCGTGGCGCCCGTGTCTGCCAGGACCGCCAGCCACAGAGGCGAGGCGCCAAAGACCGCGGAGATCAGGAAAGCGATCTTCGTCGCGAGCGCGAGCGTGACGTTCTGACGGATCACCCGCAGCGCGCGCCTGGCATGGCTGACCGTAAACGCGATGTCGGACGGGTGATCGCAGGTCAGCACCACATCCACGGAATCGAGTGACGTGCCCGGGGCCGTGCGACAGGCGACCGTGACGCCGGCAGCGTTCAGCGCGTCCAGAGTCTCTGCCCTCGCGCCGGCGGCGCGCTCGAGCGGCCCGCCACCTTTGTACAAGACACCGCGTCTGGCCGCAGACGTCAATGCGGCGACCACCGTGACCGGCGTCGAGATCACCAGCGCGCACGGGCACGCCAGCACGAGGAAGATCAGGCCGCGATAAAACCACACCGACCACAGGCCATCGACGATCGGCGGAATCAGCACCACCGCCAGGGCGGCGAACGTGACCACCGGTGTGTAGACGGCGGCGAACTTTTCGATCCAGCGCTCGACCGGCGCCGACTGGTGCGCGCCGGCCTCACCCCAGCCCGGCTCGTGGCCGACGAGGTTCGCCACGGCGTGACGGGCGCGATCGATGCTCCAGGCTTCCATCAGGTGCGCGAGGGCGAAGAGGAACGCCACCGCCGCGGCTTCAGCCCACTGCCCAATCGCGGCGGCGCCGATCGCCGACAGACAGACGAGCACGTGCATGTCGAGGCGGCGCAACCGTAACGACGCCCAGGCACGGGGCACCATCGGCCAGAGCCCGGTGAGCGCAGAGACCCCGTACGCCGCAATCGCGTAGGAGTGATGCACGTGCTCGCCGTGCTCGCCGCTTGCGCTCTGAAGCCCTGGCGAAGGAGGGCGCGAGCCGAACAGCGCCTCGCCCCAAGTCTCGGAATGCCAGCCGTCGATCAGCCAGCCGATCGCAAACACGACGCCGCTTGCCACCGCCCACCACCGCGCCGTGGCGTGATGATGATCGTGATGTTCGTGGTCGTCGCCGACCAGGTCGGTGGAGTCGTGCGTGTGCGCTACGAGGCCGGTGCCGGCAACGGCGGCGAGGATCGCCGCGGGAGCGATCGCATCGGCCCGGTAGATGACGTCGACGCGCCGGCCGACCAGGTCGAAGGCGAGATCGTCGATGCCGGGAAGGTTGAGCGCGTGGCGGATCAACGCCGCCTCGTCGGCACAGTCCATCCCCGCGACATGCAGGCGCAAAACTGATGACACTAGGTTTTTGCCTTCTGCCTTCTGCCTTTTGCCTTCTATAGCGCCTGCGAATGCAGCGTGCGCTGTTGATCGGGTAACGAAAACGACGGAGCTTTCTTTCCGGGTTCGATCATGATTTTTCAACATTCAGATCGCGGAACTAAAGTTCCGCGCTACACCGTCAGCGTCACACCGTCGCGACGCCCGTCGGCGATCGGACGTCATTGCGCGGTGGTTGACGGGCGGCGATCGTACGGCACGACGGCGTGCCCGCGGCGTGGTTCGGCGCCGCCTTCGACCTTCCTGGCCGCGACGTCCACGGTAATCGCGGCGGCGTAGCCGTAGCGGACCTCGCCCTTGCGCCCGATCTTCTGGAAACGATGGCCGCGATCGATCAGGTTCTGCAGTAGCGCGCGCGGAAAGCGATCCTCGATCTCAACGCGCGCCGCGCGCTCGAGCGGATCGGCCGGATCGCGTCCCGGCAGGAACCGCGGCGCCTCGATCGCCCGCTGGGCGCCGAGCTTGCCGTCGATCACGCCGGTGATGATGTTGTAGACCGACAGCGGGATCCACGCGTTGCCCGCGCACCCCACCGCCAGCCTCGGCACCTCTTCGCCCGATGCCAGCTTCTCGAACACCAGCGTCGGCACGCTCGCCGTGCTCGATCGCATCAAGGGCACGAGGCTGCCATACGCGCCGGCGGTGGTGCGAGTCGATCGCAGGTGATTGTTGTAGAGAAATCCCAGGCCCTTCGAGACGTAGAACGTGCCGCCCCATGTGCTGAGGGTCTGCGTGACGGCGATCATGTTGCCGTCGGCATCCGCCACCGCGAACGAGGTTGTGCCGGTGCCGATCCGCGGCGTCGGCGCGGTCGGCGTCACCGGCGCGTCATCAGGCGGCTGCCGCTCGTAACGCGACGCCTTCTTGGCATCGATCTTCGCAAACAGCTTCTTGGCGTGCTCGGCGGTCAGGTGTTCCTCGAATTCCACCGGCCACCGTTCCGGATCCGCCACGCGCCGTAGCGGATCGCGCACCTTCCACGACTCGATCAGGTAGTGCAGGTAGTCGGGATCGGCCGCAGCCCTGGCCCCCGCCTTCGGCTGATAGTTCTCCAGCACGTGCAGCGACTCGAAGAGCTGGATGCCGGTCGAAAGCGGCGGACCGCCCGCATAGAGCGTGTGGCCGCGATAGCGGCCCATCACCGGCGCGCGCTCGATGGCGCGGTACTGCGCCAGGTCGGCGTAGGTGAGGATGCCGCCGTTCTCTTCCATGTCGGCGGCGATCTTCTTTGCAATCTCGCCTTTGTAGAACGCGTCCGCTCCACCCTTCTGGATGGCGCGCAGCGTGTCAGCGTAGTCCTTGTTGAAGAAGCGATCCCCCGGCTTCGGCACCTTGCCGCCGGGCAGGTAGATCTTCGCGGCCTCGGGCCACTTCTCGAGCAAGCGCCGGCCTTCGGCAATGCTCGACGGCAGCCCTTCGTCGAGCACGAAGCCCTCGTCTGCAAGCGTAATCGCGGGCGCAACCAGGTCTTCCCACTTCACCTTGCCGCTGCCGTAGGTGCGATACAAGTAGTCGAGGCCCGCCACGACGCCGGGGATGTTCGCCGCCGCGGGACCGTCGGCGACGATGCGCCCGTCCTGCATCAGCAACGGGTTGTCGGTGGTCGCCTTGATTGGCGTCATGTCCTTGTATTCGACGACGGTCGGCTTCTTCATGCCCTTCAGGTAGAGCACCGCCGATCCATCTCCGCCGACACCCGAGGCTTCGGGCTCGACCACGCCGAGCGCGAACGACACGGCGATCATCGCGTCGACGACGTTGCCGCCTTTTTCGAAGGCGAGGCGGCCGGCCTCCGATGCGAGCGGGTGACCCGACACGACCACCGCGCCAGACGAGGTGACGACCGGCTTGATCAGCGGCTGGGCCGCCACCATCTCGTCGATCACCGTTTCAAGATCGGCTTCGGACCTTGCGGATGCGGATCGCGATCGAAACTGATCGCGCGCCGCGGTCCAGGTTTGCGCACCCGCGCCCGACGAGTAATAGAGCGTTCGCAACGTGCCCCACACGCGATCGAACATCGCGCCAAACAGCGCCGGCGACGGTGCGATCTCGGTCGCCACCGCTCCGCCGTCTTCGTGCACCGGCAACGGCGCGGGCAGGCGCCACAACTGGAACGCACTGTTGAGCGCGAAGAGCGGCGGGGCTTCGGTCTCGTCGCGCAGCGGGTTGCCGTTGTAAACGGGTTGCGGATCCGGCAAGCCCGATACCAGCAGCGTCTTGCCGTCGGGCGACCAGGCCGGCGCGCCACCTTTGCGCGACACCAACTGCGGCTGCGCCGCCGGCTTGGGACGCGGCTGCGGTTCTTCCGCACCTTCGGGACGCGGCAGATCGACGGCCGCTACCCATACCGATCCGATGCCTTCGCGGACGGCGTAGTAAGCCAGCCGGCTGTTGTCCGGCGCCCACGACGGATACGCCTCGTGGCCGCGAACGCGCGCGATGCGGGTGGCGCGGGGCGGGCGCGCATCGGTGCCGACACCGGGGATGGACGAACCTAAAGGTTCGTCCCCACGCAAACGCGAGGTCACCGGCTTGGCCGGACGGGCGCCGAGCGGCGTCGGTTTGGCGACGGCCGCTGACGGCACCGGCATCCACCACAAATCGAGGTCGTCTTCCGAATCGCGTCCGGATACGAACGCGACCTTGGTGCCATCGGGTGAGACCCGAGGATACGTTTCGCTATCGGTCGTCTCGGTCAACGGCAGCGGCGCCTGCCACGTCTCGGAGCCTGACACCGGCGACACCTGGAACAGATCCCACTGCAAGCCGGGGTCGGCGTTGCGGCCCGCCGGACGGACATCGCGATGCGCGAACACCAGCCGGCCGTCGGCGGTCCACGACGGCCATCGCTCGTCTCCCGCCATCTTGGTGACTGACACCGGCGCTGCCGTGGCCGCGCCGTTCTTCAGAATGACGACGACGATGTCGAAGCCCTCGCCGCGATCGGCGGCGTAGGCGAGGCGGGTGCCGTCGGGCGACCAGGCGGGCTCGCGCTCGATGGTGTCGGCCTCGGACGTCAGCACCGGCTTCGCCTGCCGACCCTCAGGCGTCATCGTCCAGATGCGATCGAGGTACGACACCGCGATCCGCTTGCCGTCGGGCGCCCACGCGGGTTCTTGCACGCCGATGGGTGATTGCGCATGACCCGCTTGCAAGCCTCCTAAAAGGCAGAAGGCAAAAGGCAAAAGGCAAAAAGAAAATCTTCGGGTCGTCATTTCTTGTTCGTTACCGCGTTGACGATGTGGCGGGCGGAGATGCCGAATTTATCGACGAGTTCTTCCGGCGTGCCGCTGCGGGGGATCTCCAACACCGCCAGACGGGTCACGGTGAGTCCGGCCGGCGCCACCGCGCGCGCCACCGCATCGCCGAGGCCGCCCGAAATGTAGTGGTCTTCAACCGTGATCAGCCGTCCGGTCTCGTTGCCGGCCTCGATCAACGACGCGGCATCGATCGGCTGCACCGAATAGAGATCGATCACGCGAACTGAGATGCCCTTCGCCTTGAGCTCGTCGTGCGCCTTGATGGCCTCGACCAGCGTGATGCCCGCGCCGATCACCGTGGCCGTGTCTTTGGCGCTCTTGCGCACCACCTTCAGGCCGCCGATCGGAAACTTCTCGTTGTTGTCGTAGATCACCGGCGTCTTTGGCCGCGAGGTGCGGATATAGACCGGCCCCTGCACGGCCGCGGCCTCGGCGATCAGACGCTCGGTGCTGACAGCGTCCGACGGGTAGAGGGCCACGAAATTCGGCTGCGCCGTGAACATCGCGAAATCTTCGAGCGCCATCTGTGACGGGCCGTCTTCGCCGATCGACACGCCGGCATGCGAGCCGGCCAGCTTGATGTTATTGCCGCCGATCGCCGCCATGCGAATGAAGTCAGCCGCACGCGTGTAGAAGGCGGCGAACGTGGCGGGGAACGGAATGGCGCCACGCGCCGCCAGTCCCATCGCGGCGCCCACCATCACTTGCTCGGCGATGAAAAACTCGTAGAAGCGATCGGGATGCTTCGCCTCGAACTTGTCGCTGAAGGTGGAGTTCTTCACGTCGGCGTCGAGCGCAACAGCGCGCGGGTCGGCGTCGCCGAGTTTGGCGAGGGCGACACCGTAGGCCTCCCGCGTCGCCACCAGGTCGCCGATCTTGTAGTCCGGGGGCGCCATCTCGCGCGGCTTGGGCTCCGGGCGCTCCGCAGGCGGGCTCGGGATCTTCGGCTTGGCTCCGGTCTCGGTGACGACCTGAACGTCGAGCTCGTCGAACGCCTTCTGCATCTGTTCCTTCGTCATCGCTTTGCCGTGCCAGTTAGGCAGGCCTTCGGTGAACGACACGCCCTTGCCCTTCAGCGTGCGCGCCAGGATCGCCGTCGGCTTGCCCTTGGTGTCGCGCGCGCTTTTGTAGGCGTTGAGGATCTCCTCCATGTCATGGCCGTCGATCACAATCGCGTGCCAGCCAAACGCCGCCCATCGCACGCGATGGGTGTCCATGTCGTGCCCGAGCTCGGTGGCGCGGCTCTGGCCCAGCGCGTTGACGTCGACAATCGCGCAGAGGTTATCGAGCTTGTGAAAATGCCCCGAGGCCGCCGCTTCCCACACCGAGCCTTCCGCCGTTTCGCCATCCCCCATCAACACGTAGGTGCGGTACGGAGAACCGATGCGGCGCGCGTTGAGGGCGCAACCAATGCCGGCCGGCAGCCCCTGGCCGAGCGAGCCGGTGGCCACATCGACGAATGACAGGCGCGGCGTCGGATGGCCTTCGAGGTTCGACGTGAACAAGCGCAGGTCGGTGAGCTGCTGGCGCGGAATGAGCCCGGCCTCGGCCCACATCGCATACAGGAGCGGCGCGGCGTGGCCTTTCGACATGATGAAGCGATCCGCCTCGGGGTGCTTCGGGTTCTTCGGATCGAACCGCATCTCCGCGAAGAACAAGGCGGCCATCAAGTCCGCTGCCGACATGCACGTCGTCGGATGCCCGCTCGCCGACGCCGTGGTGGCGCGGATCGATTCCTTTCGAAGCCGGGTGGCGATGTTCTTCAATGACGAGAGCAGCGATGCTTCTACCTGCAACAGAGGACCTCCAGAAAGGACGGAAGACACGAAAGTTTATCAGTAAACTGAAGAGATGCGCTTCCTCCGCTACCTCTACATACTCGCGCTGGTCGTCTGGCTGGGCGGGATCGTGGTGGCCGGCGCGATTGTCGCGCCCTCGATTTTCGGCGTGCTGCAGGAATGGAACCCGATCGAGGGTCGCGTGCTGGCCGGCCGCGTCTTTGGCGAGGTGCTGCAACGCCTGCATTGGCTCGCCTACGCGATGGGCTCGGTGATGTTCGTGGCCCTGACGCTGCACCGGCTGCTGGGCGCGCGGCCCGAGAAGTACGGCATTCGCGCCAGCATCCTGGTGTTGATGCTGCTGGTGACGGCCTACTCCGGGTTCATGGTCACGCCGCGGATCGCGGCGCTGCAGGGTGAGGTCAACGGGCCGATCGCGGCGCTGGTCGACGGCGACGCCCGGAAGGTTGAATTCAACAGCCTCCATCGCCTCGCGAACATCCTGCTCGCCGCGTCCGCGGTTGGAGGGTTCGTACTTCTCTGGTGGGAGGCGAGGGAGTAAGAACTGACGATCTCAGATCTCAGATCTCAGATTGCAGAAGTAATTACGAATGACACCAACGATTACGCTCATCCCCGGGGACGGGATTGGACCGGAAGTGACGCGTGCGGTCGTGCGCGTGGTCGAGGCCACGGGGTTCAAGCCGCAGTGGGAAACGTTCAAAGCCGGCGCTGAAGCGGTCGCGGAGCACGGCACCACGCTGCCGCCGGCGCTGCTCGAATCGATCACGCGTAACAAGATCGCGCTCAAGGGGCCGATTACCACGCCGGTCGGCACCGGCTTTACGAGCGTCAACGTTGCGTTGCGCAAGGCGCTCGACCTCTATGCCAATTTGCGGCCGGTGTGGAACCTGCCGTCGGTGCCGTCGCGCTTCCAGAACGTCGACCTCATCATCGTCCGCGAGAACACCGAAGACCTGTATGCCGGCCTCGAGCATACGGTGGTGCCGGGCGTGGTGGAGAGCATCAAGGTCATCACGGAGAAGGCGTCGACCCGCATCGCGGTGTTTGCCTTCGAACAGGCGCGGCGCCGGGGGCGCAAACGCGTCACCGCCGTGCACAAGGCCAACATCATGAAGCTCAGCGACGGACTGTTCCTCGAGTGCGCGCGAACGGTGGCGGCCAATTACCCCGACATTCAATTCGACGATCGCATCGTCGACGCCGCGTGCATGCACCTCGTGATGCACCCCGAGCGATTGGACGTTCTGCTGCTGCCGAACCTCTACGGCGACATCGTGTCGGACTTGTGCGCGGGGCTGGTGGGCGGTCTCGGTGTCGTGCCGGCCGCGAACCTCGGCGAAGGCGGCGTCGGCGTGTTCGAGGCCGTCCACGGCACAGCGCCCGACATCGCCGGGCGCGACATTGCGAACCCCACGGCGCTGCTGCTCTCGGCGGTGCTGATGCTGCAGCACCTTCAGGAAGATGCGCGCGCTGACGCGATCATGTCGGCGCTCAAGACCGTGCTCGCGTCCGGGCACGTGACGCCCGACCTTGGCGGCGCCGCCACGACAACTTCGTTTGCCGATGCGATTTGCGCCACGCTATCATCTTAGCGGTGGGCAAGATCGAAATCCCCGAGGCCGCTCCGATGTCGCGGCCCCGCAGCTGATACCAGTCCGCCAGATCGATACCGTGGCCACTGACCCCACCATCGCCGAAGCCGTCCTGGCGCGTGAAGACGTCACGCGGTTCCTCGAAGGCACGCACGGCCTGACGAGCCACGACGCGCGCACGCGCGTGATGGGGTACCTGGAAGAGCTGAAGACGACGCAGCGCTACGAGCTGTATCGCGCGCTCGAGTACCCGCTGTATCCGATCCTGCGGAAAGTGGACCGAGTCATCGAGAATCAGCAATTCGCCGTCGCGGCCGCCGCTGAAGGCCGCGTCGTCTACGCATCCAACCATCGCAGCCACATGGATTTTCTCGTCGAGCTGCTCGCGCTGGATGACGTCGGCATTCGTCCACCGATCATCGCGGCCGGCATCAACCTGTTCGGCGGCCCACTCGGCCTGATCCACAAGCACGTCACCGGAGCGATTCCGATTCGCCGAAACATGAAGGACCCGGCCTACCTGATCACGCTCAAGGCCTACGTCAGCGAACTGCTGCACAAGCACGATCTCTTCTTCTACCCGGAAGGCGGACGCAGCTACAACGGCGAACTGAAGCCCGGAAAAACGGGCCTGTTCAGGGCGTGCCTGGATGCCGGCGTGCCGGGGCTGAAGTTGGTGCCGGTGGCCGTCGCCTACGATCTGGTGCTCGAAGATCACGTGCTGGCCAGGCAGGGCGTGAAGCGACGGCAAAAGGCGTTCAGCCGGGAAGTCGCCGAACTGGTCCGCTACGCCGTCGGTTATCGGAGCCGGTCGTTTGTGACCTTCGGCCGGCCGATTCCGCTCGACGGTATCGACGGCGAATCGCGCAAGGCGGTGATGGACCTGGCCAGGCACGTGCGCGGCGAAATCGGCAAGCAATACAAAGTGCTGCCCACCGCGGTGTTGGCCGCTGCGATGACGCGGTCGATGTCGCGCGACGATCTGACGTCCGCCATCAGCGGTGTGCTCGACACGCTACGCGCGGCGAACGCCAACTTGAGCGTGTCGTCGGCGAAGGAAGTCCTGGCCCTGGCCACCGAGCCGCTCGAGACCCGGAACATCATTGTCGTGGAAGAGGGGCGCTACCGCGTGCGCGAGCGGAACGTCCTCCGGTACTACGCGCGATCGATTGCGCATTTGCTGTCGCCTCCGGCGGCCACCCACTGATGCTGAGCGCCGCCTCGAAGGCCTTCTTTCACGGACTCGCACAAATCCCGACGCTGCAGCGGCTCGCCTCCCGGTATGGGATGGCCCCTCGACGTGACTCGGGGCAAGCCGAAAGCGCGGGCTTCGCGCGCCGGTTCATCGCCGGCGAATCGATCGACGAAGCCATCGTCTGCGTCGCGGACCTGCCCAGGAAGGGCCTGCACCTCACGCTCGACTACCTCGGCGAAAGCGTGGCGTCGGCGGACGCCGCGGCGGCGGCAGCGGCCGATTACGTCAAGATCATCGAGGCGATTGTGGCGTCGGGCATCGAGCGCAATGTTTCGTTGAAACTCACCCAGCTGGGGCTCGACGTCGACCAGGCAACCGCGGTCGACAACATGCGGCGCATCCTCGAGCCGGCCGACCGGCACGGGTTCTTCGTGCGCATCGACATGGAGAACTCGCCCTACACCGAGGCGACGCTCGGCATCGTCGACATCCTGTGGCAGCAGGGGCACAGGCAGATCGGCACAGTGATCCAGTCGTATATGAAGCGATCGGAAGCCGACATCCGCCACCTCAACACCCTTGGCGCACGCGTGCGGCTGGTGAAGGGCGCCTACCAGGAACCGAAGAACGTCGCGTATCAGAAGAAGAGCGAAGTCGACGCCGCGTTCGTGGACTTGATGCGGCTGCTGATGGACGAGGGCACGTACCCGGCGATTGCGACGCACGATCCGGTGATGATCGACGCGACGAAGGCGTACGCGAAGCAGAAGGGCTACAGCGCGGATCGCTTCGAGTTCCAGATGCTGTACGGCATCCGGCGCGACCTGCAGGCGCAGCTGGTGAAGGAAGGCTACCGCGTCCGCGTTTACGTGCCGTTCGGCAAGCAGTGGTACCCGTATTTCATGCGGAGGCTAGGCGAGCGGCCCGCCAACGTCGCGTTTGTGTTGCGCGGACTGATCAGCGACCGAGGGTAGCTGTATTTTCGGGCACACCCGCGTCCACGACGCGGATGTGCCTGGAACCATCGAAAAACCTTGGTCCTTAGTGCCTTTTTCCGTGATGATCGTCATCGTGGTCGTGATCGTCGTCGTGATCGTGATCATCGCCGTCGTCATCGTCGTCGTGACCGTCCAGAATCGTGATCTCGATGGTCCGGTCATTGCCGCTGGCGGGATGCTGAATGTTGACCCAGGCGCGGCGTTTGTTGAACGGGTCGAAGTAGAGTCCGGTGAACTCCGATCCGACCGTGCCGTTAGACGCCCAACGCGCCAGGCCCTCGCCGGCATCGTTCAGATCGCCGTCCCGGTTTCGATCCTTCGCGAAGCAGATATCGTCGTCGACCGGCTCAGCTCGCGTTGTCACTTCCTAGATATGACGAACGGCGAACGGTCGTGCATGACCGGAGCATTCTCTGTGAGTTACGCAGGCGCGTTGCGGCAACGATGGCGCAGTTCGGAGCGGAAGCTCCCTCAGGTCCTTCGATTGCGCTTCTTTTCGGGCACTCTTTCTCCCATGCAGGCTCCTTGGAGAGGCCCAATACTTGACCCCGAAATCACTCGACGGCCGATAATACGAGTGACTCAGAAGCGGGACCGCGATGAACTTGACATCTGGCCCTATCGATCGGACGTCGCCGTCACAGGCCAAGATTGCCCTGTTCCGTTCGCTTTTCCGCGGTCGCGAGGACGTCTACCCGCGCCGGTTTGAGAGTCGGAAGACCGGCAAGTCTGGCTATGCGCCCGCCTGCGCGAACGAATGGGTGCGCGGCATCTGCGAGAAGCCGCGCATCAAGTGCGCCGAATGTCCCAACCGCCGATTCCTTCCGGTGACCGACGACGTCATCCGCTGGCACTTGTCTGGATACGACTCCGACGCTCAACCCTTTGTCGCGGGCGTCTATCCGCTGCTGCAGGACGAGACGTGCTTCTTTCTTGCCGTCGATTTCGACAAGGGCGGCTGGCAAGAAGATGTCAGGGCTTTTCTCGACGCGTGTCGCCGCCTGCACCTCCCGGCCGCCCTCGAACGGTCACGCTCCGGGCGAGGCGCACATGTCTGGTTCTTCTTCGAGGAGGCGATTCCGGCCGCGCTTGCCCGGAGGCTCGCATCGCACGTCCTCACCGAGACGATGGAGGGGCGACCCGACATCGGCTTGGATTCGTACGACCGCTTGTTTCCGAATCAGGACACGATGCCGCAAGGAGGATTCGGGAACCTGATTGCTTTGCCACTGCAAAAGGGACCACGCAGGCAGGACAACAGCGTCTTTCTCGATCCCGACCTCATCCCCTGGGCCGACCAGTGGACCTTTCTCGCGAGCATGCGCAAGATTGGCCGAGGGCAGATCGAAGGGATCGTCCAGGAGGCCGAACGACGCGGTCGCATTCTCGGCGTGCGTCTGCCGCCGCAGGACGACGGAGAAGATGAACCTTGGACAGCGCCTCCGTCACGTCACCGCAAGGAGGCACCCATCGTCGGGGATCTGCCTCAGACGTTGGAACTGGTCCTCGGCAATCAGATCTACATTGCCAAAGAAGGGTTGCATCCGGGCCTGAGAAACCGGCTCCTTCGCCTGGCAGCCTTTCAAAATCCCGAGTTCTACAAGGCCCAGGCGATGCGGTTGTCGACTTACGACAAGCCGCGCGTCGTCGCTTGCGCGGAGGATCACCCGCATCACATCGGACTGCCTCGCGGCTGCCTCGACGATGTTCGCCAGACGCTCACCGACCTGAACGTTCGCACGATCGTTCGTGACGAGCGTCACGACGGCGGCCGCCTGGAAGTGACGTTTCAGGGTGAGCTCAGGCCGGAGCAGAAGACGGCGGCAGACGCAATGCTGCGTCACGAAACCGGCGTGCTGGCCGCCACGACGGCGTTTGGCAAGACGGTGGTCGCCGCCTGGCTGATCGCACAGCGCGGCGTGAGCACGGTCGTGCTCGTCCATCGGCGGCAACTGCTCGACCAGTGGATCGAACGGCTCGCGGCGTTCCTCGGCATTCCCGCAAGGTCGATCGGTCGGATCGGCGGCGGGCGAAGCCGACCGACCGGTCTGCTCGACGTTGCCGTCATTCAGAGTCTCGTCCGGAAAAGTGTCGTCGATGACCGTGTCGCCGGGTACGGGCACGTGATCATCGACGAGTGTCATCACCTGTCGGCGCACAGTTTCGAGCAGGTGGCACGTCAGGCCAAAGCCCGATTCGTCCTGGGGTTGTCGGCGACCGTTGCACGCAAGGACGGCCACCACCCGATCATCTTCATGCAGTGCGGACCGGTTCGCCATCGGGTGAACGCGCGGGCACAAGCCGCGGCCCGCCCGTTTGAGCATTTCGTCTTTGTACAGCCGACGGCGTTCCAACCGAAGAGGAGCCCGGATTCCGACAAACGCGTCGAGTTCCAGGTTCTCTATCAAGAGTTGATCGACGACGAGCGGCGCACTCGTCGCATCTGCGACGACGTCATCGAAGCGGCACGTGACGGACGTTCACCACTGGTCCTCACGGAGCGGAACGACCACCTCGACCTTCTCGAGCAGGAGCTTGGGACAGGTGTTCAACACGTCGTCGTGTTGCGCGCAGGGATGGGCAAGAAGCAGCGGCAGGCAGTTACGGACCGCCTTGCAGCTATCCCTCGCGATGAGGCACGGGTCATTCTGGCCACCGGGAAATATGTTGGAGAGGGATTCGACCATCCTCGTCTGGACACGTTGTTTCTGACTCTTCCGGTCTCGTGGCGCGGGACTATCGCGCAGTACGCCGGTCGGCTACATCGCCTTTGTGCTGGCAAACGAGAGGTGCGCATCTACGATTATGCCGACCTCAACGTGCCTATGCTGTCGCGAATGTTCGACCGGCGTTGCCGCGGCTACGAGGCCGTCGGTTACACAATTCTCCTTCCCGCCAGCGCCATTCCCGGTTGGCCCGCAGATGTCGTCCTTCCGTCGGATCCGGTCTGGAAGCGCGATTACTCCGGCAGCGTGCGAAGGCTCGTTCGAGATGGAGTCGACACCCCGCTGGCGAATCTGTTCGTCCACGCCGCCCGGACGGTGTCTTCGGACGCTGAGGGCGCAGACCGAGCGCGGAGTGCAACGGAAGCGTTCCTCTACCGACGACTGGAAACCTTGGCGGAGACCAAGGGCCGTTTCCGCCTCAACGTTACGTTGCCGATCGCATTCGATGGCTTCGGAACACTGGAAGTCGACCTGCTGTGTGCAGATGCCCGCGTGGCTGTGGAGTTGGACGGCAGCCAGCATCTCGCGGATCCAGTCGCGTACCGGCGCGATCGCCATAAGGATCGGTTGCTGCAGGAGAACGGCTACTTGGTTCTGCGCTTCCTTGCTGAAGACGTGGGCAGGGAGTTGGACTTGGTGCTCGATGCGATCCTGAGGGCGCTCAGCCACCGACAAGCCATGAAATCGCCAACGAAACCTCTTCACTTCGTGCGACAAGGGTGAGGCGTGAGATCGTCATGCGCGGAGGCGATGGCGCGCCCGCCGATGCCGTGGTGCGAGAAGCTACGGCGTCATTCCGTAAGTGCGCGTAGTCGCGTCTCGATCAGGGGTCGCCGAGCTTGGCTCGCCGAGTCCGGATTGAGGAACCCAGACAGGCTGTCCATAAACGTTCGGTTGTTGAGCAGTTGACTGACCTCTGACCCGATGTAAGTCCGCACGTCCGCGCTGCTGCGCTCGATCTCGCCGACGATCTCTGGCCGGCCATCGATGATCGCGACAATGTCCTCGAGGTCATGGCTGATCGCAACATCATGTGCGCCACGACCGCGGAAGGCTTCGAGCTTAGTAGCGATAAATTACACGGGACTAACAAGGCGAACCGCGTTGCCGGCACATCGACATCCTTTGTCGGCCTGATGCCCCCCGTGGCGGCGTCCGTCACCAGTAGGCCCGTGGCACATCCACCGACGAACACAAGTTCGTCGAGCACTGGTCGCAACAGCAGGACGACACGCTCGAATAGCTCACGATTGGGGTCACTCATGGAGCAGCTTTCGCAATCGGCTTGCCAGCTCGCGTTCGGCGAGTTGGCGTTCGCGCGCGCGGCCGTCACGGAATGCGTCGACGAGCGCGAGTAATTCGTAGAGCACGGGATCCTTCAAGGCAGCGCCGGGAACCATCTTGTGCAGCGGCTCAAAGGTGAGGCCGCGGACATTGCCTTCAGGACTTGGCCACACAGGCGGCAATTCTGAATCGGTAATGTGCTCGTTGAGTGGTGGTGCAGCATGGGCGGTCGGAATGCCTCGCGTGATCTCTCCGCGCTGAGCCGGGAAAGCGTACTTGACCCCGTGGACAAGGAACTCCTGGACGGGACCGAGGAGCGGTCGTCCACGGTCCGCACCGGCGGCGATGAGGCGCGATTTCTCGAGCCGCTTCAGCGATGAATGGATCTGTGAAGAACTCAGTGACAAATCTGCGCCGATTTGCGCCATTGGCGGGCGTTTCCCTCTGTAGGAAACCAGCTTGGCCAAGACCAGGACGTCTTGCGCGCGAAGGGAGGGCTGACTCATTCCGTATTCTAGAATCTGGAATATGGAATGGCAAGGAAAAACGCGCCGCATATCTGAAAATATTGGTGGTTCTGTCGTTTTCTGAAGGCGCTAAAGAATTGGCTGGGAGGCAGGGAATCCGAGCCTACGCCGTCATCTGCACCAGGTGCGCGCCAGGGTGACGAGCGCGTCGCGGCAGGTCAGGACCGACTGCGTTTCCACCCACTCTTCGATGCTGTGAAGGCCGCCACCGGTGGGGCCAAACAGGATCGACGGAATTCCGGCTTCGCTCAGCACGGCCGCGTCGGTCCAGAAACTCATGCCGATCATCAGGGCTTCCACCCCAGCGCGGCTGCCGCGCTGGGGGCCCGGTTGAGGGCTTGAGGACTTGAGGGCTTGAGGGCTTGAGGACTTCCACCCCAGCGCGGATGCCGCGCTGGGGACCCGGCTGGGGGCTTGGGCACGAACTGCGGCCTGCATCGCGACCGGCAGCGGATGATCCGCGGCGATCTCGTGCGGCGAGCGGGCGAACATCACGCGGCTGAGCGCCTTGAAGTCGGCGTCTTCGCCGCGCAGGCGATCGAGCAGCGCCTGCACTTCCCTGCCGGCGCTTCCAGGCGCTTCGCCGGGAATGGTGCGGCGCTCCATCTGCAAGTGACAGCGATCCGGATAGCTGCTGAGCTCGTGGCCGCCGTCGATCAACGACGCGTGGAGTGAGGCGGTGCCAAGCAGCGGATGCGGCGCCCGTGACTGCAGATCGCGATCGAGCGCGTCAAGGCCGCCGAGCACGCGGCCCATCAACCGAATGGCGTCGCGGCCCTCACTGGGCCGGCTGCCATGCGCGGCGCGGCCCTCGGTTTCAATCTCGACCCACTCGAAGCCCTTGTGCGCGATGGCGACGCGCAGGTCGGTTGGCTCAGTGACCACGCCGCCGTCGGCGCGCCATTTCGTGACCAGCGCATCGGCGCCGATGCTGGCGTGCTCTTCGTCGACCACGCACGCGATCACGAGGCGGCCGGTACTCAATCCGCCGGATTCGGCGATCACCCGGGCGGCGCCGATCATCGCCGCCACGCCGCCCTTCATGTCCTGCGAGCCGCGGCCGTAGATTTTGCCGTCGCGCTCGGCCGGATCGAAGGGCCGCGTCATTCCGGACACGCCAACCGTGTCGATGTGCCCGCAGTACATCAACGACCGGCCAGGCGCCCGGCCCTCGAGCACGCCGACAACGTTGGGGCGGCCCGGCGCCACTTCCTGGACGTCGACCTCAAGGCCGATGCCGCGAAACTCTTCGACCAACGCCCGCGCGATCGCCGCCTCACCCGCCGCCCCGGGCACGAGCGACGGGTTGATAGAGTCGATTGCGATCAGTTGTTTCAGCAGCCGCAGAGTCGGGTCCATGCAGCTCTTAACTCTTAACTCTGCAGTCTGAACTACTTGCGGACCTTCCCGGCATACTCCTCTTCCGTAGTCTTCTCCATCCACTTCGTCTCGCCGCCGAAGCCGACGTTGATCTGGATGAATTCCTGGCTCGGCACGGCGCCGTGCCAGTGGATCACGTTGGGGCCGGTGTAGTCGCTGTCGCCCGGAGCCATTTCGCGCATCGCCATGCCGCGCTTCTGCGTGCGGCCGCGGCCTTTCTCGACCAACAGCAGCTGGCCGTTGTCGTGGCTGTGCCAGGCAGACCTGGCGCCGGGCTCGAAGCGGCGGCGCGCCGCGCTCAAGTCTTTCGCATCGAGCACGGTGGAGATGCCCGTGAAGCGCGGGTCATCCGCGGGCGCCGGCTGCTGTGCAGCGACCGATAGCGTCAGCAAGCCTGCGAGAGTAATAGAGGCGGCAACCAGGATTCGCACGAGCCCCTCCTACTTGATCGGCGAGTAATCGGTCGCGTCCATGAACACCGAGACGACGCCCGTCACGATGCGGCCGTTGACCTGTGATTCGGCGGAGACCTTCTTCCACTCGGGGTCGGCGCCGAAATCGGCCCAGCTCTTCTTGGCGGCCTCACGGCTGGCGTGGCTGATGATGTAGATCAGCGTGTTGTCCTTCGCGGGCGCATCCTGCGGGACCCAGTAGCCGACATTGGACATGCCGTGCTTCTGGAAGATCCGCATCGTGTGGTTGCGGAAACGGGCGTTGAGATCGGGCAGCTTACCCTCGGGCGCGGTGTAGGTGCGGAGCTCGAAGACTTTGTTGGCCGACTGCGCCTGGGCCACGGTCGTGGAATACAAAGCGCCGAAGCCAAAGCCGACGGCAAGAAGAACAACAGCCGATGCGAGACGAACAGGGTTAAGTGGTGTCATGAATGGTCCCTTCCGCGGCCATGATACACGCTCGCGCGTGCCTGCCGCGCCGGCTGATTACGCGCGAACGGCTTCGACTTCGAGATACTCCGATTCGACGAAGGCGGTGCTGTCGGTCGCCTTGTTGTGATCGGTCCAGTGGCGCTCGAGATCGGCACGGAGCGCCGCCTGTTTTTCAGCGTCGAGCGACGCGAAGGCGCGATTGGTCGGGCCGTAGTATTCGCGGAAGAACTCGACGACTTGTGCGGGCGGAAACGGATACTTGAACGGGTACATACGCCGCGTCAGCGTCAGGCCGCTGACCTTGTCGCCAAGCCGCTCCTGCACGGTCGCCTCATCCCCCCACAACACCGGCGACGGCATTCCCGGCGGCGGCGGCACGTGCTTGCCGTTGATCTTGAACATCTGGCCGATGAACCCGCCGGGCGTCCAGTTGCCCATGACGATGCGGCCGCCGGGCCGGCAGACGCGCACGAGCTCGGCGGCGACCCGTTCGGGCCGCGGCGCAAACATCGCGCCGAACAGGCTGCACACCACATCGAACGACGCCTCGTCGAAACGCAGGTCTTCGGCGTCACCTTCTTCGAACCGGGCAGACAGCCCTTCGGCGGCCGCGCGGCTCCTGGCTTGCGCGATGGAGTTGGCCGCGATGTCGACGCCGGTGACGGCGGCGCCCGCTCGCGCGGCCGGGATGCCGATCTGGCCTGCGCCGCACGCCACGTCGAGGACGCTCATGCCTGGCGCGAGCCGCAATCGCGGCAAGAACAGCTCGATGGCCGGCGCTTCGAGGAAGGTCGCGAAGTGACCGTAGTCACCTGACACCCACACTGTCTTCAGCTTGCCCTTGAGCGTTTCCATTTCGGGTGTCATAGCCATGCGATTCCTCCGCGAGTATCTTAACCGAGGGTTCTTCACGAAGGTTCCTCACGAAGGTTCCTCACGGGGGTTCTTCACGAGGGTTCGAGGTCAGTCCGATGGGAAGCCGTCAAGCTTTCAGCGAACTCGACCATGAGACTCATGAACTCGGCACCTCCCGTAAATGTGGCTATTTCGACTAAACTAGCTAAAATAGACTAATGAAGAAAGTCGCCGCGACTGAAGCCAAAAACCGGCTGGGCGCGATCCTCGACGATGCCCAGCGCGAGCCGGTGATCATCCAGCGTCAGAGTCGTGACATCGCAGTCATCCTGTCGATGGCAGAGTTCGACCGCATCCGCGCGAGAAACGTTGCCGCCTTTCTCGAGGCCAGCAAAGCTGTTGCTGCCGAGGCGAAGGCCAAGGGGTTAACAGCGAAGAAGCTGGCGAGCTTGCTCGCGGATGAAGATTGAACGCGTCGTCATCGACACCAACGTCCTGATCAGCGCTGCGCTCCTCGACGATTCCGTGCCAGCACGAGCACGTAATCATGCGATCCGTTACGGCCAACTGGTTGCAACTGAGCAGACGTTTGCGGAACTAACCGGCAGGCTCCTCGAGCCGAAGTTCGATCGCTATGTCTCACGCGCTACGCGCGAGACCTTTCTCAAACGGCTGCAGCCGATCATCGAGATTGTGCCCGTCATCCAGGTGGTTAGGGCCTGCCGCGACCCGCGCGACGACATGTTTCTTGAAGCCGCGGTCAACGGGCGGGCTGACGTGGTGGTCACCGGGGACAAAGATCTGCTCGCACTGCATCCGTTCGCGGGCATCGCCATCGTTACGCCGTCGAATTACCTGGCAATGGTCGAACCGGAGTCAGAATAAGAGTCGTGGTTGTTGCCCTCGAACACCAGTCTCGACGGATTGCCGAGGCCGTGCGCGACGCGGGTGGACGCGCGCTGTGCGTCGGCGGCTTCGTGCGCGACCGCCTTCGCTCGCAGGCGCGAGCTTCCACCTTCGCGCGGGGCGCTTCGGCGGACAGGTCGGCGAGACAAGTAACCGTCGACTCTAAAGACCTCGACATGGAGGTCTTTGGCATTCCCCAGGAGGCATTGCTCGCGTTGCTGCGGACGCTCGGCCGCGTCGATCCGGTCGGCCAGGCGTTTCCCGTCTACAAGATCGGCGGCGTCGACGTGGCGCTGCCGCGTCGCGAGTCGAAGACCGGCCGCGGGCACAAGGGCTTTGCCGTCGAAGGTGATCCGTCGATGTCGTTCGACCAGGCGGCACGACGACGCGACTTCACGATCAATGCGATCGGCTGGGATCCGCTGACGGGCGAGTATCTCGATCCCTTTAACGGCCGCGCCGATCTCGAGAAGCGCGTGCTCAAGGTCGTCGACCCGGCCACGTTCGCAGACGACTCGCTGCGCGTGCTCCGCGCGCTGCAGTTTTCCGCACGGTTCGAGCTGACCATCGATCCCGCCACCGCGGCGCTGTGCGCGTCGATCCCGCTCGACGATCTGCCGGCCGAGCGCATCTGGGGCGAGTTCGAGAAGCTGCT
>JAUSDY010000040.1 GCA_030650395.1 Acidobacteriota bacterium | reverse complement strand
CGGCGGCATCGTCCGCTCCAAAAACCTGCGCATCGCAGGAGAGAAGCTCAATCAGGACATCATCGCCTATGTGCGCTCGGAGTTTAAAATTTTGATAGGGGAAAAGACCGCCGAAGCGGTCAAGATAGCCATCGGCTCGGTTTCCGAGGGCGCGGGGCATTTCGAGGCCGCCATCCGCGGCCGCGACCTTATTACGGGACTCCCGCGCGAGGTCGTTATTACCGACTCCGATATCCGCGAGGCGATATCGCAGTCGATAGACACGCTGGTCGAGTCCGTGCGCGAGGTGCTTGAGACGACGCCGCCAGAAATCCTTTCCGATATTATGCACAGCGGCATCGTGCTCTGCGGCGGCGGGGCTCTGCTTAAAGGTCTCGACGCGCTGCTCTCGCAATGGCTCAAAGTTCCGGTCTTTGTCGCCGACGATCCGCTGACCGCCGTGGCGCGCGGCACGGGCGTTATTCTGGAGAACCTGGAGCTCCACCGCGATATGCTTACCGAGCATGATGATGATATCCAATAAAGTGTCCGCCGCCGCCGCGCGCTCCAAGCGGGCGCGGTTGTTGGGCGTTGTCGCGCTTGCGGTACTGATAGGTGCCGCGGCGCTGTGGCGCGCGCCGCTTTCGGAGACCGTCTGGCGCCTGCTGGCGCCGGTCATGCACGTCCGCTTTGGCAGCGGGGAAGCGTCGCTCGCCACGTCGACCGACCCGTCTCGCCTGGCGGCGGCCGAGGCGGACCGTGACGCGCTTTATCAAGAAAATTTGGAGCTGAAGGCCCGCCTCGGCCGCGACGCACGCGTGACGCGCATACTTTCCGGTGTGCTTCTGCGCCCGCCGCAAACTCCGTACGACACGCTGGTTATCGACGCCGGCACAGCAGAGGGCGTGGCTCTGCGCGACGCAGTGTCGGCGGGTGGAATTGTCGTCGTAGGCACTGTCTCGCAAGTATACGCGCACGCCTCGCGCGTTACGCTGTACTCCGCTCCGGGGGAGAAGTACGACGCGCTTTTAAAGGGCAGCATACCGCTCGCGGTAGAGGGCCAGGGCGGCGGCTCACTGCAAGCGCGCCTGCCTGCCGGCACGCCCGTGGCGGTCGGAGATGCGGCGCTTCTGCCGGGTATCGTGGGGGGCATTAGTGCCCGCGTATCGCATATTGAGCGGGGAGCGGGCGAGTCGTTTATCACGCTATACTTTACTTTGCCGATAGACCT
>JAUSDY010000024.1 GCA_030650395.1 Acidobacteriota bacterium | reverse complement strand
AAGAGCCCTATCGATCGGCTGTGACGTGGATACGCGCGAGTCTCGCGGGTAACCGCCGGAGCACCGCTCATCCGGCCGTGACTCAAAGCCCGCCCGAATGAAGGGCTTCCAGGCAACCGGCTGTATCGCGTCTCGCTGGATGCGCGCCGACGCTGGCGCGTAACCAGGGAGGTCTGCTCTGTGTCGGAGGTATTTCCCTGATCGCGTTGGCGCGTAACCACGTCGCGAGGCGGGAAGGATTCCTGCTAGAATCCCTTTCGATTCTGAGGATGCGGCGACGAACGAGGATCGGACGGGGCTGAGGTTACGCGCGGCCTCGCGGTCTACTAATAGTTAGCCAGAGCCGCTTGCCAACCTTCAAGGAAGTGCTAATCTTCGCCTATGGATTCGAGGCAACTTCTCGCTGAGGCGCTCCGCCTTTCGGACGAAGAGCGCGCGGCCCTCGCCGGCGAATTGATCCAGAGTCTCGAGCACGAGGTGGACCCCGAGGCCGAAGCTGCGTGGTCCGCCGAGATTCGGGCGCGTCTCGATCGCGTCGACGCTGGAACGGCCACCACCGTGCCGTGGTCGGAAGCCCGTCGGCGTATTCACGCGGCAGCCCAGCGTGGCCCTCGACCTTGAGTATCTCGAAGAGGCCGTCATCGAAGCCGAGGCAGCGGCTGAGTGGTATGCCGCTCGCAGTGCCACGGCAGCGGCGGGCTTCGAGGCTGAACTCGCCGAGGCAGAGTCGGCCATCCGTACGTTACCCAACGCGTGGCCACCGTACGACCACGGAACGCGTCGGTACTTGTTGCGGCGATATCCCTATGGAGTGGTCTACCAGATCGAGCGCACGCGCATCCTGATCGTCGCCGTCGCGCATGGCCATCGTCGACCAGGATATTGGCGCGATCGCAGGTAAAGGCCTGGCTAACATGCGCCTGGAGCTGGCGGCGTTGAACATTCGAGCGATTGTCGCCACAGGTGGCCGCCGCAGCTCAGGCGCAGCGCGTTAGCCCGACTCTGGATCGGAGCAATGGGTCATTCCGGGGAGTTTCAATCGATGACGCAGTCCCACGAAGTAGTCGACAGCTCTCGCGTGCCTCGCCTCGGCCCGTATTCTCAGGCGGTGCGCCTTGGCAACCTCATCTTCACCGCGGGGCAGCCAGGCATCGATTCGTCAACGGGGCAGGTTGCCGGTCCGACGTTCGAAGCCCAGGCATGGCGTTTCTCAATCTCCGCACGATTCTCGAGGACGCTGGCTGCGGCCTTCCCTGGGTCGTCAAAGTGACCTGCTTCGTGGCCGACCCCAACGGGTATTCAACTCTGAACGAGTTGTTCAAGCTGAATGACCGCGCTCCTTTGACGCTGGTACCTCTGCTCCTCCCGGCGAGCACGGTATGTTGACCGCCGGCACGCGGCTCGGGCCGTACGAGATTCAGTCGGCTCTCGGCAGCGGCGGCATGGGAGAAGTGTATCGCGCTCGGGACGCCAGGCTCGGTCGTGAGGTGGCGATCAAGATTCTGCCGAGCCACCTTGCCGGCGACCCGACGGCCGCCGCACGCTTCGAGCGCGAGTCACGGGCCGTCGCGGCACTCTCCCATCCCAACATTCTGGCGATTCATGACGTCGGCACCGAGGCCGGCGTGGCGTACGTCGTCACCGAATTGCTGACTGGCGACACGCTCCGCGAGCGGTTGGCAGCGGGCCGTCTTCCGGTGCGGAAAGCGGTCGAGTACGCCGTGCAGGCGGCTCAGGGTGTGGCCGCGGCGCACGACAAGGGAATCGTCCACCGCGACATCAAGCCGGAAAACCTCTTCATCACCGGCGACGAGCACCTCAAGATTCTCGATTTCGGGTTGGCCAAGGTAGAGTCAGGTCCAACCGCGGGCCTGCAAACGCTGGTGACGGTTGCCCGCGAAGTGAGGACCGAGCGGGGCATGATTCTCGGCACGGTGGGGTACTTGTCGCCCGAGCAGGCCCAGGGGCTGCCCTCCGATAGCCGCTCGGATATTTTTTCGCTGGGTGCCGTCCTCTACGAGATGTTCGCGGGCGCGCGCGCGTTCAACGGCGCGTCCGCGATCGATATCCTCCACCAGATCGTCCACCACAACCCGCCGCCGCTCAGCGCCGCGAATCCTGACGCCACCCGCGAGCTGCAGTGGATTGTGGGCAAGTGTCTCGCCAAAGCGCCGGACGAGCGGTATCAGTCGACCCGCGACCTGATTGTCGACCTCAGGAACATCGGCCGCTTGCTCGATTCGTCGCCGAATCTGTCAGTCGTTGAACGACCGACCGCGGCGACGCGACCCCGACGACTGGCGATTCGGTTGGGCGCCGCCGCGCTCGTTGTTGTCGGCATCACCGCAGCCGCGATCGTGATCCTCAATCGGGGGCAGGCGGTCGAAGAGGTACCTTCCGGACCCGTTTCTATTGAACGTGTCACATCGAGCGGCAACGTCACCGATGCGGAGATTTCGCCAGACGGCAAGTATGTGACGTATGTCGTGTCACAGTCCGGGCAGCAGAGTCTCTGGCTGCGGCAGCTGGCGGTCACGAGCACGCTGCAGCTGGTGCCGCCGGCCGCCGTCTCGTTCTGGGGTATTTCGTTCGCGCGCGACGGCAGCGGGGTGTTCTACGGTCAGAAGAACACGGCTTATCCTCTGGGCGCCATCTATCGGATCCCGGTACTCGGCGGCACACCTCGAAAGCTGGTCGCGGGTACCGATAGTCAGCCTGCGATCTCGCCTGACGGACTGAAGATTGCTTATCTTCGGACGGCGTTTCCAGAGGCCGGCCTCAGCGCGCTGATGGTGGCCAACGCTGACGGCAGCGATGCGCGAGTGCTCGCGACCCGTCGCGCGCCCGAGGTCTTCTCGCCGATCTACTTCGCGGCGCCAGCGTGGTCGCCCGACGGAAGCGTGATTCTCACCCCGCTCGAAATTCGCGGCGATCGTCCTCGCGCAACCCTCGTCGCCATACGCAGCTCCGACGGCGTGGAGCAACCGTTTCTTCGTCCTGAGTGGGCGGGCGGCGGCCACGTCGTCTGGATGCCTGACGGCAGCGGCGTGGTGGCCGTGGCCTCGGACCGGCCCGGCCGGCCGCACCAGTTATGGTGGATCGGACTGCAAGGTGGAGCACCGCGTGCCATCACGAACGATCTCTCCGACTACCGCAAGGTCAGCATCACGGCGGATTCGCGGTCGATCGTCGCGGTGTCGTCGGATAACACCTCGAGTATCTGGACCGTGCCGCTGGACGGTTCCGGCATGCCGGCGAGAATCAGTGCCGGCAGGTACGATGGCATCGCAGGGGTTGAGGGGATACCGGGGAACAAGATTCTCTACCGCTCGCTCGAAAGCGGGCGCCCCGAGATCTGGATCATGGACGAAGACGGCCGGAACACTCGGCAGCTCACGACCGAGGGCGGATCCTGGCCGTCCACCGACAGCGCCGACGGACAGTGGATGGCGTTCGTGTCGACCCGCGACGACCAGAACGCCGTGTGGCGGATGCGCCTCGACGGAGAGGACGCGCGTCGACTCGAGAGCAGCGGATCGGCGATCTATCCGAGGGTCTCGCCCGATGGCACGTGGATCGCCTTTGTGTCGACGACCGTAGGTATCGAGACGTTGTGGAGGGTGCCTGCGTCTGGCGGCGTTCCGCAGCGTCTGACGTCCTTGTCCGCGACGCGGCCGGCGATCTCACCCGATGGCCGGCACATCGCGCTGTTTGGCCGGGCCGACCGTGCGGATGGACCGATTGAGCTGCTGGTGATTCCCGCTGAGGGAGGCGCACCCGTCGCGCGATTCCCGGCGATCCTGACGAATTTCGCCACCGTCCGATGGACGGCGGACGGCAAGGCGCTGCTCTACACGCCGGCGCGCAACGATCGGGCGAATATCTGGAGGCAGCCGCTGGCCGGCGGCGCGCCCCGACGGGTTACTCACTTCACCGAGCAGGATCTGCTCGGCTTCGATGTCACATCCGACGGCACGCGCCTCATCGTCGTCCGCGGGATCCTGAGCCGCGACGCCCTCCTGATCCGTAACTTCCGGTAAAGCCGCTATCGGCCGACGCGCGGGCACCGCGGGACCGGACCATGGGCTCTCACAAGACAAGGCTGGGCAGCTCGTGTTCGTGCGTCTCTACACTCGTGCGCTCGGCCCTGGTAGAGACACACTCGATGAACCCGCCTCGCCTCTCGACCGCCAGACGACCCGGCCTCCCCTTGCGCGATGATCGTCGGTTCAAGGAGTTCTTTCCTGCAGCGCCGCCCGTCCGTTCAACGCCCGTACTGGCGGTTGCTGTTCGCCGTTGAGGCCTCGCAGTGACCGATTGATCGACAACTGCGGGCCAACGAGCGCGTGGAGCTGGCGGCGTTGAAACTTCTGTGGCACAATCCGCGCAATTGGCCACCGCGGCTCACGCGAGGGGCGTTGGCGGCAATCATAGCTGCCGGGCAGAATCGACAATCCGTTCCTTGCGATGTCGAAGATTAAATTCGGAGGACTGACATGACGAGTCGAAGCTCGTTGAGCGCGTGGGCCATTCTGGTGGTTTGTGCCGGACTCAACTCAGTGGCCGCTCAGCAGCCGGTCGCCGCGCAGTCGGCAGTGACTCCGAAGGCGGCGCACGAGGTTGCGACGGAGGCACTTGCCTTTGAGCGCGAGATCGAGGCGGCAGTCGTCCGAGGCGACGTCGGCTTCGTGGACGTGGCATCGGCGCCAACCTTCACTTTCACACACGGTGACGGGTGGACCACATCCGTGAAGGCAAGCTGGGACTTCTGGTTCCGCAGATCGAAATGGACCAAGCAGAGCGTTATCGCGATAGCTACGATCCCAAGCGACTTCGACAGCTCAATGCACTATTCGTCAAGCACCAGACATGGCAGTGCCCGACGCTAATCGGGCCCGAGGCGACCGGACTCGCCGCCGACAGCATGGCTAACGACTTCGCAGGCTATCCATACCTCCGATATGTTCCACAGGCCAGTCAAGATTCATGGAAGCGGCTCCTTTCTACCAGGTTTTCTCCTGAGCAGATCCCAAACCTCAGGGTGTACTTTGCCTATAAGCGGGTCCTGACAGCCGCGATGCATCGCGCCGGCGTTAAATTCCTCTCGGGCACGGACGTGCAGGGCGGCACAACCTACCTGCCGGGTTTCAGCCTGCACGACGAGCTGGCGATTTTTGTGCAAGTGGGTTTCTCACCGCTGGAGGCATTGCAGACTGCGACCATCAATCCTGCCCATTTCTTAGGCAGAGAGAAGGAACTTGGCACGGTCGAACGAGGCAAGCTTGCAGATCTGGTGCTGCTCGATGCAAACCCGCTCGACAACATTGGGAACACTCGGGGGATCAGCGGCGTGATCGTGAACGGTGCATACTTGGAGAAGGAAGCACTTCAAAGGATGCTCGCGGAGGTTGAATCTGCCACGAGCAAGAAATAGTGGAGACGCCTTTCGACGATATCGAGTGGTCAGCAGTCGCTGCAGACGCGAAGCGGAAAACCCCGAACAGCATGGGATCGCCGCCACCCCGAAAAACATTGCCGAAGATGTCTAACAGGCGACTGGAGCCGTCGGTGCGATGACTTGAGTGCACCGCGGCTCAGTCGCGGTCGTTGGGCCGACAAGGCGCGAAACGAATCAACATGTTCAGCATCGACGATCGCAATCGTGTGCATGACCACGTGCTCGAACGCGCGCGAGCCGACGTTCGGGTTGTGGCCGGAGCAGTGGTTGGCTCGTTGGCGAACTCCGAGGGTGACCGCTGGTCAGATCTGGATCTCACTTTCGGCGTCTCCGATGGCATTGCGATCCACGAAGTGCTCGACGACTTCACCGTGGATCTCCGCAGCGAGTTCGACGCAACTCACCTCTTCGATCTCCCGAGCGGCTCCGCGATCTATCGGGTCTTCTTGTTGCCTGGCTGTCTTCAGTTCGATCTGTCCTTTGCACCAGCGTCCCAGTTCCGTGCACTCGGCCCTGAATTCAGGCTGCTATTTGGTGAAGCGGCAGAACAGGCCCATGTGCAGCCCCCTCAGGCGCAGCAGTTGTTCGGCTACGCAGTGCACCATGCCTTGAGGGCCCGGTTCTGCATCGAACGCGGCCGCCTTTGGCAGGCGGAGTACTGGGAAGAAACCGCAGAGGTTCAAGAGCTCGCTGGGAAGGCTGCGCCCCAACTCAGGGAGCTTACCAAAGCGACTCTCCAGTAGATGCAATGGCAGCCCAACAAGCGTTTGCAGCCGGCGACGGCCGGTGCCATCATGAGCCGCCGCGGCTGAAACGCGAACGACGGTCAACCTTAAGTTGACGTGCTAGCCTGTTTTGATGACGATGAGTGGTGGACTTCACGGTCATCGGCGAGATCGGGGATATTGAGACATTCGCGATTGGCCGACGCATTCGTGAGCACAAACGGCTGCGCAAGAAGTACGGTAGGGGCCGTTGGCGGAAGCGCAAAGGGATCGCGACCATTCGGCTTGCGGACGGCACGATCAAGCGAGCGGAATTGCATTGGTACGAGGCCACGGGCATAGGCCGTCGTGAACTGAAGATCAAGCGTTACATCGATTGAGAATCATGGCAAATACACGTCGCCAATTCGCTGTTTGCGTTCGCAACGACGGCTACGAAGCGTCGCTCGAACTCAGGAAGATCTACGAGGTTCTTTCGGATTCGGTCGCCGTACGCCACCGACAGATTCGGGTCATCGACGAGTCCGGCGAGGACTATTTGTTCCCGGCTTCGTGGTTCGCGGCCATCGAATTGCCCGCTCCTACTAGGCGCGCGGTACTGGCCGCCGTCTAACACCGGTCTGGAGCCGACGGCGTTCAACAATCGGTTGCTTGGAGCGGCATCGAGCCGCCGCGGCTCAGGCCGAAACGAGACGGACCAGTATTGGGAAAGGCTATGCGCTTAGCAGTGATGCTGATGGTCGTGCCGGTCTTGGGTATCGTCCCCGTGTCAGTTGCTGAGCTGTCACGACATCGGCAATCGACAACTCTTGAAAAGAATAGACCAGGTTCCACGTTCGCCAGTGGAATTATCGACACCGAGTTTGTGTTCGAGTCCGCACCGTTCGCGAGTGCTCATGCATCGACCATCGTCGAGACGCGAGAGGGGCTTGTGACTGCGTGGTTTGGGGGAACGCGTGAAGGAGCGGCCGACGTTGGCATCTGGCTGTCCCGACGCGTGACCGGCGAATGGACACGCCCGATTGAGGTAGCCACGGGCATCCAGCCAGATGGCGGACGGTACGCCTGCTGGAACCCCGTGTTGTTCGAACAGCGCGACAAGACTCTGACGCTGTTCTACAAGGTCGGCGCCAATCCACAAAGCTGGTGGGGGATGCTTCGAACTTCTCGCGACGGCGGGCGAACCTGGACCGATGCCCGGCGCTTGCCGGACGGCATCCTGGGTCCGATCAAAAACAAGCCCGTACAGCTTGCCGATGGAAGTCTGGTAGCCCCCAGCAGTACCGAGTCGCTTGAACGCCCGAGTACGTGGCGCGTACACTTCGAGCGCACAGGTGATGCCGGCCTCACCTGGACGGCTGCCTTTCCATCCGCTTCAGCCGATGGCAGCGCCATCGACGCGATCCAGCCCAGCATTCTTGTTCATCCGGGCGGTAGGCTCCAAGCCCTCGGACGCACGCGGTCACAGCGTGTCTTCGAGACCTGGTCCGACGACGGCGGACGATCGTGGACTCCGATTAGGCTGACGGGGCTGCCCAATCCCAACTCCGGCATCGACGCCGTGACGCTCAGCAATGGCCGCCATCTCATCGTCTACAACCACACGACACGGGGCCGATCGCCGTTGAACGTCTCCGCCTCTCGTGACGGCAAACTGTGGGACGCCGCGCTGACTCTCGAAAGTGAGCCCGGCGAGTACTCGTATCCGGCCGTGATTCAGACCTCAGATGGTCGGGTGCATATCACGTACACCTGGAAACGTCAGCGCATCAAACATGTCGTGATCGATCCGACGCGGTTGAAGCCGGTCCCGATGCCTGACGGAAATTGGCCTCACGAAGTTCGGTAGCCGTGCCGTCTAACAGCGGCTGCACCTGACGGCGGCCTGGCCATCATCGTGGTAGCTTGAACCAACGTCGCGTAGCCGCCGCAGGTGAGCCGCATGACGTTATGCCCTCAGTTCTTTTCGTGGCCTTACTCCAGAACCGTTTGTCGGGGCGTAGAATCTGTAAGTGACAATTCGGTTCTACATTGATCCCGCAACCCACCAGCCGCACATCTATGAACATGATGTGGTCGAGCAGGAAGTGGAGGACGTACTTGAGCGGCCTATGGAGGATCGGCCCGGTCGGGACGGATCGAGGATCGCGTTGGGCCAGACCGAGGCGGGTCGGTACTTGCGCGTGATCTACGTGCCGGACCCGACGTCGAGGCGCTCGCCGAGGACGAGGCAGCATACAGGTCAACGACGGTGACCGTCATGAAGATACCCGTCAAGCTCGTACCGGCGGTCAGAGCGTTGTTGGCGAAACGCCGGGCGAGTTGAACCGAACCGAGGCCCCAAGCCTCACGCCCGAGGCCATTGTTCGCGGCGCGGGACTCCGGTGTGAGGCGGGCGCCGAGCGTGAGCACGTTGAGGTCGTTGTGCTCGCGCGCGAGCTTCGCCGTAGTCTGTCGCGCACCTTGGCGGCACGTGGCACCAGCACGTGCACCTTTGGCACCTTGGCACCAACCCGTTGGCACCTCAGGCACCGTACGCACCCTAGGCACTATAGTCATTCCCGTGGTGCCAACTGCCGTAGTCAACGCGAAGGGAGAGGACCGCATTCGAGGCGGCCATCCGTGGATCTACCGCTCCGATGTGATGGACGTGTCGGCCGAACGCGGCCCCGTGATGGAGGTGCGCGGCCCGCGCAACCGCATGCTCGGCCATGCGCTGTTCAGCCCCGAGTCGCAGATCACCCTGCGCATGCTCGCGCGCGACGACCGGCCGATCGACATCGCGTTCTGGCGCGCGCGGCTCGAAACCGCGATCCGCTTTCGCGACACCCTCGAGATCGATGCCACCGCCTTTCGCCTGATTCACGGCGAAGCCGATCTCCTCCCTTCTCTCATCGTCGATCGCTACGGCGACTACCTGGTGGTGCAGGCGCTGTCGCACGGCATGGACCAGATGATGCCGGCCATCGTGACGCTGCTCGTCGAGCTGACCGGCGCCAAAGGCATTCTTGCGAGGAACGATCCCAAGGTCCGCCTGCTCGAAGGCCTCGAGCAGAAGGTCGAGGTCCTGCACGGCGACGTTCCCGAGACGATCGCGGTTCGTGAGGGCGCGATCGATTACGACGTGGATCCACGGCACGGGCAAAAGACGGGTTTGTTTCTCGATCAGCGTGAGAACCGCGATGCCGCTGCGCGTTACGCGCACGGCGCGTTGCTCGACTGCTTCAGCTACAACGGCGGGTTTGCCTTGGCGCTGGCCTCCCGCTGCCAGTCGGTCGAGGCCCTCGACATCTCCGCGGATGCGGTCGCCCGCATCACCGCGAACGCCGAGGCCAACGGCATCACCAATCTCACCGCGCGCGAGGTCAACGTGTTCGACGAATTGCGCCACCTCGAGCGCGAAGGCGCCCGCTACGACACCATCGTCCTGGACCCGCCGGCGTTCGCCAAAAACAAGGCCTCGGTGCCCAAGGCCATGGCCGGCTACAAGGAGATCAACCTCCGGGCACTGAGGCTTCTCACCCCCGGCGGCATCCTCGTGACCTGCAGCTGTTCCTACAACGTCGATGAAGCGATGTTTGCCGAGGCCATCTATGAGGCCTCCGTCGATGCCCATACCCCCGTCACGGTGGTCGAAAAGCGTATGCAGGGGCGCGACCATCCCGTGCTGTTGGGCGTCCCCGAGACTTACTATCTGAAGAGCTTCATTCTGAGGAAACTGGCCTAAAATAGAAGGCTGAACGCCCGATAAACATGGGCAGCCTTATTCGCGTAAGTGATGGTAGGCATTAGGGATTTCTGGGAGTGACAACCTCAGGTGGGCGAGGTACACTCCCCAACCGCACAGTTTCGTTACATTTTTGAAGGGGAAGCGCATGGCACACGGTATTTTCGGCCGGGTCTTGAGCGGGGCAGTTGGCGTCGTAGGCCTTCTGGCTCTTCCGGCGTCGCTCTCAGCTCAGACGACCGCGCAGCCGACGTTCACGAAAGACGTCGCGCCGATTTTCCAGAACAAGTGTGAATCGTGTCACCGTCCTGACTCGATTGCGCCGATGTCGCTCATCACCTTCGAAGAGGCGCGTCCCTGGGCGCGTTCGATCCGCGAGCGCGTGGCGTCGCGCAACATGCCGCCCTGGCACATCGACAAGACGGTGGGCATCCAGCATTACAAGGATGACCGCTCCCTCAGCCAGAAAGAAATCGACACCATCGTCGCGTGGGTCGCCGCCGGCTCGCCGAAGGGCGACCCGAAGGACATGCCCGCGCCCGTCAAGTGGGCCGATGGCAACGGCTGGAACTACGCCGAGCAGTTCGGCGGCCCGCCCGACCTGATCATCAAGTCGCCCAAGTACACGCAGAAGGCCGTCGCGATGGACGCCTGGTACAAGCCGGTCGTCGAGACGGGCCTGACCGAGCCCCGCTGGGTGCGCGCCATCGAGGCGCGTCCCGGCACGCTCAAGGGCCGCAAGATCACCCATCACGCACTCGCCTTCCTTTTACAGAACGAGAAGGAAGCCCAGGCCATGCTGAACAACGCCGACGCCGACAGCGGCGCCGGCCTCTTCATGGAATGGGCCGTCAACAAGCGGGGCGAGTTGATGCGCGCCAACACCGGCAAGCTGATGCTGCCCGGCTCGAAGATCCGCTGGGACATCCACTACAGCGCCGCCGGCGAAGACGTGACCGACCAGGTCGAGCTCGGCATCTACTTCTACCCGAAAGGCCAGGAGCCGAAGTACCGCACGGCGCTGGCGCTCTATAGCGGCGTCTCAGGCGGCAACCGCAACCTCGACATCGCGCCGAATAGCATCAATGTGGGCCAGAACTTCCACGTGCTGCGCCGGGCGGGACGGCTCGAGAACTTCCAGCCGCACATGCACCTCCGCGGCAAGGCGATGATGATCGAAGCCATCCTGCCCAATGGTCAGCAGCAGGTGCTGAGCTACGTGCCGAACTTCGAGTTCAACTGGATGAACAACTACGTCTTCGACGACGACTATGCCCCCCTCCTCCCGAAGGGCACAATCCTGAAGGTCACCGCGTGGCACGACAACACGCCCGCGAAGAAGAGCAACCCCGACCCGACGCAGTGGATCGGCTGGGGCGACCGCACGGTCGACGAGATGGCGCACGCGTGGATCAACATCACCTACATGGGCGACGACGACTTCAACAAGGAAGTCGAGGCCCGCAAGGTCAAGATGGCGGCCACGACAGAGCGACAGCAGCAGTAGAGCAATCACCGTTTTTCACCGAGGGGGTGCCCGCAACGGCACCCCCTCACTGTTTGCGCAGGAGTCTTACGAATGACAACTCGACTCATGGGGCGCGTGGCCCTGGCGTTTGTGGCGGCCGCCTGTCTGCTCACGGGCGCGGCGCCCGCGGCTCGCCAGCTCGCGATGGAGCCGCTCAAGGACGCCGGACAGAACATCTATCCCGCGTTCGAAGGCTGGTACCAGAACAGCGACGGGTCCTACACGCTGTTGATCGGCTACTACAACCGCAACAAGAAACAGACGCTCGATATTCCGATTGGTCCCGAGAACCGCATCGAGCCCGGCGGCCCCGATCAGGGCCAGCCCACCCATTTCGTCGTCGGCCGCGGCTGGGGCACCCTCGCGATCAAGGTCCCGAAAGACTTCGGCGACAAGAAGCTCATGTGGACGCTCACCGCCAACGGCAAGACCGCGTCGATTCCTTTCGGCATCACCAAGGGCTACCAGATCGAGCCCTTTAAAGACGAAGCCATGGGGAACACGCCCCCCACGATCAAGCTGGCGCAGACCGGCGCCGCCCTGACCGGGCCACCGGCGCCGCTGGCGACCTACCCGACGCTCAACGGTCTCGTCGGTGAAGCGGTGCCGATCACGTTCTGGCTCACCGACGATGGCCACGAAGAGACGTCGACCGGCGACTCGGTCGTCGCGCCTCTGCCGCCGCCACTGCCCGGCGCTCCGGCCACCGCACCGGCGCCAGCCGCCGGGGGCGGGCCGCCCAGACGTGTGCGGCTCAGCGCCACGCTCAGCAAGTACCGTGGCCCGGGCACCATCACCTTCGCCGATGCCACGCCCGCCATCGAGAAGAACAAGGCTTCGACGACCGCGACGTTCTCTCTGCCCGGCGAGTACGTGATCCGCGTCGAAGGCAACGACTCGTCGGGTGTCGGCGGCGGCGGCTTCCAGTGCTGCTGGACAACGGCGTACATCAAAGTGAATGTGAAGGCCGCCCCCACGAGCGGCCAGTAGGTCAGGAGGCAAGGAGCCATGGTCTTCCGCACCTTGGCTCTGCTGTTGTTTGTCACGGGCAGCGCGTCGGCCCAAGGGCCGGCGCGGGTCCTCGACTTGAGCGGGCGCGCGGTCAATCCGCTGATCGTGGAACCGGGCAGCGTCGCGACCGTCCTGGTGTTCATCACCACCGATTGCCCGATCTCCAACCGCTACGCGCCGGAGATCCAGCGGCTCGAGTCGCGTTTCGGCCAGCAAGTCCGGTTCGTTCTCGTCTTTCCCGTGGCCAATGATTCGGCTGCGGTCATCCGCACGCACTTGAAGAAATTCGCGTTCTCGTCGGAGGCCGTTCGAGACACCGCGCAGGAGCTCGTCAAGCACACCGGCGTGACGATCAGTCCCGAAGTGGCCGTGCTCGACGCGAAGTCTCAGCTGGTGTATCGCGGCCGCATCGACGATCGCTATCTCGAGCTCGGCAAGGATCGCCCGTACCCCACGGTGCGCGATCTGGAACGGGCGCTGGAAGCCGTCGTCGCCGGGAAGCCGGTAGCCGTTCGCGAGACGCAAGCAGTGGGCTGCATTCTGGCTGACCTGGTGAAATGAGAGGTTTCCTTCTGCCGCTTCATGCCGCCGTGGAAAGTGGAGCCGGCCGTCAGCCATTTCGTCGGCCAGCATCCGCTCACTGATCAGCAAATCGCGCTGATCGACACGTGGGTACGGACCGGAACGCCGGCGGGCAATCCCAAAGATCTTCCGCCTATGCCGGATTGGCCTCAAGGATGGCTGCTCGGTAAGCCCGACCTGATTGCCAAACCGCCGCGGGCATTCACGCTCGCGGCGCAGCCGGCCGACGCCTTTCGGATCTTCGCGATCAAGGTGCCGATTACGAAGCGGACCTATGCTCGCCAGGCGCGAGCAGTACCTGCGGCGCAAGCCTTAACGGCGCGCGGACGAAGGCGGCGTCGCGATCGCCTTGATCAGCGGCTCGAGCTGCTCGACCGACAAGCGGCCGGGGTTGTACTTCGAGACGCTGCCGGCCCGATCGATCAAGACCAGCGTCGGCGTGGTCGACACGCCGTACTTCTCGAACACGTCAGCGCTCACCGGAATGGCGTGGGCGCTCAACCACGGGTAGAACTTCGCCAGGATTTCCTTGGTGTAGGCGATTTCCTCGGCGGGCCCGGCGGGCTTCCGCTGAGCAACATATCCATACAGCTTGGTCGGGGCGATGAGCGTCAGGCCCGTGTTCTTGTATTTGTTGAGCAGCGTTTCGAGAATCGGGCCCTGGATCTTGCAGTCGCCGCACCAATGGGCCCAGAGGTACACGAGCACCGGCTTGCCCTTCAGGGTTGCCAGTGACGGCCCGGGTGCGCCGATCCATTCGGTGCTCTCGATCGCGAACGCCGGAGTGCCCTCGAGGCTCAGCACGTTGATATTCTTGTTGATCCGCTCGACGAGCGAGGTGTTCTTGTAGGTATCGAGTTCGCGGCGGAGGTAGAGGATCGCTTCGGAGCGGTTGCCCTGGCCGGCGGTGGCGAGACCCATGACTTCAATTGCCGCGCCGAGCGCGATCGGCAGGCGGGCCTCATCATCCAGCTTGCGCGTCTTGAGCTGCTCTTCGACGATCGCGTAGGTCCGTTGCGCGTAGGCGATCGCCTCGTCGTAATTCTTCGCCGCAACCGCGCCGCGGCCCAGCCACGAGAACGCCTCGATCGCAATCGGCGTCGTGCCCTTGTCGTTGATGTCGTCGAGCACGACCTTCTCGGCCTTCTTGAAGTCGTTCTCGGCGATCGCGTCGCGCACCCTCTGCACCGCCGTCGTCGGCGGCGTGGCTGCGGCGGGCGCCTGCGCCCGTGCGTCCGGCACGGCGACAATCAGAGACAAAAGCGCGGCAGTCGTGAAGGCCGAGAGTGCGTGCGTCATCCGGCGAGGATACCGCAAAGTAGGGTTTATAGTTGCGGGATGCCCCGAGCTCTTCCGTTTGCCCTGGCCGTTACTTTCGCCGCACTCGCACTGTCGCAAACCCACGCGCAATCGCCCGGTCTTCGAGGTTTCCCCGATGACGCGGTGGCCGCGCAGCGGCAGCGGGAGGAGCAGTATCGCAAGATTCCCGATGCGGCGCGGCTGAAGGAATACATGGAGGCGATGGCGGGCGAATCGCACGTCGCCGGCCAGCCTTCGTCGAAGAAGGTCGCGGACTGGGCGCTCGCCAGGTTCAAGTCGTTCGGCCTCGATGCCCGCATCGAAGAGTTCGAAGCGATGATGCCGTGGCCGCTCGAAACCAGCGTGGAGCTGGTCGCGCCGGTGAAGTACACACTCAAGATCAAAGAGCCGGTGTTGCCTGAAGATCCTGACTCGGGCGATCAGACGCCCCTGTACAACGCGTACTCGGGCGACGGTGATGTGACTGGCGAAGTCGTCTACGTGAATTACGGCATGCCTGCCGATTTCGAGAAGCTGAAAGAGCTCAAGATCAGCGTGAAGGGCAAGATCGTGATCGCGCGCTACGGCGCGGGCTGGCGCGGCATCAAGCCGAAGGTTGCCTACGAGAACGGCGCCATCGGCTGCCTGATTTATTCGGACCCGCGAGATGACGGCTACTTTGCGGGGGACGTGTATCCGGCAGGCCCGTACCGGCCGGAGCTCGGCGCGCAGCGCGGCAGCGTGATGGACATGCCGGTGCACCCGGGTGATCCGCTCACGCCGGGATGGGGCAGCGAGGCCGGCGGCAAGAAGAACCGCCGCGAAGACTCGCAGACCATTCTGAAGATTCCGGTGCTGCCGATTTCCTATGGCGATGCCCTGCCGATTCTGCAGCAGCTCAAGGGGCCCGTCGCTCCAGTGGAATGGCGCGGCGCCTTGCCGCTCACGTATCACCTCGGTCCCGGTCCCGCGCAGCTGCATATGAAGCTGGCGTTCGAGTGGAAGAACCGTCCGCTGTACAACGTGATGGTCACCATTCCGGGTACGACACGCGCCGGCGAATGGATCATCTTCGGCAATCACCATGATGCGTGGGTGAGCGGCGCCGACGATCCGATCAGCGGCGCCTCGGCGCTGATGGAAACGGCGCGCGGCCTGTCGGAGATGCTGAAGAGCGGCTGGCGCCCGCAGCGCACCATCAAGCTGGCCCTGTGGGACGGTGAAGAGTGGGGCCTTCTCGGATCCACCGAGTGGGCGGAGAAGAACCACGCCGAGCTGCATCAGAAGGCCGCGGTCTATATCAACACCGACAGCACGGGCAAAGGCTGGCTCGGCGCCGGCGGCTCGCATGGCCTCCAACAGTTTCTCGGCGAGGTGGCGAAGGACGTGATGGATCCGCGCACGGGCAAGCCCGTGTTCGAAGAAGCCCGCAAGCGCGCGATCCTCGGCGAGCCTGAAGCGGATCGCAAGGCGGCTGAAGCCGACCCGTCATTCCGAATCGCGCCGCTCGGTTCTGGCTCTGACTTCACGCCGTTCCTGCAGCACCTGACGCTGTCGGCACTGAACCTCGGGTTCGGCGGCGAGAGCCCGGGCGGCGTGTACCACTCGGCCTACGACACCATCAAGTGGTACCAGACTTACTCCGACACCGACTACACCTACGGGCGCACGCTGTCACAGCTGACGGGCACGCTCGTCATGCGCCTGGCCGACGCACCCGTGCTGCCGTTCCAGTTCACCGACACCGCCGACACGCTGATGCGCTACGTCGTCGAGCTCGAGAAACTCGCGGAGTCGAAGAAGGACTCGAAGGTGGACATCAAGCCGGTGCGAGCGGCGGTGGACAAGTTGCGCGACGCCGGCCGCGCATTCGAGAAGGCCTACGGCTCGCTCGGCCGGACGAACACCGCGACGCTGCTCGGGCGCAAGGAGCTGCAGACGCTCAACCAGTTGCTGATCACGTCCGAGCGCAAGCTGGGAAACACCGAGGGCCTGCCTCGTCGCGAGTGGTTCAAGCACCAAATCTATGCGCCCGGTTTCTACACCGGTTACGGCGTCAAGACGATGCCGCAAATTCGAGAAGGGCTCGAAGAGGGCCGCTTCACTGAAGCCCAGGGTGGCGTGCGAACCGTCTCAAGCGCGGTCAACGCTCTCGCGTCACAGGTTGAAGAAGCCGCACGTGCGCTGCAACAGGCCGTGAAGTAACGCGAGGACGGGGGCATTAACGGAGCCTGCGCGAAGAAGTGTCTCCCGGCGTTCGCGCGCCCGGCGTTGGGCAGAAATGCTCCGTCGGAGGGCTCTCACTCGGCGGCCAAATCTCCTTCGGCGGATTAAGCGCACAACAACTTCAAATGCACGAAATGCGGAAAGGTCATTCAGGGAGCCGGGCAACCGGTTTCCTTTACCGATCCTGGTGACAGTGCCGCCATGCGAATGCTGCTGCCTGTCGGTCGGTCGGGGCTCGCGATTGCCGCCGGGTACGCCGGACTCTTCGCATTCCTGATCTTGCCGGCGCCCTTGGCGTTGGTGCTTGGCGTTCTTGCCGTTCGGGATATTCGGAGGAACCCGAAGAAGCGCGGAATGGGCCGCGCTGTCTTCGGTGTCATAACCGGTGTTTTGGGGACGGGCCTCCTCGCCTGGTTCGCTTACGAGTTGGTGTGACGATGTACTGTCGAAAATGCGGAACACAGAATGACGACAACGCCTACAAATGCGTTCGTTGCTCGGAGTTACTGCAGGCGGTAGCACTAAAACAGATCGACAACAATCTCGTGCTCGCCATATTTGTCACGATTCTTTGCTGCCTGCCGCTTGGCGTCGTCGGTATCGTCCATGCGGCGCAAGTCAACGCCAAGGCGCAGGCAGGGGACATAGCGGGCGCCGAGGAATCGGCCCGCAAGGCACGCACTTGGTCGCTATGGGCGCTCGGGATCGGTCTTGCTGGTTTTACCGTTTACGCGCTGATCGCGATCGGCGCCACGATAGCGGAAACACGGTGAGCATCAATCTCCGCAGCGGGTTGAGTAACTATCGCGATGTACTCGCTCTTATGGGATTGGCTGTGTTTGCGCTGGTGGCCGTGGCCGACCCCGCGACCAGTCCGCTGTTCCCGCCTTGCTTGTGGAGGGCTGCCACTGGGTGGTTGTGCCCAGGATGTGGATCTGCGCGCGCGTTCCATGCGTTGGCGCATGGTCATCTGGTAGACGCTCTCCGGAGCAACCCGCTCAGCATCGCCGCGATCCCGATGGTCGGAATCAACTTGGTTGACCGCTGGCGCATCGTCGATGACGTCTTGACTTATCGCGTTAGGCCCTCGTACATCCGAGCGTTTGCTATCGGGATCGTCGGGTTCGGAATCTTGCGTAATCTCGTTCCTTGACCGAAATCTTTAGACGTCATGGCGGCGGGATACCGAGATCTTTGCAGATCTTCTTGGCGAGGTCGTCGTTGATTTCGGTGTGTCTGGGAACGCTGGACGTCTTGGCCGCTTGGCGGTTCACGTAGATAGAGTGGTTGCCACCCTCGCGTAGCAACTCGCAGCCATGCTCTTCGAGATGTCGGACGAGCGCGCGCCGCTTCACGCTCCGAGTTTCAGCGGCTCCCTGATGATCTCGCCGCCGCCGGCTGCCTCAATGGCGAGTTCACGGTTTGCTGCAATGATCATCGATGCCGCCTCGCGAAGATTGACTCGGGCTTCCTCGATCGTGGCCCCTTGGGTGTTGGCTCCAGGCAGTTCCTCGACGAATCCGATGTAACCTTCGGGCACCCGGCGAAAGACGGCGGTCAGATTCAGGCCCATGCGGTCATCATACGCCTATGGAACCCGTATTGACCGTTAATGACTCTGTCAGGTAAGTGCTGCGAGGGATCGCCATGCCGATGACGCGAAGGACCTGGCTATCGATCGTAGCGGCTGGTGTGGCCGGGGCACTGACGCCGCTGCGATCGCTGGCTGCCCAAGACGGCGAGCAGCGCGAGCTCGAGCGCCGGATCGGACGCTTGATCGACGAGTACGGCCAACAGGGATTTCATCGTACGGGGACGGCTGTTGATCGACGGTCCGGTGACTGGCTCTACGACGAGGTCCGCCGCATCGGTCTGCCGGCCGACCGCGAGTCGTTCCTGCTTGGCAGGGTTGATCCTGGCAAATCCGTGCTGATCGTTCAGGATCGCCGCATCGAGGGTTTGCCGCTGTTCGATGGCGCGTTTACGGCAGCCGACGGCATCCGCGGCCGGCTTGGCCCGATCAACAGCGATGCGGAAATCGGGCTCGCTGAAGCCCCGCCGAATACCGCGGGGGCGGGTGCGATCGGTGAAGCGCGCCGGCAGCAGCGTCACAAGGCCATCGTATTCGTCACGCGAGGCGGACGTCCTGGACTGTGTCCCAGCAACGCCGACCGCTTCCTGGACCCGTTCGGTCCTCCCGTGCTGCAGGTGTCCAGCGACGAGTCGGCTTTCCTGACACAACAGGCGCAAGCGCGGGCCGAAGTGCAGCTGATCGCGAGGGCGACGCGATCGAGCGCGACGGCGTTCAACGTGACCGCTGCGATCACCGGGCGCGACCGTGGGCTGGCACCGCTGGTCGTAATGACGCCGCGCAGCGGCTGGTACGCTTGCGCAAGCGAAAGGGGTGGCGGCATCGCATGTTGGCTCGAACTAATAAGGACGCTTCGCGCGGCAACCCCGACGCGTGACGTGCTCTTCGTGGCGTCGAGCGGCCACGAGCTGGGTCACCTCGGCATCGACGCCTACGTCGCGCGCCGTCCCGGCATCGTGCCGAAGACGGTCGGTTGGATTCACCTTGGCGCGAACATCGGCGCCGCGACGCGGCCCGGAGATCCGCCGCCGGCGGCTGGCGACGATCCCGCGCTGAGACATGCGACACCGGTACTCGGCCCGGCCAACACCATCCAGGCGTCGGACGACGAATTCGAGTCCATCTTGAGTCGTGCGATGTCGGCAGGGGGTCTCGCGATTAGCCGGCGCAACCCGCGTGGCACCATTCCGGGTGGCGAAGCCGAAACCGTCCATCGCGGCGGCGGCCGCTACGTGTCGGTGATCGGCAGCAACGCGCTGTTCCACAACCCGGACGATCGTGGGCCGCAGGCAGTGGACGTCAGTGCGATCGCGAGATTTTCGAAGGCGTTCGCGGTGGTTGCGGATGCGCTCGTGCGCACCGACCGCTTGGCACCCGAGGCACGGTACGCACCCAAGGCACCTTAACGTGTTCCGCCGGCATCTCTAATTTTTCGGAGCACGCGGTCTTCCATCCAGTGCTGATCCCACCACTCGACCGGATTCACGGGCGTGCCCTGTAACAACATCGTGAAGTGCAGGTGATCGCCGCCGGCGAGACCGGTGGCGCCGGTGCGGCCGAGCTCCTGGCCCTTGGTCACCGCATCGCCCGGCTTCACGCCAAGCGTCGACAGGTGCGCGTAGAGGGATTGCACGCCCAGGCCGTGGTCGATGATCACGCAGTTGCCGTAGATCCCGAGGAAGTCGGCGAAGACGACGACGCCCGCGTTTGAGGCGAGCACCGGTGCCCGTTGCACCGAGGCCAGATCGAAGCCGAGGTGGACCTGGCGATCGATCTCCTTGTCGCCGAAGAAGTAGGTGCGGCGATCCGCGAAGCGCGACTCGACTTGCGAGTTGCCCATCTGTGCGAACGCCACCTTCCACAACATCTCCGGGCGGCTCTTCGCCGCAAGCCCCGTAATGGTGGCGCCATTCTTCTTGCGCAAGTCGCCGTTGATCGTCAGGAAGCCCTTCAGCAAACCCTCGGGAGAGTTGGTATCGACCTTCAGGTCGGGCGTGTTCGACGCAATCGCGGGCACGACGCGATCGAGAAACGGCTGGTCGATCGGAATACGCGACTGCTGGAACTTCTTGTTCGTCGGCTGGTGTTCGAGCGGCGTCGTCGCCTCGTTGCCGGCTTCGTCCTTGGCGTAGGCCGAGATGCGCGTGGCGACATCCTGGTCGTGCCGGAGCCCGAAGAACGCCACCCTTAGCGCCGGATCGGTCAGGCCGACCGCGGCGCCCGGATACGCCTGGTAATTGTCGTCGCCGACGCGGACGCCGGACGCGACGTCTTCAGGCGTCACACGCAAGACGACGAACTCCGCGCCGCCGAGGTTGATGAAATGGTGAATCGAGACGACCGCGACCCGCGGCGGATCGAGCCGTACTTGGACATCTCTTGTCGCCGAGCTGCTGGCGGTTCGCAGCCCGAACAGCACCGGCCTCGACGCGGTCACCACCAGACGCGCGGGGCCGTTGACCAGCGCGGGTTGGGCCGCCTTGCCAAGTGGGCCCGACAATTCGACGCGCGTTTGAAGTGCGCCGGAGCTCGCGTAGGACGCGACCGTCGCCAACTGCCCGTTCTGCTCGATCTGCGCCGAGGCGGCCGCGACCGCCGTCGGCGAATCGACCGTTACTGCCAGGGTGCCGGCGCGGCCGACGAACTTCGCCGGTGCGGTGATGGTGATCGACGGCCCTTGCTCACGACCTGCGATGAACCATCCGATCCCAAGCGCGACAATTCCGACGACGATGATGACCAGGACGGCGCGACGGATGAAGCCCATACCTGATCATAGTGGGAGGTATTGACAGGAGGGCCAGGAGATCAGAAGAAAATATGTCTCCTGATCTTCTGACACTCCTGTTTATTCTTCCCGCAGCGAAATACAGGTAGGGCGCCCCTTTATGGGGCGCCGTGGCATCATGGGCCGCATGCGTTGGACCGCCGTGATTGTCGCCTTGTTGCTGGCCGCGTCGCTCGGCGCGCAAACGCCCCAGCGCCAGCCGCCGTCGACCTTGCGCGCGCCGACGCGTGCCGACATCCTCCGCGGCGAGTACGGGCGCTATCGCGCCAACAACGACCTGCTGTATTACCAGCTGGATGTGCGCGTCGACCCCGACAAGAAGGCGATCGCGGGTAAGAACACCGTCCGCTTCAGGATGCTCAAGGACGATACGCGGATTCAGCTCGAGCTTTACGCCAACCTCCTCGTCGACAAGATTCTGCTTGGCGCCACGCCGCTGAGATACCAGCGCGACCTCAACACCGTCTACGTCGATTTTCCCGATACCTTGCGCGCCGGACGGACCTACGAAATCGAGTTCCACTACTCGGGCATGCCGCTGGAACAGGGCCGCTTCGGCGGCCTGGCCTTCCGCAAGGATCCCGCTGGACGCCACTGGATCAACACCGCCAACGAAGGCGAGGGCTCGAGCGTGTGGTGGCCCAGCAAAGACCAATGGCGCGACGAGCCGGAGGGCATGGAGATCCGCATCGCCGTTCCCAATGGACTGATGGACGTGTCGAACGGCAAGTTCATGGGCAAGACCGATCTGGGTGACGGTTACACGCGGTGGGACTGGCGCGTGCATTACCCGATCAACTCCTACAACGTCTCGCTCAACATCGGCGAGTACGTGCAGTTCTCGGAGCAGCTCGGCGACCTGCCGATGGACTACTTCGTGCTCCCGGGCAGCCTCGAGAAAGCCAGGAAACAGTTCGCGCAGGCCAGGCCGATGATGGAAGCGTTCGAAAAATACGTCGGCAAGTACCCGTTTCCGAAGGACGGCTACAAGCTGATCGAAGTGCCGTACTCAGGGATGGAGCACCAGAGCGCCGTCACCTACGGCAATCGCTTTGCGAACGGTTATCTCGAGCGCGACTGGACCGAGGTCGGCGTCAGCCTCAAGTTCGATTTCATCATCATCCACGAGAGCGGCCACGAGTGGTTCGGCAACGCGGTCTCGGCCGCGGATACCTCGGACATGTGGATCCAGGAAGGCTGGACGACCTACCTCGAAGGCGTCTACGTCGAAGCGCTGTTTGGCTATGACGATGCGCTGAAGTACGTGAATGGCTACAAGAAGAAAGTCGCCAACAAAGAGCCGGTGATCACGCAGCGCGGGATCCACCGCACCCCGAACCAGGACATGTACTTCAAGTGCGCGCTGTTCCTGAACACCCTACGCAATGTCGTCAATGATGATGCGCGGTGGTGGGAGCTCGTGCACGACACGTTCGAGCGCTTCACGTACCAAAACATCATGACCGAGGACATCGTCCGCTTCTTCAACGCGGAGCTGAAGCAGGATCTGACGGCGGTGTTCGATCAGTACCTTCGACGCACTGAGCTACCGGCGTTGGAACTGACGTTCGACGACAAGGCGGGCACGGTGTCGTATCGATGGAAAGCAGATGAGCGCGGGTTTGCGATGCCGATTCGCGTCGGCTCGCGGCCGGAGTGGCAGACCATCAGGCCGACGACGGATTGGCAGACGATGCCGAACAAGTTGGGGAAAGAGAAGTTCGAGGTCGCAACCGACCTCTACTACGTGAACGTGTCGATCCTCGGCGCCGACGGGCGGCCTGCCGCGATTGCTCGCTGATACAGCTCCTCATACCGCGGAACAACGCGATCCGCGCTGAAGCGCTCGACCGCAAGACGCGCGGCCTCCGCCGACATGCGCGCGTGGAGAGCCGCGTCCGACAGCAGCCTGACGGCGCTCTCCGCCATCGAGTCGATTGCATCGGACGGATGCAGGTAGCCGGTCTCACCGTCCACCACCACCTCGGGCAAACCGCCGACACGCGATGCCACGACCGGCACGCCGCATGCCATCGCTTCGAGCGCCGAAAGGCCGAAACTTTCCTGCAGTGACGGAAGCAGGAACAAGTCCGCCTCTGACAACAACCCGACGATGTCCTGCGTCTCACCGATCATCTCGACATGAGGCGATAAGCCGAACTCGCGGACCAGCTCCTCGGCCTTGCCCCAGTCGGGCCCTTCGCCGACGATTGCCAGCCGCGCGGGGAGTTGCTCGCGGATGAGGGCGAAGATCTTTACCACGGCGTCGACCTGCTTGACCGGCCGCAGATTGGAAATGTGCACTACCAGCTTCTCGCCCGCGGGGCAGAGGCGCGCGCGCAAGGTGGGATCGGGCGCGCGGCGATGGAACGCGCAATCCAGAAAATTCGGGATCACCTCGATCGCGCTCTTCACCGGCATCTCGCGCCTGGTGTCGTCGCGCAGGCTTGCGGAGACGGCTGTCACCGCGTCGGATTGATCGATGCAAAACGCCACCGTTTCGCGATACGACGGATCGGCGCCGAGTATCGTGACGTCGGTGCCGTGCAGCGTCGTGATGGTGCGCGGCACACGCGTGACCGCCGACGCGCTGAGAATCTGGCGGGCGAGATAGGCTGCGGCCGCATGCGGGATGGCGTAATGCGCGTGAATGATATCGAGGTGGTGCGCGCGCGACACCTGCACCAGCCGGTTGGCAAGCGCGAGAAGATACTGCGGCTCCCGAAATAGCGGATATCCCGGTGTGTCGACGCGATGAAAGCGGATTCCGGCATCAGGCCCGCGCAACCGGAACGGCGTCTCGCTGCTGATGACGTGCGTCTTGTGTCCGCGTCCGGCGAGGCAGCGCGCCAGCTCGGAGGCGACCACACCGCTCCCGCCCACCGAGGCATAGCAGACGATCCCGATGTTCATTTGAGCAGGGTGTCCCGCGCGATCGGCTCGCGCGCGATCACGCCCTCGGCGAAGTCGGCGCCGATCAGCGCGCCGAACTGCGCATCGCGGCTTTCGATCAGCTGCCGGAAGCGCGGCGAGGTCAGCCGCGTAGCCGTGCCGCCCGTCGCGTCGGGGTCGAACTGCGAGCGGTGGCACGCAAGGGCGGCGCGCTTGGTGTTGTAGGTCGCCGACACGTCGACCACGAATGAGGGCGGCGCCGAATCGTTGATGAAATAGTACAAGACCCAATCGGCCCGCCATTTCTGGCCGGCGGCGCCGTAACGTGTCAGGCCGCTCAGAAAGGCGGCACGCGTCAGCAGGCGATTGGCCGCGACGTGGTCGGGATGCCGGTCCTCGCCGTACGGCGCGGCGATCGTCTTCGGCTTCATGCGCCGGATGAACCCGACAACCTCTCGTAGATGCGAAGGGTCGCCGCCGATGTCGCCATCCGGCAAACCGAGGTTGTCACGCGAAGCCGCACCGAGCACCACCCGCGCGGCCTCCGCTTCCGCGGCCCGTTCCTCAGGTGTGCCATTGGTGCCCATTTCGCCGCGGGTCAAGTCGCACAGCGCAACCGAGTGACCAAGCGCGACGTGCTTCGCGATCGAGCCGCCCAGCCCAATCTCGAGGTCGTCGGGATGGGGTCCAAAAACGAGGAGATCGACCACAGGCAAATTGTAGTCCGCGTGATACCGTTGATCGACCGCCAGGGGTATCCGGCGGCGCCCCATAAAGGGGCGCCCTACATGTAGGGCACCGCTTTAGCGGTGCCATCGGATTGAGAAACACCCTGGAACCTGATCCGGTTCAGACCGGCGGAGGGAGAGCGGAATGTCGAAGTCCACACCAGTGCCAACTGCCTCGACGTACGAAGAGGCTTACCCGAATTCACGCAAAGCCTACGACGACACCATCGTCGACAGTGCCGCGGGACCGATCAACCTGCGCGTGCCGTTCCGCGAGGTGACGCTCGGCGGTGGCGAAGCGCCGGTGCGCCTCTACGACACCAGCGGTCCGCAGGGGCATGACCCGCGCGCGGGCCTGCCGAAGCTGCGCGAAGCGTGGATCGCACCGCGCCGGACGGCGGCCAAGGCAGGTCAGCCCGTGACGCAGCTGCACTACGCGCGCAAAGGCGAGATCACCCCGGAGATGGCGTTCATCGCGACGCGCGAAGGCCTGCCGGCCGAGTTCGTGCGCGACGAGGTCGCGCGCGGCCGCGCCATCATTCCCGCCAGCATCAACCACCCGGAGCTCGAGCCGATGATCATCGGCCGCAACTTCCTGGTGAAGATCAACGCCAACATCGGCAACTCCGCCGTCTCTTCGTCGATCGACGAGGAAGTCGAGAAGCTGCGCTGGTCGACGCTGTGGGGCGCCGACACGGTGATGGACCTGTCGACCGGCAAGAAGATCCACGAGACCCGCGAGTGGATCATCCGCAACTCGCCGGTGCCGATCGGCACGGTGCCGATCTACCAGGCGCTCGAGAGGGTCGGCGGCCGGCCGGAAGATCTCACGTGGGAGGTCTACCGCGACACGCTGATCGAGCAAGCCGAGCAGGGCGTGGATTACTTCACCGTCCATGCCGGCGTGCTGCTGCGCTACATCCCGATGACGGCCAAGCGCCTCACCGGCATCGTGTCGCGCGGCGGGTCGATCCTCGCGAAATGGTGCCTGGCCCATCACCAGGAGAACTTCACCTACACGCACTTCCGCGAGATCTGCGAGATCATGCGCGCTTACGACGTGTCGTTTTCGCTCGGCGATGGGCTCCGCCCGGGGTCGATCGCCGATGCCAACGACGAGCCGCAGTTCGCCGAGCTGAAAACGCAAGGCGAGCTGACGAAGATCGCGTGGGAGTACGACGTGCAGGTGATGAACGAGGGCCCAGGCCACGTGCCGATGCACCTCATTCGCGAGAACATGGAGAAGCAGCTCGAGTGGTGCGCGGAAGCGCCGTTCTACACGCTCGGCCCGCTCACCACCGATGTCGCGCCGGGCTACGATCACATCACGTCGGCGATCGGCGCCGCCATGATCGGTTGGTACGGCACCGCGATGCTCTGCTACGTCACGCCGAAAGAACACCTCGGCCTGCCCAACCGCGACGACGTCAAGGCGGGCGTGATCGCCTACAAGATCGCCGCGCATGCCGCCGACCTGGCCAAGGGCCACCCGCGCGCCCGTGCGTGGGACGATGCGCTGTCGAAGGCGCGGTTCGAGTTCCGGTGGGAGGATCAGTTCAACTTGTCACTGGACCCGGTCACCGCGCGCGCGTATCACGACGAGACACTGCCCGCCGACGGCGCCAAGGTCGCGCACTTCTGCTCGATGTGCGGCCCCAAGTTCTGCAGCATGGAGCTGACGCAGCAGGTGCGTGCGGAAGCCGCGAAGGGCATGGAAGAGAAGTCGGAAGAGTTCCGCAAGAGCGGAGCTGAGCTTTATGTCAGTAGGGCACCCCTTTAAGGAGTGCCCTACGATCATGGCCTTGGCGCCGGGACGATCTGGATCACCGTGGGGAATCGTTCCGGCTTGGCGCCCTTCTTCGGGTTCGGGAACCCCGCCGAACCGCCGAACGTGTAGTCCTTGATCGTCACGCTTGGTGCAAACGCCATCGTCTCGTCACGGAACCGGCCGGTTTCGAATTGATGCGTCGGCGGCGCCTCGAACAATTCATCGCCCTTCTGCTTCAGCACCGTCTTGTAATACATCACGAGCTCCGGGTACGGGACGGTCGTGCCGAACAGGTAAAAGCGCTGGCCGCGGCCGGCGTCGTACGACGTCAGATACACCGCTGACGGATAGATCGGCGCGCCCAGCATGGCTTCAGTCGGAGCGGCGGATGCACCGGGTGCGGCCGACGTCGGGGGTTGAGCGGGCGGTTGCGTGGCCGTTGGAGGGGGCGGAGCGCTCGGTGGATTACGTGGTGCAGCCGGCGTGCCGGGACGCGGGAACGGCTGCGGCGTCTGCGTCGCTGCCAGCAGCGCAATGCTCAACACAGAAGCACAGAAACACTGAAACACAGACTTATTATAGGGCGTTCAGATGATTAACGATCTGGCGGCTTACTGCTCATCGCAGCGTGACTGGCTCCTCGAGTTCATCGAAGCCCTCGTCGCGATTGAATCGCCGAGCGACGACCTCCAGGCCGTTAATCGGTGCGGGGCCGAGCTGGCGTCGCGCCTCACCGCGCTCGGCGCCACCATCACCCGCGCCACACCGTCAACCGCCGGCGATCACCTGCGCGCCAGCTTCGGCGCCGGCGATCGGCAGGTGTTGCTGCTCGGCCACTTCGACACGGTGTGGCCGATCGGGCAGCTGCAGCGCATGCCGCTCAAGCGTGACGGCGGGCGGCTGCACGGCCCAGGCGTCTTCGACATGAAGGCCGGCATCGGCCTCGCCACCCTCGCGACACGGGCGCTGCTGGCGCAGGGCGCGCTCGACCGCGCGCGCATCGTCATGTTGTGGACCACCGACGAAGAGATCGGCAGCACCACGTCGCGCGCGTTGATCGAAGCCGAAGCGGTGAAGAGCGACGCGGTGCTGGTGCTCGAGCCGTCGCTGCCCGGAGGCGCCTTGAAGACCAGCCGCAAAGGCGTCGGCCAGTTCGAGCTGGTGGTCACGGGCGTGTCGGCGCACGCCGGCCTCGACCCGGGCCGGGGCATCAGCGCCATTCACGAGCTGGCGCGTCAGGTGCTGGACATCGAGAAGCTCCAGCATCTCGATCGCGGCATCTCCGTGAACGTCGGCATCGTCCGCGGCGGGTCGCGCGCCAACGTGGTGGCGGCCGAGGCGCGCGCGACGGTCGATGCGCGTGCGGTCACGATCGCTGACGCGCGCGAGATCGAACACGCGATGAAGTCGCTCAAGCCGCATTTGAAGGGCGCCGGCGTGCACGTCAACGGCGGATTCGATCGGCCTCCGCTGGAGCGCAGCCCCAGCGTCGTGAAGCTGTTCGAGATGGCTCGCGGCGTCGCCCGGGAAATGGGAACGGATCTGGCGGAGGGATCCGCCGGCGGCGGATCCGATGGCAACTTCACCGCGGCGGTTGGCGTACCAACGCTTGACGGACTCGGCGCGGTCGGTGACGGCGCCCACGCGCTTGACGAGCACGTCGTGATCGATGCGCTGGCGCCGCGCGCCGCCCTCATTGCGGGTCTTCTGGGCCGCCTTTGCTCTTCGAGCTTCGGCGTGCCAGGCTCCCGCGCCGATTGAGCCCGTACCGCTCGCGCATCAGCGACACCACTTCCTGCACCCGCTTCTCGTAGTCCTTATCCACGTAACGGCGCGCGTAGAGCTGCTCGTAACGCGTCACCATTCCCGGATAGTCGCGCGCCAGTAACGCCATGAAGTGATCCCTGGTGCCGCCGTCCATGTGCATCACCATCGCGCCCACCGACGTCGCGCCGGATTCGGCAATCGCTTTCACGGTGCGCTCGATTTTGTCTGGTTGCGTCGAGAAGCCGGGAACGATCGGCGCCATCAAGACGCCGCAGTCGATGCCGGCGTCGACGAGCTGCCGGACGGCTCGCAGCCGCGTCATCGGGTGTGCCACGCCGGGCTCGAGCTTGTCCCAGGCATCTTCATCGACCGTCGGTACGCTGATGTGCACGCGGCACGCCGCGCGCGCCGACAGGTCCTGCAGCACGTCGATGTCCCGCACGATCATCGGTCCCTTGGTCACGATGCCGACCGGTGTCGCCGCGTCGCGCAGCGCTTCGAGCACGCCGCGCGAGATCTTATAGGTGCCTTCGATCGGCTGGTACGGATCGGTGGCCGTGCCAAACCCGATGCTTTCTTTCTTCCAGGACGGCTTGTCGAGCTCGCGCCGCAGCACCTCGACGAAATTCGTCTTCACGAAGATCACCGACGCGAAGTCGTCGCCGGCGTTCAACTCCAACTGCGTTTGATAGCGCCGGGCAAAACAGTAGTGGCAGCCGTGCGTGCAGCCGCGATACGGGTTTAAGGACCACTGCATGTAGCTCTTGCCCTTGACGCGGTTCAACGCCGACTTGCAACGAATCTCCTGGTAGGTCGCGGCATCCCCACGCCGCACCGCGTCTGGCAGGGCCGCCACGCCGCCGCTCTTCACCATCCGCGCGACATCTCGGGTGGTAAGCGACGCGCCGAGATCGAAGAGAAGGGGATGGGTCGCCATAACACCGGCGACTCAGACTATTTCGCTTTTTGTTCGCTAGTCAAGTCGGGTAGTGGGTCAGTTTGCATAGACAAGCCGGAAGTCTATGAAAACGGGGTTTGGCCCTTAGCCCACGCTTTAAAGCTGGCCTCGGCCATTCGCTCAGCCTTTTCCTTCGTGGCGGCCGAGAACGAGGGCAACGCGGGATGGGAGACTTCCACTCCAACTGGAGACGGAGGAGTGATTAGGATCACCGCGACCACGGTCGCTTTGAACCCCGCATCGCAAGGCTCAGTGGCGATCCTGGCTTGATAAAGCCCTCCGCGTGGCGCCTTGGCAACTGGCATTCTCTACATCCCGAGTAGACTCATAATCTCTTCAATCTCCCAAACGTGGTCGGATTCCGGCCTGCATCGCCTTAGTCAGCGGCGGATAAAGCTGCTACGAGTAATGCTGTTCTTGTAATTCGGTAGCTCGCTCGTGTGTAAACGGCTCCAGATGCCCATTCACGCACAAACGAAGGTTCGCGAGAACCGCGCTGTGGGTAGCGAACGTTCGCTTCAGAAGACCATTGCCGAGACCCTCGATCGCGCGGTGACACTTATCACCGGTCGCGCTTTCGACCTCGTTAAGCGCAGGGTCAGGACTACCTAAAATGGAGAGGTCGAACGTCCATAGAGCGCAAGGGTCAGGCCCTAATTCCGAATAGTACCGCGCAACGTGAGCGCAAAGGCAATCGTCATCTACCTGGCAGGCACACCGCGTATCGAAAACGGATGGTCCGCTGATGATAACGCCGTCCCGGCTCGAGTTCTTGAATGCAAATTCGACAAAGTGCAATTGACGAGGATCGTATAGCTTTCCGATGTGTAGGACGCGAGCGAGATCCATGAGTCCTTTTCGACCAACCCCGCCACACGTCGATAGACCTCGTGTCGGGTTGCTGTGTCAGTCGGCTCAATGACATCAGTCAATTGAGCGCCACGCCCACGCTCAACCCGCAACCCAAATACTTCAGATTGGTCGGGTGTGACAATTACGCGCACACAATCATCACCACCATAGAAGCTGACCATACACTCGCCGTCAAGGCCCGGGAAAACGTCCACCTGCAGAGTTAACTGCGAGGCCCATTTCAGCAAGCCCTCCGCTACCCGAACAGCACTCTGGGCAACGGGCACGCCCTCCCCAAAGTTCCATCCCGCCCGCAGATCAGCGAAACCTCTTAGCTTCTCCGCAACGGAGTCAACGTCCATTGAAGGTCGACGTGTCAGCGTCGCGGCTGCACTATTACTGCTTAGCCACATTTTCGGCTTTCTTCTCCTGTAGTTTCTTGAACGCCTCGTCAACCTTATCGGTCGTCACCAGCTTGGTGTCGATAGCAGTCTCGAACTCCTTGACTACTTGCCCCAGTTTCTCAGCGAGTGTTTTGGCGAGAGTGTACGAAAGATGCAGAACCTTAATTGGGCGCCCAGATAGTTGCAGCACAACTGACACATCCGCATTGGTTAGGCCAACACCGAACCCGTTAGCGTAGATGTGTTTGAGTTCTGGGTCCCGCTGTGCGGCGTCGAAAACCTCTGGGAGCGCGGTCTTTTCGGGTTCGCCAGCCATTGCTCAGACTCTACCTGTAAAGACTAGCCCAGCCCAAAAAGTTCGGACACCAAGGTCTAGACATAGATGTCTAGATTATATCGTCCAGCCTCGCGGGCTGCTATCTCCCATGTGGCATGCTCGCGAGGGTCAATAAGCAAACTGAGCACTACCAATCAAGCCCTGCAGTTCAAGGCAGGCGATTTCGCAAGGCCACGACGGTCAACACGCTGACGCAGGCGATCGCCGCGGCCGCGAAGGTGTTCAGAAAGAGCAACACGTCTTCGTTCAGCACGCCGTTGTTCTTGTATCTCCTGCCGAGCGCGCTTGCGGTGATCGATCCGGCTGCCGAGCCCAACACGATGAACGGCGCGAGCAAGTGCATCGTGGGAAACGCGAGCGCAAACAGCCCGGCCATCGCCAGCGACGTCATCAACATCGCGACCGCGCTTACGCCGATGCCGTAGCCCTTCTCGCTCTCGCTGGCGACAGCATTACTGGCCCAGGCAGTCAGCCCCGATGCCACGATGAGCGCGCCCGCGGCGTCGGCGTCGACGGCGGCCATGAGCCACGCGCCGATCAGGCCGATCGCACTGCTTGCGATGGCGCTACCCACACCGTGACTCGCAGGGGTCGGCCCTCTTTTCCGTTGGCCGACGCGCCAGCTCGTCACCGCGACCGTCGTGGCAGCCAGGTACATCAACCAGCCTTGGAATCCACCGAGCGAAAAAATCGCGGCGCCAATCAGCGTGCTGACCGTGGCACCACCGAGCGTCAGGGCCCTGACCTTCATCGCGACAAACGCAAGAGCGGCGCTTGCCAGCACCCCCCACCCGATGCGATGGCCGACGTGCACGAACTCCGCTCCAAGCGCCACTGGATCCACGGCGGCGGCGGCCGCGAGCATGACACCCGCGACGAAGGGCACCGTCAGGTTGTCGTCGAGCTCGATCGGAATGGTCTCCGCCAGCGCCGCCGCCAGCGCCGCCGCGATCGGCGCGAGCCATGTGAAGAACCACGGCGGTGCCGGCACCATCATCGGCGAGACCCATACGCTCAACGCGACTGCGCCGATCGATCCGGCCAGCGCGAACGCGATCAGCCCGCTCCATGTCTTGTCGGCGTTCCACGGCAGCCGCGGCCCGCCCACCCGCGTGCCGACCAGCGTCGCGGCGCCGTCGCCAAAGGCCATCACCGCCCAGGCGGCGGCGACGATGTCGAGGCGTTCGCGAAAGATGAGGACGAGCGCGAAAAGCGCAAGCGGGTAGAACAGCACGCCCGCGCGATGCCCGGCGCGGTCAGAGGGCCGCACGATACTGGGCAGGACTCTCGCAAGCACCACAGCATTGAAGACGAGCGCGGCCAAGGCAAGTAACGCGGCTTGCGGCCACGTTAGATACCTCAACAGTAAGGCGAGTCCGCCCATCGCCATGTGAACGGCCTGCCGCAACGTTTCGGAATACACGGTCACCTGCTAACCAATTGAGATCGCCTTACGCCAATGCGCGAGCAGGTCGTCGACCGTGCGTTCCAGCGGCACTTCCGGCACCCAGCCGGTATCGGCGGTCAATCGCGAGCGGTCGCCCAGCACGAGCGGCGTGTCGTTGGGGCGGAACCGCGCCGGATCCCGTTCGATTGCAATAGGAACGCGCGCCCGCGCCAAAAACGTGTCCACGAGCGTGCGAATTGCAAGAGCCTTGCCGGAGCACACGTTGTACGGGACGCCGGGTCGGGCCGATTGCATCATCGCCCGGTACGCGCGCACGGTGTCGCGCACATCCATGAGGTCCCGCTTGGGCTCCAGGTTGCCGACCGCGAGCACCGGCGCCAGGCGCCCCGCTTCGATCAGCGCGACCTGCCTCGCAAGGCTCGGCGCCACGAAGGCATCAGACTGCCGCGGCCCCGTATGGTTGAACGATCGTGCGATCAATCCTGGGATGCCGTCGTCTTCCCACGCCCGGCGCGCGACCATTTCCTGCGCGAGCTTGCTGGTGCCGTACGGACTGTTCGGGCACACGCGATCGGTCTCGGTGATGGCGCGATCGGCGGGCGTGTAGACCATCGCCGAGCTCGTGATGAGCACGCGCGGCTGCAGGCCCGCCAGCCGGATCGACTCGAAGAGATGATGAGACGCCAGGGTGTTGCCGGCAAAAGTCTCGCGGGTGTGCGCCCACGAGTCGCCGACGTGCGGAACACCGGCCAGGTGATAGACCGCAGAGGGCCGCGCGTCCTGGATGGCTGCGGCAACCGACGAGCGGTCGTGCATCTCGACGGTGACCCAGTGCACCGCCTCGCCCCGCACCAGCGGCTCGGTGCCGGGCCTTTGCCACGCGACGATGTCGATGTTGTCGAGGGCGAGCAGCTCGAGCAGGTGGCTGCCGACGAATCCTGCCGCGCCCGTAACCAGGACGGGAGAGGCCATCAGCGCTTGCCGTACTGCGCTTCGATGTAGGCCTTGTAGGCGGGGTCGCGTTCCTTGATCGGCCGCCACCACCACTCGTTCGCCTGGTACCACGCCACGGTCTCGCGCAGGCCCTCGTCGAACGGCACCTGGGGCTGCCAGCCCATGCCCTGCAGCTTGGCGGTGCCGAGGCTGTATCGGCGGTCGTGTCCCTTGCGATCGGCGACCGGTTTGATCAGCGAGGCGGTCTTGCCCGCGTGTTCCAGGATGGTGTGCGTGAGGTCGACGTTCTTGACCTCGTTGCCGCCGCCGATGTTGTAGACCTCGCCGTTCTTGCCGGTGTGGATCAACAAGTCGAGCGCGCGGCAGTGGTCGAGCACATGCAGCCAGTCGCGGACGTTGCCGCCGTCGCCGTAGAGCGGCACTTGCAGGTCGTCCATCGCGTTGGTCACGAAGAGCGGGATAATCTTTTCGGGAAACTGGTACGGGCCGTAGTTGTTCGAGGCGCGGGTGACGATTACCGGCACGTCATGCGTGGCCCAGTAACTGTAGGCCAGGCGATCGGCGCCGGCCTTGCTCGCCGCGTACGGATTGCGCGGCCGCAGCTCGTCGGTCTCGGTGCTCGAGCCCTCCGGCACGCTGCCATACACTTCGTCGGTCGAAATCTGCACGAAGCGCTGCAGCTTCGGGTTCCGCCGCGCGGCCTCCAGCAGGACGAAACTGCCTTCGACGTCGGTCTTGAGAAAAACGCCCGCGGCCATGATCGAGCGGTCGACGTGGGTCTCGGCCGCGAAATGCACCACGTAATCGGCGGCTTCGACCAGTGGCCCGGCCACCGCCGCATTGCAGATGTCGCCGTGCACGAAGCTGTGGCGCGGGTCGTCCATCACGTCGTGCAGGTTTTCCCTGCGCCCCGCGTAGGTCAGCTTGTCGAGGTTGGTGACGTGCCAGTCGGCATGGGTCTGCAGCGCGTAGCGCACGAAATTGCTGCCGATGAATCCGGCGCCGCCGGTCACAAGTACCTTGGTCATCGATCGGTTACCAGCGGATCCAGACTTCAGAGTTATCGCCCAGCATGAAGCGGTGGGCCGAGGGCTTGAGCGGCAGGCGATGGATCTTCACGCCGCGGCCGATCAGGCTGTCGGCGACCCGCACGTCGAGGTCGTGGATCAGCGACCCCTCCAGCACGATGCTGTGCTCGACCTCCGAGTGGTGGATCTCGACGTCCTTGCCAATCGACGTGAACGGCCCGATGTAAGCGTTGCGAATGCGCGCGCCCGGCCCGATGATCGCCGGACCGCGGATCACCGAGTTCTCGACGATTGCCCCGGCTTCGATCACCACGGTGCCGTCGATCCGCGACGCCGCGTCCACCGTGCCGTCGACCCGCGGCGTCAGCGTCTCGAGGATCAGCCGGTTGGCTTCGAGCATGTCTTCGAGCTTGCCGGTGTCTTTCCACCAGCCGTCGACCAGGTGCGGGTTGACCTGCAGGCCGCGGTCGATCAGATCCTGGATGGCGTCGGTGATTTCAAGCTCGTTCCTGAAGCTCGGCTTGATGCGCTTGGCCGACGTGAAAATCTCGGGGCCGAACATGTAGACGCCGACGAGCGCCAGGTTGCTCTTCGGCTCTTTCGGCTTCTCGATGAGGCGCACGACCTTGCCGTCTTTCAATTCGGCCACGCCGAACATCTGCGGATCGGGCACCGGCGTCAGCAGGATCTGCGCCGCCGGCTTCTCTTTCACGAACTGCTCGACGAACTCGACGATGCCGCGGTTGAGCAGGTTGTCGCCGAGATACATCACGAACGGGTCGCTGCCGATGAAGCCCTCGCTGATGAGCACCGCGTGCGCGAGCCCGCGCGGCGCGTCCTGCTCGATGTAGCTGACGCGGGCGCCGAACTTCGAGCCGTCGCCGACCGCCGCCCGGATCTCCGCGTGGGTGTCGCCGACCACGATGCCGATGTCGGTGATGCCGGCCGCCACCAGCGCCTCGATGCCGTAGAACAACACCGGCTTGTTGGCGACCGGAACGAGCTGTTTCGCGCTCGTATAGGTGAGAGGCCTGAGGCGCGTGCCCTTACCCCCGCTGAGGATCAGTCCCTTCATGAACAGCCCACGATGTTAATACGTGCCGCCGCCGAATGCGCCGAAGAAGTTGGAGAACGACCCGACGCCGGCCAGGGTAAAGGACATGTTGAAGCGCCGGTCCTTGGACACCAGGATGTTGGTGTTGCCCGAGTAGTCGTACTCCTGGAACTCGAACGACACGCCGCAACACTGCGAGTTGTAGAAGGTGATGTAGCGGTGGTTGATCAGCTTCGACCGCCCGATGTCGTAGTTGAACGTCACCGTGCCGCCATACCGGCCGTCGCGGAACTTGAGCGACGTGCCCTGGTTGAGGTAGTTGTTCGAGCTGCCGCTCGAGGCGCTGCCGAACGCCTGCCGGCTCCAGCCCGTCGCGCTCTCGATCATGCTCGTCCGCATCATGCCGTTCAGGCCGAACCCGAGCAGCTTTCTCTCGGCCTGGCTGGTCGGATCGTATTCGAGCCTGAAGTCGATGCCGATCGGAATCGTCGGCGCCGCGCGCGCCGTCAGCGACACGGGAGAGAACGGGCTCGGCTTGCGGAAGCCGGTGCCGTAGGAATACGACGGGTCGAACTGGCTGGCCCGCTCGTCGGTGTAATAGCTTTGCCTCAGGTTCACCGTGAGCAGCTCGCGCGCCGCGCCCGACTGGTCGTCGGGTGACGAACCCTTGCGAACCATCACGCGGTTGGCCAGGCCGTAACTCACCTGCGTGGTATCGCCGACGATCGTGTCGTAGGCGCCCGATGTCCTGGGGATGAAATCCTGGGAGGGGATCTTGCTGCGGCGCTGGATCGAGTATGACGGTTCGATGATGTGCTTGAGCCGATCGGCGATCGCGTTGTTGGGATTAAAGACCTTCGAGAACACCGGTCCGACGACGTCGAGACGCATGTCGGCATAGCGGCGCGTGACGGGCGTTTCAATCTGCGTCCGCTTGTCGGCGGCGAGGCTCTCGCTGAAATAGGTGGTGCGATAGGCCACCGAGGCGTTGACTTGCAGGAACGGCAACGAGCTGAGCGGCGCCCGCAGCGACGGCACGACGTCCGCCTTCATCAGCGACAGGTCGTTGATCGTCGTGCCGAATTTCTGGATGAAGACAATCCGTCCTGCCTCGGCGTTGATCGACGCAAAGACCGGCAGGATGCCCAGCTTGTAACCAGTGAACGAGGTGGTCAGCGCCGGCTCTGAGCCGAGCACCGTCGAGTTGCCCGCGGGATCGAATGTCTCGGTGCGCTGAAAGTTTCCGTTCGCCGCCAGCCCGCGCCACGCTCCGGAAATACCGCCCGAATACCGGCGCGTGCTTTGCGAGGCATCCTGGAAGTTGTTGTTGTAGAGCTGCTGGACCGTGACGTCGCTGAAATAATCGACGTTGGCGCGCGCCGACAGGTTGAACGGCAGACCCTGGCTCAAACCGCCGGTAATTTTGGTGCTTCTTCTGGGCTGTTGAGTACGGCCGTTGATCTGCGCGGCGTTCTCGTTCAGGAAGTAGTAGCTAAGCGACCCTTGCGCCTGGGGCGCCAGCACGTAGCGGTACTCGGCACCCACGCCGTTGCCGCGCGAAAACAGCCAGTCATGAAAGAACGTCGCATCCTGGCTGCGATTGATCGCCCAGAAGAACGCGTTGCTGATCGACTGGCCGCGCGCCAGCGAAGCGCCGTAAGTCGGAATCAGAATTCCCGTCGCGCGGTCGTCGTCCTGGATCGGGTAGTACAACATCGGCAGGTAGAACACCGGCACGTCTTTCACCCGGATCACCGCGTTTCTGAGCATCGCGTAGTCGTGCAGGTTGATGGTGGCGTTGCCGCTGACGATTTCCCAGCGCGGTGTCGGCTGCACGCAGGTGGTAAACGCGCCGTGGCGGAGGCGGTATTTGTCGGGCCCAATCTTCTCGATCACTTCCCCATGGAAGTAGATCTCGGGCTCCATCGTTCCGAACATGCTTTGGTTGCGCACTCCGCGCTCGCCAAGTTCCGCGATGCCGTGCGCCGTCGTAAACGTGCCCAGCCGGGTCTTGGTGTTGAACGTCACGCTCTCGGCCGAGATTTGCGTCGTCGGAGTCTTGAACACGACGTTGCCGCGTGCCGTCAGATCGCCCGTCCTGGTGTTGAGCTCGAGCTCGTCGGCGAAGAACTTCTGGCCGGCGTTGGCGCCGCCGGGGTCGCCTTCGATCTCGATCTCTCCGACCAGGCGCAGGCGATCGGCGTCAAGCCGCTCCCACGTGAACTGCTTGCTGTTCCAGCCCGGCACGATCTGCGCGCCGGCCGGCGCCGCGAGCGCCGCCGTCACGACGGCGAGGAAGAAAAGTGTGGGTCGATATCGCATCAAGGCCGACATCCTCAGATTACTAGATCCTCGGAGTGGCGCCGGCGGCGAGCAGCCGCGCGCGAAGCGGTCCCACCAGAAAGATCGACCCGGCCGCGACCGCACGCGGTGCGCCCGTTGTGGCGGTGACGACGGCCGCGTCGGGCGACGGCTCCGCGACCACCGGGATGCCAGGCGCGATCTCGCGGATGGCGTCGGCGAGCGCCTCGGCCGTCCGTGCCCGCGGATGCGGCACCGTCGTCGCGATGAAAGACGAGGCCACGCGGCGAAGCTGCGTCACCATGCCGGCGACATCCTTGTCGGCCATGATCGACGTCACGATTGGCACGGGGGCCAGCCCGTTGTCTTCGAGATACGTGGCCAGTGCGGCCGCCCCGGCCGGGTTGTGCGCGGCGTCGATCAGCAGCTCCGCCCCGGATGGAAGGCGCAGCCATTCGAGGCGGGCCGGCCAGTCGCACTGCGTCAGGCCCGTCACGATCGCTTCAGTCGGAATGTCTGAAACGACCGCCGACCATCGCTCGAGAATGGCGACGGCCACTGCGGCATTCTCGAGTTGATGGCGGCCGGCCAGCGCCAGCTTCAACGGCGGGTAAACGCGATCGGTGGTCGTGGCGTGGGCGTCGAGCAGGGGAGCCCCAACCTTCGCCGCGACGTCGGCGATCCGCTTCGCCGCCTCGGCGGGCAGCCGGCCAATCACCAGCGGCACGCCGGGCTTGGCGATGCCCGCCTTTTCGAACGCGATCGCCGACAGCGTGCGGCCAAGGTGACGTTCATGATCGAACGCGATCGACGTGATAGCGGTGATGTCGGGCGTGAGGACGTTGGTGGCGTCGAATCGCCCGCCGAGGCCGACCTCGACGACGGCGACGTCGATGTTCGCGCGGCGAAAGATCTCGAATGCGATCGCGGTCGAGACTTCAAAGAAGGTCGGCGTCACAGTCAGTGTGCCCACCTTGAGGGTGTCGTCGACCACGCTCAGCACTTCGGCGGTGACCTGCGCAAAGGTTTCAGAATCGACGGGCATCCCGTTCAGGGCCACGCGCTCTTCGATCGCATTGAGGTGGGGCGACGTGTACCGCCCCGTGTGCAGGCCCGCGGCCCGCAGCCCCCGCTCCACCATGGCCGCGACCGAGCCTTTGCCATTGGTGCCGGCGATGTGGATCGAGCGCCACGCCTGCTCCGGGTGGTCGAGCGCCGTGAGCAGGATTCGGATGTTCTCGAGCCCAAGCTTGATGCCGAACTGTTCGAGCGCGAAGAGCCGTTCGAGAGGAGTCACTTGCCCATGAATTGAAGCGCGCGGCCGAGCGTGGCCTTCATCTCGCGGCGGTCGACCACGAGATCGAGCATGCCGCGCTCGACGAGGAACTCGCTCCGCTGGAAGCCGTCGGGCAGCTTCTGGCGGATGGTCTGCTCGATCACGCGAGGGCCGGCAAAGCCGATGAGCGCCTTTGGCTCGGCGATGTTGAGGTCGCCGAGCATGGCGAAGCTGGCGGTGACCCCTCCCGTCGTCGGGTCGGTGAGGATCGAGATGTACGGCAGCCGCGCGCGATCGAGCCTGGCGAGTGCGGCCGCGATCTTCGCCATCTGCATCAGCGACAGCGCGCCTTCCATCATGCGCGCGCCGCCGGAACACGACACGATCAGCACCGGCGCCTGGCGCTCCAGCGCCAGCTCGATGCCGCGCACGATCTTTTCGCCCACCACGACGCCCATCGAGCCGCCGATGAAGCTGTAGTCCATCGACGCCACGATCGCCTCGACGCCGTTGATGCGGCCCACGGCCACGATCACGGCGTCTTTCTTGCCGGTGAGCTTCTGGGTGGCAGCCAGCCGCGACTTGTAGGGCTTGGTGTCGGTGAACTTCAGCGGGTCGTTCGACGCCAGGTTGGGCGCGAGCTCCTCCCACACCTCATCGTCGAACAGCGTCTTGAGCCGGTCGGTGGCGTTCAGGCGGAAGTGGTGCGCGCACTTGCCGCACACGTGCAGGTTCTTGACGAGATCCTTGGTGTAGATGATGGTGTCGCACTCGGGACACTTCACCCACAGCCCTTCGGGCACGCGGCTGGTCTTCTCGGGCGTCGCAATCGGTTTGCGCGCCTTTTTGAACCAGGCCATATCGGCACAGCTTACCAGTTGAAAGTTGAAAGTTGATAGTTGGAAGTTTCACTTGGAAGTTCCAGTTGGAAGTTCAGTTAATAGTTTCAAGTTCCCGCCACCGCCGAACTGGCAACTGCAACTTTCAACTTTCAACTTCCAACTTTCAACTCTACTTCCGCGCTACGTAATAGCGCGTGCCCTTACCCATGGTGCGGATCTGTTTGACGAGCTCGTCGAGCGCGGCGTCGTCGGATTCGGGATCGAACTCCGACGTCTCGACGACGAGCAGGGGCGTGGCGGTGTAGTGGAAGAAGAAGTGCTGGTAGGCCTCGTTCAACTCGCGCAGGTAGTCCTCCTCTGGCGCGGGCACGTCGCGTTCAGGATCCTGGCCGCGCGCCTTGAGGCGGCGCACCAGGAGCTCGGTCGGCGCCTGCAGGTAGACGACAAGGTCAGGCGTCGGCACGTCTTTCGAGAGCAGGTCGAACAGGCGCTGGTAGATGAACAACTCGTTATCGTCAAGGTTCAGGTAGGCGAAGATCTTGTCCTTGTCGAACACGTAGTCGCAGATCGTCGCTTGCAGAAACAGATCCGCCTGCCGCTTGCTCGTCAACTGTCGATGGCGGTTGAGTAGATAGAACAACTGCGCCTGCAGGGCGGCGCCAGGCCGATCGGTGTAGAAATCAAGCAGGAACGGGTTCTCGGTGTCTTCGAGAATCGTCGTCGCGTCGAGGCGGGCCGCCAGCCGTTCTGCCAACCGCGTCTTGCCGACCCCGATGGGGCCCTCGACGGCGAGATAGTGAAAGGCCACGACGCAGCCGAGTATAGTTTGTAGGCGTGAAGATCGAGAAGGTGGAGTTGTTCCTGTGCCGGCTGCCGCTCGTGCATTTTTTCGAGACGAGCTTCGGCCGGTCGTACGATCGCACCTTCGTGCTGGTGCGCGTCGAAGGAGAGGGACACGAAGGATGGGGTGAGTCGGTCGCCGAGGCCAATCCGTATTACAGCAGTGAAACGACGGATACGGTCTGGCACGTCATCGAAGGCTTTCTGGCGCCGCTCGTGATCGGGCAGACCTTCGAGCATCCGCGCGAGGTGTTTCCGGCGCTGCGCCGCGTCCGCGGCCACAACATGGCCAAGGCCGGCCTGGAAATGGCGGTGTGGGATCTGTATGCACGGTCGCTCGGCCGGCCGTTGTCGGCGGTGCTGGGTGGAACGCGCCCGCGCATTTCATCGGGAGTCTCGATCGGCATCCAGGATTCGCTCGATCAATTGCTCGAGAAGATCGACCAGGAGCTGTCGGCCGGCTACCAGCGCATCAAGATCAAGATCAAACCGGGCTGGGACGTCGACGCGGTCGAGCGCGTGCGCACGCGTTTCGGCAAGATCCCGTTGATGGTCGATGCCAACGCCGCGTACACGCTGCAAGACCAGCCCCACCTGGCGCGGCTCGATCCCTACGACCTGATGATGATCGAGCAGCCGCTCGACTACGACGATGTGATGGATCACGCGACGCTGCAGAAGGGCATCACCACGCCGATCTGCCTCGACGAGTCGATTCACACCGTGCGCATCGCGCGCGACGCCATCGAAGCGAAGGCGTGCCGGATCATCAACATCAAGCCGGGCCGGGTCGGCGGCCATCGCGCGTCGATCGAGCTGCACGACCTGTGCGCGGCCCACGACATCCCGGTGTGGCACGGCGGCATGCTCGAGAGCGGGATCGGCCGCGCCCACAACATTCACCTGGCGAGCCTGCCGAACTTCCGGCTGCCGGGTGACATCGCGGCCAGCAAGCGTTACTACCAGCCCGATCTGATCGAGCCGGCCATCGAGGTCGGCGCCGACGGCACCATTGCAGTACCGCAAGGCCCCGGCATTGGCGTCAACATCGTTCGCGATCGGGTGAACCAAGCCACCCTTCGACACGTGACCCTATGATTCGACCGCGCGTGCCACGTTGCCTGCCGGCGCTGCTGGCCTTGCTCCTCTTCACCGGCTGCGGACCGAAAGTCGTGCCTCCGGTCACGACGGCGCCGACGATCACCGCTGACGACCAGAAGATGCGCTGGATCCTGCAGCTCGAAGACGAGCGGCAGCTGCGTGGCGGTGGCGGAGACTTGATCGCGCTCCTGCAAGACCTGGAGCCGCGCATCCGGCGCAGGGCCGCGCTGGCGGCGGGCCGTGTGCGCGTGAGCGAGGCCATTGCGCCGCTGACGACGCTGCTGCAGAGCGACCGCGATCACGAAGTGCGGCAGATGGCGGCCTTTGCGATCGGGTTGATCGGCGACGCCGCGGGCGCGCAGCCTTTGATGACGGCGCTGGCCGATCCCGATCCGTTGATCCAGGGCCGGGCTGCTGAAGCGCTGGGCCTGATCGCGCACCAACCGGCCGGGCCGGCGGTCGGCGCGATGATTTCCGCACACCTGGGCGCCGGCGTGCTGTACGGCGTGATCGCCGACGACCTGGCATCGCCGAAGAGCCCCGCCGTCGAAGCCGTGCGGCTGGGCCTGTATGCGCTGGTCCGGCTCGGGGCCTACGACGCGCTCGCCTCGGCGCTGCTCGATCCGGGGGGCCAGCCGCGCAGCCGATGGTGGCCGGTGGCGTTCGCCTTTCAGCGGATGAACGATCCGCGGGCGGTCCCGGTGCTGCTGGCGCTGCTGCAGGGCGACGGACAGTTGACGAGGTCGTTTGCCGTGCGCGGACTTGCCGCCTCAAAAGATCCGCGCGGCTTCGCGCCGCTGCTGGCGATCGCCGAGAACGCCGGCGAGCCGGTCGCCGTCAGGATCCAGGCAATTCGCGGCCTTGCGGCGATTGGCGATCCGAAAGCCGGCGCGTCGCTCGTTCGCATCATCTCGGCGCCGAAGACGGAGCCGAGCCTGCGGCTCGAATCCGTGACCGCGCTGGGTGCGCTGAAGACGGCCGCCGCGGTGGATCTGCTGATCGACCTGGCGTCGGACTCGTGGCCGTCGATGCGCGCGGCGGCGCTGACGGCGCTGTCGCGCACCGACGTGGACACGTTCGTGAGCGCGATGTCGTCGCTGACGCCCGACGATCAATGGTCGGTGCGCGCCGCGCTGGCGTCCGCCGTGGGCGGCCTCGAAAAAGAGCGCGCCGAGGCGCCGCTCACCGCGATGCTGCGCGACGCCGATCAACGGGTGATTCCGTCGGTGCTCGACGCGCTGGCGAAGGTCGGCGCCGCCAATGCCGCAGCCGAGATGCGGTCGCGCCTGAAGGCCGACGACCCGGTGGTGCGCGCCGCGGCCGCGCGCGGGCTCGCCACGCTCAAGGCCGCAGACTCGGTGGGCGCGCTGACCGAGGCGGTGTCACTGGCGTCGCGTGACGGGCTGTACGTGGCACGCGCCGCGGCGATCGATGCGCTGGTTGCCCTGGATCCCACGGCGGCGCGGCCGGTGCTGGCGGCCGCGCTCGTCGACAAAGACTGGGCCGTGAGGGTTCGCGCCGCGGAGCACCTCAAAAAGATCGATCCCGCTGCGGACGTGTCGCGGATGCGGCCGGCGCCGCCGCCCTCGATCCCGGAACTCGCCGCGGTCGATACCTTCGTGGAGCCGAGGTATTCACCGTCGGCGTACATCGACACGACAAAGGGCACCATCCAGTTCGAGCTGGCCGTGCTCGATGCGCCGAGGACTGTCGCCAACTTTATCGCGCTCGTGCGCAAGGGCTACTTCCGCGGGGTGCAGCTGCACCGCGTGGTGCCCGACTTCGTGGTGCAGGACGGCGACCCGCGCGGCGACGGCGAGGGTGGCCCGGGCTACACCATCCGCGACGAGATCAACCAGCGGCCCTACCTGCGAGGCACGGTCGGCATGGCGCTCGACTGGGCCGACACCGGCGGCAGCCAGTTCTTCATCACGCACTCGCCGCAACCGCACCTCGACGCGCGCTATACGGTGTTTGGCCAGGTGATGGCGGGGATGGATGTGGTCGACGCGCTGTCGCAGTGGGACACCATCGAGCGGATCCGCGTGTGGGACGGGGTCAACTGGATCGGACAGTAGGAAGAACCAATAACCAATAACCAATAAAAAAGGGGAGCGCCACGGCGCTCCCCTCGATCTTCAGGCTGAAGCGAACTAGCGCTTCTTCGCCTTCTTAGCTGCTTTCTTCTTCTTAGCCATCTGTAATCCCCCCCTTCAGGTTGGGTTATGCGGAAGAACCTGACCGCTGCATGCTGTGGCCTCTGCCGCCTGGCACTCGGCCCGCCCATGCCGGCGTTCTCGCGCCTTGCTGCGTGCCGCTCTTACCTCCTCATGAGGTGCGGCGCGCCATCTTGGTGAAAAGGGTGGGGCAGTTTGTGAGAACCGCCCCTGAGCGGCCTAGCGCTTCTTGGCCTTCTTCGCCGCTTTCTTCTTTTTCGCCATTGTTCTCTCCTGATGGGGGGTGACTCTGCCTGATGGCAACCGCTGATTATTTTTACGTCTTCACAATCAGTGGCCTGAGCCTTGCTCCCTCATACTAGATGTAGATTATGGATGAGAAATTCGGCTTGTCAAGCACAAAGCGTTTGTGATTGTCAACAAACCGCCCGAATCGCTCGATCCGCGACACCGTCATGGCCACGTGTCGGATCGATTCGCGCGGAACTGTAGTCAGCGCCACTCGCGTCGCAGTTGACGCGCGCGCGCGAGCGCGCCGGCCGGTGCCGGCGGTGCGAGCGCGATGATCGCATCGAGCTCGGCGACGGCGCGATCGCGCTGTCCGAGCGTGCGGAGCTGCCGCGCCATGTTCAGGCGTGCCACGACCTCGGCGAGCCCGGCCCGGTGCACCGCGCCCGCGCGCGCCAGCGCCAGCAGCAGCTCCGACGCCTTGAGGCTGGCCGCGGCGTCGTGAAAGTAGACGTCGAGGATCTCGGCCTCGACCTGGCGGAAGTGCGGGTTGTGCGGGTAGCGCGCCTGCAGCCCGCGCACCAACACCAGGGCCTCGCGCCACTTTTGTTCGTACCACAGGTAGAGCACGTGAATTTGGTACTGCGCCTCGCCGCGGACCAGCTGTCCCTGCGTGGCGGCGCGTTCGAGCTGGCGCAGGCCGTCGACCCGGTCGCCGCCCGGTAACAGGAACAGCCAGCGCAGAAACCGCAGGTACGCCGGCGCCACGTCGGCGTAGTAGCGATACATGCCGATGCCGAACTCCGCATCGTGCATCGCCGGGTCGAGTGCGAGCGCCCGCTCGAGCGACGCCTTGATGCGCTTGCCGTCGCGCGCCGCCGCGATCCGCTCGACGCGAAGCACGCGCCACTGCGCGCGCACGCCGTAGGCGGCGCCAAGGTAGAACCAGGCCTCCGCGCGCTCCGGTTCGGCCGCGGTCATCCGCTCGGCCTCCGCGATCGCGGCGTTGGCCTTCGACGAAAACGCCCCATCGAGCGCGCGTGTTTCGGGGTCGAGCTGAATCTGCCACCACAGGCTGAGGGCCTCGAGGCCGAGGCAGGCGACCGGCGGCGCCGGCCCGCACGTGGCGGTCAGTTCACCGGGCAAACGCTCGAAGTCAGCATCAAGGATGGTGTCGTAGGCTTTTGCGACAACGGTCGCGGCGGTGATGCCGCGTTGCGGCGCCTTCGCGGCGCTGACGGCGACTGCCAAGGCAAAAGGCTCAGACAAGGCAGAAGGCTCGGACAAGGCAGAAGGCAGAAGGCAGAAGGCAAAAAGTAAGGCACGGCGCGTTTCTGCCTTTTGCATTCTGCCTTTTGCCTTTTAGACCGCGCTGGTGCGCAGCCGCTGCTTCTCCGAATGGCGCGCTTGCGCGAGTTGAATCAGCCGATCGACCAGTGCCGGGTAACCGACGCCGCTCGCTTCCCACAGCTTGGCGTACATGCTGATGGTGGTGAACCCCGGCATGGTGTTGATCTCGTTGACGAAGATCGCGCCGGTGTCACGCGACATCAGGAAGTCGACGCGCGACAGCCCGGCCGCGTCGATCGATCGAAACGCCGCGACCGACAGCCGCTGCACCTCCGTGACCTGCAGAGCGGTGAGCTCCGCCGGGATCACGCTCCGCGACCCCTCGTCCAGGTACTTCGCTTCGTAATCGTAGAACTCGCGCGAGGGAATAATCTCGCCGGGCAGCGACGTTTCGGGATCGTCGTTGCCGAGCACCGCGCATTCGATCTCGCGCGCGTTCACCACGCCGGCCTCGACCACCACTTTCCGGTCGTACTCGAGCGCCAGCTCGATCGCCGGCACGAGCTCCGCCGGCGTCTTCACCTTCGAGATCCCCACGCTCGACCCGAGGTTGGCCGGCTTCACGAACACCGGCAGGCCGAGCGTGCCGATGTCCTTGACGATGCGATCGCGACCTCGCTCCCACTCGGCCCGCACAAAGCCGCGCCACGCGACCAGCGGCAGGCCGGCGCCGGCAAACAGCACCTTCATCACGGCCTTGTCCATACCCGCCGACGATGCCAGCACGCCCGGCCCGACGTACGGAACATTGGCCAGTTCGAGCAGGCCCTGCACCGTGCCGTCTTCGCCGTACGGTCCGTGAAGAACCGGAAACACCACGTCGAGGCCCAGGCCGGTGACCACCGCGCGCTCGACGTCGGCCGGAGCGGTGCCGTCAGACGAAGGGCGGCGCTCGACCGTGATCATCGTGTCTTCAGAAGGGTAGGGCGCGAGCAGCGTCTCTCGTCCGGCCCGCACCGGCCGCGCTGGCGACACGCGGGCCTGCTGAATGACCTCCGCCGCCGACAATGCGGCCGGCGGCCGATCGGCCAGCGTCCACCGCCCGTCTTTCTCGATCCGGATCGGCACCGGTTCGTAGCGCGTGCGATCGATATGTTTGAAAATAGACGCGGCCGAGGTGACCGACACCTCGTGCTCCCCGGAGCGCCCTCCGTAGATCACACCGACGCGGAGTTTCTTCACTCAGTGATAATACACAGTGGGCTTGAGGACTTGAGGGCTTGAGGACTTGAACACCGAAGCCTGAACCCGGCCAAGCCCCCAAGCCCCCAAGCCCCCAAGCCCTTAAGCCCCCAAGCCCGACATGTCTTTTTTCACCGTAACGCACACTGACGGCGCGGCACGGCGCGGTGTCATTCACACCGCCCACGGCGACATCGAAACGCCTGTCTTCATGCCTGTGGGCACGCAGGGTGTGGTGAAAGCGCTGACGCCCCGCGACCTCGAGGAGGCCGGCGCCAGCATTATTCTCGGCAACACCTATCACCTATTCCTGCGGCCCGGCGACGAGCTGATTGCGCGCAGGGGAGGGCTCCACCGCTTTTCCGGATGGTCCAGGCCGATCCTGACCGACAGCGGCGGCTACCAGGTGTTCAGCCTGTCGGACCGCAGAAAGATAGAGGAGCACGGCGTTCAATTCCGCTCGCACCTCGACGGCAGCGCTCACGTGTTGACCCCCGAAAAGGCGGTGGATATCCAGGCCAACCTGGGCTCCGACATCGCCATGGTGCTGGATGAATGCCCGGCCCTCCCGTCTACGGCCGAGGTCATCGATAAATCGCTCGAGCTCACCGCCCGCTGGGCGCGACGCTCGCGCGACCGCTTTCTCCAGATCAAAGACGCCGGGCGTCCTCTTGCTGCCCCAAACGGAGAGAGGACGCCCGGCGTCTTAGACGCGCCGCCGACGCCCGACGTCCTCTTCGGCATCGTGCAGGGCGGGACTTTCCCGGAGCTGCGCGCAAAAAGCGCCGAACTGACTGTGTCTATTGGGTTTGAGGGCTACGCGATTGGCGGCCTGAGCGTCGGCGAGCCCAACGAGACGATGTATCAAATCGTCGAGCAGACCGCACCTCTTCTACCCGCCACTCAGCCGCGCTACCTGATGGGTGTCGGCACCCCGCTCGACATCATCGAGGCGGTCGCCCGCGGCATCGACATGTTCGACTGCGTGCTGCCGACCAGGAACGCGCGCAACGGCCAGCTGCTGACGAGCGAGGGTCCGCTAAACATCAAGAACGCGCAGTTTTCCGAAGACGATGGGCCCGCCGATCCGGCCTGCGGGTGCTATACGTGCCGGCACTTTTCGAGGGCCTATTTGAGGCATCTCTATATGGCTGGAGAAATGACCGGAGGCACCCTTAACACATTGCATAATCTGACCTTTTACCTTGACACCATGCGGCGGATTAGGGAGGCTATAGCGTTCGGCAGGTTCGAAGATTTCAGACAGGATTTCCATCGGACCTTTACCCGCCGCGCGTTGATTTCATGACCACGACGGACCCCCATTTCGGACTCCTGCTGGCCTTCGCTGCCTCGGGTAATCAACAGGTCAGCCCGCTCATCCAGCTGATCCCTTTCGCCCTCGTCCTGGCGATCTTCTACTTCGTCATCCTGTTGCCGATGAAGAAGAAGCAGAAGAAGGTCGAAGAGTTCCTCCATTCTTTGAAGGTCGGCGACAAAGTGGTCACCTCCGGCGGGCTGTTCGGGTCGATCGCCAAGCTTGGCGAACAGGCCGTTCAGCTCCAGATTGCTCCTAATGTTCGTGTCGACATCTCGCGCGCGGCCATCGTCGGGTACCAAGGACAGGCCCCGGTCGTCGACGCCCCGAGTTCATAAGCCATGGCGAAGAACCTGCGTTGGAAAGTCATAGTAATTCTCGGCGTGATCGCCTTGTCGGTGTGGTCGTTCTACCCGCCGGATCAGAAGATCAAGCTCGGTCTCGACCTCAAGGGCGGCGTGCACCTGGTCCTGCGGGTGCAGACTGATGATGCGCTGAAGCTCGAAACGCAGACCACCGCGGACAGGCTGGCCGAGCAGTTGAAGACCGCCAACATTGCGGTGAGCGCGATCACCGTCACTGGGCCGAACACGTTTACGGTGAGCGTGCCGCCAGACCAGGACGCGGCGTTTCGCAACGCGTTGACCGAGGTCGAGGTCAATTACGACCGTTCGTCCGGCACCGGCAGTTACACCTTCACGCTCAAGCCGAACATCACCGTCCAGCTCCGCGAAGACACCGTGAACCAGGCGCTGACGACCATCGAGCGGCGCGTCAACGAGTTGGGCGTCTCCGAGCCGATCGTCGCCCGCTACACCGCTGCGGATCAGCTGCTGGTCCAGTTGCCGGGCGTCACCGACGTCAACCGCGCCAAAGAAATTATCCAGTCGACCGCTCAGCTCGAGTTGAAGCAGGTCGAGCAGGGGCCGTTTTCAGATGAAGCGGCGGCACGGGCGGGGTACGGCGGCAATGTGCCCCCCGACATTCAGATTCTTCCCGGCGCCATCGAGGCCGGCCCGGGCCTGCCGGCCAGCACGGGCTACTATGCGGTCCGCCGCGTTCCGGCGGTGACGGGGCGCGACCTTCGCACCGCGCGCCCGACCCTCGACGAGAACAACCGCCCGGCGGTGAGCTTTTCGCTCAACAACGACGGCGCGCGCAAGTTCGGCATCTTCACGCAGGCCAACATCGGCAAGCAGCTCGCGATCGTGCTGGATAACCGGGTCGTGTCCGCGCCGCAGATTCAGTCGCGCATCGACGACGAGGGCCGCATCACCGGCAACTTCACCAACCAGGAATCGCAGGACCTGTCGCTCAAGCTGCGCTCCGGCGCGCTGCCGGCGTCGCTCAGCTATCTCGAAGAGCGCACCGTCGGGCCGTCCCTCGGCGCCGATTCGATCCGCGCGGGCGTGACGTCGGCGGCCGGCGGCCTGCTGCTGGTCACGCTCTTCATGTTGTTCTATTACCGCCTGGCCGGCTTCAATGCGCTGATCTCGATCGCGATCAACCTGACGATGCTGCTGGGATTGATGGCGTATGTCGGGGCGGCGATGACCCTGCCGGGCATTGCCGGGTTCATCCTGACGATCGGCATGGGCGTCGATTCGAACGTGCTGATTTTCGAGCGCATCAAGGAAGAGCTCAAGACGGCGAAGGGCGTGAAGCAGGCGGTGGCGGCGGGCTTCGACCGCGTGCTGCTCACGATTCTCGATACGCACGTCGCGTCGCTGATTGCCGCGGCGTTCCTCTTCCAGTTCGGCACCGGCCCGATCCGTGGTTTCGCGATGACGCTGACCATCGGACTTTTGTCCAACGTGTTCACGGCGTATTTCGTGTCGCGGACCCTGTTCGAGCTGACGCTGTCGAAGCGCCAGGTCGCCAAGCTCTCCATTTAGTTTTATGGCCATCTTCACGAACCCCAACTACGACTTCATCAAGTGGCGCTGGCACGCCATCGCGTTTTCCGCCGCGATCATCGTGGCGGGCTTCGGCTACGCCTTCACCAAGGGCGTCCCGCTCGGCATCGACTTCTCTGGCGGGACCATCATCGTCGCGAAGTTCGAACAGCCGGTCACGGTCGACCAGGTGCGCGCGGCGCTGGCCGCGGCGATTCCGACCGAGAACGTGATCCAGAGCTACGGCGACCCGGACAACCACGAGATCCTGATTCGCCTGCCGATGACCGAGGGCGCCGAGGAAGGCGCGGCGCTGGAACAGGGCGCCAATGCCGTGATCGACTCGCTGACCAAGGCGAACCTCGGCAAGTTCGAGGTGATCAGCAAAGAGCTGGTCGGCCCGGTGATCGGCGCGGACCTGCAGCGCAAGGGTATTTACGCCACGCTCGCATCGATTGTCGGCATCACGATCTACATCGGCCTGCGATTCCGCTTCGCGTTCGCGATCGGCGCGATTGCCGCGACGCTGCACGACATCCTGATCACGCTGGCGTTCCTGTTCTTCTTTGGCTACGACCTGTCACTCAACGTGGTCGCGGCCATCCTGACCATCACCGGTTACTCGGTCAACGACACCATCGTGATCTTCGATCGCGTGCGCGAGAACCTCCGCACCAAGCGGCGCGATCCGCTGGAGCAGGTGGTCAATACCAGCGTCAACCAGACCCTGAGCCGGACCGTGATCACCGCGGGCACGACGTTTCTCGCCGTGCTGTCGCTCTACCTGTTCGGCGGCGAAGTGCTCGAAGGGTTTGCGTTCACGATGCTGGTCGGCATCATCAGCGGCACCTACTCGACGATTTTCATTGCCGCGGCGATTGCGATTCTGTTGAGCGGCAGGCAGGCCAGGGGCCGGCCGCAAGGCACGCGCAAGGCTTCGTAGCGCCGCGCAGCCTGGCCAAGGGACGCTGGTGGATCTGCTGTCGGCCGTAGTGCTGGGCGTCGTCCAGGGACTCACGGAGTTCCTGCCGGTGTCCAGTTCGGGGCATCTGATCCTCGCGAGGGCATTCTTTGGCTGGGATCCCGGGCGGTTCGGGATTGCGTTTGATGCGGCCTGCCACGTCGGCACGCTGCTCGCCGTCGTGGCGTACTTTCGCGACGACGTCGGCCGGCTCATTGCCGCCGCGCCGGGAGCCATGACCGGCCGCGATGGTGAGTGGGAACGGCTCGGCCGACTGATCATCGTCGGGACCATTCCGATCGTGATCGTCGGAGCGTTGTTCGGCGACGTGATCGAGGCGCGGGTGCGGACGCCGCTTGTGGTCGCCGTGAACCTGGTGATCGGCGGCCTCGGGCTGATTTGGGTGGAGCGCATCGGCCGTCAGACTCGCGAGGCGCGCTCGCTGGGCTACGGCGAGGCGCTCGCCATCGGCGTGGCGCAGGCGGCGGCGCTGGCGCCGGGGTTGTCGCGATCGGGCGCCACCATTACGGTGGGCATGTTCCTGGGGCTGCGACGGGACTCGGCGGCCCGGTTTGTGTTCCTGATGAGCCTGCCGGCGGTGCTGGCGGTCGCGGTGAAAGAGATCTTGGAACTGTCGGCGATCGGCATGGCCGGCATTCCGGTCATGCTATTGGCGATCGGCCTCGTCGTATCGGCCATCGTGGGCTACGTCACGGTGAAGTACTTTGTGCGATACCTGTCGGGCCATTCGCTGTCGGTGTTTGCGTATTACCGGTTCGCGCTCGCGGCAGTGACGCTGGCCTGGATACTCACGCGAGTTAGGAGTTAAGAGTTAAGAGTTAAGAGTTAAGAACTTAAGAGAGACGGGCGTTTACTCTTAACTCGAAACTCTTAACTCTGCACTCATCATGATGCAGTGGTTACGCCGGAGTTTTCTGGCCGGGCTGGTCGTCACGGTGCCGCTGATCATCAGCGTGGTGACGCTGGTCTGGGTGTTCCGGTTCGTCGACCGGGTGGCGACGCCGCTGTCGCTCTACTTCCTGGGCCGCGAGGTGCCGGGGCTGGGCGTGCTGCTGACGAGCGCGCTCATCCTGCTGGCCGGCGCGGTGGCGACGAACGTGATCGGCCGGCGGGTGCTGCAGAGGACCGAGGCGCTGCTGTTGAACGTGCCGCTGTTCAAGACCGTGTATGCGCCGGTCAAGCAGCTGGTGGCGGCGTTCTCGCCGGACAACGACGCGGGGTTCAAGAAGGTCGTGATGGTGGAGGATCCGAAGCGCGGCATGGTGCTCGGGTTTCTCACCAAGGAGTTCACGTCGGATCGCGGACGCGGCCCGGAGGCGTTGATTGCGGTGTACGTGCCGACCAACCACCTGTATCTCGGCGACGTGGTGATTTGCCCGAGAGCGGCGGCGAGCTTTCCCGATTTGTCGGTTGAAGATGGTGTGCGGATTTTTCTGACGGGCGGCATGGCACTGCCCTCGCGGATTCGGATGAGGACAGGACACGATGGTGACGAGACTTCTTTGTAGGGTGTGGCTGATCGTGGGGCTCGCAGTGCTGGTGGCGCCCGTGGCGTTGCTGGCGCAGCAGCCGGAAGGCGAAGCGGTGGGGCATCGCCCCGGGGGCGAGGTCAACATCCAGCTGCCCGACCTCAACCAGGGCGACTTTCTCGGCATGACCGGGCATCAGATCCTGCTCTCGGGTCTCGTCGTCTGCGTCCTCGGACTGCTGTTCGGCTTCTGGACGTATACCGCGGTCAGGAACCTGCCGGTCCACAAGTCGATGGCTGACGTCTCGGCGATCATCTACGAGACCTGCAAGGCCTACCTGATTCAGCAGGGCAAGTTCCTGTTGATCCTCGAGCTCTTTATCGGCACCGTGATGGTCGCCTACTTCTGGCTGACCGGCCTCGAGGCGTCGCGCATTGCGATCGTCATCATCTTCAGCCTGATCGGCATCGCCGGCAGCTACGGCGTGGCCTGGTACGGCATCCGCATCAACACGCTGGCCAACTCGCGCACGGCGTTCGCGAGCCTGAAGGGCAAGGCGTTTCCGGTGTGCGACATCCCGCTCCGGTCGGGCATGAGCGTCGGCATGATGTTGATCTCGGTCGAGCTGCTGTTCATGCTGGCCATCCTGCTGTTCATTCCCGGCGAATACGCCGGCGCCTGCTTCCTCGGCTTCGCCATCGGCGAGTCGCTTGGCGCCGCCGCCCTTCGCATCGCCGGCGGCATCTTCACCAAGATCGCCGACATCGGCTCGGACCTGATGAAGGTGGTCTTCAAGATCAAGGAAGACGACGCGCGCAATCCGGGCGTGATCGCGGACTGCACGGGCGACAACGCGGGCGACTCGGTTGGCCCGACCGCTGACGGCTTCGAGACCTACGGCGTCACCGGCGTCGCGCTGATCATGTTCATCATGCTGGCGGTGGCGGATCAGGCGATCCAGGTGCAGCTGCTGGTGTGGATCTTCATGATCCGCGTGGTGATGGTGCTGGCGTCTGCCGGCTCATACCTGGTGAACAACGCGGTGGCCACGGGCAAGTACGCCGCCGCCGAGAAGATGAACTTCGAGGCGCCGCTGACATCGCTGGTGTGGCTGACCTCGATTGTCTCGGTGGTGCTCACCTACGCGCTGTCGTACCTGTTGATTCCGACGCTCGGTGGCAATACCAATCTGTGGTGGCAGTTGTCCACCGTGATCACCTGCGGCACGCTGGCCGGCGCCATCATTCCCGAGTTCGTCAAGGTCTTCACCTCGACCCACTCGTCACACGTCAAGGAAGTGGTGACCTCGTCGCGTGAAGGCGGCGCGTCGCTCAACATCCTCTCGGGCCTGGTGGCCGGCAACTTCAGCGCGTATTGGCTGGGTCTCACCATCATGGGCCTGATGACCATTTCCTACCTGGTGTCGTCGTGGGATTTGTCGTCAACGATGGTCGGCGGCGCTCCGATCATGGTTGCGCCGGCGATCTTCGCGTTCGGCCTGGTCGCGTTCGGCTTCCTCGGCATGGGCCCGGTGACGATTGCGGTCGACTCCTACGGCCCGGTCACCGACAATGCGCAGTCGGTCTACGAGCTGTCGCAGATCGAAGAGATTCCCGGCATCGAGGAAGAGCTCCAGAAGCAGTACGGCTTCAAGGTCAACTTCAAGGTCGCGAAGGAACTACTCGAAGAAAACGACGGCGCCGGCAATACCTTCACGGCGACGGCCACGCCGGTGCTGATCGGCACGGCGGTGGTCGGCGCGACGACGATGATCTTCACGATCATCATGGCGCTGACCCAGGGCCTGGAGGATCAGGCCGCGATCCAGAATCTGTCGATCCTGCACCCGCCGTTTCTGCTCGGCCTGATCACGGGCGGCGCGGTGATCTACTGGTTCACTGGCGCGTCGATGCAGGCCGTCACGACCGGCGCGTATCGCGCGGTGGAGTTCATCAAGGCCAACATCAAGCTCGAGGGCTCGACCAAAGCGTCGGTCGAAGACAGCAAGAAGGTGGTCGAGATCTGCACCATCTACGCGCAGAAGGGGATGTTCAACATCTTCCTCGGCGTGTTCTTCTCGACGCTGGCGTTTGCGTTCATCGAGCCGTTCTTCTTCATCGGCTACCTGATCTCGATCGCGCTGTTCGGTCTCTACCAGGCCATCTTCATGGCCAACGCCGGCGGCGCGTGGGACAACGCGAAGAAGATCGTCGAGACCGAGCTGAAGATGAAGGGCACGCCGCTGCACGACGCCTCGATTGTAGGCGACACGGTCGGCGACCCGTTCAAGGACACCTCGTCGGTGGCGATGAACCCGGTGATCAAGTTTACCACGCTGTTCGGCTTGCTGGCCGTTGAGCTGGGCGTGTACCTGTCAGCGACGCAGGGTCCGACGCTGACGCACGTGCTGGCGGCGCTGTTCTTCGTGGTCAGCATGGTGTTCGTGCACCGCTCGTTCTACGGGATGCGGATCGAAAATACCTAAAGGCAGAAGGCACGCCTTCTGCCTTTTGCCTTTTTGAGTTTCCAGCACGTGTATTGGGCGTTGACGCAGCGTTCCGAGGACGACTAGAATCGCCGGGCCTTACCGAAGGGGTCAGGACACGCTGACCCCTTCGGTTTTTTCACGGAGCCGTTCGGGGAGAAACGGTGTCTAATTAAAGGCACCGGCCCTCAAATCGGCCGGTGACTGGGGGCGTCGACGTTCGGTGTCGGCGCCGGGAACGCTGGGATATAATCGGCGGTCTTCGCCGCCGCCGGGCGGGATGCAGGGACGACACCGCAGGGTGCGTCCTCACCGGGAAGCAGGAGGAACAGTGCCACGCGACATGTTTGGCGATATCGTCGATCCGTCGATCAAGATGGGTAACAAGATGTGGTACACCGTGCCACTCACCATGTTGGTCCAGGCGTCGATTGTTGCGGCGATGGTGATCGTGCCGCTGATGGCGACCGGCATGATGCCGACGCCGCCGTCGATGATGGCGTTTGTGGCGGCCCCCCCGCCGCCCCCCCGCCGCCCCCCCCGCCGCCTCCGCCCGAAGCGAAGGCGCCGCCCCCGCCGATGGATGTGAGCCCCGACGCGGCTCCTCTTGAAGCGCCCAAGGAAATCAAAGCGGAAACCGGCCTTGAAGCCGGCTTCGAGCGCTCGTCGGGTGTCGAAGGCGGCATCATCGGCGGCATCGCCGGCGGTATCACCGGCGGCATTCCCGAGCCGCCGCCGCCCCCCCCGCCGCCCGCCGCGCCGGTCCGCGTCGGTGGCAACATCAAGCCGCCGCAGAAGACCCGCGACGTGCGCCCCGTGTACCCGCCGATCGCGCAGTCGGCGCGCGTGCAGGGCATCGTGATCATCGAGGCCACTATCGGCCCCGACGGCATTGTGAAGGATGCAAAGGTGCTCCGCTCGATTCCGCTGCTCGATGGCGCGGCCCTCGACGCGGTGCGGCAGTGGGTTTTCACACCGACCTTGCTCAATGGCGTGCCCGTGCCCGTCATCATGACAGTGACGGTGCAGTTCACGCTTCAGTAGAGGCGGGTCTTAAGACCCGCCTCCACGGATTCAACGTAGGCAGCCGCTTTTTTCTGGAGGATTGCGATGGAAGGTCGGAAGATTCAGTTGGGACGTATCGCCGGTGCCGGGTTCGCCATGCTGCTGATGGGCACGCCTGCGTTCGCGCAGACGGAAGGCGGGTCGGGCCTCGATCTCGTCGACATGTTCAACCAGATGGGTCCCGCGGCCCTGGCCGTTGCGGTGATTCTGTTCATCATGTCGTTCTGGTCCGTGGGTGTGGCGATCGAGCGCTTCTACACCTTCAACCAGGCGACCAAGCAGTCGAAGATGTACGCGCCCCTGGTGGCCAAACACCTCAAGGAAGGCCGCCTGAAGGAAGCCATCGCCCTCTCGTCTGCCAAGGAATATCGCTATAGCCACCTCGCGAAGGTGGTGCTGGCGGGCCTGCAGGAGTACCAGTTTCAGCAGGAAAGCGGCGCCAACCTCACGCGTGAAGACCTGCTCGACACCGTCCGCCGCTCGATTCAGCGCGCGACCGCGCTGACCTCGAACGACCTCAAGAAGGGCGTCTCGGGCCTGGCGACCATCGGCGCGACCGCGCCGTTCGTCGGCCTGCTCGGCACGGTGGTCGGCGTCATCAACGCGTTCGTCGGCATCGCCTCGTCCGGCTCGGGCGGCATCGGCGCCGTCTCGGCCGGTATCGCGGAAGCGCTCGTCGAAACCGCGCTCGGCCTGTTCGTCGCCATCCCGGCGGTGTGGTTCTACAACTACCTCTCCGGCAAGCTCGAGTTCTTCAACGTGGAGATGGACAACTCCTCGTCGGAGATGGTCGACTACTTCATCAAGAAGACAGCCTAGGCACTACGGGATTTGTTGAGCTCGTGATCTGTTGATCAGGCGATTTGCCGATCAACAGCTCACGACATCACCAGATCAACAGATTCAAGGAGTTCTACATATGTCAATGGATGTCGGCGGCGCAAAAGGTGGCATCAAGGCGGACATCAACGTCACGCCGCTGGTGGACGTCATGCTGGTGCTGCTCATCATCATGATGATCGTGGCCCCGCTCCTCCAGAAGGGCGCCGACGTCAGGCTGCCCCTGGCGGCCAACGGGGCCGACAAGCCTGAGACCCAGGACCAGACGGTGGTCGCCATCGACAGGAGCGACCGGTTCTTCGTCAATGGTCTGCCGGTGCGCAAGGAAGAGCTCCGCACCAAGGTCGAGGAAATCCTCGAAACCAAGAAAGAGCGCATCATCCTGATCAAGGCGGACGTCGATGCCCGCTACTCGGCGATCATGGACGTGATGGACGAGCTCAGGGCGAGCGGCATCGAAGACATGGGGCTCATCACCGACCCCAAGTCGCGCGCCGGCGCGGCCGGCGGCGGGGGGAGCAGGTAAATGGCTCACGCACACCACCACCTCGGCGCCGATCGGGTCGTCACCGCCAAGAAGCTCGAAGTCAGCTCCGACATGAACATCACGCCGATGATCGACGTGCTGCTCGTGCTCCTGGTGATCTTCATGGCCGCCCTGCCGCTGTCGCAGCGTGGTCTTGACGTCAACCTGCCGGCCGAAACCAAGAACGCCGAGCAGACCCAGGTCGACGTCTCGCAGATCATGCTCGAGTACACCGCCGCCCGGAAGATCTCGATCAACAAGCAGGACGTCAGCATCGGCGAGCTCGAAGAGCGCCTGCGCAAGATCTACGAAGAGCGCAAGGATAAGACGATGTTCATCGCCGGCGACGGCTCGCTGCGCTACGGCGACATCGTCGACGTCATCGACGCCGCCAAGGGCGCCGGCGTCGAGAAGGTCGGCATCGTCACCGAAGGCATGCGCCGCGCCGCCGCCAACGTCGGCCGCGCTCCTGGCACCAACTAACTCTTACTGACAGAGACTGAGAAGGCCGTCTGGAGAAATCCAGACGGCTTTTCTTTTGTACCCCCCTGACGGTATCTCGCCTCGCGGAGAGGTGCCTCCCGGCGTTCGCTCTCGCTCGGCGGGTGGAGTAGACCCCAGTCTGTCGTACACAACGTGCAGACCAGCGGCCCCTCGTCAAACCGTACGTGCGGATTTCCCGCATACGGCTTCCCGCGACGTTCACCGCACACCGCGTGCGGTATAGCGCTCGTTGTG
>JAUSDY010000023.1 GCA_030650395.1 Acidobacteriota bacterium | reverse complement strand
GATCAACGGGATGTCGGATCTTCTGCTGACGCGGGTCGGCCAAGACGATCGGGTGCAAGCGGATGTGCAGGAGATTCGTGACGCCGGAGAGCGAGCCGCGGCATTGACCCGCCAGCTGCTGGCCTTCAGCCGCCAGCAGATCCTGGAAGCACGGGTGCTGAACGTCAACACGGTGGTCGCGGGGATGGAGAGTCTGCTCCGGCGTTTACTCGGCGAGGACATCGACCTGGTGGTCGTGCCGACACCAGGCGTGGGTAGCGTCAAGGCGGACCCCGGGCAAATCGAGCAAGTGATCACCAACCTGGCCGTGAATGCGCGAGACGCCATGCCGCAGGGCGGCCGGCTGACCATCGAGACGCAGAACGTCACGCTCGACGAGGACGGCGCGCGCCAGCACGGCGTGGCCGTGCCGTCCGGATCCTACGTGCGGTTGGCCGTGAGCGACTTCGGCGCCGGCATGGACGTGACCACACGCGCGCGTATCTTCGAGACGTTTTTCACCACCAAGGGTCCGGGCAAGGGCACGGGGCTGGGGCTGTCGACCGTGTACGGCATCGTCAAGCAAAGCCAGGGATTCATCTGGGTCGATAGCGAGGTCGGCCAGGGGACCAGCTTCAAGATTTACCTGCCACAGGTGACCGAGGCCGCGGGCGCCGACCGGCCGGCGCCGGCCGTGGTGTCCAGTTCCGGCACCGAAACCATCCTCCTCGTGGAAGACAACGCCGGGCTGCGCAAGCTGGCCACGCGTCTTCTTGAACCCGCCGGCTACACCGTGCTCGGGGCGGCCTCGGGCGAGGACGCGCTGCGTGTGCTGGAGCACCATGGAGAACCGGTGCACCTTCTGCTCAGCGATGTGGTGTTGCCCGGTATGAGTGGACGGGAGCTCGCGGAGCAGCTTGTGCAGACCCATCAGGGGATGAGGGTGCTCTACATGTCAGGCTACACGAGCGATACCATGGTGCGACACGGTGTGTTGGAGGCGAAGGTGGCCTTTCTCAACAAGCCGTTCACCAAGACGGCGCTCCTCGGAAAGGTCCGAGAAGTATTGGATTCGCAGGGCTGAGCTTCCGGCCAAGAGCCATCATGCGCCTCATCACCAGAAACGACGCGCCGCTCGTCGTCGGCCTCATTGCCGGCACGGTTGTGATATTTCAACGACCGCTCATCGCGCGGCTCAGGCGCAAGCTGGGTGGCTCGTTCATCGAAACCGTACGCGGCATGGGCTACCGGATCGAGGAGCAGGCGTGAAGACGGATCTATCCCTCCGCGCGCGTGTCTTTTTCGGCGCGTTGTTGTGGTCGGCGGGATTGTTCCTGGGCGCCGGCCTGCTGCTGACGCATTACATGCTGTTTGCGCCCGAAGCGCCGGGCATCTTCCATGGCTTCTTTTTCCACTACATGATCCCCATCGCCGTGACGACGATCGTCTGCATGGTCGTGGGTCTTGCGCAGGTGCGGCGCGGCTTGGCCTCGTTCGACGAGCTTCGCGCTCGCTTGGTCGATGTTCGTGAAGGGCGCGTCAGCCGGCTCGAGGGGGCGTACCCGATTTGGCGGAGCTGTATGGCGGATCGATCTCGCTCGGCCACTCGACGCTCGGCGGCGTGCGCGCGCACCTGCAGTTGCCGTCGGCGTAGAGGCGGGTCCACCGAAGGGGCCGTGGGCGATCTCCGGCGCCATCCAGAGCGCGCCGCAGTAGCGCTATTTCCGGGCGTCGATCGCGGGCACGTCGTAGGCGAGAATCTGCGGGTCGGCCGTCACCAGGGTGTGGCCTTCGGTGAGGGCTTGGGCGATCAGGATCCGATCGAACGGATCACCGTGCAGCAGAGGGAGTGAGGCGAGCCGCAAGGCGTGCTCGACCTTCACATCGAGCGGCAACACCCCTTCTTCCAGGAGCTCGGCAATCAGCATCGCGGGGTTGTGATCCGGGTTCAGCCGGCCGGCGCCATGTTTGATGCTGATCTCCAACACGCACGCGACCGATAGCACAAGCTTCGTCGAATCCCGGCTGAGCCGTCGTCGCAGGGGCGACGGCAACCGATCAGGCTCGGCCTTTAGCCATAACCAGCAGTGGGTGTCGAGCAGGAGCAACTAATAGCCCCAGGCCTTGAGCTCCTCTTCGGACAAGGGTGCGTCGAAGTCCGGCGAAATCCAGATCTTCCCTCTCCAGTTGCCGGTCTTGAGCCTTCGCTTTCCCGCCGGCACGAACGGAACCAGCTTGGCCACCGGCTTGCCGTCGCGCGCGACCACGATTTCCCGGCCCTTCTCCACCTCCGCGAGCAGCTTGGAGAGCTGGGTTTTGGCCTGGTGCACGTTGACCTGTTTGGGCGCAGCCATGTCCGGATGGTAGATTAGCTAACCACGTTAGTCAACAACCACCCGGTCGTAGCACTGCGCGCGGAATCACCGATCTTCTGTTAGACTCTCGGCTTCTTTCAGAACAAGGTTCCTGCGCGCATGATCCGCTTCTGCGTTTTGGTGCTGTTGCTTTGCCTGCCATCTGTGCCATTGGATGGTGCGTCCGCTCGTGTAGAAAACATCAAAGGCCGAGCTCGCGCCGAGCGAACTAATCACCTTCAGTCCGTCTCCGATTCTCTCCGGATGCGCCTGGGCATCATGGAGCGCGTGCTCGTCACGTTAGCCGAGCGCAACCCGCTGGTGATGTCGGTGGAAACGCTGGGGACGCGAAGCGGGCCGTTTGTGATCAACGCCGATGAAGCTTTCATTGCCACGCTGACGGACGAAGAGCTCGAAGCCGCGATTGCGCACGAACTGGGTCACGTGTGGATTTACACCCACCACCCGTACCAGCAATCAGAACGGTCCGCCAACGACGTTGCGCTACGCGTCATCAGCCGCGCCGCGCTCGAGCCGGTCTACGCGAAGGTGTGGAAGCGCACCGGCATCAAGGGCAATCTGGCCGAGTACATCGGCGACGGCCCCGACGGTCAATAGCGGAACTAAAGTTCCGCTCTACGCTTTAGGTTTCTTTCCAAAAACTTCGACGATCGTTGCCGTGACGGTGCCCGTGTTCTTGAACGTGTGCATCACGCCGCCCTTGAGCTCGACGACGTCGCCCTGCTTCACGTCAACCGGCGCCTGACCCTCGATTGTCAAAACCAGTTGGCCGGTGACCAGCGTGAAGACGTGATAGGTCGCGTCGGCGTGCTGATGCATCCGGCGCACCGCGCCCGGCTCGGCCCAATCGCGCAGCACGCGAAAGTCGTCGCGATCCATGACGACCATCGACGAGATGCCCGGGTCGCCGGTGACGGGCCGGCCCTTTTCAGATCCGCCCACGGCTTGCGCAAATGCAGGCGAGCTGCAGAGGACAAAAACGGCCAGCAGGGTGATGCGCATGGTCATGCCGCCTATACTACAGTCCGACACCGATTTCAGCGACGCTACCGTCGTCACGATGTACCTGAGCCCGAACATCCTGAACCAGCTCGCGCCGAAGCTGCGATCGCTCAAGCCGGGCACGCGCATCGTGTCGCATCAGTTTCCAATCCGCGGCTGGCCGCCTGATGAACGAAGGCAGGTCGACGAAGCGGAACTGCTGTTATGGAGAATTCCCAAGTGAAGACGACCGACCGAACGCTCGAAGTGCGCGCGAGTCTCGAGGCCACATACAACGACGTCCTCACCGCCGAAGCCCTCGACGCGCTGGAGCGCCTCGCGCGCTTCGATGCCAGGCGGAAAGCGGTGATGGCCGCACGCATCTCGCGACGCCGCGAGCGCGCGGCCCGCAAGCAGCCAATCGCGTTCCTCGATGCCGGGGCCACGATTGGCGGCACGACCATCGCGGTGAAAGACGCCCGCGCCGGCCATTTCATCGGCAGCGAGATTCCGCCGGATCTCCGCCGCCAGTGGATCCAGGGTACTGGCCCCGCCGCGCGGCCGAACGCCTCGGTCGAGGCGGGCCTCCGCAACGTTGCCTACGCCCTGTTATCGGGCGCCGACGGCTGGATGTTCGACGGCGAAGACGCGCTCGGCCAGGTCTCGACGATGTCGCTCGACAACCAGAGGAACCTGAAGCTGGCGATCCATCGCGATCCCGTGTTCCTGAAGGTGGCCGAGCAGGTCGCCGCGGAGATGAACCAGTGGGCGATGGGTTTCTTCAAGCGCCCGATCGTCGCAGACTGGCGCAAGCAGCTCGACTTCACGACGAAGATCTTCCGCGCCCGCGGCCTTCACCTCGACGATCGCCACATCCGCCATGCCGGCGGCGATGGCCTTTCGGCCTCGATCGTCGACGCCACGCTCTACATCGTCAACAATCACCGCCGCCTCGCGGAAACGCGCGCGTCGATCGTGCTGTATCTGCCGAAGATCCAGACCGCGGAAGAAGCGGCGCTGTGGAACGACATCCTCTCGGCTCTCGAACAGCATCTCGGGCTTGCCGTGGGAACGACGACAGCGTACGTACTGGTCGAGCAGGTCGAAGCGTCCTTCCAGTTGATGGAAATCCGCGCCGCGCTCGGACCGCATTTCGTCGGCTTCGACACCGGCCGGTGGGACTACATCAACAGCGTGTCTGACGCGATGGCGTGGGACGCGGCATTCACCAATCCCAACATCGACGCGATCACCATGACCTACGGCTACATGCGCAACTACGAGGATCGGGTGCGCCGCGCCGTCAACACGCCGGATCGCAACGGCCGCTTCGCGCTCTGGCAGGGCGGCATGGAGCCCAACATTCCCGTCGGCTCCGAGGCCGGCGTCGCCGCCGGCATGAAGCGGGCGCTTGCCGGCGCGGAGCGCGAGCAGCGGGAAGGCGCCAGCGGCAAGTGGGTCGCCCACTGGAAAATGGTCCACATCGTCCGGCCCGTGTGGGAGAAGGCGGGCCAGGAGAATCAACTGGGCCGCGCGTTCGCGCCGCTTGGTTACGGACCTGAGGATGCGGCAGGGCTCACGATGCTCGAGCCAGCGCCGCGGACCGTTCGGGGCGCGCGCGATTTGCTGAGCGTGGCGCTGCAGTACGGCAACGCGTTCCTGCAGGGCCTGCAAGCCGCCGCGCTCAAGCCCGCCGATTTTTTCGGCAACGACGACGTGCTCTATCTGATGGAAGACATGGCGACCGGCGAAATCCGCTTGAGCATCTTGTGGGAGTGGCTGCACAAGCGCGCAACGCTCAGCACCGACGACAGCGACGGCGGCGTGAAAGCCGGCGATGTGTTTTCGCGCGAGCTCTGCGTGCGGCTGCTGGCGGAGGAATACGACAAGCTGTTGAAGGCCGGCAACCGCGACGTGCACGAGGTGTCGAAGACGACGACGCTGCCGATCGCGCGCGAGATTGTCGAGACCTACGTGATGGACCCGATGAAGTTGCCGTGGTACATCGACCTGCTCAACATCAACCTCGGCACGAATGACCTTGCGGAAGCGAAGCGGCGGATCGCCATGCTGGCCGACGCCTTCCGCGCGGACGGCACGCGCATAACAAAAAACCTCGATTTTCAGGCGTAATTTCTACTTCGGCCTCACTGTTTCCGCGGCTCGAGCAACAGCGCATTGCCGACGTACTCGGTAATCGACAAGCGGCACGATGGCGCGGCGCCGGTGTACCGGGTGGCGTGCCACGTGCCCGCCGGCACGTAGACGACGTCGCCCTCGCTCGCGATGAACGGCTGCTGGCCTTCGAATGAGTAGCGGATCTGTCCCGTGAACACGAGCCAGAACTCCGCGCTCTCGGCGTGGAAGTGGCCCTTGTCGGCGGGATCGAGCGGCGGCATGTTCTTTTCGTGACCGTAGAGCACGAGCATCTCCGACTTGTCGTCGCGCACGAATCGGCCGCCGGCATACTTCTCGTTCTTCGCCGCTGCTTCGTGAATGTTCAAGTGCGGCTGGTTGAACTCGTCGTAACGGCCCGCGGTGCGGTTAATCGTGACCGGCACCCAGGTTGTGCCCGCGGCGGGCGCAGGCGGATCGACATCTTGCGGAAACAGGGTTCTGGCGCGCGCCACGTTGACGACGAACCGGAGGCTGGGCGCTGGGCCGATGGTTTCCAGCGAATAGATCGTCTGCCGCGGAATGTTGACGAGCGAACCGCGTGTTGCACTGAACGGCGTTTGTCCTTCGATCTCGACGCGGATCTCGCCCTCGACCACCGCGAACCATTCACGCGTATCCGGATGAAAGCGCCGCACGACCTTGGTGCCCGGCGCGGCCGCGTAATACTCGCCGCTCAACCGGCCGTCGTCCACAATCCGCTCGCTCCACGTCGCCTCGCCCTTGTGACGGGCCTTGAGGTCGGCCAGCTTAACCCAGGGCCGATGCCCCGGCGGGTACGCGGGAGTCGCGTTCGGCTTCGGTGCCCACGCTGCAGTCGGGACAGGCCGCTGGGGCTCTTGCGCGAGCAGCGGCCAACCACAACCGCACACGAGAGCGATCGATGCGAGCGTAAGCGTCTTGCTCATGAGGTCCTCGTGCGCATTTTAGTGTGGGTGGCCGTGTAAGAAATCCTCGCATTCAAGACAGAAACGCGAATACAGGCCCAATTTTGCCGGTACGGATCTTGGAGTGTTACGGGCCGGATGACCAAGATTCAGAAAGAGGACCAAATGAAAACCGGACGAAGCTCGGCCGCAGTCATCGGCGTCGCCGGCGGCATCGCGCTGGGCATGTGGATCGCGTCGGCGATCACGCTAATGGATCGAGACACCATTAAGCCCGCACCGGCGGTGACCCGCCAGGTGACCGAACCAGTGGCGGCTCCCGTTGTTGAACCGTCCGCGATCAAGACGCGTCGTGTCGCCGCGCGCGCAGCGGCCACGCCGGTCGCGCCCGCCGTAGAGGTCGAAGCGCCCAAACTCGTGATGACCGTTCCGGTGACGGCGCCCCAGCTGCACAATCGGATGAAGCCCGTGCTCGCGCGAGGCACCAAGATCAACCTCGCGGTGGAAGGCTTCAGCGACGCCGAGCAGTTTGCCACGCTCGCCCACGCCGCGCGGAACACGCAAGTGCCGTTCATCCTGCTGAAGCACCGGGTGCTCACCGAACATCGATCGCTGGCAGATGCGATTCGAGCTTCGAAGCCCGACCTCGACGCCGAGGCCGAGGTGCAACGCGCGCGAAGCGCCGCGAAGTCGGACCTCGCCGCTCTCAGTGCCACTGCGAACAACTAAAGAGGACTTGAGGGCTTTAGGGCTTGAGGTTTTCCCAAGCCCCCAAGCCCCCAAGCCCTACCTGTCATTCAACCTGATCGACTGCGCGATGCGCTGGAAGGTCGGGGCGTAGATGTCGTACTCGTTGTCTGGCACCACGGTCAGGAAATAGAACAGGTTGCCGTCGGCAAGCAACGTCGTCTGCAGGTCGACGCGCTCGGTGCCGCCAAGAGCCGAGCGGCCCACGAGCGGCGTGATGATCGCCGTGCGGCCCGACAGCGTCATTTGCCGCTGCTGGCCGACGATACGCATCTCGGGGTTGCTGCGGAGGAAGCCGTCGACCAGCGTCTGTGTGGCTTGCCGTAAATCGCGCGACCCGGCCTGCGCAACCCCCAGCTCGGTGCCGTGCGTCATCGTCTCCTGCCCGTTGGCTTGGCCGTAACCGTTTTGCGGCACGAACTTCATCGAGTTGTTCGATGAGATCGGGGTCCAGTTGGTCGGGACGCTGACCTGGAACAGCTCGCCGCCCTTGACGGTGCGGTATTGACGCGACGGCGCGGGTACGGGGTCTCCAACCCTGCCGACGGACACAGGCGCTCGGCCCTCGCCGTTGGCGCCGGTGTTGCCGTTACGTTCGAGATCAGCCATCGAGCGCGCTGGCGCCAGTTGTGCGAGGCGGCTGCGGGTCTGCTGAAAACCAGAGTCGCTGGGCGTCGGAGCAATACGCAGCTGCGCGGCTTCCGCGTTGATGTACTGCGTGCGGTTGCCTGGATTCGGGTGGCTGCTCAGCCACTGCGGCGGGCTGCCGCCGCCCTGCTTTTGAATCGTTTCGAACATCCGGGCCAGTGCCCGCGGGTCGTAGCCCGCGCGCGCCATGATTTGCGCGCCGATAAGGTCGGCCTGCTTTTCGTACTCGCGGCTGTACTTCATCAGCCAGGTGCCCAGGCCGAATTGCGATCCTTGTGAGATCACCTGGCCGAGCCCGCCGCCGACGACCGCACCGGCGATCGCGCCCGCGAGCGCGCCCAACTGAAAGCCCTGGGCCTTGGTCGCGTTGGCGGTGCCATGGCGAAGCAGCACGTGCGCGAGCTCATGCGCCATGACGCCGGCGACTTCCGCTTCCTGCGTCGCGGCTTCGATCATCCCGCGGTTGACGAACAGCGGGCCGCCGGGCAACGCGAAGGCGTTGATGTCTTTCAGGTTGACGGGTGTGAACGAGTATTCGAAGACCGGCTTCTTGAGCTCGGCAGGAGACGCGTCGACGAGACGATCGCCCATCCGTTCGAGGTAGCCCTTGATCTGCGAGTCGTTGATCAGCGGGTATTGCTGGCGAACCTCTGCCGCGGCCTCTCGGCCGATCTGTACGTCCTGTTCGGGCGTGTACTTGTTTTTGGGCGGCGTTACCTTGGTTTGCGCCGAAACCGTCGACGCTACGAGGGTAAGCACCAGAAGCATGCGAGCGTGGAGTTTCATCACCATTTCCTCAGGGCAAGTCATTACAAGAACCGCGCCAGCGGGCAGGCCGATCAGGGCGCCCGCCTACGCGGCCGGAGGCCACTACGGCGAGGTCTCGCCGTAGCTCACGAGTTATTCGGTGAGCGGAGGCGGAGACAACAGGGTAGTGGCGTGCTCACAAACGGCAAACGGCAGAGCTGGATCGGCCGCCTACGCTCAAGCTACGGCGGGCCAAGGCGGCACAGGGCTTGCTCCTCTCTCACAGAGCGCACATAGGCGCTGACCCTTCGACTGCGCTCAGGGTCATCCCGAGCGAAAGTCGAGGGATGAAGAGGTGAATGATGAAATTCGGAATGACGGTAATCGGCGTAGTTCTACTGACCGGCACCGTGACGTTTGGCCAGACGGCTACCGACATGGCCACCCTGGAGCGCAAGCTTCAGGACGCGCAAGCGGCCTTCGCGCGCGTCGAGCCTTCCGGCGTGGCGCTCGAGCTGAACGAGCTTCAGGACGAGCTGGCGTACCTGCGCGTCAAAGCCCGCCGCGGTGAAACGGTAACGCAGCGCGAGCGCCGCGACGTCGGCGATCGCATCGATCGTCTGAACACGCGCATCGCCAGCGGCCAGACCACCACCAACAACGCGCGCAATCGCGACAACGTCTACGGCGGGACGCGTGACAACTCGACCGGCAACCGCGACAACACGGTCGGGACCCGCGACAATTCGACGACAGGCCGTAGAAACGGCATGCGCGAAATCCCGTCGGGCACCGAAGTCGATGTTCGGCTGCAGTCCCGCCTCGACTCGAAGACCGCCATGGTCGAGGACCGCGTCGAAGCGACGACGCTCGTCGACCTCTATCAGGGTAACGATCTGCTCGTGCCGGCCGGCTCGCTGCTGGTAGGCCACGTGACCGCCGTCGAGAAAGCGACGCGGCTGGAGCGCAAGGGCAGCATCACGGTCGAGTTCTCGCGTCTCACCGTCAACGGCCGGACCCGCGACGTGGACGCCACCGTCACGCAAGCGCTCGAGAGCGGCGGCCTCAAGGACGAGGCCGCGCGCATCGGCACGGGCGCGGGCGTGGGCGCGATCATCGGCGGCATTCTCGGCGGCGTGAAGGGTGCGATTGCCGGCATCCTGATCGGCGGCGGCGGCGTCGTCGCGGCGACCGAAGGCAAGGACGTCGAGCTCGAGCCCGGCACCGTGCTGCGCGTGCGGTTCGACAGTAACGTGCCCCTGTTCTAGGATTGCGGGGGGGCGGCCATTCTCTTAACGACCATGGCCGCCCCTTCGAGCGACATTCTCACGCGACGACTCCGCAATCAGAAGCTGACGAGGCTCACGATCTACTGATCCCGCCAGAGCCGGAGAGTTGTGTAAGATCGCGCGATGAGAACTTCGATGATCGTTGCGGCCGTTGCCCTGGTCGCGGCCGTTGCCCCCGGAATCGCAGCGCCCGCCTTCGCCCAGGCTTCGGCGGGGCCGGTTGATCCGCGCCCCGCCAATAACCCCGAACAAAAGCCCGCCGTTGCCGGGCAAACCGATGCGCCGGAAAACAAAGGCCCTGTCGCATTCGACGTGGTCACCGTCGTGGAGGGACTGCAAAACCCCTGGGGCATGACGTGGCTGCCGGGCGGCAAGATGCTGATCACCGAGCGGCCGGGCCGGCTTCGCGTGTTGAGCGCCGACGGCAAGCTGTCGGAGCCGGTCGCCGGCCTTCCGGCGGTTGACGCGCGCGGCCAGGGAGGCCTGCTCGACGTTGCGCTCGACCCCGCGTTTGCCAGGAACAACCTGATCTACTGGAGCTACTCCGAGCCCAAGGATGGCAAGGCCAACAACACCGCGGTCGCGCGTGGCAAGTTCGTAGACGAGGCGGCGGCGCCGCGTGTCGAGGGCGTGCAGGTGATCTACAGCCAGACGCCGTCACTCGTGTCGACGCTGCACTTCGGCAGCCGCCTGGTGTTCGGCCGCGACGGCACGCTGTTCATCACGCAGGGCGACCGTTCGATCACCGAAGGCCGCATGCAGGCCCAGCAGATGGACAGCGGCCTCGGCAAGATCATGCGTATCAACAGCGACGGCTCGATTCCCAAGGACAACCCGTTCGTTGGCAAGGAAGGCGTCAGGCCCGAGATCTGGTCGTTC
>JAUSDY010000007.1 GCA_030650395.1 Acidobacteriota bacterium | reverse complement strand
TCTACGTGCGGTTGTGGTCGTTACTCCCCACGGGGTGGCAATCCACCGACTACACGTTCACCGCGGCGACCTCAACCGCGGCGAATGGAACGTTGCGGTGGGACCTGGCGAAGGCGACGGTGCTGGATCGGCTTGTTGCGGTCGAGACGAACCGTATCGCCATGCCGCCGCCGCCCGGTCACGGCCGGTTGCGTGGACTGGCGACCAAAGGCACGACGCGCGGGCGGGAATTACCGGTATCAGGCGTGATCAGTACCTGAAACGCCAGTCGTCTTGCGGCTGATTGGGTTGTCCCTGTTGCTGCTGGTCTTCCCGCTTGCGAGGCGTCCGCTTCGCCTTGTACAGCACGCAGTCCGAGCACCACGAGTCGGCGCTGAACCCCTCCTTGCCCGCCATCGGCAGCACATCGCGATGCGTGCAGTGATGCGGCACGCCGTCTTCCGCGGCCTTCCGCCAGCGGCAGCCCAAGAAGCGCAGCAGCGCCGGCGACGACTTATCTTGCTCGGAATCCAATGCTGCTCTCCACCACGCGCCACGACCGCTGTTCGTTCGGCGAGACCAGGGTCACCGCGTGGCCTGACGCGCCCGACCGCCCCGTGCGCCCGACGCGGTGCACGTAGGCATCGGGTGAGTCCGGCACCTCGAAATTGACGACGTGCGCGATACCCTCGATGTCGAGGCCGCGCGCGGCGATGTCGGTCGCGACCAGCACGGGATGCTTGCCAGACCGGAAGCCTTCCACCGCCGCGAGACGTTCCTGTTGCGATCGATCCGCATGCAGCGCCGCCGCGCGAATGCCTTTGGCGACGAGGTGGCGCGCGACCCGATCGGCGCCGATCTTCGTGCGCACGAACACCAGCACCGGACCATCCGAGTCGCGCTTGGCGAACGAGGCGAGCCAGTCGATCTTCGCGCCGCTCTCGACTTCGACCATCTGGTGATCGATCGTCCGCGCCGCGCCGCCCTGCGCGCCGACCTGCACGTAGCTCGGCGACCTCAGCATGTCCGTCGCCATCCGCTGGATCTCACCCGGCAGCGTCGCCGAGAAGAGCAGCGTCTGCCGGTCTGGCGGCAGCGCCGACATGATTCGCTGGACGTCGGGCCAGAAACCCATGTCCATCATGCGGTCGGCTTCATCCAGCACCAGCACCTGCACGCGCACGAGGTCCGTCGTGCTGTGGCGCATGTGATCCATCAGCCGTCCCGGCGTGGCGACGATGATGTCGACGCCGGCTTGCAGCGCGCGCTCCTGCGGTCCCATCTCGACGCCGCCGAAGATCGGCGCGGTCGTCACGGGCGTGTGATACGTCAGGCCGACCAGCGAGTCTTCGATCTGCACGGCCAGCTCGCGTGTCGGCGCGAGGATCAGCGCGCGGGTGTAGGCCTCGCGCTGTGGATCGCCGTAGCCCGGGTTTTCGCTCAGCAGCCGCTCGAGAATCGGTACCGCAAACGCCAGCGTCTTGCCGGTGCCGGTCTGCGCGCACGCGACCACGTCGTGGCCGTCAATCGCCAGCGGAATCACGGCGCCCTGCACCGGCCGTGTGCCCTCGAAGCCGAGCGACTGAAACCCCTTCTTGAGCCGCTCGTCGAGGCCCATGTCCTTGAACGGGATCGGCGCGGCGTCGGCGTCGACATCGATCCACGGCAGATCGGGCGGCGGCACGGTTGAACGCGGTGTGGTGTGGTGTGACGAGCCCTTGCGGCCGCCGCCGCGGCCACTGCCACCAGGCCGGCGCCGGCCGGGCCGGCGGGCTGAAGGGGAATGTGAATTCAAGATTGCTTGACCGGGGCGCTAACGCGCGCGGAAAGTGATGATCCCGCGTTGCGGGTCGTAGGGGGAGATGCCTACCGTTACCCGGTCGCCCGGGACCACCTTGATTCGGAAACGCCGCATGCGGCCGCTCAACTGGGCGAGTACTTCATGCCCGGCGTCCACTTGCACTCGGTAAAGGCCGCCGCTGTGCACCGCGACAACGGTGCCTTGCAT
>JAUSDY010000171.1 GCA_030650395.1 Acidobacteriota bacterium | reverse complement strand
TGGTGGAGGCGGCGGGAGTTGAACCCGCGTCCGAGAACACGTCGTCGCAGACCACTACGTGCGTGTCTCCGTTCTCGTGTCGCAGCCGGTTAGAAACGGAGCCAAGTGCCCCGGCCGCCATCCCCGATGTGTCTCACTGCCACGCCTCAGGGCGGAACGTGGCAGCCAGCCTACTAAATGACGGTCAGTTCCGAGCCGTAGGCGCTCTCAGGCTGACCGCTCACAGGTATTAAGCTGCGAGAGCGTAGTGCGTTTCCGCAGTTACGTTGTTTTTCCACGGGATTAACGAGGTGCATGGGCCTCGGCACGCGTTCCGCGATCCCGCACCCCCGTCGAAGCCAAATCGCCCCCCTGAGGTGAAGCACCGCTAACTACATCTTCCAGTTTACGCTCCTTTGGCCGCACCTCCAACTCAGCATCGCGGATCGACCATCCCTGAGTACGGGCCTATTGCCCTTTCGTCTTCACGGCCGAGTCGCCGCGCGGCGGCGAGACGTAGGCCGAGACGAAGCTCTCGTGTCCCGCCGCATCGAGTGCGGCGACGCCGAAGACGTAGTCGTCGATCTGCATATTGGGCAACACGACATGGGTGACGTTGCCGACCGTCATCTCGTGCTGCCAGTCCGGTCCCCACGCTTCGCGCCAGAAGATGCGGTACGCCGATGCGCCGGGCGCCGCCTGCCACGTCAGGTTCGCGTCGTATCCAGATGGCGCGCGCGTGATCGAGGGCTGACCGCGATCGTTCGTCACGGCGGGCGGCGGTGGCGCCAGCGCCAACGTCGCAGCGGCCGCCGCGTTCACGCGGGCGTTCTGAGCGAGGTAGGGCAGTGAGATGCCTTCGTAGGTGTCGCGCACGTCGTGCTGGCGAGTAAAGTTCTCCCGCGATTCGCGGAAGCCAACCGCCGTGAATCCCAGCTGGTTATAGGCCGAGTGATCGCCGCCGCGCCCGAAACGGTCTGGACGCGACATCGGCCGCACCTTGTGCGACGGTACGTAGCGGCCGCCCCAGCGCTGAACGAAGCGCGCGAGGGCGCGCGACGGCGAGTCCTCGGGCCCCTCTGAATACACCCGAATGGTCGCGCCGTCGACGATGCCGTTGCCGCCGCGATCGTTGCCGACAATGTCGTTGTTGAGCACCGCTTCGATCGGGATCTTCTGATCGACGGCCTTTTTCGCATGCAGCCACGCGCCCATTAACCCCTGCTCTTCGCCGACGTGCGCCATGAAGACGAGCGTGGCGTCGAACTCGATGCCGCTCTGGCTGAAGATGCGCGCCAGTTCGATCGCCAGCGCCGTTCCGCTGCCGTCGTCGTTGACGCCCGGGGCGAGGTTGTCGAGGGGCGCGTTCGGATCGACGGCCGGCGCGCGGCTTGCCGCCGGCGCGGCCCCGGCATTCGACGCGCCCTGCCCGCCGTCGCGGGCGACGGTGTCGTAGTGTCCGCTGATGTAGATCCGCCGCGGGCTGCGGCCGGGCAGAACCGCCATGACGTTGCGTAACTCGACGTCGCGCGTGATGCGTCCCTGCGGCACCACCTGGTAGGTGTCGAAACTGACCTGCAGCTTCGGACTGTAGTTTTTCATCTCGTCGAAGATCCATTGGCGGGCGGCGCCGATGCCCCTGGTCGGGGACGTCGTGGACGAGAGCGTGCTGCGCGTCTCGAAGCTTTCGAGCTTCTTGAGGATCACGCTGAGGCGCTCCTCGGAAACGGATGCGACGAGCTTGACGATTCTCGGATCGAGATCACCCTGCTGCGCCGTCATCGGCGTGATACTCGCCACGACGATCACCGCCGCGAGAGCCACCATTGAGGCCCGCACATTCGCTCGCATCACTACCTCCGCTCAGTTGGATTTCAGACGCGGTGATCCTACCGCAAAGGAGGGCGAGGGCTTTCGCAGACGTGGCGGACCGGCCCGGCCGGTCCGCCACCCCACACGCTCAGAAGCCGAACCGAATACCGAGCTGGGCCGCCCGGGGCTGGCCGTTGCCGCCGCGCAGCGCCGTGAGGACGAGGAAGTCCGTCAACCGCATGTCGGCTGTCGGGTTGCTGAAGTTCGCCGTGTTGAGGATGTTGAACAGCTCGAAGTTCACGTCAAATGTCCGGCCGCGCGGCCGCAGCCGGTAGCCGAATCGCATATCCATCTGCGTGTACGACGGTCCCCTCGCGCCGTTGCGGCCGCCGTCATTTTCGGTACAGAACGCGTTGTTGCCCACGCCGCAGTACCGGCCCGCCGGGATGGGATCGAACAGCCGCCCATTCTGGTCGGCGTCGACATTCGAGTTATAGAGCGTCATCGGCGTGCCGGTCATCCAGCGGTAGACGCCGCTCAGGGTGAGACCGCCGGTCCGCGGAATCTCGACGCGGCCGCTCAGCACGAAGTTCTGCCGCCGATCGTTGTCGAGCGCTCCGACGTTGCGATCGAGCCGCGGATCGCCGAGCAACTGGTAATCGTTGTTGGCCGTCTGGTTGGCTTCGGCGTTGCCGCGCGCGTAGCCCATCGAGTACGACACCCGCGCCGCCCAGTGATGGCTGTAGCGCTTCTCGAGCTGGACGTTCATGCCGTCGAATTCGGACGATCCATCGTTGACGCGGGTCAGCACCTGGTTGGCGAACGCGCTGACGCCGAGCCGCTGGGCGAGGTTGTTCAGGTCCGTGTAGACGAGGGCGCCCGTGCGCGTCGTATTCACCCGGCGCGCGGGGTTCAGATCGAAGTTGATGAGCTGATCGCGGTTCCAGCTGCGCACATAGTCGACGGTAAGCGCCATCTGCGCTCCGAGCTGCCGCTGAAAGCCTAGCGTGACCTGGTGCACCTTCGGCACCACGCGGTCCGGGTTGTCCACGAACACGACGCCGGTGTTGCGCCCCACCGAGCCCGGCGGGTACAGCGCGTTGATCAACGCCCGGTTGATCACGGGCCCGTTGGCCAGCAGCGGATCGATCGGGAGCCGCCCCGTGCTCGGGCCCGGGTCCGCGCGATCGTTGGGAAACGCGGCCGTAAACGACGGGCTGTAAATGCCTTGTGACACAAACGGCGTGGTGGTCACCAGGGTGATCTTGTCGTAGAAGAGTCCGTACCCTCCACGGATCAGCGACGTGCCTTTGCCGCCCGGCTGCCAGGCGAAGCCGGTCCTGGCCGCGATGTTGTTCTTGTCCACCGCATGCTCGTCCGGCCCGAAGAGCGGATTCGCGCTATTGTCGATCGGCGTGACCTCGAGGTCGTAGCGCACACCCACGTTCAGCGTGAGGTTCCCCCGATGCCACTTGTCCTGGGCGAACAACACGCCGACATGCGTCGGCATCCTGATGTCGCTGGGCGCCGGCACCCGGATGAAGAGGCGCTCCGGGTAGGTTGACGGATCGGCGGCGTTGAAACCGCGATCGGTGGCGAACGAGAACCGCCCGTTCATGTCGGTCTGATCAGGCAGGTGGATGTTCGAGTAGATGTACTGCGCGCCGACCTTGATGTCGTGGTCCCCGCCGGCCCATTCCGGCACGAACTGCGTGAACGTCTCGGAGACTTCGTACGCCTTGTTGATCCGGAAGAGCGCGCCGGGAGCCGTGCCGTCCAGGAAGGTCAGCATGGTGAGGGTCGGCGGCAGATCCGTCATGGGCACGCCGTTCTGCACCTCCGCCGCCGTGAAGCCGTTCTTCTCAAAGGTGTACCCGGCCCGGACCGTGTTGAAGCGGGTGTTCCCGAAGATCGTGTTCCAGTGCCCGCCGGCCGAGCGGTCGACGTCGTACTCCTGGTCCTTCGCCGCGAGCGTCCGCCTCCCGGCAATGCGGTCGTAGGTCGGCGAGTCCTCCTCCATGAACCGCACGCTCCACGTATTGCCGGCGTTGATCTGGTGGTCGAACCGGATCAGATGGTTCCACAGTTTCATGCTCTGGGTGTTCGAGTAGTTCAGCTCGGGCCGCGCCGTAAAGGTGTTGCTGCGGCCCTCGTCGTAGACGATGCGATCCAGGCTGTAGAAGAAATGGGCCCGGTTCCTCACCAGGGGCCCGCCGAGCGTGCCGCCCCAGTTCTTCTGCGCCGTCTGCGGTTTGCGGAGATTGTTCTGCGCCACGAAAAAGTCGGGCGCCGTGACCCGGTCGTCGGTATAGCTGCCAAACAGCGCACCGTGAAACGAGTTGGTGCCCTGCTTGGTGATGGCGTTGATGACCGCGCCGGCGGTACGGCCGAACTCGGCGTCGTACTGGTTGGTCAGCACCTGGAATTCCTGCACCGCTTCCAGCGCCGTCCGGACCTGGCTGCCGCACGAGCTGCCGAGGTAGTCGTCATTGTTGCCGCCGCCATCCACGGCGAAGTTGCCGCTCCGGTTGCTGCCGCCGCCGACAATCAACGACTCGCACGCAAACGAGGCCGTGGACGACTGAATCTGCACACCAGGCGCCAGGCTGACCGCGAACATCCAGTTCTTATTGAGAATGGGAAGCGCCGCCAGCTCTTCCTGGGTGATGTTGGCGCCGACCTGCTTCGACGTCACGTCGACCAGCGGCGCGCTCCCGGTCACCGTAATGTTCTCCTGGACCCCGCCCAGCTCCATCGCAATGTCCAGCGTCGTGGTGGTGCCGATCTGCAGCAGCACCTCTTTCCGATCGAATCTCTGAAATCCGGGCAGCTCGGCGGTGACGCGGTACGTGCCGGGCAGGACGCCGGTCATGAAGTAGGACCCGTCGGGGTTGCTGACCACTTGCCGGAACATCCCGCTGGCCTGATTGGTCGCAACGACGACCACACCGGGCAGGGCGGCGCCCGACTCGTCGGTGACCCGGCCTTGGATGGAAGACTGGCCCTGTTGAGCCAGGGCCGGCCAGGCGCCGGCGGCCAACAGTGCAAATGTCAGGGTGACTACGATGCGTCGCATGGCTCGACCCTCCTTCATTGACCCGACTAGGCCGGAAGGTTGTCGACAAGGGCTCACACCGAAGCCCCGACCAACAGGCGTCCGGCTCCATGACACGACTTGCTGAGGCAGGGGAACTGTCGCCCAATGCCAGGGTATTGTCAATCGCTGTCTAAAGCTCCTGTAGCTCTGACAGCGGACACGTGAGCCGCGGCTGCAGTTCGTCGCTGATGTCGAGCTGATCCCATCGCGCCACGTAGCCGTGCTGCCGCGGCGTGACTAAGAGCCGCACGTTCAGGTCGAGCCGCTCGAGCAGTGCCGCAGGTCCGATCACGTACTCCGTGATCACACACTCGCCGTCACGGACCTCGGCGCGGAATTCTTCCAACCTGCCGATCGGGCGATGGTTGCCGGCCAGCACCTCGCGTCCCAGCAGGCGATCCAAGCGGACTTCAGGCAACATCGCGGAACTAACGTTCCGCGCTACGGGCTGCTCGCTCATTTCGACCCCGTGAGCGCGACGATCCAGCCGCGCAGCTTCTGTTCAACCACGTCGACGGCCGTGTCACTCACGGCGAGATCGACCTTGACGTCCGGCTCGCTCTCCAGCACGTGCGTGAACGCGATCCGCGCCGGGCGCCCCTCGGCGATGCCGAGCGCGTGTTCGATCGATTTGATCCAGCGGCCCAGCGCCGGCGACAGCCGGTGGCCGAGTGCCGACGGTCCGACCAGCAGCGCGCTCACGCGCGGCGGCTGGCCGGCGCGCTGCTCGAGTGCAATGCCATCGACGCGCCCCATCGCGCGTCCGTCGCGATCGATCACCCGCTTGTCGAGCACATCGCGCACCAGATCCAGATCCATGTCACCCTCCCAACACTTGGAGCGGAATCACGACGATCGCCAGTAGCGCCGCGAGCACCGTCAATGCCGCGAGCAGCAGGTTGCCGGCCCGGCCGCTGGTATGCTGCTGGACGAACTTCGGGTCGTTCATCAACACCAGAAACGGCAGCACCACGATTGGCAGGATCACCACGGTCAACGCCACCGAGATCATCGTGACCTGCAGCGGATCGAATCCCACCAGCGCCAGCGCCACCGAGACCACCAGGACGAACGTGAACGCGGAGGTGAATCGCGCCGCGTCGCGCCGCGGCTGTTCGGCGCCCCACGACCAGCCGAACACCTGCGCCATGACGTAGCCGCCGTTGAGGGCCATCTCGACGGCCGCGCCGAAGCACCCGATCCCCAGCGACAGCGCGAACACCGTCACCGCCCAACGTCCGAACACCGGCGCGAACATCAGGGCGGCCTGTTCGTATGAGTCGACGGTGATGTGGAGCGGCCCCAAGGTCAGCGCGCTGGCCACGAGCACCCCCATCGAGACGACCGCGCCAAAGCAGGTGCCGAGATAGCTGGTGGTGGTGTTGACCCACAAATATTTCTCCGGCAGCTTCTCCTCGATCGTCCCCGATGAATAGAAGTTGAGGACGTGAGGGGTCACGGTGGCGCCAAGAATGCTGACCGCGAGGAACGCATATCGCACGCGATCGTGATCGGGCATCGCGGGCACGAGGCCCGCCGCCAGCGCGCCTGGCTCAGGACCGAGTTGGAACGCGGCGTAGACAAACGACAGCGTGACCAGTCCAAGAAGGCCAATCCCGTTCTCGATGATGCCAAAGCCGCAGGTGAAGAGCACCAGCCACACCGCGAAGCCAACCGGCAGGATCCACCACTGAAAGCCGATGCCGGTGAGCAGCTTGATGGCAATCGCCGCGCCGCCGATTTGCGCGGAAAGCAGCAGGACGTCGAGCACGAGCTCGGCCGACAACGAGATCGACTGGAAGTGGATGCCGAAGCGCTCGCGCACCGCCTCTGCCAGCGTGCGCTTGCTCATCACCGCGAGCCGCCCCGACATCTCGGTGAGCAGGGCCAGCATGAATGCCGCGCCCGCGATCGCCCAGAGCAGATCGAAGCCGAACTCCGAGCCGGCCTTTGCCGCCGTGGAAATAGATCCGACTTCGACGAAGCTGCCGATGCTGGTGACGATACCGAGCAGGAGATCGACGAGGATGGTTGTCATCGGCGTGCGAGAAAGATCGTGTGTCTCGGCCCGCCCCTTTTTAAACGCGCGCGAACGCGTTGCACGCTCACGGTGAACCCGGCCCACCTGAGCCGCTGCTCGAACTTGCGATCCTCCCAGGCCGACCACACGGCAAGCACGCCGCCGGGTTTGAGCGCGGCCTTGGCGGACGCGATGCCGCGATCGTTGTAGAGCGAGGCATTGCTCGATTCGGTGAAGGCGTCGGGGCCGTTGTCGACGTCGAGCAGCACGGCATCGAAGCGCCCCACGCTCGTTCGCAGCGTCGCGATCACATCACCGGTTTCGACCCGCACGCGTGTGTCCTGAAGGGGATGGCCGGCCAGCGGGCCGAGCGGCCCACGGTTCCATTCGACCACCGCTGGAATCAACTCCGCCACCGTCACCGTGGCATCGGCGGCAAGCAGATCCAATGTGGCCCGGAGCGTGTACCCCATGCCGAGCCCGCCGACGAGCACCGAGGCGCCGCTCACCGTTCGCAGGTGCTTCAGCGCCATCTCGGCCATGGCCTCTTCCGAGCCGTGCATCCGGCTCGACATCAGGATCTTGCCGCCGACCCATATCACCAGCGCCGTGTCGCGCCGCGTCAGCGACAGCAGCGTGCCGTCGGGCGTCCGGGTTTCGCCAAGCAGCTCCCAGGGCTTCACGCGTGGTCCCGCATGCCAACCACAAGCATAACAACTTGTGGTTCAAGCATTTGGCGCTGGTGGCCGACCTTGACTTACCGCGTCCGGCGTCCGCATAATGCAAGGCGTACGGACGTCTAGAGCGAATCCCAGCCGCTGCCAGCGTCCCCCAAACGACCCGCCCCCGGGTTGAAGAGACAAGATGCCGCTCGAAGATCGGATCCGATCATCAGTCGATCAGGCGCTCGCTACCCTCGTTCGCGAGGTGCTCGAGCACGCCACCGAAGAACGCGACGCCGCCACGCGCTCCGCGCGTGAGGTTGCGTTCGCCGACGCCGAGCAAGCCGCGCAGGAGCGTGTTGCCGATGCCGAAGCGCGCGTCCGCGCGACGATGGATGAGGCGATTGAGCGGGCGCGCGCTGACGACCGCGACGTCGCGGCCCGGGAGATTCGGCAGCAGATCGAATCGGAAGTCGGGCAGAAGATGCGCGACGAGCTCGCCGCTGCTGAAATCCGCATGAAGGCCGCCCTGGCGGATTCGGAGGCGCGTGCGTCGAAAGCGGTCAAGACCTCCGTCGCTGCCGCCCGTGTCCGCGAGCGCGAGCTGGAAATGGTCGGCGTGACGCGCCTGCTCGAAAGCATTCGCGGCCTCGACGGCGCCAGCTCACTGAGCGAAGTGCTTGACGCACTCGCCACCGCCGCTGCGAAGGAGGCCGCCCGCGCCGCGGTGGTCGTGCTGCGCGGCGACCGCATCCAGGGTTGGAAGATGTCGGGCTTTGGTCCGCGAGACTCGCAGCCCAAGTCGATCGATCTGCCGCTTGCCGAAGCCGGCGTGATCGGCATGGCCGTGGGCGCCGCGCGAGTCGTATCAACCCGCGACGGGCAGGCCGCCTCCGCGGGTCCCGGCTTCGAGAAGCTCTCCGCCGATCGCATGGGCCTCGCCGTGCCCGTCATCGTCGGCGGGCGCGTCGTTGCGGTGGTGTATGCCGACGGCGTCTCGATGGACGGCCACGAAATGCCGGTGCCGAGCGCGTGGCCGGAAGTGATCGAAGTGTTGACGCGCCATGCGGGCCGCTGCCTCGAGGCGCTCACGACTCAAAAGACCACGCCTCCAAAGATTCATGGCGCGGGCACAAAGGGAGCTGCTGCCGGCGACACACCGGCGGCACTCGGAAATCCAGCTTGAGAAGGTTCTTCACGAAGGTTCCTCACTCGGGTTCCTCACGACGGTTCGTCACGAAGGTTCTGTTGGCCACGATCGCGCTGGCCACAAGCCTCTCCGGGCAGCAGCAGAACGCGGCGACGAAGACGGCGCCCTCCGTTCAGGTGCGGTTGTTGCCGACCGCGCATCCGCCGGTTCCCGCCGATCTCTCCGCGATGTGGTACGCGCCGCGCGGGGCCGCGCCGCTTAGCCCGGTGCTGACCGACTTCGTGCGAGGGGTGCGGCTGCTCGAGGATCAAGACAACGCCGCCGCGGCACTGCCGCTGGTCAGCGCGAGCGCGCTGGCGAAAACGCCGCTGGCCGATTACGCGCGTTACTATCAGGGGCTTGCGCTCCTCGGGCTCGAACGGTTCGATGCCGCCGATGCGGTATTCGCGGAGCTGTCGGCCAGGACGATTCAAGGGCATCTGCCGGAGGATGCGGCATTCCGTCAGGCCGAAGTCAAAGAAGCCAAAGAAGATTTCAAGGGCGCGGTCGCGATCTACGACGCGCTCACCACTCGCACTCTCGCGCAGCCGCAGTTGGCGTGGCTCGAGCTCGGCCTCGCCGCCGACGAAGCGGGCCTGCCGATGCGGTCGGTGGCGGCCCTGCAACGCGTTTACTACGACTACCCGACCACGGCCGAAGCCGACGCCGCGGCGGCGGAGCTCGATAAACAGGACGTCGACATCGACGCCGCGCTCGCGCCGCGCGAGCTGGCGCGCGCGGACGCGCTGTTCAGGGCCCGCCGCTGGACGCACGCGAAGGATTCCTACGAGCTGGCGAAGCCGTTCATGACCGGCCTGGACCTGGTGCGTGTCGAGATGCGTCTCGCCGCATGCGAGGTGTCGATCGGCCGCTACCGCGAAGGGCGCGATGCCCTCAAGCCGCTGCTCGAGGGGCCGTATGCAGACGAGGCGAACTTCCATTACGTCAATGCCGCGCGCGGCTTGAGACAAGGCGACGAGCACGAGAAGCTGGCGCGCAAGTTCGTCGAGACGTTCCCGGGCAGCCCGTTTGCCGATGAAGTGCTCAACAACCTCGCCTCCGCGTACATCGTCGATGACGAAGACGACAAGGCCGAGGCGATGTTCCGCGAGATCGTCGAACGATATCCGGCGGGGCGGTTCGCTGAGCGGGCGGCGTGGAAGGCCGGCTGGTGGGCGTATCGAGCGGGACGGTTCGACGAAGCGGTACGTTATTTCGACGGCGGCTCCGCACAGTTCCCGCGATCGGATTACCGGCCGTCGTGGCTCTATTGGAGCGGCCGCGCGGCGCAACAACGTGGCGACGTCGAGACCGGCGTGGCGCGGCTGCGGCTGGCCGCCATCGATTATCACAACTCGTACTACGGCCGCCTCGCCGTGACACGGCTGGCAGGGGAGCGCGGCGGCGCCGTCACGTCAGCGCAGAAGCGCGAGCCGTTACTGGATGCGCCCGCGGTGCCGACGGCGGATCGCATCGCGCTGTTGCTGGCCACCGGCCTCAACCGCGAGGCCATGGGCGAGCTGCAGTACGCGCAGCGGATTTGGGGAGACTCACCGCGCCTGCAGGCTACGATCGCGCTGACGCACAAACGGCTGGGCAACGTCCGCGCCGGCATCAACGCGATGAAGCGGGCCTACCCGCAATACCTCGCCGCCGGCGGCGAGACACTGCCGCGCGAGATCCTCCAGGTGATTTTCCCGGTCGACTTCTGGGATCTGCTCCAGAAGCACGCCGCTCTGCGCGGTCTCGACCCCTACCTGGTGGCGGCGCTCGTCCTCCAGGAATCGAACTTCGATCCGCTCGTCAAGTCGCACGCCAACGCGGTGGGGCTGATGCAGGTGCTGCCGAGCACCGGCCGCGGGTACGCCCGCCGGCTGGGCGTGCGGCCGTTCTCGGCCAGCAGGCTGACCGACGCGGAAGTCAATGTTCGCATCGGCACCCAGATTTTTGCCGACACGATCAGAAAATTCGGCGGCGTGTACTACGCGCTCGCGGCTTATAACGCGGGCGACAGCCGCGTGTTCGGCTGGCAGCGCGAGCGCCCTGGCATGCCGCAAGACGAGTTCATCGACGACATCCCGTTTCCCGAGACGCAGAACTACGTCAAGCGGATCCTCGGCACCGCCGAAGACTACCGGCGGTTGTACGGGCCGAAGAAATAAGTTCCCCACGAGGGTTCCTCACGACGGTTCCTCACGACGGTTCCTCACGACGGTTCCCCACGATGGTTCCCTACGAAGGTTCTACACGGTCGTTCTTCACGATCGTTCAGAGTTAAGATCCAGCCGAACCCTCGTGAGGAACCTTCCTAAGGAACCTTCGCGGGGAACCTTCGTGAGGAACGAATGTCAAAGGTGAGAAGTGCGCGCCGGGTGTCGGCGTTTGCCGATTCGGTGTTCGGCGAGATGACGCGGCTGGCGAACTTACACGGCGCCGTCAATCTGTCGCAGGGGTTTCCCGATTTCGAGGCGCCGGCGGCGATTAAGGATGCGGCCTGCGCCGCCATCAGCCGCGATCAGAACCAATACGCGCCGCCTTACGGCACTCGTGAATTGTGCGAGGCCATCGCCGGCGACTTCAGCCGTCGTCACGGCGTTCCGATCGTGGCCGACGAACAGGTCACGGTGTGCTGCGGCTCCACCGAAGCGATGATGGCGGTGATGCTGTCATGCCTCGACCCCGGCGACGAGGTCATCGTCTTCGAGCCGTTCTACGAGAACTACGGACCCGACGCGATTCTGTCCGGCGCCACGCCGAAGTTCGTGCGGCTGCGCGAACCCGACTGGGCGTTCGATCCGGCGGAGCTCGGCGCCGCATTCAGCAACCGCACCCGGGCCATCGTCATCAACTCGCCGAACAATCCGACCGGCAAGGTGTTTTCGCGCGACGAGCTGCAGGTGATCGCGGAGCTCTGCCAGCGATGGGATGCCATCGCGATCTCGGACGAGATCTACGAGCACATCCTGTTCGACGGGCGCGCGCACATCCCGATCGCGTCGCTGCCGGGGATGGCTGAACGAACGGTGACGACCAGCGGGCTGTCGAAGACCTTCAGCGTCACCGGCTGGCGGGTCGGATGGGCGATCGCACCGGCGTCGCTGACCGGCGGCATCCGCAAAATCCATGATTTCCTCACCGTCGCGGCCCCGACACCGTTTCAAGACGCCGGGGCGGTGGCGTTGACGATGGGCGATGAGGTCTACGCGGCGTTAGCGGCGGGTTACCAGGCGAAGCGGGATCTGTTGATGGGCATTCTCGAGCGGCAGGGCTTTACCTGCTACCAACCCGGCGGCGCGTACTACCTGATGGCCGACGTGCGCCCGTTCGGGTTCGCGAGCGATGCCGAGTTCGCGCATTACCTGATCAAAGACATCGGCGTCGCCACCATTCCCGGCAGCAGCTTCTACATCGATCCCAAGACCGCGCCGCCGACGGTGCGCTTCTGTTTCTCGAAGCAGGACGAAACCCTGCGTGAAGCCGGACGCCGTCTCGCGAAGCTCCCCTGTAGCGCGGAACTTTAGTTCCGCGATTGGGCTACTTCGGCCAGGCGACGATCTCGAACAGCCAGACGTCGCCGTCTTTCGAGAGCGGGCGGAGATAGTTGGCGTAACCCTCCAGTTTGCCGGTGACCTCGTCGCGCGACGTGCCCGCGTACAGTTGGAGATGAATCACCACGTAGCGCGCGCCGAGCCGCTCCAGCACCGCAAACGATCCCGCATCTGGAAAGTGGCGGAGGATGGCGGCGTTGTCTCGAAAATCCTGCGGAATGTGATCGCTGTAGCCGTTGATCATCGGCTGCCAGTGCGCCGTCGACGCCAGCATGTACTCGGCGTGCCCATGGAAATCGATGCCGCGCGCCCAGAACGGGAAGACCGCAACAGGTGCGGTGTGCTGGCGCGCCAGCTCCTGGTATGCGGGCGCGGTCGGCGCGGCGTCGCGCAGCCCAATCGGCGCCTGCACCAGGTCGGCGACGGCAAGCGCCATCAGCGCAGCCGCGATCGACCATGGGTGCCGCTTTCGCTCGATCAGGCGGGCCACCGCAAATGACGCCAGCACTACCAGGCAGAGCGTGACGACGATGCCCGTGCGCGCCGGTGCGCGGAGGAACGTGAACACCGGCACCACCTGATACAGCACCGAATACAGGCCGGCCTTCGGACCGAACGCGATCCAGAACGAGATGACGGCTATCAGCACGTACGACAGCGTGATTCCTCGATCGATCCTCCCTGGCACCCCATCAAGGGGTGCCCTACTTTCATAAAGGGGTGCCCTACTTTCCGGTGCGCGGGTTCGGAGGCCGATCCAGGCGCCCGCGACGCCAAGAATCAACGTCACGATGCCGGGGAAGAGCACCTCGGTGCGGCTGGGGATGGCGTCAAGCCACCAGCGGTGCGCCCACGCTCCGGACGCGGCCCACGCGGCCAGGTTCGCCGAGTACGACCGCGCCCCGTCCAGGCTGCGCGCGAACCCCGTCTCTCGCTGCAGATTGATATAGGGAATGAAGAACGGCACCGTCAAGGCGATCGACACTACCGCCGCGCCGGCGATGCCCGCCCAGTAGCGCCATTCGCGCCAGCGCCCGCGCGTGATTGCGAGCACGATGCTGCCGGCGCCGACCGCAAGCCCGCCGAAGATCCCGTAATACGCGCAGGCGAGGCCCTGGAACCAGAGGATCGCGCCGAGCGCGACGGCGCGTCCGACGGTGATGCGATCGACCAGCCGGTGAAACGCCAGCATGATGAACGGCAGCCCGCCGATCAGCAGCAGTTGAATGTGCGCGGTGCGCGCAAACACGAACGGGCAGTACGCGAACAACACGCCGGCGACTGCCGCGGCGGGCCGGCTTCCCGTGAGATACCGGCACAAGTAGTACGCGCCCGCCGACGACAGGGTGAACGAGACCAGCACGACGAAGTTATGCGTGGCGTACGGATTGTGCGTGAGCAGCCACACCGGCACGCCGACGAGGCCGGCGGCGAGGTTGGCTTCGGAATAGGCGAGCGCATCATCGTGCGGAAAGAACATATTCGCGCGATAGACATGCACCGGATCGGTCGTCAGCGCGTGCGCGACCCACGACACCACCCAGATGCTCCAGCGGCCATCGTTGGTGTCGACGCGGCCGGCGTGATCGAGCTTGACGGCGTAAGGGTAGGTGAGCACGCACGCGAGCGCGAGGGCCGCGGTGAGGACGGCCGTGGCCTCGGCGAGTCCGCGAAAGCGCATCAGTGCCGTATGGTAGCATGGCGCCACTGCCTCATTTCCGCCTGTGGATCGCCTACTTGAACTGACCTATCGAGCGGAGCAATCGCATTTCTGGTTTCGCGGCTTCCGGCAGTACGTGAAGCCGATGATCGCGCGCGCCACGTCGGGCATCGCGTCGCCGCGCATCCTCGACTGCGGCTGCGGCACCGGATCGAACCTCGAGATGCTGCGCCAGTTCGGCGATGCGGCCGGCTTTGATCTCACCGCGACCGGCGTGGCGTTCGCGCATCAGCACGGCCACCGCGTGGCGCAGGCCAGCATCGGCGACATCCCATTCGCCAGCGGACGATTCGATCTCGTCACCTCGTTCGACGTGTTCCAGTGCCTGCCTGAAGAGATCGAGCGATCGGCAGTCGGCGAGATGTCGCGCGTGCTGAAGCCGGGCGGCTGGATGCTGCTGCACGTCGCCGCGCTTGAAGTGCTGCACGGCCGTCACTCGGTGCTGTCGCAGGAAGTGCGGCGCTACACGCCGTCACGGTTGCGGTCGGTGGTGGAAGGGGGCGGCTTTCGGGTGGAGCGGCTGACGTTCGATCACGCCAGCCTGCTGCCAATCCTGTTGCCGGTGCGTGTGTGGCACCGGCTGTCGGCCCGCGACGGCGAGATTCCGGCGGGCGAGGACGAGATCACGGTGCCCCCGCAGCCGGTCAACGCGGCACTGTCAGCGCTGGTGTCGCTCGAAGCGCTCGCGCTCAGAGCCGTCAACATGCCGCTCGGCAGCTCGCTGATGTGCCTGGCGCAGAAGCCCGCGTCTTAACGCCCAAGCCCCCAAGCCCCCAAGCCCCCAAGCCCCCAAGCCCTCGAGGCTAGTACCGAATGACCCCGCCGAAGTAGAGGCCCTTGAACTTCAGCGATCCGTTGTCGGTGTCGACGTCGTAAAAGGCGTTGACCGAGCGGTAGCCGACCTGCACGCCGACGTAGCGGTTCATGTTGTAGGTGGCGTTGAAGTCCCAATCGGTGTAGCTGGCGTCGCCACCCAGCTGCTCGCCCAGGCTGTCGGGCACGCGGAAGAACGACGCCTCACCGGTCACGGCCACATTGGGAACCGGATAACCGCGGGCGACCAGGCCGAACGTCGGAATCGGCGCGGCTGCGGTGGTGAACTCCGGCGAGCCGATCGGGCTCTGCAGCGAGACGTCGATGTTGGTGTACTTGAGATCGAGCAGCGCGCCGATCCAGCCGCGCTTGAACTGCAGGAAGTCGTACTCGTAGCCGAACCGGTATGTCTTGAAGTTGGCATCGGTCAGCACCGGCACGCCGACGTTGTAGCGCTGCCCGTTGAACACGAACGAGCGCCGCACCTGCGCGTCAGCCTGGTAGGAGATCGGCAGGTACTGAAAGCGGAACCGGTGCTTCTTCGCCGGCCGCAGCACCAGGTCGAACTTGCGCAGGCGCTTCTGCTCGATGCCCAGGTCCGACACCAGATCGACATCGTCGCCCAGAATGCCAAGCGCTGCGGAGTTCACGATCAGCGACGGCTCGGGGTTCCACCACCCGTACGCCGCTTCGATGTGATAGTCCTCGCCGACGGCTTCCGATGATGGCGGGCGATATTGTGCGGATACGTTTTGTGCCGAGGCCGCCAGAACCAGCGCGGCCACAATCATCACTACACCCGACCTTGTCACGGGAATGTTCATCTCACCAGTCTAAAGGCTTTTAAGTTGAAAGTTGGAAGTTGACAGTTGGAAGTTTCAGTTTGAAGTTCAGACGAAAGTGTCAAGTTTGGAACCAAACTTGTAACTTGAAACTCAGAACTGAAACTTTCAACTTCCAACTTTCAACTTTCAACTTTCAACTTTCAACTAACCTTCCGCGCCCGCCGTGGCCGGCACGGGGCCGCCGTTGAGCACGCTGATCCATTTCTGGATGGCCGCGCCGAGCACGACCACGGCCATGATCAACATCAGCGTCGTGCAGACGGTGAGGATCCAGCCCTCGGTATGGCGGGCCGCGTCGAGGCCGGTGGCCAGCGGATAGTAGTTGTCGCGCACGTTCAGGAAGCCGCCGTAGAGCGTGTTGACGCCGAGGAACGCCATCGGTACGAGTGTGACCCAGGTTAACCGGGCCTTGCCCGTGTTGATCAGGATGCTGGTGCCGACCGCCAGCGCGATCGTGCCGAGCAGCTGGTTCGCCACGCCAAACATCGGCCAGATGGTACTGATCTGACCGGTATAGATGAAGTACCCCCAACACCCCACCAGCAGCGCGGTGGCGATCGCTCCGCTGAGGAAATTGTCGGGCCGCGCGAACGGTTTGTAGGCGCGCCCCATGAACTCTTGCAGGAGGAACCGGCCCACCCTCGTTCCCGAGTCGATCGTCGTCAGGATGAAGAGCGCCTCGAACATGATGGCGAAGTGATACCAGTAGGCAAGCAGGCCCGCCATGCCCGGCAGCTGCGAGAAGATCTGCGCCATGCCGACGGCCAGTGACACGGCGCCACCGGTGCGGCCCGTCACCGTTTCGCCGATCGCCGCCTCGATCCCCGCCAGGTGCACGGGCTGCGGCGATACGCCCTGGAACGTCATGCTCGCGTAGACCGCCGGCGAGGTGTTGATGGCGAAGTAGTCGCCGGGCGCCATCGACGCGGCCGCGATCAGCGCCATGATGCCCACCACGCCTTCGACCAGCATCGCGCCGTAGCCGACCGTTCGGATGTCGGTTTCCTTGTCGATCATCTTCGACGTCGTGCCGGAGCTGATCAAGGCGTGGAAGCCCGAGATCGCTCCGCAGGCGATAGTAATGAAGCAGAACGGGAACAGTGGGCCGGGAATGATCGGGCCGCCACCGCTGGCGAACTCGGTCAACGCCGGCATCTGCAGCTCCGGGTTCACGATGATCACGCCGATCGCCAGCAGCGCAATGGTCCCGATTTTGGTGAACGAGCTGAGGTAGCCGCGCGGCGACAGCAGGATCCACACCGGCAGCATCGACGCCGCGAACCCGTAGATGCACAGTGCGATGACGATCTCGCTGCGCGACAGGTGGAAGAAGCTGCCGATCCACGAGTCGGGATGGTTGAGCGGCTCGCCGCCGGCCACCGCCAGCAGCAGGCCGATCACGCCAATGATGGTGGCTTCGGTGATCTTGCCCTTGCGCCACACGTACATCCACATGCCCATGAACATGCCCAGCGGAATGGTCATGGCAATCGTGAACACGCCCCACGCGCTATCGGACAGCGCGTTCACGAAGGTGATGCCGAGGCCCGCGATCGCGATGATCAGGATGAACAGGATGGCGATCGACGCGATGAACCCAATGAAGGGACTGATCTCCGCCTTGACGATGTCGGAGAGCGAGCGGCCGCCGCGGCGCACCGACGCCCACAGCACGATCGAGTCGTGGACCGCGCCGGCCAGGCACACGCCGGCGACCAGCCAGATGAAGCCCGGCGCGTAGCCGAACTGCGCCGCCAGCATCGGGCCGACCAGAGGGCCCGCGCCCGTGATGGCCGCGAAATGGTGGCCGAACATGACCCACCGCGTCGTCGGGTAGTAGTTGGCGCCGTCGTACTTGGTGTGGGCTGGAGTCTTACGGGCGTCATCCAGCATGAAGACCCTGGTTGCTAGAAACGCGCTGTAATACCTATACGCGATGGCCAGGATGCACAACGCGGGCAAGAGCACATACAAAGCATGCATAAGTGGTGGAGATGATATATCAGCAGGCCGCTGGCGCGATTACGGTTGCGGCGGGACCGCGGACGGCGACGAATTGGACGGGATGGCAGCCGCAGGCAGGGGCAGCATTGCCGGGGGCGTGGACCGCAGAAATGGCTTCCGTTCGGCCTCGCGCTTTCGGAACAGCGCGTCGATCATCCTGGGGATGCTGTTTTCCGGGTTCCAGCCAAGACGCAGCACGGTGAGCCACACGGGCCGGCGGCCGAACTCGAGGGCCTCATGGCAGCTCCAGAGATACAGGTCGATGGTGCGCTTCTGCACCGCGGGACCGGTATCCATCACCGTCCAGACACCGCTGTAACGTGGATTGGGGGTTTCAATGTGGATCACGCTGCCGACCGGGAGCAGCTGCGGATCCGCGGCGGCGATCCCCGTACGCACCCCGACGCCCGACGCCGTCGTCTGACCCTTGCAATAGGCCGTGGCCGTGAACTTGAGGCGGGCGCCGGCTTGCGGCAGCGAGACCGCCTGGGCCCGCATGGCGTTGCCCGCTTCGCTGCGCGAGTCGAACGCCGTCGCCTGGTAAAAAAACACCAGGGCCACCGCGACACAACAGGTCACGATCGCTTTGCGCCAGTACGACTCAGCGATTCTCATAACTAAAGTGTTCGAAGCCTCGCGGCAGCGCCTCTTCACGCCCGTCGCGATCGACAATCAATACGCCGGCATCTTTTGTAAAGACGCCGATCTTCGTCAGCGGCGGATCCGCCACCTGCTTCGTGACGTTTCTGAGCCGCCCGCCGCCGCGTTTCGGGATCGCGAACATCAGCTCGTAATCCTCTCCGCCCGCCAGCGCCGCGCTCACCGGATCGACGCTCCGGCCGCGCCACCACTCGGCCGCCTCAGGTGCGATCGGCAGCGCGTTGCCGTCGACCCGCACGCCGCATCCGCTCGCCGCGGCCACCTGTCGCAGCGCATCTGCCAACCCGTCGCTCAAATCCATCGCCGCGCGCGCCGCGCGCATGCGGCCCATCGCGACTCCCAACCTGACGCGCGGCTCAGGTCTGCGCTGTCTCGAAATGCACAGGCCCTCGGTCAAGCCCGCTCGCAACATCTCGACACCAGCAGCCGCCGCACCAATTGTTCCGCTGACCCACACGTCATCGCCGGCCCGAGCCCCGCTTCGCGTCAGCCAGCGGCGCGATCCGACCTCGCCGCCCGCCGTCACATCAACCACCAGCGGGCCGTCGGTCCTCGTAATGTTGCCGCCGACGACCGACACGCCGTATCGCCCGGCCAGGGCCGACAGCCCATCCATAAGATTTTCGACGTCGGCCACGAGCCAGGAGCCGGGCAGCACCAACGACAACAGCGCCCATCGGGGCGTGGCGGCCATTGCCGCCAAATCACTGAGGTTCACCGCCAGCGCCTTGTGGCCAATATCGGCGGGCGTGGAGAAGGCGCGGGAAAAATGCACCCCCTCGACAACCGCGTCGGTAGTCACCACGAGACGCTCGTTCCTGACAGGCGCCAGGACGGCGGCATCATCGCCCGGCCCGACCAGCACGCTGCCAGAGGGACGCGGAAGGCGCGACAGAAGCCGCGCCAAGAGGGCATGCTCGCCCAAGTCTGCGACGGTCACGTCAAACGGACCAGTCGATTCGGGTGTGATAAATACCCGCTTTGCCGTGTGGGGGGGATTGCTGAACCTGCATAGCAGGTGGAGCCGCTGTAGTAACCACGTTTTAGGCTTCCTCTCCGCGGAGGCATGCACACCACGCGGCTTCGCGACTCGCTTGGTTTAAAACATCGGCTCAGACAAGCCCCCGAACCATCACGAGCAAAGCAGGAGACTGGATTTTAGGTCTCCCGGACCTCGGGGTCAAGCAGGCAGGCGAACAAATAACGAATAACGAATTAAGAAGAACGAAGAAATCCCGGGAAGGCGCGGCGGCGCGGCTATTCGGCGAGGGCGAGGGCCTGGTCGACGATCTTCTCGAGCTCCGCGGTTCGGGCCGCGAGCGTACCCGTATTACCCGTGAGCTCGTTCCGGGTGCGGAAGAACTCGTCGGTGATGTTGAGCGCGGCAAGAATCGCCAGGCCGACGATGTCGCTCGAGGGGGAAGTGTTGGCGGCCAGCCGCATCCGCTGCTCAACGAAGGCCGCCAGTTCTTCGACGTACTGAGGGTCCAGTTGCGTGCGAATCGGGTACTTCTGCCCGTGCACCTCGACTTGGACCACTCGCGGCTCAGCCATGGATCAGCCTTCTGCCTTTTGCCTTCTGCCTTCTGCCTTCATAGGTTCAAGCCGTCAAGCTGCGTGAGCATTTCGGAGACGCGCGAACGAATCAGGTCGCGCTCTTCACGCAGGCTCGTGAGCTCGGCGCCGGTGCTTTCAGCCGATGCGATGCGCGCCGTGAGCGTGTCGATCTCGCCCTTCAGCCTGGCGTTGTCTTCCGCGACCCGGGTCTGCTCGCCTTTGAGCCGCACGATGGTGTTGACGAGCAATTTGATCTTCTCTTCGAGCCGGTCGATCGGTTCGAGTCCCGCGGTCGTCGTTTTCGTCGCCATCAAAAGAACCTTTCTGAACCCTTCAGAACCTAGCGCTGAATCGCGCCGAGATCGCGCGTGAGCGCGTCGAGAATTGTCTGCATGTCCGCCTGCACTTCTTCGTCGGTCAGCGTTCGTTCGACCGACTGGAACGTGAGCCGGAACGAGAGGCTGACCTTGCCGTCGGGAATACCCTTGCCCTGGTAGCGATCGAACTCGCGCACCTGGATCAACGTCGCGGGCGCAGCCGAACGAATGGTGCCACGAACCGTCTCGGCAGACAAGGCATCGTCGACGAGAATCGACACGTCGCGCACCACCGCCGGGTACTTCGGCAGCGTGGCGGCGCGCAAGGTGTCGGTCGGCGACTCGGCCGTAAGGGCATCGAGATCGATCTCGGCGACGCAAACCGCATCGCCTGAAGGCAGATCGCGCCGCTCACCGGCCGCAGATTCGAGCTGGCCGAATGTGCCGACGACGCGGCCGTTCACGACGATGTGGGCGGCGCGGCCGGGAACCAGATAGGTCGCCGTCGTCTCGGTGAATGCGGGGGCAACGGCCGCCGAAGCCGCCAGCTGTTCGACGACGCCCTTGATGTCGGAGAAGTCGACGTCGCGCCGTGCGCCGCTCCAATGATCCGCGGTGGCAAGGCCCGTCCACGCCAGCCCGATACCGCGGCTCTCGCCCGCCGGCGAAAAGCGCGTGCCGATCTCGAACAGGCGAACGTCGCGCCGTCCGTGGCGGCGGTTGTGGCTGACCGCATCGATCAGGCCCGGCAGCAAGCTCGGACGCATCACGGCAAACTTCTCCGAGAGCGGGTTGGCCAGCCCGACCGGTTCGCCTCCACTGCCTGCCCCGAGCGTAGTCGAGGGGAGAAATGGCTCAGCGGCGGCAGTGTCGATGAACGCGAATGTGATGGCTTCTGAGAAGCCCATGCCGAGCGCCGCGTTGCGGGTGCGGCGGTCGCGGGCGATCCGCGGATCGGAAGGTGCCGGCGCCTGTTGCACGCCTGGGAAGGTCGTCGGCAGATGTTCGAACCCGTAGTGCCGCCCGACCTCTTCGATTACATCGACCGGCCGATGAATGTCGACGCGCCAGCCGGGCGCCGTGACCAGCCATCCGTCGTAGGGCACCCCTTTATGGGGTGCCGTCGTGAATCCCAGCGACGCCAGAATCCGCTCGACCTCCGCGTCCGGCACGTCCATGCCGAGCAATCCCGGAACCCGCCGCCGCTCCAGCTTTACCTGATTGGGAACGTGCGCTTGCGGATAGACGTCGACGGTGCGCCCGTCGCTCTGGCCCGCATTGATCTGCTCCAGCAGATCGCACGCGCGCGCCATCGCGCGGGCGGGCGCCGTTTGATCCATGCCGCGCTCGAAGCGCGTCGACGCTTCCGTTTTCAGCCCGAGCTTCTTGCTGGTCGCGCGCACGGACGAAGGCTTGAACCACGCCGCTTCGAAGACGATGCGCTTGGTGCTGGATGACACTTCGGAGTCCGCGCCGCCCAGGACGCCGCCGATGGCTTGCGCGCGTTCGGCGTCGGCGATCACCAGCATGTCGGGCGTGAGCGCGCGCATCTTGCCGTCGAGCGTCTTGAGCGACTCGCCGGCGCGCGCGCGGCGCACGATGATCGCAGGCCCGGCGAGCTTGTCGAGATCGAACGCGTGCATCGGCTGCCCGAGCTCGAGCAGCACGTAGTTGGTGATGTCGACGATGTTGCTGATCGGGCGAATGCCGCATGCCGTCAGGCGATCCTGCAGCCATTGCGGCGAAGGCGCGACGGTCACGTCCGCCACGGCGGCGACATACCGGCCGCACAGTTCCGGATCATTAATCGTGACGGGGATCGCAGGTGCCGAGGGATCAATCGCGGAACTAAAGTCCCGCGCTACCTGTCCGGTGTCCGCGATCGGCAACCGGTACGCGGTCGCAATCTCGCGCGCGATCCCGATCATCGACAAACAATCGGGACGATTGGCGGTGACGTCGAAATCCATCACGACGTCATCCCCCTTCGACTCGCTCCGCTCGCTCAGGGCAGGCCGTATGACTTCCAGTCCTTCGAGCGCGAGGCCGCGCACCGACATCAGCTTGCCGATGTCTTCCGCGGACTCTTTCACGTCAACGAACTCGCGAATCCAGGACAGCAGGACCTTCATAGGCCGAACTGCTCCAGAAAGCGGAGATCGTTTTCGTAGAACAAGCGGATATCTTCAACGCCCCACTTGAGAAGCGCGACGCGTTCGACGCCCATGCCGAACGCGAAGCCGGTGACTTCATCGGCGTCGTAGCCGACCGCCTCGAACACCGCCGGGTGCACCATGCCGCTGCCGAGGATCTCGATCCATCCGGTCTTCTTGCACATCGCGCAGCCCGATCCCTTGCACTTGATGCAACGGATGTCGACCTCTGCGCTCGGCTCGGTGTAGGGGAAGAAGCTCGGCCGGAACCGAATGAAATCAGCCGCCTGCCCTGAGCGAGCGCCTTCGGCGCGAGTCGAAGGGAACAACGCTTCGGCCATCGCGGTCAGCGTGCCCTTCAGGTCCGCGAGCGTGATGCCCTTGCCGACCACGAGGCCTTCGACCTGGTGGAACATCGGCGTGTGCGTGAGGTCGAGATTGTCGCGGCGGTAGACCGGGCCGATCGCCACCAGCCGCACCGGCGGATCGTGCTTCTCCATGTGGCGGATCTGCATCGCCGAGGTGTGCGTGCGCAGCAGCGTTCTGGGTTGCGGTGCGTGACTTCGCCGAGCCTGCCCCGCCGAAGCGCCGTCAGGCGCGAAGGCGGGCATCGGGCGAGTGAGATACAGCGTGTCCTGCATGTCGCGCGCGGGATGTTCCGCCGGCATGTTGAGCGCTTCGAAGTTGTGGTAATCGTCTTCGACTTCGGGCCCTTCGAGCACCTGGTAGCCGAGCCGCGTGAAGATCTCGATGACCTCGTCGCGGATCAAGCTGAGCGGATGCCGATGGCCGAGCACGGGCGTGCGGCCCGGCAGCGTGATGTCGACCGCATTGGGCGGCCGCTTCGTCGACGCGAGCGCGGTCTCGCGCTCGGCGATCGCCGCCTCGACTTCTTTCTTGAGCTCGTTGGCGCCGCGGCCAACGGGCTTCTTCTGTTCCGGCGTCGCCGTCGCCAGGGCCTCCATGAACGCGGCGACCCAGCTGCCTTTGCGGCCGACCCAACGCGTGCGCAGCGCCTGCAGCTCCGCGTCGGTACGGACCTCGGCCAGCTCGGCGCGGAACACTTCCCGCGCGCGATCTGGACCGATGGACGGATCGATTGGGCTCATATCCGAACGGACAAACCTAAAGGTTTGTCCCCACCCGGCGGGCGACACAGGTGGCGACAAACCTTCAGTACGGGTGGCGACAAACCTTTAGTTCGTGGCGACAAACCTTTAGGTTTGTCGATCAAGCCGCGGTGGCGGCCTTGGCTTTCTCGACGAGCGTCTTAAACGCCGCCGGCTCGCGCGCGGCGAGCTCGGCCAGGCTCTTGCGATCGAGCTCGATGCCGGCCGTCTTCAGCCCGCGCATGAACACGCTGTAGGAGAGGCCGTTCTCACGCGCGGCGGCGTTGATGCGGATGATCCAGAGGCCGCGGTAATCGCGCTTCTTGCGCTTGCGGCCGACGTAGGCGTAGACGCCCGCTTTTTCGGACGCCTCTTTCATGAACTTGTAAAGCTTGCTCTTGTTCTGGAAGTAACCCTTGGTCAGCTTCGAGAGCTTCTTGCGCTTCTGACGGCGGACGACACCACGTTTGACGCGAGGCATGACTGTTCCTGCTGCGATATTGGGGGCCGGTGGTTACCGGACTTGAGCCAGCGCTACATGCACTGGCAGGCGCTGTAGGGCACCCCGCTTAGTAGGGCACCCCTTTAGGGGTGCCGGGACGGGGTGCTAATTGTGTCGCAGCGAAAATGCCCCAACCCGCGGGCCGCGACGCGCCTAAACGGGAGTTCAGAGTGCAGAGTTACGAGTTAAGAACTAATGCTCTTAACTCCGAACTCTTAACTCTTAACTCGTCTTAGTCATACGGAAGCATCAACTTGATCTTGCGAGCGTCACCGGGAGTCACCACCTTCGGGCCGCGGGCGTGGCGCTTGCTCTTGGTCGTCTTGCTCGTGAGGATGTGACGCTTGAACGCCGCGCCGCGCATGACTTTGCCGGTGCCGGTGATCTTGAACCGCTTTTTCGCGCCGCGATGGGTCTTCAACTTCTGCTTCTTGGCCATGATTCCCAAACTCTGATCGCGGAACTAAAGTTCCGCGCTACCTGTCTTTTCGTTATTGGTAATTCGTTATTCTTTATTAACCGTTTCAGGCATTTCTGCCTTCGGCTTGGCCGCCGCTTTCGGCTGGCCCTTCTTGCCTGTCAGGATGGTGTGCATCTGGTTGCCCTCCTGACGCGGCATGGTCTCGGCCATCGCCACGTCCTCGAGGTCCTTGATCAGCCGCATCAAAATCCGGTGGCCAATCTCCGGATGCGCCATTTCGCGCCCGCGGAAGAAAATCGTCGCCTTGACCTTGTCGCCTTCTTCAATGAAGCGCTCGATGTGATGCTTCTTGAACTGGTAATCGTGCTCGTCCACCTTGGGACGGAACTTGATTTCCTTGACCTCGATCACCTTCTGGTGCCGCTTCGCCTCGCGGGCGCGCTTCTGCTCCTGGTACTGATACTTGCCGTAATCCATGATCCGGCAGACGGGCGGCACGGCGGTCGGCGAGATTTCGACCAGGTCGAGGCCTTTCTGTCGGGCAAGAATCAGAGCCTGGGGCGGCGGCATGATGCCCAGCTGCTGCCCCGCGTCGTCAATTACGCGGATTTCACGGACTCGAATCCGCTCGTTGATGCGGAGACGGTCGTCACGACGGGTCGGGCGAGATCTATCGAAGGCGATAAGGTTCCTCCAGCGACAAAGATTACAAGGATAACGCTTTAGACCGGATCTCGGCAAGCGCGTCGGCGACGAACTGGTCGAGCGGCCGGGCGCCCAAATCCCCCTTGGCGCGGCTGCGGACGGCCACCGCCCGGTCGGCGGCTTCCCGGTCGCCCACCACCAGCATGTAGGGGATTTTCTGCAGTTGGGCCTCGCGAATCTTGTAATTCACCTTTTCCTGGCGATCGTCGACCTGGGCCTTGAGCCCAGCGGCCTTCAGCGTCTCGACTACCTCGCGGGCGTAGTCCTGGTGCCGGTCGGCGATGGGCAGGACGATGGCCTGCAGGGGCGCGAGCCAAAGGGGGAAGGCGCCGGCAAAGTGTTCGATCAGGATCGCGATGAACCGCTCGAAGCTGCCGAAGATGGCCCGATGGATCACGACCGGGCGATGCTCGGCGTTGTCCGCCCCGACATATGTGAGGTCGAACCGCTCGGGCGCCACGTAGTCCAACTGGATCGTGCCGCACTGCCACTTGCGGCCGATCGCATCGGTGATGTCGAAATCGATCTTCGGCCCGTAGAACGCGCCATCGCCGGCGTTGATCGAATACGCCTGCCCGGCCTTTTCGAGCGCCTCTTTGAGTGCGCCCTCGGCCCGATCCCACAGCGGGATCTCGCCGATGAATTTCTCCGGCCGCGTCGACAGCTTTGCCGTGTAGCTCAGGCCGAAGTCGCCGTAGATGCCCTGAATCAACCGCAGCAACGCCTCGACCTCGCTGGCGATCTGCTCCTCCATCACGAAGCAATGCGCATCGTCCTGCGAAAACTGGCGGACGCGCGTCAGCCCGCCGAGCACGCCCGACGCTTCGTTGCGGTGCAGCGGCGTCTGCTCGTGATACCGGATCGGCATCTCCTTGTAGCTGTGCTTGTCGCTCGAGAACAGCAGGTAGTGCCCGGGGCAGTTCATCGCCTTGAGGCCCATCTCCTCGCCGTCGGCCGACTTCACCAGAAACATGTTCTCGCGGTAATGCGACCAGTGGCCCGAGAGCTCCCACAGCGCCTTGTTGTAGATGATCGGCGTCTTGACCTCGTCGTAGCCGGCGGGGAAGAGGCGGCCGCGCATGTAGTCGGCGAGCGTGTTGTACAGGGTCGTGCCCTTGCCCAGCCAGAAGCCCGCGCCGGGCGCCCAGGGATGGAAGGTAAAGAGACCGAGCTCCTTGCCGACCTTGCGGTGATCGCGTTTCTTCGCTTCCTCGAGCCGCGTCACGTGCTCGTCGAGCTCCTTCTGCGTGAAGAACGCCGTGCCGTAGACGCGCTGCATCGGCTGGTTCTTCGCATCGCCTTTCCAGTACGCATTCGACGTCGTTGTCAGCTTGAACGCCTTCAGCTTCGACGTCGCCGGCACATGCGGACCGACGCAAAAATCCAGGAAGGTGTCTTTGTCTTTGATCGTGTAGACCGACACTTCCGGCTGGCCGGCGGTCTTCTCTTCGATCAACTGGACCTTGAGCGGCTCGCCGCGCTTCTTGAAGAAGTCGATCGCTTCCTGCCGCGGCCACAGCTGGCGCTCGAACACCAGGTCCTGCGATGCGAGCTCCCGCATCTTCTTTTCGATGGCTTCGAGATCCTCGGGCACGAACGGGCGCTCGACGACGAAGTCGTAGAAGAAGCCGTCATCGATCGGCGGGCCGACGCCGCACTGCGTACCCGGGAACAGCGTCGTGACCGCCGCGGCCAGTAAGTGCGCCGTCGAGTGGCGATAGAGCTCGAGGGCTTCCGGTGACTTGTTGGTGACGATCCGCACCGATGCGTCCTTGGTGAGCGGATGCGACAGGTCCACCATCTTGTCGTCGACGAAGGCGGCGAGGGCCGCATCGGCCAGGCGTGGCGAGATCGCCTCGGCGACAGCCCTGACGGGCGCGCCGAACTCGACTTGTTTCGTCGATCCGTCGGGAAGCGTAACTGTGACTTGACTCATGAGTGATGGCGCGGTCCTTCGACTCGCATTTTGGTCACTCCGTGACCAAACCGCTCGCTCAGGACATTCGACCTACAGGGCCCGCCATGAGCGAACCTGCGGTTCGCCGAAGGCGGAACGCAGGTGAGTCGAATGGTAGGCGCGAATAGATTCGAACTATCGACCTCCTCCGTGTCAGGGAGGCGCTCTAACCAGCTGAGCTACGCGCCTATCTCGTGCGATTTCGGCTCAAAGCCGAACAAAAAGTATAGCAGTAGAGGCGGGTCTTTAGACCCGCCTGTCAGTTGACCGCTTTCTTGAGGGCCTTGCCCGCAGAGAAGCGGACGGTCTTGCGCTTGGGGATCCTGATGGCGCCGCCCGTCAGCGGGTTGCGCCCCTGGCGCGCCTTCCGGATGGCGGTCTTGAAGGTGCCGAAGCCGACGAAGGTCACCGGCTCGCCCTTCTTGAGGGCCTTGGTCACCGCGGCGAGCAGGACGGTGACGATTCGCGAAGCGTGCGCCTTGCTGGCGCCGGTCTCTTTCACGATCTTCGCGATCAGGTCCTGCTTGTTCATCAGGCGGCGGCCTTCTGCGCGAACGACTCGATGGCCTTTTCGAGCGTCGGGTCTTTCGCGGCCGGCGCCTGTCCGAACTCGACGTCAGGCTGCTCGACGCCGATGTCCGGAATCAAGCCCTTCTCGTGAATCGCCACGCTGGCCGGCGTGAGGTAGATCAGGTGCGTGAGCATGAGGGCACTGCCGTCGGGCAGGCGCACCAGCTTCTGCCTGGCGGCGCGGCCCAGCGTGCGCTCGCCGACGAGCGACGCGCGCTTGTTGCCCGACAGCGCTGCCGCGAACACTTCCGCGGCGCTCGACGTGCCGTTGTCGGTCAACAGCGCCACCGGAAGCGTCACGCCGCCGTCGCCGGCCGACGCCGACACCGCTTCTTTTTCCCTGCCGCGATCCTGCCGGTAAACCAGCACGCCGCTCTTCACGAACAGTTTCGCCGCGCCGAGGCCCAGCTCAGCGTCGCCAAACGCGGTGCCCCGCAGATCGATTACGAGCTGTTTGGCCCCAGCCTTCGAGAGCGACGCAATCTCGCTCTTCATCTGATCCGTCGTGGTCTTGCCAAACTCGGCGACGCGCAGATAGCCGATGCCCGGCGCCGCAATACGGCCTTTGACCGGAGCCGCGGGCAGCTCTTCGCGCGTGAGCTCGAGGTCGTGCGGCTCGGCGGCGTTGCCGCGCAGCACCGTCAGCCGGACCTTCGACCCCGCCTTGCCGCGCAGCAATCGCTGTCCTTCGTAGACCGTGGCGTCGCGCGTCGACTGCCCGTCGATCGCGCGGATGTAATCGCCGGGCAGCAGGCCGGCGCGGGCCGCCGGCGATCCGTCGCGCGCCGCGATCACGCGCAGGTAGTACTGCCGCGTAATCTCGAGTCCGGTCTGGGCCGTGCCAACGGCCTCGCCCTTGTCGAGGGTTCTTACCTGCGCCGCATCCAGGTAGGCGCTGTCGGGGTCGAGCCCGTCGGCCAGGCCGTGCATGGCGCCATGCATCACTTTGTCGACGTTCACCTCTTCGACATAATTTTGCACGATGAGGCTGACAACGTCCTCGAAGATGCGGAGGTATTGATAGCTGTCTTCGCGCGCCATGGCCTTGCCCATGAATCCGCCGATGACGGCGAAGGCAATGACGGGAATCGACACCGCGAGAACGAGGACCCGGCCGCGAACTTTCATCGTGATCTCCTCAGCCATTGTACGGGATCGACCGGGCGCCCGTCGATGCGCAGCTCGAAGTACAGCCCCGCGTCGCCGGCGGGCACCAGCCCGACTTTTCCGACCTCGGCACCGCGCTGCAGCGCCGCCCCTTGCGCGACCGATACCTCCGACAGGTGTCCGTAGAGCGTGAAGGCCGAGCCGCCATGATCGACGATCGCGAGCACGCCGAATCCGGTGAACGGCGCCGCATATGCGACGGTGCCGCCGTGCACCGCCCGCACCGATGTGCCTTCCGGCGCCGCAATCTCGATACCATTTCGGACGATCGACGTGCCAAAACGGCCTGCGAGCGCGCGGCCGAAGCCGGTCACCACTGTGCCCGTCACCGGCCATTCGAGGTCGCCGCGGAACGGGCGGATCGGAAGAGCCGCCGCTGTCGAAGACGTTCCCGCGGTGGAAATCGTGCGCGCGAGCGCCAACTGGGCGTTTTGCAGCTCGCTCACGTATTCGGCCGTCAGGTCGCGCCGCCGATCGAGATCGTCAATCGCCCGGTTGCGCGCGGCCATGGCCGCCTCGAGCGCCATCCGCGCCGCTGCGGCTTCTTTTTGCGCTGCCGCGATCGCCGCGCGTCTCTTGGTGAGGCCGGCTACCGCCGTGCGCTTGGCCGCAAGCGTGCGGCGATGCGTTTCGAGCCGCACGCGGTCGAGCTCCGCCACCGCCGCGACACCGCGGCTCAGCCTGCCGAACGCCCTCACATCGTCTGACGCGAGCAACAACTGCAGATAGCCACCGCGGCCGCGCTTGGAAATCTCGACCAGCCGGCTGGCCACGCCGGGGATCTGCGCGACGCGCGTCGCCTCGAGCGCCTTCACACTCGCCGCGGCGGCGTCGCCCGCCAGGGTGTTCTGCTGCAGCGCCGCTTCAATCCGGGCCAGCGCTTCCCGTTTGATCGCGCGATCGATTTCGAGTCTGCGCAGATCGCCGAACACCGTTCGGGCCTCGGCGGCGAGGCGATCGGCCTCGGCCTGCAGCGAGCGAATGCGCGCCGCGGCTCTCGCGGCCAGCGCCTTGGCATTTTGATCAGGGGCCTGCCCGGCCGGACTGACACCGAGCAGGATGATCGCGAACACGATCGCGCCGAACCGCTTGCGCACGATTCACGAATTATACTGGCCGCTGTGCGAGTGCTTGGGATCGATTACGGCGCGCGGCGCATCGGCCTGGCGCTGAGCGACGCCACCGCCACGCTGGCCTCGCCGTGGCGGCTGCTGCAGAAGCCGCCCTCCGACGCGGAAACGATGCGCCTCGTAGTGGCGGAGATTGCGGCGCTCGCCAAGGCAGACGAGGGGCTCGAGGCGGTGGTGGTGGGCTGGCCGCGACGCCTCGACGGCACGCCGAACGATCAAACCCCCATTGTGGAAACTTTCGCGCGCGCGCTGGAAGCGCAGGTGCCGGTGCCCGTGATTCTGCAGGACGAACGATTGTCGAGCCACGAGGCCGAGGCACGCCTCGCGAGGCGCGAGCCCGACTGGCGCAAGCGGAAGAAGAAGCTCGACGCCGCCGCCGCGGCCGTCATCCTGCAGGACTATCTGGACGGGCGAAAGCCCGCCCTGAGCGAGGATGGCTCGGCATGACGAGCCATCCGAGTCGAAGGGTGCGATGGTTGAAGCGACTGGCGCTGCTGCTGGTGTTGGCGCTCGTGGTGTTCGGGGCGGCGGGCTGGTGGATCTACTCTCGGGTGAACGAGCCGTATCGGGGATACACGGGCGCCGAGCAGTTCGTCGACATTCCAAACGGCACCGGCCCGGTCGGCATCGGCCAGCGCCTGGTCGACGCCGGCATCGTCCGCGATCCGTGGACGTTTCGCGCCGCGGTCTTGATCAGCGGGCGGGCCCGCGAGCTCAAGGCTGGTGAGTATCGTTATGACAAGCCCATCGACGCGCTCGAGGTCATTGACAAGATCAGGCGTGGCGACATCTACCGGCGCTTGCTGACGTTTCGTGAAGGCCTCACGATTGCCGAGATGGCCGCCGTCTTCGAGCAAAAAGGATTTGGCTCGGCAGCCGAATTCGTCCAGGCGGCGTCCGATCCGGCTGCGATCCGCGATCTCGACCCGGCCGCGCGCGATCTCGAAGGCTATTTATTTCCCGAGACCTACGCCTTGCCGCGCGGCACGTCGGCCCGTGACGTCGTGGGATCGATGGTGACGGGGTTCAAGAAGGCGTTCGACGACGAACTGCGCGCTGCCGCAGCCGCCGACGGCCTGACGGTGCGTCAAGTGGTCACGCTCGCGGCGCTGGTCGAGAAAGAAACGGGCACGCCCGACGAGCGTCCCATCGTCGCGGCGGTGTATCGCAACCGCATGACGATGGGTATGGCGATGCAGGCGGACCCGACGGTGATCTACGCGTTGCAGAAGGCCGGGAGATACAACGGCAACCTGAGGCGCGAGGACCTGCAGCTCGATTCGCCCTACAACACCTATCGTTATCCGGGCTTGCCGCCCGGACCGATCGCCTCACCCGGTCGGGCGTCGTTACAGGCCGCGGTGCGCCCGGCGCCGGTTGATTACGTGTATTTCGTCAGCAAGAACGACGGCACGCACGCGTTTGCGACGACGCTCGAGGAGCACAATCAGAACGTCTTCACCTGGCAGGTCGAGTACTTCAGGAAGCAGCGCCAGCGCTAGCGCTCGTTCCACTTCAACTTCTGGCGGAGCACATCGAAATAGCTTCGCGACGAGCTTCGCACCAGCCGCAGCGGCTTGGGTGCGCGCGCGATCGCAATCTCGTCGCCTTCCTGCATCTCGAACCCGGATTGGCCGTCGAAGGTGACGTAGATGTTGCCGGCGTTGGCGCTATTCGATCGCACGCGCACGTCACGCTCCGCGGGAATCACGATCGGACGGTTGGTGAGCATGTGTGGCGCAATCGGGGTCAACACCAGCGCATCCATCGCGGGGTGCACGATCGGTCCGCCGGCGGCGAGATTGTAGGCGGTTGATCCGGTCGGGCTGGCGACGATCAAGCCATCGGCTTTGACCGACGCCACGAACTGATCGCCGACCCAGATCGCGAGATCGATCATGCGCGAGAGCGCCGTGCGGGTGAACACGATATCGTTCAGCGCCCAATGCGTCGACGGCGCTGCGCCGGCGCGATTGGCGACCGCCCGCAGCATCATGCGCTGGTCATGTTCGGCTGTGCCGGCGAGCACCGCATCGAGCGACGAGTAAATCTCCGGCCGTGTGATCTCGGTGAGAAACCCGAGCGATCCGAAATTGACCGCCAGGATCGGGATGTCGCGATTGGTTTCGGCGATCGCCTTGGCGAGGGCCAGCAGCGTGCCGTCGCCGCCCAGCACCAGCACGAGGTCGGCGTCGCGCGGCAGGTCGGCACGCTCGACGACACGCCGCTCGCCCGGCGGCAGCAGTGCGGCGGCGGCCGGCTCCCACGACGAGCCAACCGAGTGGCTTGCCAGCCATAGCTCGATGCCCGCCAGCGTTTCGGCGGCGTCGGCGAGTCCCGGCTTGACCGCGATCCCTATCCGCATTCTTAACTCTGCACTCTTAACTCTGCACTCTGAGGTGCATCAGGAATTCCTGGTTCCCGTGTGCGCCGGTGATGGGCGACTCCACCAGGCCAACGCGGCTCAATCCTACTTCAGCGGCGGCGGCCTCGACGTCGCGGACCACACGGTCATGCACTTTGGGATCCTTCACCAGCCCGCCCTTGCCGACCTCGGCGCGGCCGGCCTCGAACTGGGGCTTGACGAGCGCGACGATCTCGCTGCCCGACGCGACGATCGCGGGCAACACCGGGAAAATGTGGCGGAGCGAAATGAACGACACGTCGATGCTGACGCGCGTGATCGGGGCGTCGGTCTCGGGTAGATCGCCGGACTTCAAGTAACGCGCGTTGAAGTGTTCGATCACCGTCACGCGCGGGTCGCTGCGGATCTGCCAATGCAGCTGGCCGTGCCCGACGTCGAGGGCGATGACCTGGCGCGCCCCGCGGTGCAGCCACACATCGGTGAACCCGCCCGTCGACGCGCCCACGTCCAGCACGAACGCCCCCGCCGCGCTGATCTGAAACGCGTCGAGCGCAAAGGCGAGCTTGATGCCGCCGCGGCTGACCCAGGGGTGATCGGGGCCGAGCACCTTCACCTCGGCGTCGTTCGGCACCATCGTGCCGGCCTTCTCGGCGCCGTGCCCGCCAACGTCGACTTGTCCCGCGAGAATGAGCGCGCGCGCCTTGACACGCGACTCAACCAGGCCTCGCTCGACGAGCAGCGCATCGAGCCGCTGGCGCTTCTTCACAGGGGTCTGACCCCGAGCAAGAAGTGCCGAGGGGTCTCCACCCCACCACGCAAAGTCCGCGTGGCGGGGGCCCCGGTCTGACCCCTTCGTAGCGTCGTCCTACTTGTCACGTTTGATGATCCACGTGGCGATGTCATCGAGGCGCGAGTCGAGCAGGCCCGCCTTGTCGAGCGCCTGCCTGGCGCGGCCATGGCAGTCTGCCGCCAGCGCGCGCGATTTCTCCAGACCGAAGAATGCCGGATAGGTCGGCTTGCCGGCCGCGTGATCTTTACCCGCCGTCTTGCCGAGGGTGGCGGCCGCGCCTTCGACGTCGAGAATGTCGTCGACGATCTGGAACGCGAGCCCGATCTCGGTCCCGTAGATGTCCAGCGTTGCGACGAGGCGATCGTCGGCGCCGCCCATCACCGCGCCGGATGCGACCGACGCGCGAATCAGCGCGCCGGTCTTTCGCGCGTGCATCTCTCTCAATCCGTCTGCATCGAGCGGCGCCGCGGCGGGCGTGGCACTGACCGCGTGGAGATCGATCGCCTGACCGCCGACCATGCCCGCGGGTCCCGCCGCCTCAGCGACGAGCCCGAGCACGCGCAGCTTGCGCGCCGTCAGCGTCAGGTGCAGTCCTTGCGGCTCGCGCGCCAGCAGGCTGAAGGCTTCGGCCTGCAGGCCGTCCCCGGCGAGAATCGCCATGCCCTCGCCATGCACGATGTGCGACGTCGGACGTCCACGCCGCAGGTCGTCGTCATCCATCGACGGCAGATCGTCGTGAATGAGCGAGTAGGTATGGATCATCTCGATCGCGCAGGCTGCGGCCATCGCCGCGTCGCGGGCGGCCACTTCGGATGTGCCGATCGATTGCGCCGCGCCTTCGGCGCTGGCCAGCACCAGCAAGGGGCGGAGGCGCTTGCCGCCGGCCATCAGGCTATAGCGCATGGCGTCGGCCACGACGGCAGGAATGCGAGGCGATTTGGGAAGGTAAACTTCGAGCGCGGCCTCGACCTCTTTTCGCCGCGCGTCCAGGTACTCAGCGAACGTCACGACTCTCCATCGTCGTCGTCGGGCAGGCGCAGAGACGAGGGCGCGGCCTTGAGCTCGCCGCGTTCGTTCACGATCTCGATGCGGCGCTCTGCCTCCTCGAGGCGCGAATGGCAGAAGCGCGACAGCTGCACGCCCCGCTCGTAGAGCTCGAGGGATTTCTCGAGCGCGAGGTCGCCGTCTTCGAGCTTCTTGACGATGCCTTCGAGCTCCGCGATCGCCGCTTCAAAATCCTTAATGGTCGGGTCCATGAGTTCTCGTTACTGTTGCGTCGATGACGCCTTTTTCAAGCGTCACGCGAATATCGTCGCCGGGCTTGACCGTGGCTGCGTCACGAATAATACGCGTTCGGGCGGCGTCCCAGGTCACGGCGTAGCCGCGGCCGAGCACAGCCAGAGGACTGAGGCCTTCGATTCGCGCGGCCAGTCCCCCGAATCGCGATTGCAGCACGCCGATTCGCCGCCGCGCAGCGGCGGTCAACTGCGCTTCGCGCGACACCAGCCGCGTCCGGACCGCGCCGAGCCGATGGCGCGGGTCGAACTGATCGAGCGAGCGGCGCAGCTGTTCGTGCCGGCGCGATCGCCTGGCGATCTCGTGGCCGGCGGCGTGACGCAGCGCCGCGGTCAACTCGGAGGTATGGCGGCCGCGAAACGCCAGCCGGCCGGCAAACCCCGCATACCCCGACCGCGCTTCGAGCGAATGCAGCCGCGATTCCATCCGGCGGAGGCGATTACGAAGCGCGGCATCGAGCTGGCCGCAGGTGCGGGTGATCTGCGCAACAAACTCGTCTTTCCTGCGCACCACGAGCTCGGCGGCCGCCGACGGTGTCGCGGCGCGAAGGTCGGAAACGAAATCGCAGATCGTGACGTCGGTCTCGTGGCCGACGCCCGAGATCACCGGCACCGGCGACGCCGCGATGGCACGGGCCAGGGCCTCGTCGTTGAACGCCCACAGGTCTTCGAGCGAGCCGCCGCCGCGGGCGACGATCACCACATCCACGTGCTGCACGCGCGTCACGAGCTTGAGCGCGCGCACCACTTCGGCGGCCGCGCCTTCACCCTGGACGCGTGACGGCGAGATAATCAAATGCGCATTGGGATAACGGCGGCGCAGCACGCGCACCATGTCGCGCAGCGCCGCGCCGTCGATCGAGGTCACCAGGCCGATCCGCCTGGGCAGGGCAGGCAGCGCACGCTTGCGCGCCGCGTCGAACAGCCCCTCGGCCAGAAGCTTTTTCTTGAGCTGCTCGAAGGCGAGCTGCAGCGGCCCGAAGCCCTTGGGCTCGAGGTGCTCGCAGATGATCTGGTATTCGCCTTTCGGGTCGTAGACGCTGATCTTCCCGCGCGCCACGACGTGCAGCCCGTCTTCAGGCTTGAACTTCAGGTAGCGCAGCGCCGAGCGGAACATCACGCCCTTGATCTGCGACGCGCTGTCTTTCAGCGTGAAATACAGGTGGCCGGTATTCCACAGCCGAGCGTTAGAAATCTCGCCCTCGACCCAGACCTTCTGAAACTTCGTCTCGAGCGCATCGCGAATCGTGGCTGACAACTCGCTGACTGTGAGGACTTGTCGCACCGGCACCTGCACCGTCGGCGCCTGTACCTTAGGCACGATAGGCACATTAGGCACCAACCCCTTAGGCACCGCTGGCACCGTACGCACCTGTGCTGGTGCCTTCGGCACCTTGGTTGGTGGCGGTTCCTCGTCGAAGGGGAGTTTGCTCATGCGGTTGAAACCGCGGACGCCCGATCTGTCAGTTCTTTGAGTTGTTCTTCCGTCAGGGCAACGCGCTCAATCGCAGTCGCCCTTCCCGTGACCGGATCCGCCGTGATGGTGACGCCGTGGAGACGCGCATCGCCACTCGCCGGCTCGAATCGCACCGGCAGGCCCGACATGAAACGGGCGATTACCGCGGTGCGGTCCATGCCGATGACGCCGTCGTGCGGGCCGGTCATGCCCACATCGGTCAGATACGCCGTGCCACCCGGCAGAATCCGTTCGTCGGCAGTCTGCACGTGCGTGTGCGTGCCGACCACCGCCGAGACCTTGCCATCGAGGTACCAACCAAGCGCCATTTTCTCGGACGTCGTTTCGGCGTGGATGTCGACAAAGATGATTTGCGCGCCCTCGTTTCGGACGCGCTCGATTTCCCGCTCGGCGACACGAAACGGATCGTCAAGGGCATGTAGAAACACGCGGCCCATGACGTTGATCACGCCGACCCGTACGCCAGTGCGGGTGGTCACGACGTAACAGCCGAGGCCCGGGGTTCCGGCGGGGTAGTTGGCCGGCCGGACCAGGCGAGGCTCCGTGCCGATGAACTCCAGCGTTTCCCGCTTGTCCCAGACGTGATTGCCCGACGTGATCACGTCGACACCGGCCGCGAGGATCTCGTTGGTGTTGTCGCGCGTAATGCCGGCACCGCCGGCCGCGTTCTCGCCGTTGGCAATTACCAGGTCCACACCCAGGGAAGACGCCAGTGCCTTGAGATGCCGCCGTACGAGGTCACGGCCCGGGCGACCGACGATGTCGCCGATGAAGAGCAGCTTCATTCGCCGGGCGTTTCAACAGGAATCAAAATCCCTTGCCCGCGTCGTTCCTGCAGGCGGGGCAGCACGACGTGGAGCTCGCCGTTGGCCAGGCGCGCGCGCACCGCCGACGCATCGAACGCCGACTGCACGCGCACGGCTCGGGCGAAGCGCCCGAAGTCCCGCTCGACGAGATGAAAACTCGCGGGCGCGCGCTTCGACGGCTCGGGGCGTTCCTTCTCGCCCACCACCAGCACCACGCCGTTCTTGATCAAGATGCGAAGCGCGTCGGCCGACACCCCGGGGAGATCGAACACGATCTCCACGCTGTGCTCGGTAACGAACACGTCCACGACCGGCATGCACTCACCGGCGACCACGTGCCGCCGCTCTGGACGCCCGCGGGCGAGATCGTCAAACAGCCGGTGGACGTCCTGGGCCAGGTGAGCGGGATCGAGGTCGTGCGGGCTCGTGGAAAACGCGGCCATTCCCTTCGATTCTAGCGCTTTGTCCGGGCTCCGGGCGCCGGGCCTCCGGGCTCCGAAAATGGTCGAGCTAGCCAGGGACCACGTGGAACTTCGTGGAGTTTCCAGCGTCTTATGTATGTGAGTGTTAATAACTAATATAAATTGCTTTACAAACACTCATAAAATAGGCACTATCGATCCGTCCTCAGGAGGACCAGAAAATATGGCAAGTAAAGGCAGAGTGATCGGAATTGACCTGGGCACCACCAACTCGGTGGTTTCGGTCATGGAAAACGGGCAGCCCACGGTGATCGTCAATCAGGAAGGCGCCCGGACCACTCCGTCCGTGGTCGGCTTCGGCAAAGATGGCGACCGGCTCGTCGGGCAGGTGGCCAAGCGGCAGGCCGTGACCAACCCCGAGAACACGGTGTTCTCGGTGAAGCGGTTCATGGGCCGCAAGTTCAGCGAAGTCACCGACGAGACCAAGCGCGTGCCGTACTCGGTCTCGCAGACCTCGAACGGCGACGCCCGCATCAGCGCGCGCGGCAAGCAGTACTCACCTCCGGAAATCTCCGCGGTGGTGCTGCAAAAACTCAAGCAGGCCGCCGAAGACTACCTCGGTGAAAAGGTGACCGACGCGGTCATCACCGTGCCGGCCTACTTCAACGACTCGCAGCGCCAGGCCACCAAGGACGCCGGCCAGATCGCCGGACTCAACGTGCTGCGCATCGTGAACGAGCCGACGGCGGCCGCGCTCGCCTACGGGCTCGACCAGAAGAAGGACGAGACCATTGCGGTGTTCGACCTGGGCGGCGGCACGTTCGACATCTCCGTGCTCGAAGTGGGTGCGGGCGTGGTCGAAGTGAAGTCGACCAACGGCGACACGCATCTGGGCGGCGACGACTTCGATCAGCTCGTGGTCGAGTGGCTGACCGGTGAGTTCAAGAAGGCCGAAGGCATCGACCTGAGCAAAGACCGCATGGCCCTGCAGCGGCTGAAGGAAGCCGCGGAGAAGGCCAAGATCGAGCTCTCGTCCGTGATGGAAACCGAGATCAACCTGCCGTTCGTCACGGCAGACGCCTCGGGCCCCAAGCACATGACGATGAAGCTGACCCGCGCGAAGCTCGAGTCGCTGGTCGAGTCGCTCGTGCAGCGGACGCTGGCGCCGCTGAAGCAGGCGCTCGCCGACGCGGGCCTCAAGCCGTCGGAGGTCGACGAGGTCGTGCTCGTCGGCGGATCGACCCGCATGCCGCGCGTGCAGCAGGTCGTGAAGGAGTACTTCGGCAAGGAGCCGCACAAGGGTGTGAACCCGGACGAGGTCGTCGCGATCGGCGCGGCCGTCCAGGGCGGCGTGCTGGCCGGCGAGGTCAAGGACGTGCTGTTGCTCGACGTGACGCCGTTGTCACTCGGCATCGAAACGCTCGGCGGCGTGACGACGGTCCTGATCCCGCGCAACACGACCATCCCGACGAAGAAGAGCGAGCTCTTCTCGACGGCGGCCGACAACCAGACCAGCGTGGAGGTCCACGTGCTGCAGGGCGAGCGCTCGATGGCGCGCGACAACCGCACGCTCGGCCGCTTCCATCTGTCGGGTCTACCGCCCGCGCCGCGCGGGTTGCCGCAGGTCGAGGTGAGCTTCGACATCGACGCCAACGGCATCGTCAGTGTGATCGCGAAAGACAAGGCCACTGGTAAGGAGCAGACGATCACGATCAGTGGCGCCGGCGGCCTCGGCAAAGACGAGGTCGACCGCATGGTGAAGGAAGCCGAAGCCAGCGCCGCCGACGATGCGCGCAAGCGCGAAGAAATCGATGCGCGCAACAAGGCGGAGGCCGAGGCGTATCAGGCCGCGAAGGCCGCGGCGGATGCGCCGAAGCAGGAGACCGCCGCCGACACCGCCAAGGACGGCGAAGTTATCGACGCGGAGTTTGCAGAAACGCGGTAACACCCAGGGCTTGGGGGCTTAAGGGCTTGGGGGCTTGGTCGCCTTCAAGTCCTCAAGCCCTTCAAGTCCTCAAGCCCTCAAGTCCATAAGGAGCCTGTGGTAAGCTGAAAGGCTATGTCAGAGAACGAGATCCCGCAGGGGCAGGACGCCGCCCCATCACCCGATGACGCGCCCATTGTTCACCCCAAGGCGCCCCCCATCGAGAGCCGATTCCTGTTCGTGGACGTGTCGGCCCTGAGGGCGAAGCAGCTGCGCCGCGGCGCCCGCATCCGGCTCGACCGCTCCCCCGAAGAGCTCCTGCCGGCCGTGAAGTTGTTGAAGCCGGAAAGGGTTGCCATGGAAGAGGTTAAGCAGAACCTCGTGCAGTGGAGCCTCCCCGATTTCAAGGTGGTTATCGACCTCAGGTGAACCGACGAGGCCCCGGCCTCGTCTCTTCATTTGAGATGATCGGATTCCTCGCGTTCGCGGGCCTGCTCGCCGCTGCCGGGCTGGCCTTCTTCTCGCTGATCGGCCTCGTCTTCTTCATCATCCGAATGGCGTTCTGGACGGTCTTGCTGCCGTTCCGCCTCCTGTTCAAGGTGCTGATGATTCCGGTGGCTCTCACATTTGGAGCCATCGGCCTCGCTGCGGGCGCTGCCGCCATCCCAATCCTCCTGGTCGTCGTAGCCGCCGTGGTCGTCGTCGGCGCGATCGCCGCATTACTGGCGCTGCTCGTTCCGGCCATCCCGTTCCTTCTTCTCGGCCTGATGATCTGGGCGCTGATGCGGCACCGACCTGCGGCTGTCTGAGTTCAGCGTTAAGAGTTTAGAGTTAAGAACTCCGAACTCGAGGCATTTTTCTTAACTCTTAACTCTTAACTCTTAACTCTTAACTCTTAACTCTTAACGCTGCACTCTGAACTCAACTACAATCCCGCGCACTATGGAAGTGGCGCTGACCCCACTGGAATTCATGCGCCGTGCGCGGCGGCTTCACGGCAATCGCGAAGCGGTCGTTGATGGCGCGGAGCGCTGGACCTACGAGGCGTTCGGCGATCGCTGCGATCGGTGGTCGAGCGTCCTGCACGAAATGGGCGTCGGCCCCGGCGACCGGGTCGCTTACATCGCGCCGAACTCGCACGCGCAGCTCGAGGCGTTCTATGCGGTGCCCCAGATGGGCGCCGTGCTGGTGCCGCTCAACTTCCGGTTGATTGCGGACGACTTCAAATACCTGATCCAACACAGCGGCGCGAAGGTGGTGTGCGCGTCGGCCGACTACCTCGACGCGGTGGATTCCATCCGCGCCAGCCTGCCTGATGTCACGCACTTCGTCGCGCTCGACGGAGGTGGCGTCGCGCTCGACCGAGGTGGCGACAAACCTTGAGGTTTGTCGAGAGAAGGATGGCTCGATTACGAAACGCTCGTCGCCGCGGCGACGGCGCGCTTCACGCCGCCCGCGATCGGCGAGCGCGATCTGCTGACGATCAACTACACCAGCGGCACCACGTCGCGTCCCAAGGGCGTGATGATCACGCATCGCAACGCGTGGATGAACTGCGTCGGCATGCTGGTGCACACGCCGATGACGCCGCGCGATCGCTACCTGTGGACGCTGCCGATGTTCCACGCCAACGGCTGGACGTTCACGTGGACGGTGACGGCCGCCGGCGCGACGCACGTGTGCCTCCACCCCACCACGCAAAGTACGCGTGGTGGGGGCCCCGGATCCAAGCTCGAGGCCGCGACCGTGTTCCGGCTGGTGAAGGACGAGCGCATCACACGGATGTGCGCGGCGCCCACCGTGCTGATCATGCTGGCCAGCGCGCCCGCGGAGGTGAAGGCCGGGCTGCCGCGCGGCGTGGGCGTGATGACGGCCGGCGCGCCGCCCGCGGCCGTGACGATCGAGCGCATCGAGGGCGAGATGGGGTGGACCGTGACGCAGATCTACGGCCTCACCGAAACCGCCCCGGCCATCAGCATCTGCGAGCCGCTGCCCGAACACGACGCGCTCGGCGCGTCGGACCGCGCCCGCATCAAATCTCGCCAGGGCGTCGAGCTCATCACCTCCGGCGAGCTGCGGGTGGTGGACGAAAACGGCCGAGAGGTGCCCGCGGACGGCACGTCCGCGGGAGAAATCATCGCCCGCGGCAACGTCATCATGGCGGGGTACTACAACGACCCCGAGGCCACCGCGAAATGCATGGGCGACGGCTGGTTTCACACCGGCGATGCCGCGGTCGTGCACCCCGACGGCTACGTCCAGATCACCGATCGGCTGAAGGACGTGATTATCAGCGGCGGCGAGAACATTTCATCGGTCGAAGTCGAGGCCATGCTGCTTCGCCACGACGCCATCCAGGAAGCCGCCGTCGTCGGGCTGCCCCACGACAAATGGGGCGAGGCGCCGCACGCGTTCGTGGTGTTCAAGAGCGGCCAGTCGGCTACCGCCGAGGCATTGCGCGAGTTTTGCCGGGCGAACATGGCCCACTTCAAGGTGCCGCACGGCTTTACCCCGATCGCGGAGTTACCGAAGACCGCCACCGGGAAAATACAGAAGTACGTTCTCCGACAGGGTCGTCCCAACATGACCGCTCAGTGACCGGTCAAGTTGAAAGTTGAAAGTTGAAAGTTGGAAGTTTCAGTTTCAAGTTCAGTTTTGAGTTCAAAGTTCGACTCGCCCACGCGAACGTAAGACTTCACACTTCCAACTGAACTGGCAACTGAAACTCTCAACTTTCAACTTTCAACTTTCAACTTAACCCAAACCGCCCAGACACCATACAGCGCTGCCGTGGTGATCGCCGGCCATAAGCCGTCGGCGGTGAAGGCGATCGTGACGTCGGGATCGACGCGGAACGCCTCCTTTTCGAACGGCAGCGGCCGATTGCTCGCGATGAACTGCGTGAGCGGGGCAGCGGTGTCGGGGTGCCGCAGGCGATCGACCGTCCACAAGGCGAATGGTTTCGCGCCCGAGCACGGCGAGCGCCGCCGCAAACAGCATCGGCTGCGCGAACATCGCGCCGCGCGCGCCGACGAGGTTCAGGAAGAGCGGGTAGCCGAGCGGAACGATCGGCGAGGCATTGAGATAGTGCACCGAGTCTGGCGTGGTGATCGGTCCTGCCGGCATCGTGAACAGGCACCACAGCGCGTATGCGGCGCAGAGCGGAAGGACAATCGCCATCAATCGGCAAGCGCGGGCGCCCGGGTATGAAACGTAGTGTCGCGCTGGTAGGCGTCGGCCGCGCGCAGCAGCGACGCCTCGTCGAACATCCGGCCCGTCAGCTGCAATCCGATCGGCAGGTCGTCCCGGGAGAATCCGCACGGCACGCTGATCGCGGGCAGGCCCGTGAGGTTAGCGCTCACCGTAAAGATGTCATTCAAATACATCTGGAGCGGATCGCTGGTTTTCTCCCCCAGCTTGAACGCCGGCGTCGGCGTGGTCGGCGTGGCGATGAGGTCGGCGCGCTCGAACGCCTGCTCGTAGTCGCGGCGCAACAGCGTGCGCACTTGCTGCGCCTTCAAGTAATACGCATCGTAATAGCCCGCGCTGAGCACGTAAGTGCCGAGCATGATGCGTCGCTTCACTTCCGCGCCGAAGCCCTCGTCTCGTGTCCGCTCGTACATCTCCCGCAGCCCATCGCCGGCCGCGAGCGCGGCGCGATGGCCGTAGCGCACGCCGTCGTATCGCGCGAGGTTCGACGAGGCTTCCGCCGTGGCGATCAGGTAGTAGACCGGGATGCCGTAACCGGCATGCGGCAGCTCGATGTCGACCAGCACGGCGCCGCGGGCCTTGAGCACGTCCAGCGATGCGGCGAAGGCCGACGAGATCGCGTCATCGACGCCCTCGCCGAGGAACGCGCGTGGCACGCCCACGCGCACACCCTTGACGTCGCCGGTGAGTGCCGCTGACACGTCGGGGATCGCTTCGGTCGAGGAAGTAGCGTCGCGCGGATCGTGGCCGGCAATCACGTTGAACATCACCGCGGCGTCTGCGGCGGTGTGCGCGAAGGGACCGATCTGATCGAGCGAAGACGCAAAGGCGATCAGGCCGTAGCGCGAGACGCGGCCGTAGGTGGGCTTGAGGCCGACCACGCCGCACAGCGCGGCAGGCTGCCGAATCGACCCGCCCGTGTCGGACCCGAGCGCGACCGGGACCATGCCCGCGGCCACCGCGGCCGCCGAGCCGCCGCTCGATCCGCCCGGCGTGCGTGTCACGTCCCACGGGTTCTTCGACGGGCCGAGCGATGAGTTCTCGGTGGAGGAGCCCATCGCAAACTCGTCGAGGTTGGTCTTGCCGACGATCACCGCGCCGGCGGCTTCGAGCCGCTGCACGACGGCGGCGTCGTACGGCGGAATGAACCCGCGCAGGATCTTCGAGGCCGCGGTCGTGGGCACGCCGGCCGTGCAGATGTTGTCTTTGAGCGCGACCGGCACGCCGTGCAGCGGGCCGCCTTTCGCACGCGCCGCATCCAGCGCCCGCGCGCGATCGAGCGCGCGCTCCGCGGTCACGGTGATGAAGGCGCCGATCGACGGCTCAGCGGTCTTGATGCGCTCGAGACACGCTTCGACGATCGTCACGGCGCTCGCGCCGTCCGCCAGCTGTATCGTTAGCTCCCGTAGGGTCATAGGGCTCGTCCGCCGTCTTGTCCGCCGTAGCCTTGGCGGAGGTGGAAGCCTTGGCGAAGGTGGATCATCCGATCACTCGGGGCACTTTGAAGAGGCCCGCTTCCGGCGCGGCATCGGGGGCGTTGCGCAGCAGGTCGGCGCGCGACAGCGACGGCCGCGGCTCGTCGGCGCGATCCACCGGACGATTGAGCACGGACGATGTCGGCGGCACGCCGGTGGTGTCGAGCGTGCGGATCTGCTCGACGTAGGCGAGGATGTCGCCGAGCTGCCGCGTGAACAGATCGAGCTCGGCGGCGCTCAGCTCGAGGCGCGCCAGCTCCGCGATCCGCTTGACATCCTGGGGGCTAAGGGTCGACACGATCTAAGAAGAATAACAAATAACGAATAAAGAAATAACGAAAGGCGGCTCTCCGTTTTGGTTATTGGTTATTGGTTCTTGGTTATTTCGATGAATTCGCCCTCATCGAGCAGCAGGCACTCGCCTGTGAAACCGCTGGCAGCGACTTGCGCGCGAAGGATGGGAAGGGCCGTGGCCCGATCGTAGCGAATCGAGAGGTGGTACAGCACCAACGTCTTGACGGCCGCCGCGCGCGCGACCTCGAGGGCTTCTTCGGTGGTGGCGTGAATCGGCTCGCGCCGATCGGGCTCGCTCAGAAAGGTCGCGTCATGCACCAGCAGATCGGCGCCGGCCACGAGCGCGGGGTCGATCGGCATGGCATCCCCGGAATGCGCGAACGTGACGTGCGCCATCTCCTCGAGCAGCTCGTCGCGCCGGCCTTGGCGCGCACTGGCCTCGACCTCTGCCTGCGTCAAGGCGGCAAACTCCGGCTTGAGCCGCCGTCTGGTCTCGACCACTTTATAGCCAAGCGCTGGTTCAGCGGCCGTGTGCCGCACCGCAAAGGCATGCAGGCTTCGCGTCTTTCCCAGCGGCACGATCGCGCCGGCCGTGAGCGCCGTCCAGGTCACGGGGAACACCACGCCCGCGTAGGAAATGCCGAGCAGCTCGCGAACGCCCTGCACGCCGCGCGATTGTTCCGGATAGTAGACGGTCAGCGGCTTGTCGACCGCGCCCTTGCCGAAGCGCCTGGATGCGATCAGGCCCGGGATCCCCATGACGTGATCGGAGTGGCCGTGGGTGACGGCGAGCACTGATGGGGAGAACACATTGGAGCCGAGAGCGAGCTGCAGGCCTTCGCCGGCATCGACGAGCAGCTGCAGCGGCTTGTGCCACATCCAGTTGCTGTACATCCCGCGGCTGAAACCCTTCAGTACGTCCTGCATCTCACCCATTGTGGACCGCCCGCGTATTTGCCATCTTTTGTGACTTCATCGTATAGTAGAGGTTCGCTTTTTCTACGTCTCATCGAGATCCGCCTAACACCATGACTTTCCACCTACATACCGCTCCTGACCTCCGACGCGCGGCCGTCGCATTCGCTTTATGTTCGTCCATAGTCGCATGCGGTGGCGCGCCGGAAGGCGGACAGCCGGCGGTCCCGCCCGGTGGCGGTATGCCGCCGATGCCGGTGGAACTGATCACGCTGGCTAATAAGCCGGTGGAACAAACGAGCGAGTTCGTCGCCTCGCTCAAATCTCGGCGATCGACAACGATCCAACCGCAGGCCGAAGGACACCTCACCCGCATCGCGGTGCGATCGGGTGAGCGTGTCTCCCAAGGCGCCGTGCTGTTCGAGATCGACTCGGCGCCCGAACAATCCGCCCTCGCGTCGCTGCAATCGATGCGCCCGATGCGCGAAGCCGAGCTCGAATTCGCGCGGCAACAGGTGCAACGCAACAAGACCCTGCACGAGGCCGGCGCCGTCAGCCAGCGCGAGGTCGAGCAATACGAAACCTCGGTTCGCACCACCGAAGCGCAATTGAAGGCGCTCGACGATCAGATCAAGCAGCAGCGCAGCATGCTGGCCTATTACCGCGTCACCGCGCCAAGCCCGGGGGTGGTCGGCGACATCCAGGTGGTGGTCGGCGACCGCGTCACCAAGAGCACCGTGCTCACCACCGTCGACGAGAACGACGTGCTCGAGCTCTACATCAACGTGCCCGTGCAGCAGGCGCCCGGGCTCAGGGTCGGCCTGCCGGTCCGGCTCATGGACGATCGCGGGCAAGTGATCGCCACCAACCAGATCTCGTTCATCTCGCCCAACGTGGATGAAACGCAGACCGTGCTCGCGAAAGCGCCGCTCGTCGAAGGCCGCGGCCAGTTCCGCGCCGATCAGTTCGTGCGCGCGCGCGTGGTGTGGTCGGATGCGCCCGGCCTCACCGTGCCCGTCACCGCGGTGCTTCGCATCAACGCCCAGTACTTCGCGTTCGTGGCGGAGAAGGACGGTCAGGGCATGGTCGCCAAGCAGAAGCCGGTCGACCTCGGTGAGATCGTCGGCAACGACTACGTCGTGCGCAAGGGCCTCGTGGCCGGCGAGCAGCTGATCGTGTCGGGGCTGCAAAAAATTCGCGACGGCGCGCCCGTGATGCCGGCGCCTGCCGGCGCCGCACCTCAGGCACCCAAAGCACCCTAGGCACCTTAGGCACCCTAGGCACCCGAGGCACCTAATTATGATGGCCGACGTGTTCATTCGCAGGCCCGTCCTCTCAACGGTCTGCTCGCTGCTGATCATCCTCGCCGGCGCGGTGTCGATTCCGACGCTGCCGATTGCCCGCTATCCGGACCTGGCGCCGCCGGCGGTCACGGTGTCCGCGTTCTATACCGGTGCCAACGCGCAAGCCGTCGAGAGCGCGGTGACCACCCCGCTCGAGCAGGCCATCAACGGCGTCGAGGGCATGAGCTACATGACCTCGTCCAGCACCAACAGCGGCTTTGCGACGATCACCGTCACGTTCGACGTCGATCGCGATCAGGATCTCGCGGCCGTCGACGTGCAGAACCGCGTCAACCAGGCGCTCGGCCGCATGCCGGCGGAGGTGCGCCAGAACGGCATTTCGGTCGTCAAGGTCGCTAGCGGCTTCATCGGCGGGCTCGGGTTCTTTTCGAAGGACAACCGCTATTCGAGCCTGTTCATCAGCAACTACATCGACTTGTACATCCGCGACGCGATCAAGCGTGTCCCCGGCGTCGGCGACGTGATCGTGTTCGGCGAGCGCAAGTTCGCGATGCGGCTCTGGCTCGATCCGTCGAAGCTGGCGGGCCACAACATCACGGCGGCCGATGTGCTGGGCGCGCTGCGCGAACAGAACGTGCAGGTGGCCGCGGGCGCGCTGGGTGATGCGCCGGCTACTGTCGGTCAGCAATACACCATCAGCGTGCGCGCCATGGGCCGTCTGTCCGAGGCGCCCGAGTTCGAGGACGTCGTCGTCAAGGCCGGCAAGGACGGCGCGCTGGTGCGCGTGAAAAACGTCGGCCGTGTCGAGCTCGGCGCCGAAACCTATTCGTCCAACCTGCGGTTCCTCGGCCTCGAAGCCCAGGGCATCGGCATTTCGCTGCTGCCCTCGGCCAATGCGATCGAAGTGTTCAGAGGCGTGGTCGCCGAGATGGATCGGCTCAAGCTGAGCTTCCCGCCGGGCCTCGAGTGGCAGGTCGCCTTCGACAACGTCGTCGTCGTGCGCGAATCGATCGTCGAAGTGCTGTGGACGCTCGCGGAAGCGATCGGCCTTGTGATCCTGGTGATGTTCCTGTTCCTGCAGAACTGGCGGAGCACGATCATTCCGGCCATCACGATCCCGGTGTCACTGATCGGGACGTTCGCCTTCATCAAGCTGTTCGACTTCTCGATCAACACGCTGACGCTGTTCGGCATCGTGCTGGCCACCGGCATCGTGGTCGACGATGCGATTGTGGTGATCGAGAACATCGAGCGGCACATGCGCGAGTTTCACAAGTCGGCGCGGCAGGCCGCTGTTGACGCGATGCGCGAAGTGTTTGGCGCGGTGGTCGTGATTGGCATCGTGCTGGTGGCGGTGTTCGTGCCCGTGGCGTTCTTCCCCGGCGTGACCGGGCGCTTGTATCAGCAGTTCTCGCTGACCATCGCGTTTTCGGTGGTGTTGTCGGTGTTCAACGCCGTGACGCTGACGCCCGCGCTGGCGGCGCTGCTGCTCGACAAGGAGTCGCACACGCACGGCCGCTTCTTCACCGGATTCAATCGCGTCGTCGATGCCGGGACCAACGGCTACGTCCGCCTCGTGCGCGGGGCGTTGCGGCTGCGATACGCGATGCTGCTGCTGTTTGCCGGCGGGCTGTGGGCGACGTGGACGGTGTTCCAGATGGTGCCCTCGTCGTTCGTGCCGCAGGAAGACGAAGGGTTTTTCATGGCGATCGTGCAGGCGCCCGCCGGGGCGTCGCTCGAATACTCCACGGAGATTGCCAAGAAGGCCGAGCAGATCCTCTACGCCGACAAGGACGTGGCCGCGGCGTTTTCCGTGATGGGCTTCAGCTTTTCCGGCGCGGCGCCGAACAACGGCATGATCTTCGTCCGGCTGAAGGACTATGCCGAGCGGCCCAATGCAGATCAATCGCTGTCGGCGGTCCTGCAGCGCTTGAGCGGTCCGCTCTTCATGATTCCCGGCGCCATCGTGGTCGCGTTCCCGCCGCCGTCGATCCAGGGGGTGGGTGCCTTCGGTGGCTTCCAGTTCGAAGTGCTGGATCAAACCGGCTCCAACGACATCAACACGCTGGCGGGCGCCACCTTCGGCTTGATGGGGGCGGCCAATCAGAGTGGAAAAGTCCAGGGCGCCTTCAGCAGCTTCCGTGCCGACGATCCGCAATTGATCGTGGACATCGATCGCGACAAGGCGCGCAGCCTGGGCCTGCCGCTGCGCGAGGTGACCGATGCGCTGCAAGTGTTCCTGGGCTCGCAGTACGTGAACGACTTCGATTTCAACAACCGCGCCTACCGCGTCTACGTGCAGGCGGATCAACGGTTCCGGGCCAGCCCGACCGACCTGAAGCAGCTGTATGCGCGGGCGTCGAGCGGCGACATGATCCCGCTCGACAGCGTCGTCCGCCTGCGCGAGACGACCGCGCCGCAGGTGATCAGCCACTTCAATTTGTTCCGGTCGGCGGAGATCTCGGGCAACCCGCCTCCCGGCCAGAGCTCGGGACAGACGCTGCAGGCGATGGAGGACCTGGCGCGCGCGAATCTGCCGCCGGGGTTTGACTTCGCGTGGGCCGGGCAATCGCTTGAGGAGCGCCGGGCCGGCGGCCAGGCCGGGTTGATTTTCGGCCTGAGCCTGCTGCTCGTCTACCTGGTGCTGTCGGCGCAATACGAGTCGTTCGTCCTGCCGCTGATCATCCTGCTCGGCGTGCCGCTGGCGGTATTTGGGGCGCTGTCTGCGCAGCTGGTGCGCGGCTTCAACAACGACGTGTTCTGCCAGGTCGGCCTGGTGCTGCTCGTCGGGCTGGCGGCGAAGAACTCGATCCTGATCGTCGAGTTTGCCGAGCAGCTGCGCGGGCGCGGGCTGTCGATCGTCGACGCCGCGATCGAGTCGGCGCGGATTCGGTTGCGGCCGATCCTGATGACGTCGCTGGCCTTCGTCCTCGGCGTGCTACCGCTGGCGCTGGCGACCGGTGCGGGCGCGGCGGCGCGCAACTCGGTCGGCACCGCGGTGGCCGGCGGCATGTTGGCCTCGACATTCCTGTCGATCGTCTTCATCCCGGTGCTCTACGTCGTGATTCGATCGATCGCGCCAGGACGCGGACGGCGTTCGGGTTCGTCAGGTTCGCCTGCACCGGCGGCAGCTGGTGCCGTGATGTTGTTGCTGGCGGTGTCGTTCGCCACGCCTGCGTTGGCGCAGGGCTCTCAAGCCCCCTTCGACTCAGCCGACTCCGCAAGCGGAGTCACCTTCGCTCAGGGCAGGCTCAAGCCCTCGAGCCCTCAAGCCCTCGGGGTACCCGTGGAAACCGTGACGTTCGACGAGGCCATCGCGCGCGCGTTGGAGAAGAACCCGACGATCGCGATTGCCTCGACCAACATCCTGCGCTCCGAAGCCATCCTGCAGCAGGTCCGCGCGGCGGTGATGCCGCGCCTCGGCGCCAACATCACCAACACCACGCTCGACAGCGGCCGCTCGTTCGGCGGCGAAACGGTGCAGCCGCAGAACCAGACCCTGTTCGGACTCTCGGCCACCGCGCCCATCCTCGCGGCCGCACAGTGGGCCGCACGCGCGCAGGCGCTCGACCAGGTCGAGATTGCGCGCCTGTCGACCACAGAGACGCGCCGCCAAATCGCGGTCGCGACCGCGTCAGCCTATCTTGCCGTGATCGCGCAGAAGCGGCAGGTCGAGGTGAGCGTGAACGCGATCCAGACCGCGCGCGGACAACTCGACTACAACACCAGGCGGCGTGAAGGCGGCGTCGGCAGCCGGTTGAACGAGCTGCGGTCGGCGCAGATCCTCGCGAGCAACGAAGCGCTGGTCGAAATCTTTCGCCTCAACGTCAGGCGCGCGCAAGAGGCGCTCGGTGTTCTGCTGGCCGCGAATGCGCCGGTCGATGTGAATGGCGAGCCGGCCTTCGAGGTGCCGGTTGAAACTGCCGAGGCTGAATGGATGCCGGGTCGAACCGACGTGCAGCTGTTCACCGCCGAACGCGAGGCGAGCGATCGGGTCGTTCACGACAGCTCGAAAGACTGGTGGCCGGCGGCGGCCGTCACCTTCGGCCCGCAGCTGCTCGCGCCGTCGGGCCTCTTTCAGCCGTCGCGCAGCTGGAGCCTGTCGTTCCAGGTGTCGCAGCCGCTCTACGACGCCGGCTCGCGCCGCGCGGTGCGGCGCCAGCGCGAGGCGAGCTTGCAGGCGTCGTCGTTCTCACTGGAGCAGGTGCAGATCCGGGCGCGGTCGGAAGTGCGCGTCGCGCGCGCGGCGGTCGAGGCCCAGGAGCGCGCGCTGGTGCGCGCGCGGCAGGCGGCACAGCACGCCAACGAAGTCTTGAAGATCACGATCATCGCCTTCGATGCCGGGTCCACGACCAACATCGAGGTGATCGATGCGCAACGCTCGGTGCGCGATCTCGAGACCATCGTCGCGCAGGGCGAGGATGCGGTGCGGCAAGCGCGCCTGGAATTGCTCGTCGCGCTCGGACGCTTTCCGCGCTAAACGTGACAGGTAGAGCGGACCTTTAGGTCCGCTATGGACCGGCGAAATCCGTGTGGGCGATCGCGGAACTAAAGTTCCGCGCTACGGCACCGCGCTACTGAACCGCGAGCAGCTCGATCTGGAAGACCAGCGTCGAGTTCGCTGGGATTGCGCCGTTCGCCTGGTTTCCGTAGCCGAGATTTGGCGGGATGATCACGCGGCGGATCCCGCCCACGCGCATGCCCGTCACGCCTTGGCTGAAGCCGGGAATCACGCCCGCCCCCACCGTAAACGTCAAGGGCCCGGCATCGAACGGCGTCCCTTTGTTCTCGGCTGCTGTGGCGCTGTACAGGTAGCCCGAGTAATTGAGCTGGACCAGCTTGCCGGCGGTCGCTTCCGCGCCGGTGCCCACGCGAACGTCGACCGTCGAGAACGGGACGTTCGCAGTCGGCGAGGTGGGGTTGTCTTTGCCGCAGCCACCCACCGCCAGAGCCAGCGCCAGGGCGCCGAAAAATGACAGTTTCATCCCGCTATCTTACCGCCCCGATCTATCTGTTCCGGTTTTGAGACCCATAATTAAATCGAACGCCTTTAGATCCAATAAGTTGGCCGTCGTTGTCACAGTTTGTCATTGACTCCGACTGGCCATGGGTTTAGCCTCCCATTCGCGACCGTCGTCGCAGTCATTCCGCGCACTTATCCGTCGGGCGTTTTCTGTGTTGTTCGATTCGTCGGTCCGTTGGTTTCCCTGCCGCGGCGCCAGGCAGCGCCCGCAATCGGAGTCGCCGGCAGGCTTGGAGGGATTACATGGCGCGAAGAATGTTGGCGAGAGCGGTGTGGGCGTGTGCGGGAGTGATGCTGCTCTCGACCGCGGCTTATGCACAGAGCGTGATTACCGGCACGGTCCGGGATGCCTCGGGCGCGGCAATGCCGGGCGTGACCGTCGAAGCCGCGAGCCCGGTCCTGATCGAACGGGTGAAGTCCGTCGTCAGCGACGGTAACGGCTCCTACCGCATCACCGACCTGCGGCCCGGTCTTTACTCGGTGACCTTCACGTTGCCGGGCTTCAACACTTATAAACGCGACGCCCTTGAACTGCCGTCCGACTTTACGGCCACGCTCAACGCCGAGCTCAAGGTCGGCGCGCTCGAGGAAACGATCACGGTCACGGGCGAGTCGCCGATCGTTGACGTCTCGAGCACGTCGCGCGTGCAGGTGCTGTCGCGCGACGTGCTCGACGCGATCCCGAGCGGGCGGACGATTTACGGCATGTCGCAGCTGGTGACGGGCGTGGCGCTGGCCGGGCCCGACGTGGGCGGCTCGCGCGCGATGCAGCAGACCTACATGTCGACGCGCGGCCTGACCTCGGCCAACAACATCGTCCAGATTGACGGGTTGATGATCAACGGCCTGGACGGCGACGGCGCCGTGCAGCAGTACGTCAACAACCAGATGATCCAGGAGATGAGCTACACCACGGCCGGCGCCGGCGCCGACGTCTCGCCGGGCGGCGTGCGCGTCAACATCGTCATGAAGGACGGCGGCAACCAGTACAACGGCACGTTCTTCGGCGCCTGGAACGACGGCAAGTGGCAGGCCAACAACATGACCGACGCGCTGCGGGCAAAGGGGCTGCGCGCGGTGGACAAGATCAAGAAGATCTACGAATTCAGCGGCGGCTTCGGCGGCCCGATCAAGCGCGACAAGCTGTGGTTCTTCGCCGCCGGCCGCTTGAGCGGCGTCGACGCGCCGATTGCCGACACGTTCTACGTCCCGTCCGGCGCCACCCAGGCCGATTGCCAGGCCGGGCGCGTCGCGTGCGAACAGGGCATCGACGACCAGAACATCAACAGCGCGACGCTGCGCCTGACCTGGCAGTTGAGCCCGCGCAACAAACTGTCGCTGTATTACGAAGAGGTCGACAAGTTCCGCGGCCACGGCATGAACGCGGGCGACGATCCCCTGACGGCGTCGCAGGTCTGGACCTCGCCGCGCTACAACGACGCCGTGCTGAAGTACACGAGCCCGATCAGCAGCAGGCTGTTGTTCGACGCGGGCTACTCGTTCAATTACGAAGAGTACGTCATCACCAACCAGGACGGCATCAACAAGGATCGGGGCGCGGCGGACTGGTACTCCGGCGCCAGCCGGCGCGACGCGACCCTCGTGACGCTGCGCAGCGGGCTGGCCAACTGGGGCGGCCGCTATCCCGATCGGTTCAACACGCAAGCGTCGATGTCGTATGTGACCGGCGCGCACAACGTCAAGGTCGGGTTCCAGTACAACTGGGGCGTCTACATCAACACGCGCGAGACCAATGCCGACCTGCAGCAGGTGTATCTCAACGGCGTGCCGAGCTCGGTCACGGTCTTCAACACGCCGCTGCGCTACCAGGACGCGCTGCTCGGCGATCTGGGGCTCTACGCACAGGACACGTGGGCGATCAACCGCCTGACCGTGAACGCCGGTCTGCGCTGGGAGTACCTGAAGTCCGAGGTCTCGAAGCAATCGTCGGGCGCGGGCCGCTTCATCGGCGAGCGCAACTTCGAGCCGATTCCGATGCCGGTGTGGAAGGACATTGCGCCGCGGTTCGGGTTGGTCTACGACCTGTTCGGCAATGCCAAGACCGCAGTCAAGATCGGGCTGAACCGCTATAACGAGTCGCGCACGACCTTCTTCGCCAATCGCTACAACCCGCTCGCGCTCTCGTCGGCGTCGCTCAGCTGGATCGACGCCAATCGCGACGACATCGCGCAGGGCGAACTGGGATGCGTCTACCAGACGCCCGGCTGCGAGATCAACATGGCGCAGTTGCCGGCCACGTTCGGCCGCGCCCAGCTGAATCGTGTCGATCCCAACTTCAAGCGCGTCTACAACATCGAGACCACGGCCGGCGTCCAGCACGAACTGTTGCCGCGAGTGTCGGTGAGCGCCAACTGGTACCGGCGCACCTTCCACCGACTGCGAGTGACGGATAACGTGCTCCGCACCAAGGCCGACTACATCCCGTTCAACATCTTCAATCCGATCGACGGCAAGCCCTTCACCATCTACGACGTGTCGCCGGCCGCGGTCAGCCGCGTCGACCAGCTCGATACCAACGCCGGTTCCGAGCGCAAGCACGTGTATATGGGTTACGACCTCAACGTGCAGGCGCGGTTGCCGAGGGGCGGATCGCTCTTTGGCGGTGTGGTCACCGAGCGCAACCTCCGCAACATCTGCGACGAGCCCGACGACCCGACCATGCTGCTGTACTGCGACGACGCGACGAACGACATTCCGTACCGGCCGACGCTGAAGCTGGCCGGCACGTATCCGATCGCGTGGGGCATCTCGGTGAGCGCGGCCTTCCAGAGCTCTGCGGGCCGCCCGCTGGGCCTGACCACCACGGCCGGCAACAAGATCAGCGGCCCGGGCTACGGCGACACCGGCAGCCCGGTCGGCACCAACTTCCTGATCACGAGGACGACTCGCTATCCAGCCAACTGCCCGGCGCCCTGCCCGGCCGGCCAACTGGTTGCACCGACGCTGACGTCGGCCTCGGTCACAGTGCCGCTGGTCGCGCCGGGCACCGAGTTCCTGCCGCGCATCAACCAGCTCGATCTCAGCTTTGCGAAGTGGTTCCAGATCGGCTCGTATCGAGTGCAGGGACAGGCTGATCTGTTCAACGTGTTCAACAAGAACTACGCGATCGCCTACCGCGGGGTGAATTACGCGACCACCGCGTACTTGCAGCCCTCGAGCGTCCTCCAGGGCCGGATGATACGGCTCGGTATGCAGTTGAAGTGGTAAGGCGAACCGGAACGATCTGAGTCGGCATTTATTTGAGCCGGGCGCGGGGCATTCCGCCGCGCGCCCGACTTTTGTGGTCACGGAGGGGAACAGCATGGCGCGACGAATAGTCGGGTGGCGACAAACCTTAAGGTTTGTCGGTGTCAGAGCGTTGTTGGCGTTCGCGGGAGCGATGCTCCTGACGTCGTCGGCATACGCCCAGAGTGCAATCACCGGCGTGGTGAAAGATACGACGGGCGCCGCGATGCCCGGCGTCACGGTTGAAGCCTCGAGCGACGTCCTGATCGAGAAGGTCAAGTCGGCGATCAGCGACGAAAGCGGCAACTACCGCATCGCCGACCTCAGGCCGGGCACCTACAATGTGGCGTTCACCCTGCCCGGGTTCAAGACCTACCGGCGCGACGGCCTGTTGCTGCCTGCCGAATTTACGGCCACCGTCAACGCCGAGCTTGCGGTCGGTGCTCTCGAGGAAACCATCACCGTGACCGGCGCCTCGCCGGTGGTGGACGTGACGACGGCGGCCAAGGTGGCGGTGCTGGACCGTGAAGCGATCGATCTCGTCCCGACTGGCCGGACCATCCAGGGGATGGCCCAGCTCGTGGTGGGCGTCAACCTGAGCCTGCCCGACACGGGTGGTGCCCGCGCGATGCAGCAGACCTACATGTCCACGCACGGCATGTCCACGTCAAACACCACCATCCTGGTGGACGGCATGATGGTCAACGGCCTGCAGGGCGACGGCGCGATCCAGAGCTACTTCAACGACGCGATGAATGCGGAAGTCAGCGTCCAGACCAGCGGCATCGGCGCCGAGAACTCGTCGGGCGGCGTGCGCATGAACATGATCCCGCGCGAGGGCGGCAACCGGTTCAGTGGCGATTTCAAGGCCTCGTCCCGGCCGGGAACCTGGCAGTCCAGCAACCTGACCGATCGACACAAGGCCAGGGGCCTGACCAGCGGCAATGCGATCGACCGCATCATCGACTACACGCTTGCGCTCGGTGGTCCGATCCAGAAAGACAAGCTGTGGATCTTCGGGTCGGCGCGCTACTACTCGGTGAATAACTTCATCGCCAACACCTACTTCGACGATGGGTCGCAGGGCATCGACGACCAGTTCATCAAGAGCGGCACGGCGCGCCTCACCTGGCAGGTCACGCCGAGGAACAAGATCTCCGGCTACTTCGACGAAGTCGATAAGTACCGCGGGCACGATATGCAGGCCAATTACGATCCTGAGACGGCGTCCACGGTCTGGAACTCGCCGGCGTACCATACGACGGCCATCAAGTGGTCGTCGCCGGTGTCCAGCTCCCTCTTCCTGGAGGGCGGCTACTCCAACAACACCGAGTACTACACGAACGAATACCAGGAGGGCATCGAGAAGCCGCGCGGCAGCGCCGAGTGGTTCGCCACTGCCGCCCACAACGAGCTCGATCTGGGCGGCTACACCAAGGCCGGCCCGACTAACACCACGGAGAGCCCGATCGCCTTCTACTGGAACTTCGCCGCCACGTACGTGAAGGGCGACCACACCATCAAGGCCGGCGCCACCAATCGACAGGGCGAGTTCATCCACACGCGCGAGGCCAATGCGGACCTCACGCAGCAGTATCGCAGCAGCAGTACGGGCGTGCGCTGGTCCGTGCCAGACAGCGTTCTCATCAACAATACGCCGCTGATCTACGGCGAGCGCCTCAATCGGGATCTCGGCATCTTTGTCCAAGATTCCTGGCGCCTGAACCGGCTCACGGCCAACGTCGGGTTGCGATGGGAAACGCTCAACGCCAAGGTGATGGCCGGCAAGTCCGGGGCCGGGCGTTTTGCGCCCGAGCGCTCGTTCGACGAGATCAAGGATGTCCCCGCGTGGAATGACTTTGCGCCCCGCATGGCGCTGGTCTACGACCTGTTCGGCAACGGCCGCACGGCGATCAAGTATTCGCTCAATCGCTACAACCTGTCGCGGACGACTGGCATCGCGTCCAATTACAACCCTCTGCGCAGGGAGACGCGGTCATTGCCATGGCGCGACGTCAACGGCAATGACATCGCCGACGGCACCTTCCGTTGCACTGGCTACCCGAGCGCGGCGTGCGAGATCTCGTTCGCGGGACTGCCCGCCAACTACGGCATCGCCGCCCTCAACGAGTACGGCGACTATCCCCGCACCTGGAACCTCGAGTCGGGTCTCGAGCTCCAGCATGAGCTCCTCGCTGGTCTGTCCGTGAGCGGATCGTGGTGGAAGGGCGACTTCAGAAACCTGACGACCACCATTAACCGCAGCTTGTCGCTGTCCGACTACACGCCCTTTACCTTCTACAACCCGCTCACAGGCCAGCCGTTCGAGGTCTACGCGTTGAGCACCGCGGCTGCCGCCCGGCCCACCAGCAACCTGGATACCTACGATCCGGAGCGCCAGAATTCCTACGAGGCGTTCAACTTCGACAGCAGCTGGCGCATTCCAGGCGGCGGCCAGGTGCGCGGTGGCGTTTCGATCGAGCGCGAGCGGGTCAAGAACTGCACGTCGCCCGACGATCCCAACTACGGCGGCAACGGCAAAGCCCTGTGCGACGAGTACGCGCTCGACATCCCGTACCGTCCGAGCTGGAAGCTGTTTGGGACCAGGGAAATCGGCTTCGGCGTCAACGTCAGCATGGCGTTCCAGAGCAACGCCGGTCCCAACAGCTCGCGGACGATGGCGGCGACCCGCGGCAGCACGCGCTACCCGGCCAACTGTCCCGCGCCCTGCCCGGCCGGCCAGGTCATCATGCCGACGACGTTCGGACAGACCTCGCTCACCTATAACCTCGAGCCCGTCCGCGCCACATCGGTGGAGCGGATCGTTCAGCTCGACTTCAAAGTGTCGAGGACCTTCCGGTTCGGCCGCTTCTCGGTGCTGCCGACGTTCGAGGTGTTCAACATCAACAACTCGGACGCGATCATCAGCTACATCACGACCAACTCGCTCTCGACCTCGTATCTCTCGCCCAACAGCATCATGCAGGGACGGATGTACGGACTGGGGTTAGTAACCCGCTGGTGATAGCACAAGGTGCGTACGGTGCGTACCGTGCCTGAAGTGCGAAGAGTGCTCGTGTGCCAGGGGTGCCAAGTGTTTGGCACTCCTAGGCACTCGGTGCACTGTACGCACTCTTGGAACTGTACGCACTGTACGCACCTTATTTCTTGAGGACGGCGCGAGCCTGATCACGATTCACGCGAGCGTCGTTGAAGTTGGGCCGCAAGCTGAGTGCGCGCTCGAAGTAGGTGAGGGCGTCGGCGATCTTGCCCTGATTGGCGAACGCGATCCCGAGGTTGTTCAACGTCTCGGGCGAGTCGGGCTTGATTTGCAGCGCCGCCTGAAATCGCCCGGCGGCGCCCTTGAAATCCTGCTCCTGCAGCAGGATGCTGCCGATGTCGAAGAGCGCGTCGGCTTCGCCCGGCGCGACCTGCACCGCGCGCTCGAGGTGAGCCATGCCCTCGGCCCGCTCGCCGCGGTCGACCAGCATGTTGCCGAGATTGCGATGGGCCTGCACCGAGGTGCCGTCGAGGGCGATCGCGGCGCGGAACTCGGCCATCGCGCCCGCCGCATCGCCTTTGGCCGCCAGCGCGATTCCGAGGTTGTTGTGCGCCTGCACGGAATCGGGCGTCAATTGAATCGCCTTCCGAAACTCGTCGACCGACGCGCCGGCCTGGCCGCGCTCGAGCAGGGCGTTGGCGAGGTTGTAACTCGCGTTGCCGAAGTCGGGCTTGAGCGCGAGCGCCTTCTGATACTGCGCGACCGCTTCGTCGAGACGGCCGGCGGCGCGTAGCGCGGCCCCGAGGTTGTTGTACGCCGGCGCGTAATCCGGCTGCAAGGCGACCGCGCGCTCGTGATGGACGACGGCCTCGTCGTAGCGTTTGGCGTCCTGCAACGCCGTGCCGAGATTGTTCTCGGTGATGGCCATCATGAGCGTCGATGACAACACAGGCCAATTCGCAAAAATGGTAACAGCGATCGAAATTGCCGCCAGTTGCCATCGACGCGAACCCTGAGCGAAACATTTCGCGAGGTACTCGCGAAATGTTGAGTCGAAGGGCAACGCCACACCGGCTGCCGCAAACAACAGCAGGAATGGCACCAGCGGATAGCGATAGCGCGCGAACACATAGAACATCACCACGCTGGCCGCGTAGGCGATCGCCATCGCGTAGAGGATCCAGAGGCGGCGCCGTTCCGGCCACGTCACCATCACTCCAAGCAGCGCCAGCGGCACCAGCACGCCGAAATGCCCGATCCAACCGCCGATCCGCAGCGGCCACGACCACTCGGCGTAACTCTCCTGGCTTTCGGTGTCGAGCATCTCCGAGCGATTGACGAGCAGCCTGATCTTGCGTCCGGTCAGCGCGATCCACTCGGCAGGCTGTGACGTGATGAAAAGGAGAGCGCGATCGGTCCAGTAGGCCGAGACCTCCGACGGCGTGAGGCTGCGGCCGACGGCCTGCTCGGCCACCTCCGTCGCATCCTGCCGCTCGAACTCCGGCGCGCCGCGGCCAAACCGGATCGACGCGTATGTGCCATCGGCTCCGGCATGGTTGCCGATGTAGAAGTTCGATCCGAACTGCGACGTCGTTAGATACAGCCCGCCACCTACCGAATAGTTCCTGATCGCTACCGGTAGCAACACCACGGCCAAGCCGACCACAAACCATCCGAGGTTCTGAAAGGTTCTGAATGGTTCTGAATGGTTCTGAAGGGTTCTGAAGGGTTCTGAAGGGTTCGAACCTTTCCGAACCTTTCCGAACCCGTCAGAACCTTTCAGAACCCCTCTGAACCCTTCTGAACCCTTCTGAACGACGGCGAAGACAACAATCACCGCAATGAAGCTGAGTGCGTTTTCCCGTGTGAGCGCGAGGGCACCCATTGCGAGCCCGAGCGCGATCCACGACGCCCGCGTCGACGAGCCAGCAAGAATTCGCGAGACCAGCCAGATGCTGAGGCAGACGAAGAACATGTCGAGCACCGACTTCTGGAGCAGCGCGTCGAAGAACACCGCCGGCGCGTAGAGCGCAAGCGCGAGGCCGGCAATGAGCCCGACCCGCGGCGAGAAGAGCCGCCCGCCCGCGAGCGCGAGCAGCGCGCACGACGCCGACCCGATCGCCGCCTGGCAGATGCGGACGATCAGCAGATCGTGGCCGAACAGCTTATAGAGAACGCCGAGAAAGTATGGATAGAGCGGGGCCTGGTAGAACACGTCGCTGCCGATCCAGTCGCCGCCCGCCAGCCGCCGCGCCCACTCGTCGTAGCCGCCCGCGTCGCCGAGCAGGACGTCAAAAAACGGCGACGGCTTGATCTGCCAGATGTGGACAAGCCGGACCACAAACGCGATGACGAAGACAAGGGCGGGCAGGGCGCGCATGGCGGGCTTGAGGGCTTGAGGCCGCAGAGGGCTTGAGGGCTTGAGGGCTTGAGGACTTGACCGTCCAAGCCCTCGAGCCCCCAGGCCCCCAAGCCCTTCCAGGACCCCTGTGACCTTACTTTACAAATAGCATTTCACGGTAAGTCGGCAACGGCCAGATCTCATGCGGGATCAGCACTTCGATCTGGTCGCCGAGGTCGCGCAGCTTCGCCATCGCCGGCACGATCGTGTCGCGCATGTACTTCGCGTGTTTCTCGGACGAGGTGCTGTTGTGATCGAGCGCGGCGGCCAGGCGCCCGGTCTGCACGCGGAAGCCATCGGTCAGCTTGACGATCTGCGCCAGGTGCTTCTTGCCTTCTTTGCTCGGCACGCCGCCGGCTTTGGCGGCCGCGACGCTCTGCCCGACCTGCTTCTGGAACTCGAACGCGGCCGGCAGGATGTAGCGGTTGGCGATCAGCACCATCAGCTGCGCTTCGATGTTGACGGTCTTGCAGTAGGTTTCGAGGTTGATCTCGTGGCGGGCGTGCAGCTCCGCCCCGGTTAGGACCTTGAATTTCTCGAAGGCCTTGATGACGGCCGGCTTGACCAGCTCGGGCAGCGCATCGACCGTGTTCTTCAGGTTGAGCAGGCCGCGCTTGCCCGCTTCCTTCTGCCATTCGTCGGAGTAGCCGTTGCCGTTGAAGATGATCCGCTTGTGGGCTTTGATCGTCTTACGCAGCAGCGCCGCCACCGCCGATTCGAGCGCCTCGCCCTTGGCCAGCTTGGCTTCGAGCTCGGTGGCCAGCATGTCGAGCGACTCGGCCACGGCCACGTTCAGGCATGTGCCCGGCAGCGCGACGTTCTGCGTCGACCCGACGGCGCGGAACTCGAACTTGTTGCCGGTGAAGGCAAACGGCGAGGTGCGGTTGCGATCGCCGGCATCGCGCGGCAGCTTCGGCAGCGCGGCGACGCCGATGTCGAGCATGCCGCCCAGCTTGGTGCTCTTCGCGCCGCCGCTCTCGACCTGCTCGAAGATCTCGGTGAGCATGTCGCCGAGGAAGACCGACAGAATGGCTGGCGGCGCTTCGTTGGCGCCGAGGCGATGGTCGTTGCCGGCATGGGCAATGCTGGTGCGCAGCAGCCCCTGCCACACGTCGACCGCGCGGATCACCGCGGTGCAGAAGAACAGGAACTGCATGTTCGAGTGCGGCGTGTCGCCCGGGTTCAACAGGTTGTTGCCGAGATCGTCGCCGATGCTCCAGTTCAAGTGCTTGCCGGAGCCGTTGACGCCGGCAAACGGCTTCTCGTGCAGCAGGCACGCCAGCCCGTACTTCGGCGCCACCCGCTTCAGCGTCTCCATGGTCATCATCTGATGATCGGTGGCGACGTTGGCGCTCTCGAAGATCGGGGCGACCTCGTACTGCGACGGCGCGACCTCGTTGTGGCGCGTCTTGATCGGCACGCCGCACTTGTAGAGCTCGGCTTCGGACTCCGCCATGCAGGCGAGCACGCGCTCCGGTATCGAGCCGAAGTACTGATCCTCGAGCTCCTGTCCCTTCGGCGGGCGTGCGCCAAACAGCGTGCGCCCGGCGTTCAACAAGTCGGGCCGCGCGAAGTAGAAGTTCGAATCGATCAGGAAATACTCCTGCTCGGGCCCGAAGGTGGCCGTGACGCGGGTCGCCGACGAGCCGAACAGCTTCAGCACGCGCACGGCCTGCGCCGAGAGCGCTTCCATCGAGCGCAGCAGCGGCGTCTTCTTGTCGAGCGCGGCGCCCGTCCAGCTGACAAACGCCGTCGGGATGACGAGCGTCGCACTGTTGTTGTGCACCAGCAGCCACGGCGGACTCGTCGGGTCCCACGCGGTATAGCCGCGGGCCTCGAAGGTGCTGCGGATGCCGCCCGACGGGAAGCTCGAGGCATCGGGCTCGCCGCGGACCAGTTCCTTGCCGCTGAACTCCGCGAGCGCGCGGCCATCGGCGGTCGGCCCGTAGAACGAGTCATGCTTCTCGGCGGTGATGCCGGTCAGCGGCTGGAACCAATGCGTGAAGTGCGAGGCGCCGTTCTCCACCGCCCAGTCTTTGAGCGCGGATGCCACCGCGTCAGCGGTGGACGAGTCGAGCGCTTCGCCGCGCATGATGGTGTCGCGCAGCGCTCGGTACGCGGGCTTGGGGAGCCTCGCCTGCTGGACCTTGTCGCTGAACACACGCGCGCCAAAGATGTCTTTGACCTGCGCCGGCGCGTGCGCCACGCGCCCGTCGTTCATCGCCCAACTGCGGATGCCCTTGATTGCCTCGCCCAGTGCTGCGGATCCCATAAACCGGCCCCTCCTGTATGCCGGCCGCGGAAGGTGCGGCCGAATGCACGAGTATGCACGGATCTCGCATCACTTTGCAACATCTGACCCATGACACTTGTCGATTTAGGTCGAAAGTTGCAAAGTGAAATTGAAATCATGCATTTTGTGCAAGATTTCAAGTACACCCACTAAGGCAAACGACCAAACAGGAGACTAGGAGCTCAGGAGTGGTTTTTTGAAAAACAACTCCTGGTCTCCTGATCTCCTGTGCGTGTTTAGGGGAAAACGGTTCGCTGAGCGCAGGTGGTTGACGGCGCTCGGCTCGTACCGTCCCGCAACGCCGGCAAGGCCAGCTCGGCGAAGACGGCGTAGCCGCCGTCGTTGGGGTGGAAGCCGTCGGCGGCGTAGTTCGACGACAGATAGAGGCGCGCGTCGCACATCAGATCGACGACGAGCACATTGCGCGAGGTGAGGGCATTCACGCGATCCGAGAGCCCGACCGCGACGCGCTGCATCAGGCTCTTTTCCGAGGGCGGGTTCCCCGCAAGATACGGCGACGCCGCCAGGTTCGGCAGGTTGAGCGCGACGATGCGCGCGTTGGGAGCACGGCTGCGGATACGGGCGACCAGATCCTCGAGGTCGGTGCCCCACTGACGAACTTGATCATTCACATACGCCGTTGGATCCGACCCACCGCGCGAGCGCGCGGCAAACGCGATGGTGTTGGCATCATTACCGCCCGCGAAAATGGTCACATGCGTGGTTTCGGGACGCACAAAAGGCGCCTCGCGCTCGATGAAGTTACCGGCCAGTTGATCAATAGGCCGCCCCACCGACGCGGCCAGGTCAAAGACCGCTTTGCTCAGAACCGAGCCCGGAATGCTTAGGTTGCTGTGACCGACGGTCCTGCCTCCGTCGCGAAGCCGGGCCAGCAGAATCTGAACGTAACCTTTTCCGTCCGGGCATTCTGAGAACAGAAAGCAAGCCGAGGAACTGCCAACCCCAAGGCCATCGCTGGCGCCGATCGCCGTGTAAAAAATGGCCTGCGTGCGTGTATCCGGTGTCGGGGGCGTGGGTGAGGTCGGGGTTCCGCCCTTGCTGCAGGCCGTAATTGAGGCCAGCAGCGCGACCACGAGAACGACCTGTCCTGAGCGAGCCCATCGGGTCGTCGCGAAGCGCGCCCGATGGGCGAGTCGAAGGATTCGTGTCATAACCCGATCGCCTGTGCAAGAATTGCGCCCCTGACCATGACCACCCCCTTGCGTCCGTGGACCCGCTTCTATCACCCGTCGACGCCCGCGGACCTGCCGCCGCTCAAGTGGCCGCACATGCCGGCGGCGATTCGAGAGGCCGCGGCGACCTACCAGTCTCAGCCCGCGTTTACCCTTGCGCTGCCCAACGGCTCGCAAGGCGGCCTGACATTCGGCGAGATCGACCGGCTGTCGGATCAGTTTGCCGTCTACCTGCGCGAGGTCGCCGGCTTCAAGGCCGGGGATCGCGTCGCGCTGCAGATGCCCAATTGCCTGGCCTACCCGGTCGCCGTGTTCGGCACGCTCAAAGCGGGCTTGATCATGGTGAACACCAACCCGCTCTACACCACGGCGGAAATGGTTCACCAATTCTCCGACAGTGGCGCCGCCGGCCTCGTGGTGATCGACCTGTTCGCGCCGAAGGTCGCCGAGGTCCTCTCGAAGACGCAAATCAAGACTGTCCTCGTCTTGACGATCGCCGATCTGCTGCCGCCGATCAAGCGCACGCTGATCAGGCTGGTGCAAAAGTACGTCAAGAAAATGGTCCCGCCGATCACGTTCGCGCATACGAAGTTCGAGCGCGCGCTGTCGCAGGGCGCCGATCGCATCGCGGCCGGTGCGGACCCGCGGCTCTATGCCGAATCGCTGACGCGCAACAGCATCGCCGCGCTGCAGTACACCGGCGGCACGACCGGCGTCGCCAAGGGCGCCGTGCTCACGCACGGCAACTTGATCGCCAACATGATGCAGGGGCTCGAGATGTGGCGGCCGTTTCTGCGGCTCGGCAACGAAGTGATGCTCACGGCGCTGCCGCTGTACCACATCTTCGCGTTCACGGCGAACCTGATGATTTTCTTCGCCGCCGGCGGGCGCAACATCCTCGTGCCGAGCCCGCGCCCGCTCTCGAACCTCAAGGTGGTGATGACGACCGAACCGATCACCTGGTTCACCGGCGTCAACACGCTCTTCGCCGGCTTGATGCACGAGCCGTGGTTCATGGCGAAGAAGAACTGGTCGCTGCGCGGCACGGTGGCCGGCGGCATGGCGCTCGTGCCGGTGATCGGCGAGCGCTGGGAGAAAGCCACCGGCACGCCGATCTATCAAGGCTACGGCCTGACCGAAACCTCGCCGGTCGCGACGCTCAATCCGTTCCAGCGTCCGAAGCGCGAGGCCATCGGCGTGCCCGTGCCCGGCACCGACGTCCGCTTCGTCGACGCCGACAACAAGGAGGTGGCCTTCGGCGAGGTCGGGGAGCTGTGGATCAAGGGCCCGCAGGTCATGCAGGGCTACTGGCAGCGTCCGGATGAATCGGCGCGCGCGCTTCGCGACGGCTGGCTCGCCACCGGCGACATCGCGAAGATGGATGCCGACGGCTACATCCAGATCGTCGATCGCAAAAAAGACATGATCCTGGTGAGCGGCTTCAACGTGTATCCCAATGAAGTCGAGGCCGTGATCGCCGAGCATCCGGGCGTCGGCGACGTCGCCGTGGTCGGCGTGCCGGACGACGAGTGCGGCGAGATCGTCGTGGCGTTTGTCACGAAGAAGGATGCGGCGCTGACCGAAGACGCGGTGCGCCAGCACGCCAGGCTATCGCTCACCGGCTACAAGGTCCCGCGCATCGTCGTGTTCCGCGACGACCTGCCCAAGTCGAACGTCGGCAAGGTGCTGCGCAAAGACCTGCGTGACGATGCCGTGCAGGCCTATCTCGCGAGAAAGAAAGGCACCCCATAAAGGGGTGCCCTACGACTACGACTCGTGGATAACGTCTGTCACTCGCTGATGGGCGCGGCGCTCGGCAAAGCCGGCCTGGCCAGGCGCACGACGCTCGGCATGAGCACGCTCGTCATCGCCAACAACCTGCCCGACATCGACGTCGCGGTCTTCGCGACCAACACACTGGTGATGTCGTTCCGCCGCGGCTGGACGCACGGCGTGCTGGCGCAAGCGGTGCTGCCGCTGGTGTTGACCGGAGTGATGCTTGCCTACGACCGCCTTGTTCTTCAACGGACCCTTCGACTCTCGACGTCGCGCGAAACGCGCGACGTCGCTCGCTCAGGGCAGGGGCTGTCCCCTGCGAAGTTTGGCGAGCTTGCGCTGCTGGCGTATATCGGCGTGCTCGCCCACGTCTTCATGGACTTCCTCAACAGCTACGGCGTGCGGCTGTTGATGCCGTTTTCGGACCGCTGGTTCTACGGCGATGCCCTGTACATCGTCGATCCCTGGCTGTACCTCGCGCTCGGCTTCGGATGGTGGCTGGCCTCACGACGCCAGAAACGCGGCGACGCCGACGCGGCGCAACCGGCGCGAATCGGCGTCGCAATCGCGACGGTCTACATGGCCGTGATGCTCGGATCGAACCTGCTGGCGCGCGCTGAGGTGCAAGGTGGCCTCGTGCGCGCGGGGCGTCCCGCGTCGACGCGGTTCATGGTCACGCCTGTGCTGGTGAACCCGTTCAAACGGGAAGTGGTGATCGACGCCGGCGGCCGCTACGAAAAAGGCCTCGTGTGGTTCGAACCGCTGCCGCACTTTCGACCATCCGGATTTGGCATCGACACGCACCTCGACGACCCCGCCGTTCAACCCGCGTTGCAAACACCACTCGCGCGCGCCTACCTCGCCTGGTCACGCTTGCCATTTGCCGCCGTCGAACCGTCGGGCATCTGGCTCAACGATTATCGCTACGCGAACGTCGGGCTGGGCGGGTGGTCGGCGGTCAGAGTCTTATCGAGGACCCAGATACAATGAATGCATGCGCGTAGCCGCTCTACTGCTGGCTGTCATGCTCGCCATTCCTACCGCCGTCTCCGGCTGGGGGTTCGAGGGGCACAGGTTCATCGCCGATCGCATGATCGATCTGCTGCCCGCTCAGTTGAGGCCGCTCTTCGAGAAGCGTCGCGCGTTTATCGTCGAGCGCTCGATCGACCCGGACCTGTGGCGCAACGTGGGATGGCTCGAAGAACCCCCCAACCATTTCCTCGACATGGATCACGAAGCGTTCGGCCCGTATCCCTTCGAAGGGTTGCCTCGGGATTACGCCGCCGCGGTGCAGAAATTTGGCAAGGCGTTCGTTCACTCACAGGGCCTGCTGCCGTGGCGCGTGCAGGAGTTCTACGGCATGCTGCAGCGCGAGTTCGAGTCGCTCAAGCGCAAGCCGGCGCCGGGCTACGCGGTCGACAACATCGTGTTGTATTCCGCGATTCTGGCGCACTACGTGAGCGACGCGCACGTGCCGCTGCATTCGGTGGTCAACCACAACGGCGAGCTCACCGGCCAGGAGGGATTGCACTCACGCTGGGAAACCGAGCTCTTCGACCGGACCCGCGCCCGTCTCAAGATCGCGCCGGCGGCGCCGAAGGGCATCACCGATCCGCGCACCTTCATCTTTGACACGCTGCTCGCGAGCAACCGCGCGTCCAAAAACGTGCTCGAGTCGGACCAGAAGGCAGCGGCCGGCCGCGAATTCTACGACGACGGCTACTTTGATGCGTTCGCCGATGGCACGTTGCCGGTGCTCGAGCGCCGGATGAACGAGGCCATCACCGCGGTCGCGTCGATCATCATCGGCGCGTGGGAACAGGCCGGCCAGCCCGCCCTCCCGGTGGATGGGCCGCGAACTCCGCGGCCGATTCGACGTTCTAGTGGAGTGTATGTTCGAGAGTGAAAGCGGGCCGTTCCGTAGGAACGGCCCCAAAACGTTGTCAGAGCGACGATGCTCGTACTCGCGAAATCGTTGATACGCTCCACTAATCAGTGATGGACGTTTATCTCGTGCCGATCAGCCGCGACAGCTTCGAGTGTTACTACGAGGCGGCGGATGAAGAGGAGCCGGAGCCGATCGAGGGGCAGGGCTTCTTCGGACGCATCAAAGCGCGCTTCCAGGCCCAACTACGAGAAGCCGAAGCGGCCCGCCATCAGTCCGCACCGGAAGTGCCCAAGACGCTGCTGGGAAAGCTTCACAAACGATCGCTGCGATGGATCGCCGAGCGCATCGCCGAACAGCGCCTGTTGTGGCATTTGCGGAGCGCTGACGCGGCCACCCTCTACATCGCGACCGATCTCGAAACCGTTGCGGCGGAGGCAATGATGCGGGTGGCGATGACGCGCGATGCCGATCGCCATCTCAAGCTGCTCATCCTCCATTCGCTGCTGCTCATCCTCGCCGTCCCGGTCGCTCTCATCCCGGGACCAAACGTCCTCGGCTACCTCTTTACCTTCACGGTGGTGGGGCATTTTCTGTCGTGGCGGGGCGCGCGTCACGGCGTGGCCGGCGTCCGGTGGGAGGTCAAATGCAGCGACGAACTGGCCGCCCTTCGCAGCGCGTTGGCGATGGAGGAGCCGGCCCGCCATCGCACCATCCGCGAGGTGGCCAACCGGCTCCATCTGCCTCGTCTGGCGACCTGGGTCGAGCGAATGGGCGCGCCGACCGCGTGATATTCTCGATCTTGTGACCCTCGGCGAGCTGGCTCGGCGACTAGAGTGCCCCGTCGAGGGGGATTCCGGCATCGAGATCCACCGCGTGGCCAAGATCGAATCCGCCGGTCCCGGCGACGTCACGTTTTTCGCCGCGTCCAAGTACGCCGCCGCGCTGGCTGCCACGAAAGCGAGCGCCGTGATTGCCGGCGCGGACGCCGCCGGCGCGCCATGCGCCGTGATTCGCAGCGCCTCTCCCTACCTGACATTTGCGAAAGCGCTCCAGGTGTTATCGCCCGAGCGGAAACCCGAGCCTGGCGTGCATAAGCTCGCAGCCATCGCCGCGGATGCGGTTGTCGATCCGAGTGCCACGGTCGGCGCCTTCGCGGTGATCGAGCGCGGCGCGCGGGTCGGCGCGCGTACCGTCGTTCATCCCCACGTCGTGATCGGCGCGGAATCGATGATCGGGCCCGACTGTGTGTTGCATGCACACGTCTCGATCCGCGAGCGCTGCGTGCTCGGCGCCCGCGTGGTGGTTCAGAACGGCGCGGTGATCGGCAGCGACGGCTACGGCTTTGCGCCGCGCCCCGACGGCTCGTACGAGAAGATTCCCCAAGTGGGGCCGGTCGTGATCGAAGACGACGTCGAGATCGGCGCCAACACCACGATCGATCGGCCGGCGATCGGCGAGACGCGGATCAAGTCCGGCGTGAAGATCGATAACCTCGTGCAGATCGCGCACGGCGTCGTGGTGGGCCGCAATTCGCTGCTCGCCGCGCAGGTCGGGATCGCCGGCACCACCATCATCGGCGACAATGTGATGTTCGGCGGCCAGTCCGGCGCCAGTGGTCACTTGACGATCGGCGACCGTGTCAAGGTGGCCGCGAAGACGGGAATCATCGCGTCGATCGACGCCGGCGTCTCGATGTCCGGCCATCCGATGATGGAGACGTCCGAATGGCGGCGCGCCCATGTCGTGGTGCGTAAGCTGCCCGAGATGCGCAAGCAGTTGAAGAGTCTGGAAGAACGCCTCGCGGCGCTGGAAGAGAAAACGAAATAACCAAGAACGAATAACGAAGAACGAAACAACAGATGCGCAAAGTATCGACCGCCTTGTTCGCACTGATCGCGCTCGGCACCGTGCTGTGGCTGGTGCCCCTGCAGGCGGCGGTGCGGCCGCCGAAGCTTCAGTACCAACGGCTGGTGCTGCCCAACGGCCTCGTCGTCATCCTGCACGAAGACAAGTCGACGCCGATCGTGCACGTCGAGCTGCAGTATCACGTCGGCTCCAAGAACGAGAAGCCCGGACGTACCGGCTTCGCGCATTTCTTCGAGCATCTGATGTTCAAGGGCTCCAAGAACGTCGAGCCCGAACAGCACACCTCGATCGTCGCATCGGTCGGCGGACAGGCCAACGCCTATACCAACGAGGATCAGACGGTCTTCTGGCAGACGCTGCCGGCCCAATACCTGCCGCTGGCGCTGTGGATGGAGGCCGACCGCATGGCCACCCTCCGCATCGACGAAAAGACGTTTGTCTCGGAGCGCGAAGTGGTCAAGGAAGAGCGCCGCATGCGCATCGAGAACCCGCCGTTCGGCTTGCTCAACGAGCTCATCACCTTCCACGCATTCGACGTGCACCCCTACAAGTACCCGGTGATCGGCAGCATGACCGACCTCAATGCCGCGACCATCGACGACGTGCGCGACTTTTACAAGACCTATTACGTACCCGAGAACGCCACGCTGCTGATCGCCGGCGACTTCGATACCGACGTAGTGGTGAGCCTGGTGAATCAGTACTTCGGGCGCGTCGCGAAGGCCGCCACGCCCGTGCCGCGGGACATTCCGCAGGAGCCGCCGCACAAGAAAGAGAAGCGGGTGACGCTCGAGCAGCCATGGCCGCTGCCCGCGGTCGTGGTCGCGTACCACGTGCCGTACAACGGCCATCCCGATTCGTACCCGATGTTCGTGATGTCGAAGACGCTCTCGGACGGGCAGACCTCCCGCATCTACCGCAAGCTGGTCTACGAGACCGGGCTCGCCCTGACCGTGTTCGGTAGCAGCAGCTTCCAGGAGCAGCCCGGCATTTTTTACGCGGTCGCCATCGTCAATCCCGGCCAGTCGCCACAGGCGGTGGAGAAGGCGCTGATCGCGGAGTTCGACAAGCTGAAGGTCGACGGCATCACCGACCGCGAGCTGCAGCGCGCCAAGAACCAGTTCTCGCGCGACTACATCGTCAGCCGCCTGTCGATCAAGGAGAAGGCGTCGCAGCTGGGGCACGCCGAGGTGATCCAGAAAGACATCTCGTCCGCCGACGGTGAGTACGACACTTTCCTCAAGGTCTCACTGGAGGACTGCAAGCGGACGGCGAAGCAGTACTTCGTGCCGGAAACGCGGCTGGTGATGACGATCATGCCTTCTAGAGGGGCCAAACAGTGAGACTGAAGACGCTCGTCACGTTTGGTTTTTTGTCGGCCGCGACGGCGATGATGATGGCGCAAGTCGTTTCCTCGTCCAATTGGCCCCGGGAGAACCCGCCGCGGCCGTTGGCGGCGCGGCCGGTGACGTTCCCGTCGTACGAGATCCGCAAGCTCGCCAATGGCCTGCAAGTGGTGCTGGTCAGCCAGAACGAACAGCCGGTGATCAGCGTGCGGATGATCATCAAGGCGGGCGCCGCGCAGGACCCGAAGAACAAGTTCGGTGTGGCGATGTTGACGGCGACGCTGCTCGACCAGGGTGCCGGCAAGCGCACCGCCGAGCAGATTGCCGACACCATCGACTTCATCGGCGGCGTGCTCGGCACGGGCGCCGGCAGCGACCTCAGCTTCGTCAACGCCATCGTGATGAAAGACAGCTACGAGGTGGCGCTCGAGCTGATGTCGGACGTGGTGCAGCGGCCGACGTTTAGCCAGGAGGAAATCGATCGGCAGCGGCAGCAGGCGCTGTCGGCGCTGAAGGTCTCCGCCGAGGATCCGGATTCCGTTGCGGGCCAGGTCATCGACCGCTTGATTTACGGCTTCCATCCGTACGGCTTGCCCGGCAACGGCACGGCCGAATCGCTGGCGTCGCTGAGCCGCGCCGACTTCGTCGAGTTTCACCGCAGCTACTTCGTGCCGAACAACGCCCTCATTGCGGTGGTCGGCGACATCGACCCCAACGAGGCGATCAAGGGGCTCGAGAAGTATTTCGGCGGCTGGAAGCCCGGCACGGTGCCCACGGCCAACGTCACTGAGCCGCCGGACGCGACCAAGCGCGTGATCGTCATCGACAAGAAAGACGCGGTGCAGACCGAGATCCGGGTCGGGCATATCGCGATTCCGCGTAAGCACAACGACTACGAGGCGATCGATCAGGCCGTCAAGATTCTCGGCGGCGAGGGCGCGAACCGGCTCCAGCAGGTGCTGCGCTCGCAGCGGCAGCTGACCTACGGCGCCTCAGCGGATCTCGACACCTTCAAGATGGCCGGCGCGGTGATCGCCGAAACCGACACGCAGACCTCGAAGACCGCCGAGGCGTTGCGGGTGGTGGTGGATGAGTTCTCACGCCTGCAGCGCGAGCGCGTCTACGACGAAGAGCTGCGCGGCGCCCAGGACTACATGGTCGGCCACTTTCCGCTCACTATCGAGGTGCCCGACGCGATCGCCACGCAGGTGCTCAACCAGCTATTCTACGAGCTGCCAGTTGAAGACCTGCCGCGGTACCGCGAGCGCGTGATGCGGGTCTCGCCCGAAGAGATTCAGCGCGTCGCGCGGTGGTTGATCCGGCCGGCGCAACTGTCGGTCGTGCTGGTCGGCAATGCCGACGCGTTCGTGAAAGACCTCAAGGGCATCGGCTTCGGCGACTACGAACGCATCCCGATCGAGAAGGTAGACCTGCTGTCCGCGGATTTCCAGCGGCGCACGGGGGCTCCCGCACAAAAGTAGGGACAAACCTTCAGGTTGGTCCCCACGCGAGCGCGAATGACCCGACTGATGATCTCGTGCGGCGAGCCGTCCGGCGATCTCTACGCCGGGGCGCTGGTCGCCGCGCTTCGCAGCCGCGAGCCCGACATCGACGTGTTCGGGCTCGGCGGCGAGCGATTGCAGGCTGCCGGCGGCCGGCTGATCGCCAACTTCGACGGGTTGTCGGTGACCGGCCTCACCGAGGCGTTGCGCGTGCTGCCGCGCTCGTGGTCGACCATGAAGACGCTGGTCGAAGCCGCACGAACGCAGAAGCCTGACGCCCTCGTTGTGATCGACTATCCCGACTTCAATTTCCGGCTGATGGCGGCGGTGAAGCGGCTCGGCGTGCCGGTGATCTATTACGTCAGCCCGCAGCTGTGGGCCTGGCGCGCCGGCCGCATCAAGACGATGAAGAAGCTTGTCGACTGCGTGCTGCCGATCTTCCCGTTCGAGGAAGCGATCTACAGCCGCGAACACATCGACGTCCGCTTCGTCGGGCATCCGCTCGTCGACCTCGCGAAGCCGTCCCGCTCGCGGGACGAATTCCTGCGCGGCCTACATCTCGACCCGGCGGCGCCGGTCGTGGCGGTGCTGCCCGGCAGCCGTCCGAATGAGCTGACCCGGCTGGCGCCGGTGATGATCGAAGCCGCGCCCCTCGTCGCCCGGCACGTTCCCAACGTGCAATTCATCGTCGCCCGGGCGCCACACCTCTCCGATCGGTTGTTCGAGGGCTTCGGCGTGCCCGGCCTCACCGTACGGATCGTCGAGGGCCAGACCGACGATGTGCTGAACGCGAGCGATGCGGTCGTCACCGCGTCGGGCACCGCGACGGTGCAAACGGCGCTGCACGGTAAACCGATGGTCGTGCTCTACAAGCTGTCGCCGATGACCTATCGGCTCGGCAAGCCGCTGGCGCGCGTCGACATCTACGCGATGGTGAACCTGATCGCCGGCGAGCGCGTGGTCGTGGAGTTAATCCAGGATGCGTGCACCGGCGAGGCCGTGGCAACTGAAACGGTGAAGCTGCTGACCGACACCGGCTATCGACAACGCATGACGGGCAAGCTCGCCGAAGTGCGAAGCCGGCTGGGCGGCCCCGGCGCCAGCGCGCGGGCCGCCGATGCCGTTCTGCATGTCGTACACTCGCAGCATGTCGCGTAGTGTCGGGATCGTCGTGATCTGCCTCGCGCTCACCGCGCGGGCCGGCGCCGTCACCGTGGCACCGCTCAGCTTCGATGAGCTCGTCAACGAGTCGACCACCGTCGTCTACGGGCGCGTGTCGGATGTTCAGGGGCGGTGGTCCGACGATCGGCGCCGCATCGACAGCCTGGTCACCATCGAGGTGGTGGGGCGCTACAAGGGATCGCCGGGCGAGACGCTGACGTTCACGGTGCCTGGCGGGCAGGTCGGGCCTTACCTGAATCTCGTTCCGGGCGCGCCGTCGTTCGCGCGCGGCGATCGCGCGGTGCTGTTCCTGACGGCGCGCGGCCCGCGCCTGCCGATCACAACCGGGTTCACCCAGGGCATTTACCGGGTGACCGTCGACGCACGGACCGGCTCGGCCCTGGTGCTCCCGCCGGCGATCGATGCGGCGGATCGGCGCATCATTCGCGGCGATGTGATGCGAAAGCCGGTGCCGCTCGCGTCGTTCGAGGCGGCAGTGCGCGCGGTGAAGCAGGTGGTGCGTTGAAGCGGGTCTGGTTCGCGATCGTTGCGATCATTCTTTCTTCACAGTCGCCCGCGCAGGCGTATCTGAAGCTTGGGGCCGCCATCGGCGGCCAGGTGATCGACGTGTCGTGGCGTCAGCCCGTCCGCTATTTTGTGTCCGATCGAGACGGCACCGGCGCCACGGCGGCCGACCTGCGGGGCGCCATCAGTCGTGCGACGGCGACGTGGCAGGCCGTGCCGTCCGCGACCGTCCGCTTCGAATTCCTCGGCGCCACGTCGGTCGCGCCGGGCGGCGCAGACGGGCGGACCACGCTCGGCTTTCTCGATCGTCCCGATCTCGATCGCGTGCTCGGATCCACCAGCTTCCTGATCGATACGACCAACGGCGCGATCGTCGAGGCCGACGTGTTTTTTAACACCCGCTTCACCTGGTCGGTGTCGCCGCAGGGGGAAGCCGGCCGTGTCGACCTCGAGTCGGTGGTGCTGCACGAGCTCGGGCACCTGCTCGGCCTCGGCCACTCGGCGCTCGGCGAAACCGAGCGCACCGGCACCGGAGGCCGTCGTGTGCTGGCCTCGGGTGCCGTGATGTTCCCGATCGCGATGACCGCCGGCGCAATTGCCGATCGCGTGCTGCAGCCCGACGACATCGCGGGGATATCGGATCTCTATCCGGCCGCGGGCCAGGTCGAGTCCACCGGCGGCATCACCGGCCGCGTCACGAAGAACGGGCAGGGCCTGTTGGGTGCGCACGTCGTGGCGTTCAATCCCGAGAGCGGAGCGCTGGTCGGCAATTTCTCCCTGAACATGAGCGGCGAATTCGCCATGGTCCGCCTGGCGCCGGGTCCGTACCTACTGCGGGTCGAGCCGCTGGACGATGCGGAGATCGATAGTTTTTTTTCAACCGCCATCGACACCGACTTCCGCGTCACGTACGCGTCTCGCATGGTAGTCGCGCCTAAAGGCGGTTCATCGGCCTCAATCGAGATCAAGGTTCCCCCGAAGTGACGCTGCGCACAGCGTGCCTAATCGTGCTGGTGCTCAGTTCCACCGCGAGCGCGCAGAGTGCCGAGCCCCCAACGCTGCGTGCCCATCGCGCGACCGTGAGCGGGGGAGTGACGTGGTCGGGGAGTTATCCGGTCGGGACCCGGAACGCGATCTTGAGGTCGAGCGTCGTCGGCGCCTCGCCGCCGCCGTTCACGCTGTTTTCGGCGGCATCAACCGTGGCGTCGATCGCCGGTCTGGAAGGGCGCGTCGGGTTCGCGGTGACCAGGAACCTCGTCGTGGAAATCGGCGGCGCGTTTGCCAAGCCGAGAGTCAGCACCGCGATCAGCGCCGATCCTGAAGTCGCGGCGCAGGTGCTCGAGGGTGAAGAGCTCCAGCAGTACGCGTTCGATGCCGGCGCAGTCTGGCAGCTGCCGTTTCGCTTCGGCCGCCGCGCGCGGCCGTTTGTGTCGGGGGGGGGCGGTTACCTGCGGCAGCTTCATGAAGGGCGCACGCTGGTGGAAACCGGGCAGATCTATTACGCCGGCGGTGGCGTGCGGTACTGGATCCGGGGCGGCAGCGGCACCAGGCGCTCGCTCGGCGTTCGCGCCGACGCGCGCGCGACCTGGAAGAAGGACGGCATCGACTTCGATAATCGGACCCGGACGTTTCCAACCGTCTCTGCGTTCGTTTTTTTCGAGTTCTAGCGGGCCAATGATTATGTGGCACCCCATAAAGGGGTGCCCTACTGTTACACCCATGAGCATGCCGGCCGTCCAATTCGCGGACGTCGCAGCGAGTCGAGGCGGCCGCGGTGTGCTGCACGACGTGTCGCTGTCGATCGACGCCGGCGAAACGCTCGCCCTCGTCGGCCGCAGCGGATCCGGCAAGACCACGCTGCTCCGGCTCGTCAACCGCCTGCTCGATCCGGATCGCGGGCGAGTCGACGTCGACGGCCGCGATACCCGCGAGTGGGACCCGATCGCGCTCCGTCGTCGCACGGGATACGTGATCCAGGATGTCGGCCTGTTTCCGCATTTCACCGTCGCCGACAACATTGCCACGGTGCCGCGGCTGCTCGACTGGCCCGAGTCGCGCGTGCAGGCGCGCGTCGGCGAGCTGCTGGCGATGGTTGGGCTCGACCCCGCGGACTTCAGCCGGCGCTGGCCCGATCAATTGTCGGGCGGACAGCGGCAGCGCGTCGGGCTGGCACGGGCGCTGGCGGCGGACCCCGCGGTGGTGCTGATGGACGAGCCGTTCGGCGCGCTCGACGTCATCACCAAGCGCGAGCTGCACGCCGAGTTCCGCCGCGTGCAACGGTCGTTGCATCGCACGGTGCTGATTGTCACGCACGACATCGCCGAAGCGTCTGCGCTGGCGGATCGGATCGCCGTGCTGGATGAGGGCCGCGTGATCGCCGTTGATACGCCGGATCGCGTGCGCGCGTCGGCGGATCCACGGGTGCTCTCGTTGTTCGGTGAGGTTCCACTCGAGCGATGAGCGAGCTGCTGGCGTTCATCGCGTCACACCGCGCAGAGATGGCCACGCGGATCGGCGAGCACGTCGTGCTCGTCGCGGTCTCGACGGCCATCGCGGCGGCCCTCGGCATCCCGCTGGGCATCGTGGCCGCGCGACGGCCCTCGATTGCGAAGCCGATCGTCGCCCTCGTCAACCTCGCTCAAACCATCCCGAGCCTGGCGCTGTTCGGGTTTCTCATCCCGCTGCCATTGTTCGGTGGCATTGGCACGCGCACCGCGCTGGTCGCGCTGACCGTCTATGCGGTGTTGCCGATTCTGCGCGGCACCATCTCGGGAATTCAGGGCGTGCCGGCCGCCGTCGTGGAATGTGCCGTGGCGATGGGCCTGACGACGCGGCAGGTGTTGCGTCAAGTCGAGTGGCCGCTGGCGCTCCCCGCGATCGTGTCGGGCCTGCGTGTCGCCGTGGTGATCGGCGTCGGCACCGCCACCATCGCGTCGGCGATCGGCGCCGGTGGCCTGGGCGACTACATTTTCCGCGGCCTTGCGATGGTGGATCGCACGGTGATCTTCGCCGGTGCATTGCCCGCCGCGTTACTCGCGCTGCTGGCCGATGGCGCCTTGGCCTCGGCCGCCAGGCTGGCTGATCCGCGACGCCGATCGCGGCGTGGCGTGGTCGTGCTGGCCGCGCTGGTATTGATAGTGCTGGCTGGCGCATGGTGGGGCACCGCATCGACGCGGCGTGCGGATGTCATCGTGGGGTCGAAGAACTTCACCGAACAGGTCGTGCTCGGCGAGTTGCTGGCGCAGGCGATCGAACGGCAGACCGGCCTGACGGTCGAGCGCCGCCTGAATCTTGGCGGCACCGCGATCGCCCACGAAGCGCTGCTGAGCGAAGGCATCGACGTCTACGTCGAATACACCGGCACGGCGCTGACCGCGATCTTCAACGATCCGCCGTCGACGGATTCCACCGCGGTCTTGGCGCGCGTGCGCGACCGCTACGCGGCACTTGGGCTGACGCTGCTGCCGCGGTTGGGGTTCAACAACACGTTTGCGATTCTGGTGCGGCGAGACGATGCGCAGAAGTACGGATTGAAGACCGTGAGTGATCTGGCAAAGAGCAGCCGCGAAAATGCCCGGCCCTGGAGGGCGGGCTTTGGCTACGAGTTTCTGGAGCGGCCAGACGGGTTCAAGGGCCTGAGCGCCGCGTACGGGCTGCAGTTTGCGGATGCGCCGCGGGTCATGGATCTCAATTTGATCTACCGCGCCGTAGCGGCGGGCGAGATCGACGTCACGGCGGGCGACGCGACCAGCGGCCTGATCGACGCGCTCGGCCTCGTCGTGCTGGACGACGATCGACGATATTTTCCCGTGTATGACGCGGCGCCGGTGGCGCGAGCCGCGCTGCTGCTGAAGCATCCGCAGGTGGCCGAGGCGCTGCGCGCCCTCGACGGTCGCATCCCGGCCGCTGAAATGCGAAAGATGAACCGCGCCGTCGATGAAGGCAAGCAGGACCCCGCCGAGGTCGCACGCGGGTTCCTTGATAGACTTGGAGGGTTACCTCAGGAGCGTTAGCGCCATCATGTCCAGCCTCGATAGCTTCAAGACCCGCACGTCGTTATCCATCGGCACCGACACCGTCAGCATCTACAGCCTGCCCGCACTCGAACAGGCGTTTCCCCGCGTGGCGCGGCTGCCGTATTCGCTCAAGATCCTGCTCGAGAACCTGTTGCGGCGTGAAGACAACGGCTTTGTGAAAGCCGCCGACATCACGGCGCTGGCGTCGTGGGATCCGAAGACGATCGGCGAAAAGGAAATGTCGTTCATGCCGGCCCGGGTCCTGCTGCAGGATTTCACCGGCGTGCCTTGTGTGGTCGATCTGGCCGCCATGCGTGACGGCATCGTCGCCCTCGGCGGCGATCCGCACAAGGTCAACCCCCTGCAGCCGGTCGAGCTCGTGATCGATCACTCGGTGCAGGTCGATCATTTCGGCACCAGCAACGCGCTCGAGCTGAACGCGAGCCTCGAGTACCACCGCAATCGGGAGCGCTACGTGTTCCTGCGCTGGGGCCAGACCGGGTTCCGCAACTTTCGCGTCGTGCCGCCCGAGACCGGCATCGTGCACCAGGTCAACATCGAATACCTGGCGCGCGTCGTCTGTCGCGACGAAGTCAACGGCACGGCGGTCGCCTATCCCGACACGGTGTTCGGCACCGACTCGCACACCACGATGGTCAATGGCCTTGGGGTCGTTGGATGGGGCGTGGGTGGCATCGAGGCCGAAGCGGCGATGCTGGGCCAGCCGAGCTCGATGCTGATTCCTCTGGTGCTGGGCTATCGCCTGACGGGTAAGCTGCCCGAAGGGGCCACCGCCACCGACCTCGTGCTGACGATCACCGAAGCGCTTCGCAAGCACGGCGTGGTGGGAAAGTTCGTCGAGTTCTACGGGCCTGGCCTCGCGCATCTCACGATTGCCGACCGCGTGACGCTCGGCAACATGTGCCCCGAGTATGGCGCCACCGTCGCGATGTTCCCGATCGACGACATGACGCTCGAATACCTGCGCCTGACCGGGCGCGACGAGCGGCAGATCGCGCTGGTGGAAGGCTACGCGAAGGCGCAGGGCCTCTTCAGGACGGCCCAGTCGCCCGACGCGGTGTATACCGAATCGGTGGAGCTCGATCTCGGAACCGTGGTGCCCAGTCTCGCGGGCCCGCGTCGCCCGCAGGACCGCGTCCCGTTGACCAAGGCCAAGGCATCGTTCGCCGGCGCGCTGGCGGACTTGAAGAAGGGCGTGCCTTCGACTCGCTTCGGGGAAAACCCCGAAGCTCGCTCACCCCTCGGCTCCGCTCGGGGTGACCCTGAGCCTGTCGAAGGGTCAGGGCAGGGAGCCGTTGCCACCGCGACGCAGCTCGAACATGGTTCGGTCGTGATCGCCGCGATCACCAGCTGCACCAACACGTCGAATCCGAGCGTGATGATCGGCGCGGGTCTTGTCGCCAAGAAGGCGGTCGAGCTCGGGCTGACGCGCAAGCCGTGGGTCAAGACCAGCCTGGCGCCGGGGTCGAAGGTCGTGACCGATTACTTGAAGAAGGCCGGCCTCGACACGTATCTCGATCAGATCGGCTTCAATCTGGTGGGCTACGGGTGCACCACCTGCATCGGCAACAGCGGCCCGCTGCCCGAGGAGGTCTCGGCTGAAATCGCGGAGCGGGGCCTGGTAGTGGCATCGGTGCTGAGCGGTAACCGCAACTTCGAAGGCCGCATCCAGCAGGAAGTGCGCGCCAATTACCTCGCGTCACCGCCGCTGGTCGTCGCCTATGCGCTGGCGGGATCGATGACGATCGACATCACCACCGAGCCGCTCGGCATCGGCATCGAAGGCAAGCCCGTGTATCTCAAGGATGTGTGGCCGACGGAAAAAGAGATCCAGGCGGCGATGCTCCATGCCGTCACGTCCGAGGCGTATCGCCAGCAGTATGCGAGCGTGTTCGACGGCGACGTGCGGTGGCAGACGCTGCCGGTGCCTGTCGGCGATCGCTTTGCGTGGGACAACACCTCGACCTACATTCGCAAACCGCCGTTCCTCGAGAACCTGTCGATGACGCCGGCGCCGGCCTCGGATATTCGCGGCGCGCGCGCGCTGGCGCTGCTCGGCGACAGCATCACGACCGATCACATCTCGCCGGCCGGCGGCATCAAGGCCGCCAGCCCCGCCGGCAAGTACCTGATCGAGCACGGCGTGGAGCCGAAGGACTTCAATTCCTACGGCGCCCGGCGCGGCAACCACGAAGTGATGATGCGCGGCACCTTTGCCAACACGCGGATCAAGAACCAGATGGTCCCCGGCGTGGAAGGCGGCGTGACGGCATATCTTCCGGGCGGCGACGTGATGCCCATCTATGACGCGGCCATGAGCTATCAGTCGGCCGGAGTGCCGCTCGTGGTGATCGCCGGCAAGGAGTACGGCTCCGGCTCGTCGCGCGACTGGGCCGCCAAGGGCACGATGCTGCTCGGCGTGAAGGTGGTGATGGCGGAAAGCTACGAGCGCATTCACCGCAGCAACCTCGTCAACATGGGCGTGCTGCCGCTGCAGTTCAAGGACGGCCAGGGCGCCGCGTCGCTCGGCCTCACCGGCCGCGAGGTGTTTGCGTTTGCCGGCGCGGGTGCGTCGCTCAAGGCGCGCGCCGAGATCGCGGTGATGGCGACGGCGGAGGACGGCTCGGTCAAGACCTTCACCGCGCTCGCCCGCATCGACACGCCGGAAGAGCTCACCGCGTTCTCACACGGCGGCATCCTGCCGTACGTGCTGAGACAGTTGGTGAAGCAAGTTGAAAGTTGAAAGTTGTAAGTTGAAAGTTTCAGTTTGAAGTTCAGTTTGAAGTTCAGTTTTAAGTTCAGTTTTAAGTTTCAAGTGTGTTGCACGCTGACGGAATCAAGGAACAGGCTCGGTCGTTAGGTTTCGACGTCTGCGGGATTGCTCCCGCGGCGGCGCTGCCGGAGCTGGCGCACCTGCCGGACTGGCTCGCCCGCGGCTGCGCCGGCGAGATGATCTACCTCCACAAGTCGGCCCACGTTCGCGCTGACATCCGGAAGTTTCTGCCCTCGGCGCGGTCGGTGATCGTGACGGGGACGGTTTACAACACGGACGAAGGCATAAGGCAAAAGGCAGAAGGCAAAACGGGGCCTAGCGACCCCGTTCAGATTGCCCGCTATGCGCGCGGGCGGGATTATCACGTCGTGCTGGGCGAGCGGCTCGAGGTGCTTGTCGCCTGGATGCGCGAGCAACAGTCCGAGCCGTTTGACGCGGCCATCTTCGTCGACAAACACCAGGTGCAGGAACGCCCGTACGCGCGGCACGCGGGCATCGGGTGGATCGGCAAGAACACTTGCGTGATCAATCCCGAGCTGGGCTCCTTTCTGTTCCTCGCCGGCATCGCGACCGATCTCGCGCTCGACATCGATGCGCCGTCGCTCGATCAATGCGGCGCCTGCACGCTCTGCATCGACGCCTGCCCGACCGGGGCGCTGGTCGACGCGCACGTGCTCGACGCTACCAGGTGCATCTCGTATCTGACTATCGAGACGGCCGGCGCGATTGCGCCCGATGAGCGCCCGCAGATCGCCAACCATGCGTACGGATGCGACATTTGCCAGGACGTCTGCCCCTGGAACCTCGCGGGGCCGCGGAGCGAGGATCCGGCCTGGCACGCCGTGCCGCGCAACGGCGTGTCGGCGGCGGCGTTGTGGCAGCAGACCGACAACGAGCTCCATCAATTCGTGGCCGGCAGCGCCATGACCCACCTGACGCTGTCAGGGTTCCGGCGAAACCTTGCGATGGTGATTGGCAACAGCGGCGACGGCTCGCTTGCGGCCGTGCTCGATCGGCCCGGCCGCGGCATCAGGAATGCGGCCCACAGCGCGCACACCCCGGCAGTCGAAGACGCGGTCGCATGGGCGCGAGGGCGACTGAAGACAGAGGGTTAAGGCAGAAGGCAGAAGGCAAAAGGCAAAAAACGCCAAGCCCTCGAGCCCTCAAGCCCCGCATGATCTAGGATCAGAACATGGCGAATGCCTCCCTCGCCCCGGTCCTGCTGGTGTCGATGCCGCAGATGAACGATCCCAACTTCTCGAAGACGGTCGTGCTGCTGGCTGAATACGGCGCGCATGGCGCCTTCGGCCTCGTGCTGAACCGCCGCATGCCGGAGCCGGCGCAATCGATCGTGACCGCCGATGAGCCGCTGCGGATCCATCCACGAATGCACCTGTTCACCGGCGGCCCGGTCGAGCCCACGCGCGCCTGGATTCTGACCGCCAAGCCCGAGCTCGATGCCGATGCGCTCGAAGTCATGGGTGGCGTCTACCTGTCGGCGTCGCCGGCCCTGGTCCGCAAGACGCTCGAGTCCGCTCCGGACCCGGCGGTGCGGATGGTGGTGGGGTACGCGGGCTGGACCGCCGGGCAGCTCGACGCCGAGCTCGCCGAATCGTCCTGGCTGCTGGCGCCGGTCGAAGCGGACCTGATTTTTTCAACGCCGGTCGACGGCATGTGGGAAGCGGTCATTCGCCGGCTCGGAGCGGAGCCCTCGATGTTGCAGGGTTCCTCGGGCGTTCACTAGAGCCGGCCTGACGGGAGGGCACTTCTTGACGGGAGGGCACCCCTTGACGGGAACGCAACTCTTGACGGGATTTACTTCCCGACAAGACTTGTCCTCCCGACAAGAAGAGCCCTCCCGACTAGGCTCAACTCCCGTCGCGATTAACGAGAGGATCGGACGAACGTGAGATGGAGAGTCAAATGGGAAGGTTGCGTGTCGTGGTAACGTCTATGTCTCTCGTGGCGACCCTGGCGGGCTGCCGGGCGCAGGCGCCATCGCCGCCGCCGCCCGCGACGCCGGCGCCGGTCGACAAGGACCTGTCGCAGCTTCAGCAACAGACCGCGCGTTTTGCGGTCACCGATTTGAGCGCCGACATCACGGCGCTGCCGCCCAACGAGCGCGATGCGCTCGCGCACATGGTGCGGGCCGCGCAGGTGATGGACGCGCTCTTCCTCGAGCAAGTGTGGTCGGGCAACGAGACCATGCTCTACAACTTGATCAAGGACGAGTCGCCCGCCGGCAAGGCCCGGCTCCACGCCTTTCTCGTCAACAAGGGCCCGTGGTCGCGGCTCGATCACCACCAGGCCTTCGTGCCCGGTGCGCCCGAGAAACCGGCGTCGGCCAATTTCTATCCCGCCGGTGCGACCAAGGCCGAAGTGGAGACGTGGATCGCATCGCTCGGCGCGGCCGAGAAGACGAGCGCCACCGGGTTCTTCACTACGATCCGGCGCGCTCCGTCCGGCGGCTTGGTCGCCGTGCCGTACAGCACCGAATACCAGGGCGAGCTGGCGCTGGCGGCCCAGCACCTGCGCGCCGCGGCCGCCGCGACCGCGCAGCCCACGCTCAAGGCGTTTCTCGAAAGCCGCGCCGCCGCGTTCGTGTCGAATGACTACTTCGACAGCGACGTGAAATGGATGGAGCTGGACGCCACGATCGAGCCGGCCATCGGACCGTACGAGGTCTACGAAGACGAATGGTTCAACTACAAGGCGGCGTTCGAGGCCTTCATCACCGTCAAGGATCAAACCGAATCCGACAAGCTGCGCAAGTTCGCCGGCTCGCTGCAGGCGATCGAAGACAACCTGCCGATCGATCCGAAGTACCGCAACCCGAAACTCGGCGCCCTGGCGCCAATCGCGGTCGTCAACACCGTGTTCTCGGCCGGCGACGGCAACCGCGGCGTGCAGACCGCCGCCTTCAACCTGCCCAACGACGAGCGGGTGATCCGCGAGAAGGGCAGCAAGCGGGTGATGTTGAAGAACAACCAGGAGGCGAAGTTCCAGAAAGTGCTGGTGCCGATCTCCAAGGTTGCGCTCGCCTCGAGCGATCACGACAAGATTGCCTTCGAAGCGTTTTTCACGCACATCCTGATGCACGAGCTGATGCACGGCCTCGGCCCCCACGACATCACCGTCGGCGGACGCACCACCACCGTGCGCCAGGAGCTGAAGGACACCTACAGCGCCATCGAAGAAGCCAAGGCCGACATCTCGGGCCTGTTTGCCCTGCAGTTCCTGATCGACCGCGGCGAGCTCGACAAGCGGCTGGAGAATACGATCTACACGACGTTCCTCGCGTCGGCGTTCCGATCGCTGCGCTTCGGCATCGCCGAGGCGCACGGCCGCGGCCAGGCCATCCAGTTGAACTACCTGCTCGACACGGGCGCCTTCACGGTGAACGGCGACGGCACGTTCGCGGTGGATACGGCGAAGATCCGCGACGGCGTGACCGCGCTGACGCGCGAGATCATGATGCTGCAGGCCGAGGGCAGCTACGCCAAGGCCAAGCAGATGATCGAGACCCTCGGCGTGCTGCGTCCGCCGGCCAAGGCGATTCTCGACAAGCTCAACTCGGTGCCGGTCGACATCGAGCCCCGGTTTGTGACGGCTATCGACTTGTTGAAATAACCAATAACGAATTACCAATAACCAAAGAGTCTTTGGTTTTTTGTTATTGGTTTTTGGTTATTCACCGCAGGTGTCGATACACGAGCTCGAGCAGCTCGTCGTAAGTGGCATCCGCTTCCTTCGGCCCTTTCTTGATCGCCGTCGTCGCGCAGTGCTTCAGGTGATTGCGCAGCAGCTGCCGGCCCACGCCGCGCAGCGCTTCTTGCGCCGACGCGATCTGCGTGATGATGTCGGGGCAGTAGCGATCCTCTTCGACCATCTTGTGGAGGCCGCGAATCTGGCCTTCGATCCGGCGCAGCCGCTTCAGGTTGGCGTCCTTGATATCGGGATCCACCGCATCGGCCTTTCCGCCTTCGCGGCCGACGGCCGCTACGGCGAGACCTCGCCGAAGCTCGCGACCGGTCTTGCGGCGAGCGGAGGCGGGCGTCACGACAGGCTCACTCCTCTCAACCGCAGGCTGTTGGACACGACGCTGACCGAGCTGAAGGCCATCGCCGCGCTCGCGATGATCGGACTCAGCAGGATGCCGACCGCCGGGTAGAGCAATCCCGCCGCCACCGGAATGCCGATGACGTTGTAGACAAACGCCCAGAACAGGTTCTGCTTCATCGTCTTCATCGTCTTGCGCGCGAGCACGATCGCGTGTTCGACACTCGCCAGGTCGCTGCGCATCAAGGTGACCGACGCCGCGTCGGCCGCGATGTCGGTGCCCGACGCCATCGCCATCCCGATGTCGGCCTGCGCCAGCGCCGGCGCGTCGTTGAGGCCGTCGCCGACCATCGCCACGACGCGGCCTTTGGCTTGCAACGCCTTGATCGCGGCGACCTTGCCGTCCGGCAGGACGTCCGCAATGACCTCGTCGATGCCGGCCTGCTTCGCCACGGCCTCGGCGGTGGTGCGGCGGTCGCCGGTCAACATGACGGTATGGAGCCCGCGCGCCTTGAGCGAGGAGACGATCGTGGCGGCATTCGGACGCATGGTGTCGGCGATCGCAAATGCGCCGGCAACCGTGCCGTCTATTGCAACAAACACGACAGTCTTGGCTTCTGCGGCCCACGGCTCGGTCTGGCGGGCCATAGCGGAAGTATCGATCCGCGACTCACGCATGAGTGCTTCTGTTCCGATCGTCACGTTTCGACGGTCCACGAAGCCGCGCACGCCCTTACCTGGAATGGCCCTGACTTCGTCAACAGTCGGGGCTGAAGACTCGCCCGCGAAAGTCACAACGGCTTTCGCGAGTGGATGCTCCGAGCGCGCCTCAAGCGCTGCGGCCAACCGTAACGTCTCAGCACGATCCTGGCCGGCCGCGATGGCAACATCCACCACCTTCGGCGTCCCCTGTGTCAGCGTGCCGGTCTTGTCGAACACCACCGTGTCGACCGACGCGAGCCGTTCGAGCGGTTCGCCGCCCTTGATCAAGATGCCGGCGGCGGCGCCGCGGCCGCTGGCGACCATCACCGCGGTCGGCACGGCCAGGCCCATTGCGCAGGGACAGGCGATGATCAGGACCGCGACCGATGCGGTGATCGCCGATGCGAACGAGGGCGTGTCGGGCAGCACCATCCACGCGGCAAACGTCGCGATCGACAGCGAGATGACGATGGGCACGAACACCGCCGAGATGCGATCGGCCAGCCGTTGAATCGGCGCCTGCGAGCCCTGCGCCTCTTTCATCAACGTCACGATCCGGGCGAGCACGGTGCCGGCGCCGATGGCGCTGGCGCGCACTTCCATGGCGCCGGACGAATTCACCGTCGCGCCAATCACGCGATCGCCGGGGGCCTTGTCGACCGGCATGGATTCACCGGTGAGCATCGACTCGTCGACCGCGCCGCTGCCGCTCACCACCTCGCCGTCGACGGGGAAGCGCTCGCCGGGGCGAACCAGGGCGAGGTCGCCGACGCGGACCTCTGCGATCGGAATCTCCTGCTCGCGGCCGTCGCGGCGCACGCGTGCGGTGGATGGCTGCAGCTTCGCGAGCTGCCGCAGCGCGCGGGTCGTCTGGGTCTTGGCCCGCGCCTCCATCGCGTTGCCGAGCAGCACCAACGCGATGATGATGATCACGGCCTCGTAGTACACGTCCGGCCGCGCGCCTTCGGCGGCGAACCAGCCGGGCGCGAACGTCGCCGCGACGGAATACACGAAGGCCGCGCCGGTGCCGACCGCGATCAAGGTATTCATGTCGGTGGAGCGATGGCGGATGCCCACCCACGCGCGGGTATAGAAATGACGCCCGGCCCACGACATCACGATCACCGTGGCGGCGAGCAGGCCGAGGGTCAACGATGCCGGATCGATGGCATAGAGCCACGGCAGCGCGGACCGCACGGGCGGATCGATCGTCGTCATCACCCATCGCAGCAGCGGATCGCCGGTGTGGGCTCCATGTGGTGAGGCGCCGCCCATCAGCGGCATCGACGCCACCATCGCCACTGCGCCCAACGCGAGGCTGACCAGCGCCCTGTTTCGCAGGGCCAGGTACTCTCGCCGCTGCGCCTGCTCACGCTCATCGTCGGCCGGCACGGCTTCGCCTTCGACGGGGACGCGTGACACGTAACCGGTGTCGTTGATGGCCGCGACCAGGCCCTCCGGTCCGGTGACCGCCGGGTCGTAGCTGATCGTGGCCTCATTCGTCATGAGGTTGACCGCGGCCTTCGCGACGCCCGGCGCCTTCGTCAGCGCGCGCTGCACGGTGGCCTGGCAGGCGGCGCAGGTCATGCCCTCGACGGGCAGAGTGATCTTGAGAACGGGTCCGCCTTCGAGGGCGGAAGCCGCTTCCACCTTCGCTGAAGCTCCGGCGGACAAGTCGGCGGGGGTCGCCACGTTACTGCTCGGCGATGACAGAGAACCCGGCGCGATCGACGGCCGCCTTGATGGTGTCGGCAGTGATCACGGCCGGATCGAATCGAAGCACGGCGCGGCCGACTTCGACCTTCACGGGTTCGAGCCCCGGAACCGATTTCAGCACGCGCGTGAGGCTGTTGACGCAGCCGCCGCAGGACATGCCCTCGATGGTGTAGGTCTTTTCGATGGCGCTCACGATATACCCCCTAGGGGTATATTACACCAAAGCGGAATCGGTTCAGAGGTTCAGAGGTTCAGAGGTTCAGAGGTTCAGGGGTTCCTGATTGGAGGGTACTCCGAGGATCGCGTGCGGTCCGTTCCCGTCAAGGGCGATTAGCAGGCTGAGGTTCGGAATTGGCATCGCGTCTCACTGTTTCAGTTCAGAACGGAATGAACCCCTGAACCTGTGTATTACTGCGGAGGTTTGTGACCAGCGTGAGGATCCGGGGGCGGGGAGGCCGGAGCGTCGGCGCCCTTGAGAAACTCTTCAATGCGCCGGGCTTCGTCGATCTCGGCGCCGGAGCGCGGATTCAAGCGCTCCATGTCCTTCAACTCCTCCGGCGTGAGCGATGGCAGGTGCCGGATGAAGTGGACGAGGTGCCAGCTCGATCGCTCGCCCTCCGGGGTCCCATTGCTCCATCCCGGCATGCCGGTGAGGCGGATGCCGTTTTCGATGATGTAGAACAGCTCGCCGTCGCTCAGGCCCTGCGTCCGCGGCAGGCGCATGTCCGGCGCCTTGGGGTAGAAGTTGCGGCCCATCTCGGTATTGCCGCTGCCGTCATTGGCGTGACAAGTCGCGCAATGATCGGCGAAGTGTTCGCGGCCCGCAGTGATGTTGTCAGTGGAGGCCGAAGCAGGGTTGTTCAGTCCCTTGTAGCGCGGCGGCGTAAGCCAGCTTCGCAGCAACAGCGCGGTGCGTGCCTCAATCCACGATGGTTCCGGGCGGGCACTCACCCCGCGACCTCTGATGTAGAACAGCGCGCCGACGGCGACGAGCGCGAGCGCAGCGACCGTATAGACGAGCGTACGGAGGAATCGTTTCATTACCGGTCATTACCTGGCCGGGGCGCCCGCGACCGGCAGCGCCGCCGTGGCGGTCCTGACCTGCAGCGCTCCGCCATCAGCCGACTCGGTCCACGCAAACACCATTTCGCCGCGTCCGATCGCCGCGCGCGGATAGCCGCTGGCCCGGTTGCCGGCGATGCCCGCAACGGTGACGGCGGGCGAGCGCGCGCCAGAGCGATCGATGCGCCGCGCGCGGAACTGCGCCCGCTGATCCGCGAACTCAATCCAGGTCGCGAGTGCTGCGCCGTCGGGCAGCAGCTCCACATCCACCCGCCCGAGCGATCCGCCGTCATCGACGCGAATCGGAGCGCCGTAGCTGCGGCCGGCGTCTTTCGAGAAGGCCAGGTACGCCTGTCCTTGTTCCTGTTTGACCGTGAACCACGCCAACGCGACATCGCGGCCGCGCGCGCTGAGCGCGGGACCGTTGACCGGACACGCCGCGATCTTCCACGCGTCGTTGAAGACCGCTGCGGGCGTGGCCCACCTGCCGTCAACCAGGCGAGCGGTATGAATGTCGCGGATCTCGCCGGCGCTGCGATCTCGGTACGCCGCGATCGCTCCGTCGGCAGTGACAGCCGCTGCGGTGGGGCAGCATTCGCAGACGCGCTCGTCGACCGCGCTCTCCTCGACGAGCTTCCAGTCGCGATCGAAGCGCGCGAACCTCACGCTCATCGCGCCCGCGTCGTGATCGCCTTCATGCGCACTTGGTTTCATGGCGCGCCCATCGAGCCACACCAGACCGAGCCCGTCTCCCATCGGGAACAACGAAGCAAATCCGTGCTCCGTCTTGGTGCCGTCCTGATGCGGCAGGAAAGCCGGCGACCACGTCTTGCCATCGTCCTTGGAATAGGAAAGCCGCACGTCGTAGGCGTAGGTACCAGCGCCGCTCTTCTGCAGCCAGTGCGCGACGATCACGCCAGACGGCAGGCGTAGCGCGGATGGCACATCCGCCCAGTTGACGAACCAGTCGCGACCGGACGCGATCGTTCGAGGCTCGGTCCATCCCGATGCGGTGCGCTCAGCGAACCGCAGCGTGGCCAGATCGCCGGCGCGCTCGATCCAACTCAGCAGAACGCCGCGATCGGAAACGGAAAGCTGGGGTTGCGCGGAGTTGGCGAGCGCAGGTGTGCGAAGTGATTCAGGAGAAAGCTGCCACGCCGCCTGCCCTTCGACTCGGCGGAGGTCACGGGTGACCTCCGCCTCGCTCAGGACAAGCCCGTCGACGACGGCGGGCTGCGAGGCGGCGAGACTTGCGGTGACGGCGACGAGCCCGGCGAGCGGATAGCGCCACATCACGCCCTCAATTCGTGCGGCAGCTGCCCGCGCCGCGCGGGTCACCACACGCGCCGCACGGCGACGGCCCTGCATTCATCGTCATGTCGCCGCTGGACGGAGCGCTCACGGCGAATACCGACAACTGCTTGTCGAGCTCATCGCTCGTGCATTGTGGGCATTCATACCGGGTCGACTCGCGGACGAGCAACTCGAAGTGGTGGTCGCACTCGCGGCAGCGGTACTCATACAGCGGCATAACCAGATAATACGCCGAGAACCGTCGTATGGAACCTTCGTAAGGAAACCCTCGTGAGGAACCCTCGTGAGGGAACCTCGTGAGGGAACCTCCGCGGGAACCTCCGCGGGAACCCTGTATACTGGAGAGATGCTTTCTACGCTGAAGACCGCACAAGTAGCCAATCCTCTCCGTCGGAACGTCGCCATCATTGCGCACGTCGATCACGGCAAGACCACGCTCGTCGACGCGATGTTTCGCCAGGGCGGCGTGTTTAACGCCCACGAGCGCATCACCGAGCGGGCGATGGACAGTAACGAGCTGGAGCGCGAGCGCGGCATTACCATCCTGGCCAAGAACACCGCCGTTCACTACGGCGAGACCCTGATCAACATCATGGACACGCCCGGCCACGCCGATTTCGGCGGGGAAGTCGAGCGCGTGCTGTCGATGGCCGACGGCGTCGTGCTGCTGGTCGACGCGGCCGAAGGGCCGCTCCCGCAGACCCGGTTCGTGCTGCGCAAGGCCTTCGAACGCGGCCTGCCGCCCATCGTCGTGATCAACAAGATCGATCGATCGGACGCGCGCGCGAAAGAGGTGCTCAACGAGGTCTACGACTTGTTCATCGACCTGGATGCGACCGAAGAGCAGATTGAGTTCCCGGTGCTGTACACCAGCGGACGTGCCGGCACGGCCAGCACGGACCTTGATGTGCCCGGTGAAGATCTCCGCCCGTTGTTCGACGCGATCCTCTCGCACGTGCCGCCGCCGCGCGGCGACGTCAACGCGCCGCTGCAGATGCTGGTGTCGAACCTCGACGCCAGCGACTATCTCGGGCGCATCGCCATCGGCCGCATCTCGAACGGACGCGTGCGCCTCAACGACCCCGTCGTCATCTGCAAACTGGACGGCATGTACAAGGAGACCCGCGTCACCAAGCTGTTCTCGTTCGAGGGGCTCAAGCGGGTCGAGATCGAAGAGGCCGCAGCCGGCGACATCGTCTGCCTGGCCGGCATCGAAGACATCACCATCGGCGAGACCATCGCCGACCCCGAACATCGCAAGGCCATTCCGCCGGTCGCCGTGGACGAGCCGACGGTCTCGATGATTTTCGGCGTCAACACCTCGCCGATGGCGGGCCGCGACGGCAATTACCTGACGTCGCGCCACTTGAAGGAACGGCTCGACAAGGAGCTGCTGGGGAACGTCTCGATCGGCGTCGAACCCGCGGAGACGCCCGAACAATTCAAGGTCCTCGGCCGCGGCGAGCTGCAGCTGGCGATCCTGATCGAGATGATGCGCCGCGAGGGGTTCGAGCTCCAGGTGTCACGCCCCGAGATCGTCATCAAGGAAGTCAAAGGCGTCCGCATGGAACCGGTCGAGGAGCTCGTGATCGACGTTGCCGAGGAATTCCAGGGCGTCGTGATCGCGATGTGCGGCGTTCGCAGAGGCACCATGACGAAGATGGTGAACCACGGCAGCGGCCGCGTCCGCCTCGAGTTCCGCATCCCGGCGCGCGGCTTGATTGGCTTCCGCTCGCAGTTGCTGACCGACACCAAGGGCACCGGCATCCTCAACCACATCTTCTCGGGGTGGGAACCGTGGCACGGACCGATTGCCGCCCGCGCCACCGGCGCCCTGGTATCCGACCGCAGCGGCGCCGCAACCGCCTACGCGATTGGCAGCCTGCAGGAGCGCGGCACCATTTTCATCGAGCCGGGTACGCAGGTCTACGAAGGCATGCTGATCGGCGAGAACGCGCGCACCAACGATCTCGACGTCAACATCTGCCGCGAGAAAAAACAGACCAACATGCGCTCGTCGGGCACCGACGAGGCCATTCGCCTCGTGCCGCCCCACCTGATGGGACTGGAAATCGCGGTGGAATTCATCAACGACGATGAGCTGGTCGAGGTGACGCCGAAGAGCATCCGGCTGCGGAAGCGCATTCTGGCGGGCAACATGCGACCTAAAAAGACCCTCGAATAGAGCCTGTCTCGCCGAAGCTTCGCGAAGGCGGGCGAAGGCGGGTTGACATCCGGCCACGGCCATCGGAGCTATACTCCGCAGATGGGCGCTTTAGCTTCCTCGCCGCGGACACGATGTACCTGTCCGTAGGCGCGTCCATTCCAGTCAGGGCGCGCCGCCTCTCACTGCGACGTCAGTCGCGTTCGGTTCCCGGGTACCTCGCGTTGTAATTCCTTGCTGTCGTCGGGTCACTGTTAACGGAGGCTTTGTATGAATGTATTGAAGTCGATTGTGGCAATTGCCTTGGGGGTGTGCCTGTTCGTGCCTGTGGCCGCGGCCGGACAGAGTTACTCCGAGCTCAGGGGGCGCGTGGCTGACGAACAGGGCGCCGTCATGCCCGGCGTCACCATCGTCGTTCGTAACCAGGACTCGGGTACGTTTCGTGAGGTTGTCAGCGGCACGGACGGCTCCTACCTTGTCACGGCGCTGGTGCCTGGCATCTACGAGGTCTCGGCCGAGCTGCCAGGATTCAAGAAGTTCGTCCGGCGCGACGTCCGGCTGGCGGTCGGCGAAGCCCAGACCATCGTCGTCCGGCTCGAAGTGGGCACACTCGAGGAGACGATCACCGTGACCGGCCAGTCGCCGCTCGTCGACCTGACCTCGAAGACAGTGGGCGGCAACGTGGACAATGCCGAGCTGGTCGAAACGCCGGTCGGGAACCGGAACACCATGGCCTACATGGCGTTGCTGCCTGGCGTCGTGGCGTCCGAGTCGTCCTCGTGGGGCGCCGACTCGGTCAGCATCAACGGCCAGCCGTTCACGAATACCCAATTCGCGCTCGACGGCGGCTTCAACAACGACATGTGGAACGGCGGCTCGGGCGGCGCGCAGGTGCGGACGCCGATCGAAGCGGTCGGGGAGCTCCAGGTCCAGACCAGCCAGTACGACGCGGAGATGGGCTGGGGGACGGGCGGCGTGCTCAACGCGATTTCCAAGCAGGGCACGAACAGATTCCGGGGCAGCGCGTTCTTTTTCGACCAGGAGTCGGAATTCACGAAGAAGGACTTTTTCACCGATCAGTTCGGGCTCGAGAAGCCGGACGAAACCAAACAGCGGCAGTGGGGCGGTTCGCTCGGCGGCCCGGTCATTCGCAACAAGGCGCATTTCTTCACGAGCATCGAGCGGGTGGCGCAGGACCGACCCGTCACGGTCAACATCGCAACGCGGCCCGAGTTCACCAAGAACGTCGTGTGGAAGGATCGCGTCTGGAACGCGCTGACCCGGTTCGACCACCAAATCAACGCGAATAACACGTGGGCGTTTCGCTGGCTGCAGGAGTGGTCGCCCCAGTCGGATCAGCTCACGAGCACGACACGAACCGAGGCCACGCGCGAGAAGGAGACCGACGTCGACTGGACGTATTCGGGCTCGTTCAACTCGGTGATCGGCGGCACGAAGGTGAATACCATCCGGCTGCACGTGACGCAGGAGGACGTGTTCTTCGGCAATCCGGCCCTGTTCGAGAACGGCAGGATTCAGGGGGATCTTCCACCCACCTTGAGCCACCTGACCTTCCTCGACCAGCAGAGCGCGCGGGCCAGCCGGCGGAAGGATCGGACCTACGGCTTCGACGACACCTTCGCCTGGTTCCTGCCCAACAAAGCCGGCGACCACGACCTCAAGTTCGGCCTGCAGTACATCTATGCCCCACTGCTGTTTCAGGATTCAGGGAACATGAACGGCACGTTCACGGTCAACAGCGACTTGGACTTCGATAGGAATAATCCGCGCACGTTCCCGGAGCGGCTGTCGATTCGCGTGCCGGGCTCGATCGAGTTCGTTCTGCCGGGGCACTTCATGGGTCTGTTCGTGCAGGACAAGTGGAAGGTGAATCCGCGAACCACGCTGAACCTCGGCTTGCGCTACGACCTGGAGATCATCAATGTCAACGAGCGCGACAACCCCGCGTTCGCCAACGCCTCCGATAATCCGGTTGACACGAACAACGTCTCGCCCCGCGTGGGAGTGACCTACGCGCTCGACGATGAGGGGCATTCGGTGGTCCGCGGCGGCGCGGGGCTCTTCTACCAGAAGACGCCGTTTGGTCCGCTGGGCAACTTCATGTCCAACGGCGTGTTCGCCGACTCGTTCACGGTGCTGTTCCCCTTGAACGGCGTCGACCCGGGGCCCTCGCAGGGCCGGCTTCCCACCGATCCGTTCCTGGTCAACGGGCCGGTGGTGAATCGCACTCTGCTCAACCAGCAGTTCCCGGCCGGGACGCAGCTCCGCAACACAGGCGACGTGTTCCTCGACAATCCGGACCGCAAGAGCGCGTACGCGCGCCAGTACACGTTGGGCTACGAGCGGCAACTGTTCGGCGACATGGCCGTGACCGTCGACTACGTGCGCTCGGAAAACCGCGACCAGTTGTACCGGAAGAACCTGAACCCGCCCACGCGCACCAGCACCGGCCGCACGGCGCCGGTCACGCGCCCGAATCCGCAATTCGCGCAGAACGTGTGGCAGCCGGTCAACGTCGGCCGGTACACTTACAACGCGTTGCAGTTGCAGCTCAACAAACGGTTCAGCCGGGGCTACAGCTACCGGGTCTCCTACACGCGCTCTCGCGCACGCGGGAACCACGACGGAGGGGTCGCCGGGATCATCACGACGCAGGTCGGCGACGACTTGAACCTCGACGCGAGCGTCGGACCGACGAACAACGACCGCCCGCATATCCTGTCGGTCAACGGGACGGTGGAAGTCCCGCGCGTGCGGGGGTTGAGCGTGAGCCCCCTGCTGCGCTACATGAGCGGCCTGCCGTTCACGGTGACCAACTCGTCGTTCGATCTGAATCGAAACGGCCGAACCGACGACGAATTCCTCCCGGCGGGCACGCTCAGTGGCACCGGGCGAAACCCGATCACGGTGGACAACACGGGCGGCTCGAACGGCGCCCGGGGGCAAGACTTCTTCGCGCTCGATGTGCGTGTGGCCTATGCGATCCCGCTGCAGGGGGCGAGTCGCTTGCAACTGGTGGGAGAAATCTTCAACCTCACGGATCGCGTCAGCTTTAACAATCCGGCTGGCGATCAGCGCTTGTCCAGCTTCCTCGATCAGAGGAGTCTGCGCCAAGGGAACACGTCCAGGAAGGGGCAGATCAGCTTCCGGTACTCGTTCTAGATCTTTCCGCGGAGTGGACGCGGAACGGGACTCCCGGAGCGGCGG
>JAUSDY010000167.1 GCA_030650395.1 Acidobacteriota bacterium | reverse complement strand
CGCATCGAGCAACGCGCGTTCTTCCGCCTGCTCGAGGACGATCCCGCACTCGTCCGCGGCCTGCTGTCAGGCCTGACGATCCGCCTGGCGGAGCTGACGCGACGGCTGGCGGAGATGTCGGGCGCGCGTGTCGACGTCCGGTTTGCGCGGCTGTTCCTGAAGCTGTGCGATCAGATCGGCCGCGCCGAGCGCGGCGGCATGTTCGTGCCGATGCCGCTGTCGCGGCAGGAGCTCGCGGATCTCACGGGCACGACCATCGAGACCGCGATTCGGATCATCAGCCGGTGGCAGAAGGAAGACGTCATGCACACCGAGAAGGACGGCTTCGTGGTGTTGAACCGCGAGGCGCTCGAAGACGCGGCGGCGTCCTAAACATCGCCGCGGTTGAGCGCGCGCGGCCAGCCAGTCGGATTCGGCGCAGGCCGCTCCGTGTTTTCCCGCGCTCGTGGGGAATACTCCCCGCTGGCTGCGGCCAGCGCCCGGCTTCCCGGATTCACTTGGGCATCAACACGGTGTCGATCACGTGAATCACGCCGTTGCTGGCGGGGACGTCGGGCTTGATGATGGTGGCGTTGTTGATTTTCAACGTCGCGCCGGCGCTCGAGATCTGGATACGCTTGCCCTGCACCGTGCCGAAGTCCTTCATCATCTTCAGGTCGGCGGCGCTGACGTTGCCGGCGAGCACGTGGTATTGCAGCACCGCGGCGAGCTTCGCCTTGTCTTTCATCAGCGCATCGAGGTCCGCCTTGGGGATCTTCGCAAAGGCTTCGTCAGTGGGGGCGAGCACGGTGAGGGGGCCGGGGCGCTTGAGCACCTCCACCAGGTTGGCGGCCTGAACGGCGGCCACCAACGTCTTGAACGAGCCCGCGGCCACGGCCACGTCGACGATGTCCTTCGTTCCTTGCGCGCGGGCGGGAGCGAAAACCAACAGCGCGACCAGGGCCGCCCCTGCCAGGATGGCGCTCGTGCGTGTCAATGGCTGCTTCATGGCTCGTCTCCTTCAGTGGATCAGCATAGGCAATCGCGGCTGACGCGAACATGACCGCCGTCATATGCAGGCTTCATGCCTCTTGGCACCGTGGCCCTTGATTTGCAGCATCCCAGAATCGTCGGCTCCGGCTGACAGATCCCGGGAGGGGCTCCAAATGATCAGACATGTCCTCGTCGCCGCCGTCGTTCTCGCGTTTTCCGCTGGCGCCGCCGTCGCGCAGCCAAAGATCGAGAAGGGGCCAATCAAACAGGTCCCCGTCTCGGACGCACCGTTGATGTTCAACACCTACTGCGCCGTTTGTCATGGCAAGGAAGGCAAAGGCAACGGCCCGGCCGCAGCCGCGCTCTCGAAGGTCCCGGCAGATCTCACACGGATAAGCGCGCGGAATGGAGGCAAGTTTCCGGACTTGACTCCCGGCCGGTGACGGGGGTATACAGGTAAATAGGAACTGTAATACCTATTTAGGCCCGCCGCAGTCGCGCGGACCCGGGAGGCGGCCGTCATGCAGGTCTCGTCGTGGGTCGTTCGCCAGCCCGCCAGCCCGATGCGGTACGAGGCGCGCGAGGAAGCCGCCGGCGCCGGCGAGGTCATCATCCGGGTTTCCGGCTGCGGCGTCTGCCACACGGATCTGGGGTTTTTCTACGACGGGGTCCCCACCCGCCACCCCTGGCCGCTCACGCTCGGCCACGAGATCAGCGGCACCGTCGTCGAAGCCGGCGCCGGCGCGGAATCGTGGGTGGGCCGCGACGTGGTCGTCCCCGCCGTGCTGCCCTGCGGCGAGTGTGCAGCCTGCCGGGCGGGCCGCGGCCAGATTTGTCCCAAGCAGATTTTCCCCGGCAGCGACGTGCACGGCGGTTTCGCCACGCATCTCCGGCTGCCCGCCCGGGGCCTCTGCCCGGTGCCGGACCTGCGTAACGCCGGGGTCAATCCCGGCGGCATCGAGTTGATGGATTTGTCCGTGGTGGCCGACGCCATCTCGACGCCTTACCAGGCCATCGTCAGAAGCGGCCTTGCGAACGGCGACGTGGCGATCTTCGTCGGGGCCGGCGGCGTCGGCGGCTTCGGGATCCAGGTGGCGGCGGCGATGGGCGCGGCCGTGGTCGCGATCGACGTCAGCGCGCAGCGGCTCGCGCAGGTGTCGCCACACGGCGCGTCGCTCACGATCGATCCCTCCACTGTGGATTCGAAACAACTGCGCAAGCAGGTGCGGGCCTTCGCCGAATCGCGCGGCGTGCCGACCTGGCGCACGAAGATCTTCGAAACCTCCGGCAGCCCCGGCGGCCAGGCCACCGCCTTTGCCCTGCTCGGCCACGGCGGCTACCTCTCGGTGGTGGGCTACACGCCGAAGGCCGTCGAGCTGCGGCTCTCCAACCTGATGGCGTTCGACGCCACGGCGCAAGGCAATTGGGGCTGCCTCCCCGAGCACTATCCAGCCATTGTCGATCTCGTGCTGCAAGGCGGCATCGCGCTCGCGCCGTTCATCGAGCGCCGTGCGCTCGGCACCATCAACGACGTCTTCGCCGAGTTGCACGCCGGTGGTGTGTTGCGGCGCATCGTCCTCATCCCCGAGAGCGAATCATGACTTTGAAGGACCACGACCTCACGGCCCGGCAGGCTGCGCCGGGCATCCAGTACGAAGAGACCCCGTTGCGAGATTCGGCCGGGGCCCACGTGCGCGGCCTGCATGTGGTCCGCATCACGCTCGACAATCCCGGCCAGCTGAATTCCTACACCACCGAGATGGTGAAGGGGGTCATTCTCGGGATGCGGCGCGCTTCGAACGATCGCGCCGCGGTGGCCGTCGTGTTCACCGGAAGCGGCACGCGCGCGTTCTGCACGGGCGGCAACACGGCCGAGTACGCCGAGTACTACGCGGGCCAGCCCGAGGAGTATCGGCAGTACCTGCGGCTCTTCAACGACATGGTGAGCGCCATCCTGATGTGTGACAAGCCGGTCATCTGCCGCGTCAACGGCATGCGCATCGCGGGCGGGCAGGAGATCGGCATGGCCTGCGACTTCTCGGTGGCGCAGGACATGGCGGTGTTCGGCCAGGCGGGGCCGCGCCACGGGTCCGCGCCCGACGGCGGCAGCACGGACTTCTTGCCGCTCTTCGTCGGCATCGAGGCGGCCATGGAAAGCTGCACGCTCTGCGAGCAGTGGAGCGCGTACAAGGCGCACCGGCTCGGCCTCGTCACTGCCGTAGTGCCGGCCCTCAAGGTCGACGGCCGCTTCATTGCCAGTCCGTTCGTGGTGACGGACCGGTGGCTCGACGAGGGACGCATCGTGTATGGCGAGCTGAAGGCGGGCGCGGCGCGCGACGAGGCGAAGGCGCTGGTCGATCGTGGCGAGGTCGACCTGTCGGGCCTCGACGCCGCGGTGAGCGCGCTCGCGTTCAAGCTGGCCAACACGTTCCCCGGCTGCCTGTCGAAGACCATCGAGAGCGTGCGCAAGCACAAGCTCGAACACTGGGACCGCAACAAGGAGGGCAACCGCGCATGGCTCAGCCTCAACATGATGACCGAAGCGCGCGCGGGCTTCCGCGCCTTCAACGAGGGGAGCAAGGCGTGCCGGGAGGCCGACATGCTGTTGCTGCGGCAACGCCTCGCCGAGGGCGCCGCGTGGTCGGAACCGCTCGTCGACGAGATCCTCACGAAGGCGCACGACCGCGGATGACACCGATGACGCAGATCACACCCTCGATCGGTCCCCTCCGCCCTGCCGACCTCGCCGCCGTCATACGGCTCGATGCCCGGCTGACCGGCCGCCGCAAGCCTGCTAACTGGAAGAGGCTTTTCCACGAGTTCGTGGCTCCGGGCCGCTCGTCCTCGCGCGTCGGCCTCGCCGCGCGCGACGGCGCGAGTCTGTCCGGGTACCTGCTGGGCGAGGTTCGCGCCTTCGAGTTCGGCTCCGCACCGTGCGGGTGGATCTTCGCGGTGGGCGTCGATCCGGACCAGGCCCACCACGGCATTGGCTCGGCGCTCGTGGCCGACGCCGGGCGGCGATTCGGTCGCGCGGGCGTGTCCACGGTGCGGACGATGGTGGCGCGCAACGATGTTTCGATGCTCGCGTTCTTCCGATCGAACGGGTTCGTCGGCGGCAGTTTCACACAACTGGAGCTGGCCCTTGAGCCGGCACCGGGACGGAGATGACGATGGTAAGTGCTCCCCTTACCGTTTCGCCCCTCGACGACGGCGCCATCTGGCGCGCGACCATCGGCGGATCGAAAGGCAACGTGCTCGACGCGGCGGTGATGGATGCACTCGCCGACCTGTTCCGGAACGCGGCCGCCGCCCCGCACCTCAAGGCCATCTGTCTCGAGGGACACGGCCCCCACTTCTCGTTCGGCGCCAGCGTGGCGGAACACCTGCCGCCGCAGGTCACGGAGATGCTGGCGCGCTTCCATGGCGCGTTGATGGCGATGCTCGACAGCGCCGTGCCTGTGCTGGCGGCCGTCCGGGGCCAGTGCCTCGGCGGCGGGCTGGAGCTCGTCTCGCTCTGTCACCGCGTGTTCGCCGCCCGTGACGCGCGGCTGGGACAGCCGGAGATCGTCCTCGGCGTGTTCGCGCCGATCGCGTCGCTTGTGCTGGCCGACCGCGTCGGCCGCGGCGCCGCCGATGACCTCTGCCTCTCAGGCCACTCCGCCACCGCCGATGAAGCCCTGGCCATGCGGCTGGTCGACGAGGTCGTGGACGGCGACCCCGCCGAGGCGGCGATCGCGTGGGCGCGCACCTACCTGGTGCCGAAGTCGGCGTCAAGCCTGCGCTACGTGGTGCGGGCGTCGCGAACCGGCTTGCGCGCGCGCATGGCCGCGGAGCTGCCCGCCATCGAACGGCTGTACCTCGACGGCCTGATGTCGACCGCCGACGCCATCGAAGGCCTGAGCGCGTTTATCGAGCGGCGGCCCGCGGTGTGGAGGGACGCATGAGCGAGGACCCCCGCCTGACCGCCCTCGTCGATCGCGCCGGCGCGCTGTTCCGCGACCAGGCACTCGCCGCCGTTCGCGAGTGGAAGGCGCGCACGGGCGGCCTCGCCGTGGGCTTTCTTCCGATCTACGTGCCGCGCGAGCTGCTGCACGCGCAGGGCGTGCTGCCGGTGGGCCTGATGGGCGGGCGTCCGGATCTCGAGATCATCAAGGGCGACGCCTACTACCAGTCCTACATCTGCCACCTGCCCCGCAGCACCGTCGAGCTCGGCCTCAACGGCAGTTACGACGCGCTCGACGGCCTGATCTTCCCGGCCATCTGCGACGTCATCCGCAACCTCTCCGGCATGTGGCAGATGCTGTTCCCGAAGGTGCTGGTGCATTACCTCGACGTGCCGCAGAACTTCGATCCGGCGATCGGGGGTGCGTTCTACCGCCGCGATCTCGAGTCGCTCTCGCAGGCACTCGAGGCCCGCGGCGCGCGCGCGCTCACCGCCGCCGCCCTCCGCCAGTCGATCGCGCTCTACAACGAGAACCGCCGGCTGGTGCGCGAGCTCTACGCCTTGCGCCGCCGCGAGCCGTGGAAGGTGCCCACCCACGAGCTCTACGTCGTGCTGCGCGCCGCGCTGCTGGTCCCCGTCGAGGAATCGACGACGATGTTCGCGGAGTACCTCGCGCTGGCTTCGGCCGACCGCTCGAGGCGGCCGCAGGATCAGGCGCGCGTGCTCGTGACCGGCTCGTTCTGCGAGCAGCCGCCGCTGGCGCTGATCAAGACGCTCGAGCGCGCCGGCTGCTACATCGTCGACGACGACTTCGTGCAGGTGCACCGGTTCATCCGTTCGGATATTCCGGTGGACGGCGACCCGCTGCAGTCGATCGTGGATGCGCTGCTGACCGACGCGGTGGCGAGCCCCACCCGCTATATCGCGGACGAGGTGAAGGGCGCCGACCTCAATCAGCGCGCGGCAGAAAGCGGCGCCGAGGGCGTGCTCTTCTGCGCGGCCAGCTTCTGCGATCCCGCCCTGCTCGACCAGCCGATGGCCGTCCGCGCCGTGGAGCGGACGGCGATCCCCTGGACCGCGTTCAAGTACGCGGAGAACAACGGGCAGTTCCAGGTGATTCGCGAGCAGGCCGGCACGTTTGCGGATTCCATCAAGCTTTGGAGTGGAGCATGAGCGCCGCCCCCATCGTCGCGACGACCGCCCACAAGGACAGCAGCCAGGTCCGGCAGAAGGAGATGATCGCGCGCCATTTCGATCGCCTGGCCGCGGCGCCCGATACCGGCACCCGCTGCGCCTACACGTTCGTGCCCGGCAACCTCACCGAACTCCTGCTCAGCTTCGACGTGCTGCCCGTGCTGCCCGAGATCAACGCGCTGCAATCGGCCATGCGGGGCAAGACGGCCGAGTACATCGCGGCGGCGGAAAAACTGGGGCACTCCGAGGATGTCTGCACCTACGTGAAGAGCGACATCGGGATGATGAAGTCGGGCAACATCGGTCCGACCGGCCAGCGCCTGCCGAGCCCCGATCTGCTGCTGCTCTCCTACACCGGCTGCTTCACGTTCATGAAGTGGTTCGAGCTGCTCCGCGAGGAGTACCACTGCCCGGTGGCGATGCTCCACGTGCCGTACCAGGCCGACGGCCGCATCACCGACAGCATGCGCACCTACGTCGTCGATCAACTCAAGAACGTCGTCATCCCCAAGCTCGAGGAGGTGACCGGCCGCCAGTACGACGAGGATCGGCTCAGGGCGCACCTGGCCCGATCGGCGCAGGCCGAGGACGATCTCGTGTGGGTGCTGCAGTCGGCGAAGAACGTGCCCTCGCCCATCGACGCCTATTTCGGCGCGGTCTACTACGTCGGACCGATCTTCAGCGCGTTTCGCGGCACCGCGGACGCCGTCGACTATTACCGTGAGCTTCGAGAGGAGATCGCCGGGCGCATCAGGCAGGGCAAGGGTCCGGTGACGCCCGACGGGGAGGTGGAGCGCGAGCGTTTCCGCATCGTCGTGGAAGGCCCGCCGAACTGGACCAGCTTCCGGCAGTTCTGGAAGATGTTCGCGGACGAAGGCGCAGTGGCGGTGGCGTCCACCTATTCGAAGGTTGGCGGTGTCTACGACCTCGGATTCCGCCACGATCCCGATCACCCGCTCGAGACGCTGGCGGAGTACTGCCTGGGCTGCTATACGAACCTCAGCCTGCCGACACGGATCGACCTGCTCACGCGCTACCTGTCGGAGTATCGCGCCGACGGCTTCCTCATCAACTCGGTGAAGAGCTGCAACTCGTTCAGCGCCGGGCAGCTCCACATCCTGCGCGAGGTCGAGGCGCGATCGGGACGGCCTGGCGGCTTCATCGAGAGCGACCTCGTCGACCCGCGCTACTTCTCCGCGGCCAACATCAAGAACCGCCTCGAGTCGTACTTCCAGATGCTCGACCAGAAGCGGGCCGGGGCGTCGTCATGAACTACACGGTGGGCATCGATCTCGGATCGACCACCACCAAGGCCGTGGTGCTGGGCGAAGACGGCGCGGTGCTCGGTCGCGGCATCACCAATTCGCGCAGCAACTACGACGTCGCCTGCAGCGTGGCCCTCAGCGAGGCGCTGATCAACGCGCGCTTCTCACTGATTGCCGGCGAGTTCCAATCGATCGCGCGGGACCCGGCGCAGGCGCCGACTCTCATCGGCGCGCTCGAACGAAAGTTCCGGGCCGAGCAGTACCGATCGCAGTTGCGGGTGCTCGACACCGAGCTGCGCCGCTTCCTCTCGCGGCTGCTCACCAGGCCGCCCGCGGCCACCGGCATCGTCGATCGCATCGCCGGCCGCATGACCGCGGAGGTCGACGCGCTCTATGCCGAGGGCGCGCGGCGGAAGAGTGACTTCTTCCGCGACCTGGCCGGCAGCCGCTACCTCGCCCTCGCCGAGGAGGAGGCGCGCGCGACCGGCGTCAGCTTCGACCTGCTGGCCGGGCTCTTCGACAAGGCCATCCTGGACGTGGAGAACTCCGCCGAGGCGGCGGGCCGCTTTGACGAGCATGCCGCGGTCGCGCTCGAGGCGCTGCCCGGCGCGGATCCCGCGCTCACGACGGCGGTGGCGCGCGTATCGGCGCGCACGCTCGAACAGATCGGCAGCGTCGGCACCGGCTACGGGCGCCAGCGCCTGCCGTTCCCCGAAGGCCGCATCCGATCCGAGATCCTCTGCCACGGGCTCGGCGCTCACTCGATGTTCCCGCGCACGCGCACGGTGCTCGACATCGGCGGACAGGACACCAAGGCCATCCAGGTGGACGAGCAGGGCATCGTCACCTCGTTCCAGATGAACGACCGGTGCGCCGCCGGCTGCGGCCGCTACCTGGGCTATATCGCCGACGAAATGAGCCTCGGCCTTCACGAGCTGGGGCCGATTGCGAGCCAGTCGTCGGCGCCGGTACGAATCAACTCGACGTGCACCGTGTTTGCCGGCGCGGAGTTGCGCGAACGGCTGTCGCTCGGAGAAAGACGTGAGGACATCCTCGCCGGGCTGCATCGCGCGATCGTGCTGCGAGCGATGTCCCTGCTGGCGCGGTCGGGGGGCGTGAAGGACGAATTCACGTTCACGGGCGGCGTGGCACGGAACCAGGCGGCCGTGGCGGCCCTGCGGACCCTGGTCGAGGAGAACTACGGCGCGCGGACGGTCAACATCTCAGAGGATTCGATCTACACCGGCGCGCTGGGCGCGGCGCTTTTCGCGCTGCGCAACGCGGCGGCCGCGTGAGTCGGGAGCGACGATGATCACCACCGGCATCGACGTGGGATCGGCTGCCATCAAGGTGGCCGTTGTGGACACCGGCGACCAGGCAGGCGAGCAGTTCCTCGCGGGCGTTACGGAGCGCGTGCGCCGGCGCGATTCGCTCGCCGTCGTCGAAACCGCCTACCAGGCCGCGCTCGACAGCGCCGGTGTGACGCGCGCCGACGTGGGCTACGTCGCCACCACGGGCGAGGGCGAGTCGGTGCCCTTCCGCACTGGCCACTTCTACGGCATGACCACCCACGCGCGCGGCGGCTTGTTCCTGGAGCCGGCCGCCCGGGGCGTGGTCGATATCGGCGCGCTGCACGCCAGGGCCGTTCGCATGGACGAGCACGCCAGGGTGCTCGGCTACCGGATGACCAGCCAGTGCGCATCGGGGTCTGGTCAGTTCCTCGAGAACATCGCGCGCTACCTCGGTGTCACGCTCGAGGAGATCGGACGGCTGTCCAGGACGGGCGACGCGCCCGAGGCGTGCTCGTCGATCTGCGCGGTGCTGGCCGAAACCGACGTCATCAACATGGTGTCTCGCGGCATCACCATTCCGAACATCCTGCGCGGCATCCACCAGTCGATGGCGGGCCGCTACCTGAAGCTCGTGGTGTCGGCCGGCCTCAAGGACGTCGTGCTCATCACCGGTGGCCTCGCGGCCGACGAGGGGCTGATGGCCGCGCTCGCCGAGGCCGCCATCGCGCAAAAGTCGCCCGTCGACATCCGCAGCCATCCGCAGTCGATGCTGGCCGGCGCCATCGGCGCCGCACTGTGGGGCGCCTTCCGTGCGCGGCGCTTGGCCGGTCTCGGCCGCCGCCTTCCTGCGGGCGCTGCGGAGTTAGCGAGTTCATGACCCTGAGCAAGTTCTCGCGTTACGCGCTCTACGCGGCCCTCGAGGTGGCGAGGGCGGGCGACGAGCCGGTCACGGTGGCGCAAGTGGCCGGCCCGCACGGCCCTCCTATTGCCGGTTTGCGATGCGGTCCATAAGAACATTGGCGCGGATCCTGGCGCGCTCGAGTCGTTCTTTGAGGTTGTCGAAGACAAACTCGTGACCGGCATTGCTTGCTTCGATCAGCGGCACTTCCGCCTGCTGCCAGGCCTCCTGGAACTTGGCGCGTTCGGCCTTGTCCTTCACCCGTTTGATGAGCGAACTGGCTTCCTTGAGCGTCGCGCGGACGGCGGCGACCTCGGTCATCATCAACCGGGCGTTGGCGGCACGGTCCGCCCGCGTCTGCGGCTTGCCCGGACCATGGCACTGGTTGCACTGCCCTTCGAGCGACTTCGGCGACTGCAGGTTGCCATGGGCGATTCATACGACGGCCCGGGGTATTCGATCACATCTGCGCGACAGGTCCAGCTCGGGGTCAGGATGCGGTTCTAGCCCCGCCACGGAGGAATATTCGCGGTCGCTGCGGAAAACCCCGCAAGCCGGTGCCCTGGTGCCCCGGTGAGCCGACGGCCTTCGGCCACGGCCAACACCTCCGCGCCTTTATCTGGCCTAGTCCTCGCGGCCAGGGCGTGGTTTCTTTGGATAGCCTTGGCATTCCTTATGCACTGACGCTCACATTCATAGCGTCCGGCCCGCGTCGCACTTGTAGCTGTAACCAATCCAACCCGGAGGTGGGAGATGTGCAACGCAGCGGCGGGCACCCGGGCCGATCGACGGACAGCCGTATGAACGGCCGCTCGTCACCCCTTTCCGCTCGGTCGCGTTGGCGAACGCGCCTCTTACTGCCTGACGTACTTCTTCAATGCCTGCGCGCCGGCGTTGACTCCGGCGCCGTACACATTGCCGCGGGCATCCGCCGCGACACCTTCTGCCCCACTCTGCCCGGTCGGTTTTGGATCGGGGTCTGCGTCCGGAATGAAGTACGTCACCTTTCCGTCTCTGGCGCTCCCAATCCGGATCCCGCGCTTCCAACCCGGGTTGACGGTGTCGCCCGACTCCGAGTCGGCGGCATAGAGGATGTCGCTTTTGTCGATGAAGATCCCACTCAATCGGCCGAACTGCTTCCACTCGAGCAGGAACGTCCCCTCCTGAGCGAAGATCTGGATCCGGTTGTTGCCCCGGTCGGCGACAAACAGCCGGCCCTGAGAGTCGAAGGCCAGGCCGTGCGGCGTCCTGAACTCGCCCGGCCCCGAGCCCAGTTTGCCCCACGACTTGATGATCTTGCCGGCCTTTGTGAACTTCACGATGCGCGCCACCGCGTCGGGCGGGGCGGTGCGCTCTTGGCCGCTGTGTCCATCCGCGACAAAGACGTCGCCGTTCGGGGCAGTCACGACATCGCACGGCCCGTTGAGGAGCTCGCCGGTGCCGTCGCCGGGCACGCCCGGCTTTCCAAGCGTGAGCAGCACTTTACCCTCGGGACTGAACTTGTAGACGGCGTGCCCCCGGCCGTTTCTGTTCGGGTCCTTCCCGTCCGGTCCTTGGGCGTCGGTCACCCAGACGTTCCCGTCGCGGTCCACGTGGATGCCGTGCGGAAGATTGAACATCTTCTCGCCGAACCTTCTCACCAGCTTGCCGGAGTCCTCGAACTTGAGGACAGGGTTCAGCGGCGATCCGGCGCAGCTGTTGGCGGCGCAGCGGTCGGCGACCCAGATGGACTTGCCGTCGATGTCGACATCGACGGCGCTCGTCGATGCCCACCACCTCCCCTCGGCGAGCTGGAAGTAGTTCTCGATAACGCGATACGGATTAGGCAGGTCGCTGACGGGTTGACCGTGGCCCTGGATGAGGGTCGTCCCTCCCGCCAGTGCAATCGCCGGCACGAGGGGCAGGAAACGTGTGAATCTCATGCGACCTGGTACGAACATCGCCGCGTGCCTCCGGCTGGAATTGTAGCCCCTGCCGCCAACATAACTGACGGACATCTGCTGCTTCTGGCGAACGGGCAGCGGGCAGTCCACCGCGCCTATGACGCCCGTCATAGGCGGGAGCGTTACGACCTGCTAGGTACTCACCACGTACGATGGACAAATTCCGCTGAATTCTCTCTGGGCACACATTGTCTTGTTAACCGAAGTGGAGGCGCGTGATGCAACGTCGGATTACGGTCGCTGTGTTTGTCGGCCTATTACTGTTGGCATCGTTGGCGGAGAAAGCGAACGCGCAGAGCGCCTTGACGGGCGTCGTGAAAGACGACTCCGGGGGGGTGTTGCCCGGTGTCACCGTAGAAGCCAGGAGTCCGGTCCTGATCGAAAAGGTGCGGACGGTCGTCACCGACGACGCGGGGCAGTACCGCATCGTCGATCTGCGGCCCGGCGTGTACCAGATGACGTTTACATTGCCGGGGTTCGGCACGGTGACGCGCGAGAAGATCGAGCTCATCTCGAACTTCACGGCCACGATCAACATCGAACTGCGGGTCGGCACGATCGAAGAAACGGTGACGGTGTCCGGGGCAACTCCGGTCGTGGACATGCAGACCGCGACGAACCAGCAGGTGATGACCAAGGAACTGCTGGAATCGGTGCCGACGGGACGCAGCATCTGGGCGGTCGGCGCCACGCTGAACGGGGTGACGCTGAGCGCGCCCGACGTCGGCGGCACGGCCGGCATGCAGCAGACCTACATGGCCACCCACGGCTCCGACCGGCGCGACAACGCCATCCAGGTCGACGGCATGAGCGTGAACGGCATCGAGGGTGACGGCGCCATCCAGAACTACTTCAATCAGGGCATGTTCGAGGAGATGAGTTTCCAGACCAGCGCCTTGACGGCCGAAGTGCCGTCGGCGGGCGTCCGCCTGAACATGATTCCCAAGGACGGCAGCAACACCTTCAGGGGATCGCTGTTCTACTCGCAGACGCCGAGCTCGTTTCAAAGCGACAACCTCACACCGGAGCTCACGAAGCTTGGCCTCAAGGCCCCGAATCGGGTCGAGAAGATTATCGACGTCAATTTCGGGATCGGCGGCCCGGTGAAGAAGGACAAGCTGTGGTTCTACAGCTCGGTTCGCCTCTGGGGCGTGGATCAGACGGTCACCGACTCCTTTTACAACCGCGATCCCACGAGACGGAAGTTCGACCCGGACTTCACGAAGCCGACGGTCGACGACAACATCATCAAGAGCGGCATCATGCGCCTGACGTATCAGGCGTCGCGACGGCACAAGTTCGCCGCCTACGCGGACGGCATCATCAAGTTCCGCGGCCACGAGTGCGCGGCCAACACGTTCCCGACCGCCGAAGCTTGCGGCGTCCGGAGCCCCAAGCGGTATTTCACCGCGCAGGTGAAGTACACCGGCACGCTCACGAGCAGCCTGCTGGTGGAGGCGGGCTGGTCGGAAAACGATGAGACCTACGCCACCCAGGAGTCGCAGCCGGACAGCTTGCCCACCGACGTGGGTCGCGTGGACCGGATTACCAGCGATCGATGGGGTAATGTGATCGGCCCCTACTACCACCGCGAGCCCGATCGGCACACCTTTTCCGGCTCGATGTCCTACGTCACGGGCGCGCACGCGGCGAAGCTCGGCTTCCAGTTGGGCAAGGGCTCGAACATTCATAACCGGGCGTTTGACAGCGGCGCCGACCTCTACCAGGAATACAACAACAAGGTGCCCGTTTCGGTGATGACCTACAACACGCCGCAGACCACCCGGGAGGTCATCAAGTACGACCTCGGGATCTACGTGCAGGATTCCGTGCGGTTTAACCGCCTCACGGTGAACCCGGGCCTGCGCATTGAACTGTTCAACACCTACGTCCCCGCGCAAACGTCTCCCGCCGGCCGATTCGTCCCCGAGCGGTCCTTTGCCAAGATCGAGAACCTCCCGAGCTGGAAGGACATCGCGCCGAGGTTTGGCCTCGTCTACGACGTGTTCGGTGACTCGAAGACGGCAGTCAAGGTCCATTTGGGCAAGTACATGCGCGCGTATTCGACCGTAGGATTCGCGCAGGTCTACAACCCGAACACCGTGCAAACCGATCGCCGCACGTGGTCGGACCTCAATGGCGACGACAACGTTCAGCTCAACGAGATTGGCCCGGTCAACACGCCGTTCAACATCAGCGGGGTGAGCAACCGGCGTCCGGATCCCGACATCAAGCGTCCCTACCAGTGGGAGTCAACGCTCGGCGTGCAGCGCGAACTGATGGGGGGGGTGCTGCTCTCGGCAAACTGGATCCGGCGCGACTACCGCCGCCTGTTCTGGGCCGACAACGTGCTCACGACACACAACGACTACACCCTCGTCAACATCCCGAACCCGTTGAACCCGGCTGAGATGCTTCCGATCTACAACCTCAACGTGGCCAAGCGCGGCCAGGTGGAGATCATCGAGAGCAACTCCACCGAGAACAAGCGCTGGTACAACGGCTTCGACCTGGGCTTCACCACGAGGACGCACGGGGCCAGCCTATATGGCGGGGTGTCGGCCGGCAAGCAGACGACGGTCAACTGCCAGGTGGACGATCCGAATAGTCTTCGGTTCTGCGACCAGCGCGATCTCAACATGCCGTACCTCATTTCGCTGAAGCTCGCGGGCACTTACACCTTGCCCTACGGCTTCAGCCTGAGCGGAAGCTGGCAGGGTTTGCCCGGCGTGCCCGTGGGCACGAACCGGCAGGATGCGGAGTATTCCTCGGCCTCGCACCGGGTAGCCGACCCGTCGCTCAACGTCGACTATAACGTCGGGCGGGCGCAGATTCCGAGCCTCACGCTCACGAGCGTCACCGTGCCGCTGCTTACGCCAGGGACCAAGTTCCTCGAGCGCCGGAACCAGATCGACGTGCGCATGGCGAAGAGATTCAAGGTCAAGGGCGGGGAACTGCAGGGACAATTCGACGTCTTCAACCTGCTCAACTCGAGCACCATCCTGAGCCAGACCGAGACGTTCGGATCCGCCCTGGGCCGCCCGACGGCGATCCTGCAGGGACGGTTGTTCGCGTTGGGCATGCAACTCAACTTCTAGGTAGGACGTGGCAATCGAATCAACGGAGTAAATGTTATGAAGAGACCTTCGATTCTGCACGGAATGGGGCTGTCGGCTTTGGCTTTCTGTCTGGCCCTGTTGCCAACGAGCCTTGCCGCCCAACAGCTCGGCGACAACGCAACCATCATCGTGCCCAGCGGCACGATCAAGAACCTGAAGCAGGTGCTCGTCGTGAAGAGTGGGCTCAAGCCCGCCGCGACCAAGGTGGGGAACTGCGGCTCCGGTGAGGTCTACTTTCAGGACGCGGATCTCGTCGATCGTGCAGCCCCCCCGGGGCGCGGTGAGCAGCCCCCGCCGTTCCCCACCGTGGTTACGACCGTGGCGATTGTGTTTCCCGGCTCCGCCGGATTCAAGGAGTTCAAACCGGGCTGGCGTGTGGCTAGTTATCGATCCGGCGGCACGTGCGGTCCCGGTTTCGACGTTTACGTCGCGCACGTCATTGCGGTCCAGTAAGGGTCGGCCCAAGGGGTAAACGTCATGGCAAAACAAACTGAGATAGGTTCAAAGGCTTCACGCCGGGGTTTTCTTGCTGGCGCAGCGGCAGGGATCGCAGGCAGCACGTTGCGCGGCGTGGAGGTTGCCGCTCAATCACCGTCCACGCAAGAGCTGCGGACTGACGTCGTCGTCGTCGGATCGGGCATCGCCGGGCTGACGGCGGCGCTTCGCGCGCAGAAAGTCGGCGCGCAAGTGATTGTGATCGAGAAGGCCTACGAACCGGGCGGCACGACGGCCCATTCCGAAGGGGGCGTCGCAAACAGCTCCTACGCCAGCATGCGCGAGAGCGCGCCCGACGGCGACCCCGACGTCCAGCGCACCGTGTCGGAGAACGTCGACAAGTGGGGCGCATTCATGGACGAAATTGGCGCGCCGGTCGGGGGACGAACCGTACCGGGCTCCAACGCAGGCCGATCGATCGCGCCGGTCATGTGGATCAACTTCATGGTCAAGGCGATCGAAAGCGGTGGCGGCAAAGTCCTGGTCGAGACCCCGCTGATGCGGGTGCTGACCAACCGCCAGGAAGAGGTGGTCGGCGTCCTTGCGGACGGTCCGAAGGGACTGATTCGTATCCAAGCCAAATCGGTCGTGCTCGCCACCGGTGGATGGATGGGCAATGCGCAGCTGGTGCAGCAACACATCACACGGGAATTCGGAAGTCTGCGTCAGCGCAACGCGGGCTTCTACGACCGCAAGCCGCCGTTCCTCGGTGATGGCTTGTTCGCCGCCCTGCAACTCGGTGGGCAGCCGTCGACGGGCGGCTGGGATTCGTTCTATGGTCACCTGCTGCCGGCCCGGCCGGGGAAGATCACCAATCCGATGGCCAACTGGTCCGCCTACTTTTCGCCGCAGAGTATCGCGGTGAACCGGTGGGGCCGGCGCTTCACGGATGAGGGCGCGGGCAAGTTGTCTGGCAGAAAATATCCTCGCAATGGCGAGCAGAACTGCGTCCAGGAGGTCGCCCGGCAGCCCGACGCGATGGCCGCGTACGTCTACGATGACGTGATCTACAAACAGTTCGCCTGCGAAAACTGTGGTCTGGGAGGCATCGACAAGTACATTGCGTACAAGATGTCCGGTGCGCCGACCGCCATGGCCAACACGCTGACGGAGCTCGCCAAGCAGATGGAAGCCTGGGGCGTCGGGATGTCGGCCGAGGCCATTCTTCACGACGTTTCCGAGTACAACCTGGCGGCGGAGAACGGAAAGAGCTGGGCGCTGCCCATTCCCAAGCAGAATGTCAACCAAGCCCTCGTTCTCAAGAACCCTCCCTACTACGCCATTCTGGGACAGGCAGGCATCACGTCGACACACGGCGGCATACGGGTCAACACGCGAGGCCAAGTCCTCCACCGAAGCGGTAAGCCGATTCCTGGTCTCTTCGCCGCCGGTGTGGATGTCGGCAATTTCAACAACTGCACGTACCTGGGGAACCTCACGCTGGGAGCCGCTTACGGCTACGTCGTCGGGGAAAGCGCGGCAAAACAGGCCGTACCCAGGGGCGGGTGGACAGTCACCACCACAAGCGGGGATTGATGGACGGAAGCGAATCGTGAGGACCACTCCGAATTCCTCGCGTGGAACGAGCGGGCAGCCCGGCGGGCTGCCCGCCCACGCGTTGTCGGGCATCGTTGGTCTGCTCTTGTTCGCGTTTCTCACCGTGAGCTACGCGCAACGGGCGGTGCCGTCAGGCGAGGAGGTGTACGTCGATCGCCTCGGATGCTGGAATTGCCATGGAACAACTGGACAGGGGGCGGGGGGCGGGGTCGTCCTCACCAAGACGCCGCTCGCGCTGCGAAAATTCGTGAGTTACGTGAGGCTGCCGAGCAAGGAGATGCCGCCCTTTGCGCCCATAATGGCGTCTGACGCCGAGTTGGCGATTGTGTATCGCTGGCTGGATGGCAGCGAGGCGGTCAAAGCTCCGCCGGCGATCACCGTCGATCTCAAGAGTTCCGCCGCCGCCAGAACAGGCGGCCAGGCCAGTGCAGAAGTGAGCGTTGAGTTGATAGCGCGCGTGGCGGAGACCGCCCTCCCGTCGGATGTGCCCGTCGCAGCGTCGCTGGGTTATCGAGTGACACTGACCTCGGACGCGGGTGCGCCACTCGCGAATCACGCCGTGGAATATCAACGGGCCGGGCGCAACGACTGGTCGAAGTTCACGACAGACGAACACGGTGAGGCGTTGCTCGGTGCGGATCGCGGCGTCGTCCTGGCCAAGGCCGGACAAACAGATAAGGCACGAGCGCGACTACGTACGGCGCTGCCGGCGGGTAAGACTGCTCTTGTGGTCGAGACGCTTGACTACACCGCACCAGCCAATCTTGTCGTCGTCGGAATCGGGTCAGCGATCTTGAGGGTGGAGTAATCAGACTAAATCACGAGTGTGGAGGCTTATTGTGAGAAGACGCTTTTTCTACGCAATCGCATTGATCGCGGGCATGGTGGCGGCCGGCGCGGTACAGTCGGGTGCCGGGCAAGGCGGCGCTCCGGTTCCGATCGAGCCGCACCCCTCAACCCAGCTTCCTGAGCACAAGGTGACACTCGAGCAGCTGCTCAAGTGGGAGAAGGAGCTGTCGAACTGGGGCCGCTGGCCCGACAACGGGAGTGGCGCGCTGAATCTGATCACGGCGCAGAAGACCAAGTCGGCCCTGCTTCTGGCGAAAGAGGGGGTCTACACGTCCCTTCATCACTTCCCGGAAGTGAAGACGACCATCGACAACAACAACATGAACGTCGAGTTCAAGCACTGGAATACGACCGTCGACCCGAAGACCGGTGTGCCGCGCGGCGCGCTCGATGCGATCACCTTCGCCATTCATGACGGCGGAGACAGCCACATGGACGCGCTCTGCCACTATGCGGTCGAGAGCAGCAAAGGACCAGGCAAGACGGTGCTCGGGTTCAACGGGAAGCCGCAGGAGCTGTTGCCGGAGGGCTGCGGCGCCTATTCGATCGACAAGATGGGCAAGGCCTATATCACGCGCGGCATCCTCATCGACATGCCGCTGTTGAAGGGCGTCAAGTACCTCGAACCGCACACGCCCATCTACCCGGCGGACCTCGACGCCTGGGAGAAGTTCGCGAAGATCAAGATCGGGCCCGGCGACGTGGTGTTCGTTCGGACCGGCCGCTGGGCGATGCGCAACGAGAAAGGTCCGTGGAACGCGGCGCGCGAAATCGCGGGTTTGCACGCGTCGACGTTGCCCTGGCTCAAAGCGCGTGACATTTCCGCGCTGAGCGGGGAGGGTGTGGTCGACGTCCAGCCGTCCGGGACGCCATGGAACCGCCCGATTCACAGCATTTCCATCCCTATCATGGGCGTGGCGATGATTGACAACAGCTACCTCGAGGACGTGGCCGTCCTCGCGTCCCGCTTCAAGCGGTGGGAGTTCATGCTCTCGTGGGTGGCGATGCAGGTTCCGAACGGAACCGCCACGCCGTTCACGGCGCTCGCGGCGTTCTAAGAGGAGGATGAAGGCGCGCCGCGACAGGGCGGCGATAGAAGGCGCGAATGACCGGGTTGCGCCGAGCGGCTGAGGAGAGCCGAGTATGACCAGGAGAATAGCGGACACGGCCGCGTCAGACAACGCGTCAGACAGTAGGACAAGTCGGCGACACTTCTTCAAGTTACTGGCTGGAAGCCCGCTGCTCGGCCTGGCCTACCCAACGCTGCCATCCAGCTGGCAGCAGGCGGTTGAGCGGGAGTTGCAGCGCGGTGTGCCGGCCCCCCCGCGACCTGCCGGAATGCCCTGTCCCGACTGCGGCCAGGAGATGGTATTCCCGTCTCCGGCCGATATGCGCAGCCATTCGGCGCAGGCGGGCGGCGCACCCACGCAAGTACCAGGCGCCCTTGATGCGCACTTTTCGGGGCAGCTTGTTGAATCGGCCGCCGAAGCTATCAACGTGTGGGACTTCGAGCGGGTCGCCCACGCGAACAACCTGCCGGAACATTGGAACTACATCCACATGGGTGTCGACGACCTCGAGACGAGGGCGGCGAACAGAGAGGGCTTCCAACGCCTCATGCTTCGGCCCAGGCGTCTGGGTCCCGATACCGCCAAGTTGGACACCTCGGTCCAGTTATTCGGCCGGCGATGGAATACGCCGCTGTTTCTCTGCCCGGTCGCGGCTCTCGAGGCCTATCACACGCAGGGTGAGAGTGGGGCCGCCCGGGCGGCTCGGGCGAGAGGCATCTTGCAGATTCAGTCGAACCAGAGCTCGCAATCGTACGAAGACATCGCGGCGGCGATGGGCGAGCCGCACTGGTTTCAGATCTACACGACCCCCGACTGGAACCTCAATAAGCGACTGATCGACCGGGTGGCGGCTGCGGGGTGTCCCGTTCTCGTGTGGACGGTCGATTTACTGGGCGGCAGCAATCGGGAGCTCTCGAGGCGCTCTCAAGGCCGCCAGGAGTACGACCGGCCGCTGTGCCAGAACTGCCACAACCACAAGCCGGGTTACCAGAGGCCGATGCGTCGCGGCCTGGACGGTCCTCCCGGACCCCGTCCGTCATACACGTGGGACTACGTCAAGCGCATCAAGGATGCCACCAGCATGAAAGTGATCCTGAAGGGCATTGTCACGCGTGAGGACGCGGAGTTGGCCATTGAGAACGGCGCAGACGGCATCTTCGTGTCCAACCACGGCGGCCGCGCCGAGAACAGCCTCCGTTCGGCGATCGAGCGCAATCGGCGGCCGCGCAACAACCCAACGTTGACTTCACCGTGTCTGGAACGTCGACCATCCGCGGGTGGACCTGTTCGGTGAGGGGTGTCATGACGGTCACTCCCGGCACCGGATCGGCCCAGCCGGCGGCGCCGGGCTTTGCGAATGGGGTCCAGGCCGCGACCGTTACGGTTCCGGTCAAGGCCTTCAAGTGCCCCAACGACGAGATGACGCAACATCTGCTCGAGGCCATGAAGGCCGACAAGTTCTCCGAGATCGTTTACCGTCTGGAACGGTACGAGGTAAAGGGCGGACAGACACAGGCGACAGGCACGCTGACGATTACCTGGTAAACCAGGGGCGAGCGATCCCGGCGAGTGCTGCATGACGTTCACGTTTTCCCGGAGAATCTCCATGGACACGCTCGATCCCATCGACCACACGGTCGTCGTCCGCGATCTGCGACCGACCGACCTCGAAGCCGTCACCCTGCTCGACGCCAAGAATGTCGGCCGCCGGCGCGACGAGTTCTTCAAGCTGAAGCTCAGGCAGGCGCTTTCCGAGACAGGTATCGCCGTCTCGCTGGCGGCCGAGCTCAAGGGCGTCTTCGTCGGCTTCCTCCTGGCGCGGGTCTTCTACGGCGAGTTCGGCATCACGGAGCGCGTGGCGGTGATGGACGTGATCGATGTGCACCCGGGCTTCCGTGGCCACCACGTGGCCGCGGCGCTCATGGACCAGCTGCGCACGAACCTCAAGGGCCTGGGCATTCACACGCTCCAGACGGAAGTCGGCTGGGACAACACGGATCTGCTGGGGTTCTTTCGGCGCGAAGGCTTCGTGATGGCCCAACGGCTCTGCCTCGATCTCGATCTCGAGGCGTCGACGGAGCTGGCCAATCAATGACGCTCAGCAAGTTCTCCCGATACGCGCTCCATGCCGCCCTCGAGATGGCGAGGGCCGGCGACGAGCCGGTCACGGTGGCGCAGGTGGCCGGACCGCACGGCATCCCAGCGACCGCGCTGGCCAAAGTGTTCCAGCAACTCGTGCGCGCGCGCATCGCCGTGGGTACGCGCGGCATTGGCGGCGGCTACCGCCTGGCGCGCCCGCGTGGCGAGATCACCGTCCTTGACGTGGTTGCGGTCTTCGAGCCCTTGCGCACGCCCGGGGTCGATCTCGCGCACGGCCGCGCCAGGGGCGAGCCGGCGAAACCGCAGACCGCCGCGCTGCGGCGTCTGTTCGACGAAGTTGATGAAGGCATCCGCGCGACCCTGGCGTCGGTGACGCTGGAGACCCTGGTCCGATAGCTGCGCGCCGCGCCTGGCCACCAACCGATTCGCGATCAGTGACAGTCGTCGGGCTTCTTCCTGAGCTTGTCAATCGGCACGAACGTCACGGCGTTCGGCTTTTCCGACGCGCGGCCAAAGAGCCGCCGCGCCAGGAACGCCACAGCGCCAAGCACGATCACGGCCACGCCGACTTCCTGCACCATCAGCCGATCCCCAGGCCCAGCCGGCTGCCGACCTGATAGACGAACAGCGACGCGCCGTAGGCGAGCGCGGTCATGTAGGCAAACATGAAGATCGGCCACCGCCACGTGCCCGACTCGCGCCGGACGACGGCGATCGTGCTCATGCACTGGCAGGCCAGCACGAAGAACACCATCAGGGACACGCCGGTCAACGGCGTCATCAATCGCCGCCCGTCCGGCCATGTCGCCGCGCGCAGCGCGTCGCGCAACGGCTCGTTGACCGCGTCGGCCGACTCGATGTCGAAGACGATGGCCAGCGTCGACACGAACACTTCCCGCGCGGTGAAGGCGCCGATGATGCCCACGCCGATGCGCCAGTCGAAGCCGAGCGGTGCAATCGCGGGCTCGATGGCATGGCCCAGGCGTCCCGCGAAGCTCTGCCGCAGCTCGTCGCCGGGACCGGTGCCGGCCGGCGCTTTCGGATACGACAGCAGCGCCCACAACACGATCGTCAGCGCCATAATCACGGTACCGGCGTCGACGAGAAACGACCGGACGCGCTGCCACACGTTGAAGATCAGCACGCGCACCGAGGGCAGGCGGTAGGGCGGAAGCTCCAGCACCAGCGTGGCGCCCGGCCCCTTCAGCACCGTGCGCCTCAAGACCGCCGCCGCGGCGAGCGCGGCGGCCACCGACAGCATATACATGGCGAAGAGCAGCACGGCCCCGGCGCTGAAGACACCGGCGCGCGCCCCCGGCGCCAGCACCGTGGCCGTCACGAGCACGTAGACCGGCAGCCGCGCGCTGCACGACATCAGCGGCAGCACCAGCATGGTCAGCAGCCGATCGGTGCGGCTCTCGATGGTTCGCGTGGCCATCACGGCGGGTACGGCGCACGAAAACCCGGACAGCATCGGCACGAATGCGCGGCCGTGCAGGCCCACGCTTCGCATCAGCCGGTCGATCACGAACGCCACGCGCGCCAGATAGCCCGAGTCTTCGAGCAATCCGATGAAGAGGAACAACAGCCCGATCTGCGGCACGAAGACCACGACGTTGCCGACGCCGGCGATGACCCCGTCCACCAGCAGATCGGTGAGCGGCCCCGGCGGCATCGCCGCCGTCACCAGCGCCTGGACGCCGGCCACGCGCGATTCGATCGACGCAATCGCCGGCTCCGACCAGGAAAACAGGGCCTGGAACACCAGCATCATCACCACGGCGAAGACGACGCCGCCGGCGAAGCGATGGGTGAGGACCGAGTCGAGGCGATCGGTGAGACTCCGGCTCGTGCCGGGAGACCGGCGCACGACGGCGTCCACCAGCGTGTCGACGCGGCGGTAGGAGGACGAGATGATCTCGAGGTCGACGTTCCTGCCGGCGGCGGCGGCGCGGTCGCGGATGGCGAGGGTCAGGGTGCGCAGACGCGGCGGGATGCCGACCAGGTCGTCGCCCCCCTGATCGTCGAGCGACAGCAGGAGCCAGGTCGCCCACGCCCGCGCGGCGCCGGGCCGGTCGAGCACGCGCTCCTCGAGGATGGCGGCCTCGAGCTCGGCGATGTCGAGGTTGAGCGCGTCGGGCCGGTCGAGAAACGGGGCGTCGGACGCGGGCCTGGCGGCGGCATGCGCGATGGCTGCGGCCAGCGCGGCGGTGCCTTCGCCCCGCGTGGCCACCGTGCGCACGACCTCGGCGCCGGTCATCGCCGCCAGCCGCGCGGTATCGATGGCGATGCCGTCGCGGGCCGCTTCGTCGGACATGTTGAGCGCCATCACCACGGGCACGCCGGTGGCGAGGACCTCGATGACGAGGAAGAGCGCCCGGCCGAGCGCGGCGGCGTCCACCACGACGACCACGGCCCGCGGCGCGGGCAGACCGCGCCCGAGCAGCGCGTCAACGGCGATCTGTTCCTCGCGCGACCGCGCGCTCAGGCTGTAGGTACCCGGCAGATCGACGAGCTCGATGATGCGCCCGTCCTTCGTCGTCAATGGTGCGGAGATGCGATCGACCGTGACCCCGGGGTAGTTGGCGACGCGGGCCCGGGATCCGGTGAGCGCGTTGAACAGGGTGGACTTGCCCGAGTTGGGATTGCCCGCGACGAGGACGACGGGCGCCACCGGCGTCACTCGATGTCGATGCCGAGCGCCTCGGATCGGCGGATCGAGAGCGCGAAGTTCCGCACCCTCAGCTCGATCGGATCGCCCAGGGGCGCAATCCGCCGCATCGTGACCTTCGTGCCCGGGACCAGGCCGACCTCGAGCAGGCGGCGGACGACGGCGCGGTCGCCACGGACGCGACAGACGACCGCCGACCCGCCAATGGGGAGGGCGGCAAGGGAGGCAGGTCTAGCGGTCACGAGGGGACGGCTGCTCAAAGTGAGACTCAATCTCAACTCTAAGTCTATCAGGCCCGGGGCCGTATGACAGCCGTCATGTTGCGCGCCCGGCGTTCTCGCTAGCGTATGGTCAGGCGCGAACGCCCCGAGTGAAAGGGAGAGTGCGGACACCGATGGACGAGGATCGGCTGGACGGCGACCCGGGGCGTCCGATCGACGAGTTGTGCGATCGCATCGTCGCCCGGCACCACGCCTAACGCCGATCTGCGCGAGCACCACCGCACGGAGAACGAGGTCGTCTTTCCACGCGCCCTCGAGCTCGAACGGCGGCTGCCGTAGTCGGCTATCATGCGCCCGTGTCTGTGCCGGATGACGACCTGCTTCGACGCATCGCGCTGTTCCGGCGCCTGTCGCCCGGTGCCCGCGCCCGCGTGGCAGAGGTGGCGCACCTGCGGGCGTACGATCGCGGCGAGCTTATCTTCGCGGAGGGCGATCCCGCCGACGTCTTCATCGCCATCGTCACGGGGCGGGTGAAGGTGTTCAAGTCCACCCCTGCCGGGAAGGAGATCATTCTGGAGATCTTCGGCGCCGGGGATCCGTTGGGGGCGGTCGCGGTGTACGAGAACGTGCCGTTTCCGGCGTCGGCCATCACGCTCGAGCCCACGCAGTGCCTGCGGGTCGAGCAGGCGGCGTTCTTCCGTCTGCTCGAGCAGGATCCCGTGCTGGTGCGCGGGTTGCTGTCGGGCCTGACGCTCCGCCTGGCCGAGCTGACGCGCCGTCTGGCGGAGCTCTCCGGGGGGCGCGTCGAAACGCGCTTTGCCCGCCTGTTCCTTAAGTTGTGCGATCAGATCGGCCGGCAGGAGCGTGGCGGGATATTCGTGCCCATGGCCCTGTCGCGCCAGGAGCTCGCCAACCTGACCGGCACGACCATCGAAACCGCGATCCGCATCATGAGCCGCTGGCAGAAGGAAGACGTGGTCCATACGGAGAAGGACGGCTTCGTGGTGCTCGATCGGAGCGCCTTGAACGAGACTTCGGCCACTTGACGCCGAACGACCGGCGCCGATCGGCTCCCGTATGACGCCGGTCATGGATCCCCGCGCTCAGGGCGCGCACGATGGTTGCGCCGAGCATCCGTTGCGCAGGCATTGGGGACCTTGCTGCCATGACCGACCACTCCGACGATGACGCCCTTCGTGCTATTGACGCCTTGCAGCCGGAGCACGTGTTCATCATGGCGAGCGACGACGATCCGAAGCCGGTGCTCCGCCGGCTGCAGTCGGACCGGCCGCGCCAGTTCGAGTGGAGCGTCCTCGAAGCCGGTCCCGCACGATATCGGATCGAGATCCGCCGTCGAGCCGCGGCGGGGTCACGCGACGTCTCCGAGTATCTCGGCGGGGATCACCAGCGGCTCGCCGACATCCTCACCGAGGTGACTCGCCTCGTCGGCGATGGTGCGCGTGCGGATGCCGCGCGCTTGTTTGCCGAGTTCGCGTGCGGACTCAACTGGCACATCGACGCGGAGGAGATCACGTTGTTTCCCGCTTTCGAGCAGAAGACCGGGATTCTCGAGGGGCCGACCACGGTGCTGCGGGATGATCATCGTCAGATCCGGCGCCGGATGGCCGAGGTCGCCGACCATTTGAAAGCTGGCGACGCCGCCGCTGCGGGACGGGCCATCACCGCCCTGGACGATATCCTCGGCGAGCACAACATCATGGAGGAGCAGGTGCTCTATCCCATGACAGACCAGGCGATGGTCGACAGACAGGAACGGGACGACCTGGTGAAACGAATCCAGATCACCTGATGCCCGTCATCATCCAAGGGGGAATGGGCGTCGCCATCTCCGACTGGCGCCTGGCCCGGACCGTGTCGCGGCTGGGGCAGCTTGGCGTGGTGAGCGGCACGGCCCTCGATCAGGTGCTTGCCCGCCGCTTGCAGGACGGCGACGTCGGCGGCCACATGCGCCGCGGCCTGGACGCTTTTCCCGACCGGCCCATGGCCGAGCGAGTGTGGGACACCTACTATCTCGCCGGCGGCCGCCCGGCGCGGCAGGCGTACCGGCTGGTGCCGACGCAGGCGCAGGACAACCCACGCGAGCTGGTCGAGTTGTGCGTGGTCGCCAACTTCGTGGAGGTGTTTCTCGCGCGCGAGGGTCATGACGGCCAGGTCGGCATCAACTATCTGGAGAAGATCCAGATCCCTCACCTCACGTCGATCTACGGCGCCATGCTCGCGGGCGTGGATTACGTGCTGATGGGCGCCGGCATCCCGCTCAAGATCCCTGGCGTGCTCGACTGCCTGGCGCGGCACGAGCCGGCCAGTTACCCACTGACCGTCACCGGCGCGCAGCCCGGCGACGACATGGCCGTCCGGTTCGACCCGGCCGATCTGGGGATTGGTTCAGGTACACCTCTCGAGCGGCCGGCGTTTCTTGCCATCATTGCCTCGGAGATCCTCGCGCACACGTTGCAGCGGCGCGCCAGCGGGCGGGTCGACGGCTTCATCGTGGAAGGGCCTACGGCGGGCGGGCACAACGCGCCGCCGCGCGGCAAGCTGCAACTGAGCGAGCGCGGCGAGCCGATCTACGGCGAGCGCGATCATGTGGACCTCGCCAAGCTGCGAGCGCTCGGCCTGCCATTCTGGCTCGCCGGCGGCTACGCGACTCCCGAGCGCGTGCGCGAGGCACTCGCGGCCGGAGCGGCGGGCGTCCAGGTCGGCACCGCGTTCGCCTTCTGCGCCGAGTCGGGCCTGCGGCAGGACTATCGACAGGCGCTGCTGCAGCAGGCGATTGACGGCCGCGTGAATATTTTCACCGACCCGCTGGCGTCACCCACCGGGTTCCCGTTCAAGGTGGCCCGACTCCCCGGCACCATGTCGGAGGTGGAAGAGTACGACGCCAGGCCACGCATCTGCGACCTCGGCTTCCTGCGCGAGGCCTACCGCCAGGAAGACGGCACGGTGGGCTTCAGGTGTCCCGCGGAGCCTGTGAACGTGTACGTGTCCAAGGGCGGCGACGTTGACGCGACGACGGGCCGCAAGTGCATCTGCAACGCGCTCATCGCCACCGCCGGTCACCCGCAGGTGCGCGCCGGCAAGTATGTGGAACGAGGCATCGTCACCTCGGGCGACGACCTGGCGGGCGTCACGCGGTTCCTCCGGCCCGGGGCGGCCGACTACACGGCGGCCGACGTGATCGACACGCTGCTTTCTGGTGTGCCATGTACGCCGTGATCACGCGGGTTGGTTTCTGCTGCGGACACCGGCTGCTCGGCTACGACGGCGTCTGCATGCACCCGCACGGGCACAACGCCGTGGCCGAAGTCGAAGTCCGGAGCGACGTCCTCGAGCGCGCGGCATGGTCGTGGACTTCACCGACGTCAAATTGCGTCGTTGCCGTCGGGCGTCAGCCTCCAGCCTGCGGAAGGCCGATGGCCGAGGGCACCCCGGCGACAGAAGTGCCCGCCGGGATTAGGCCCTCCGGACGGCGATCCGCCTGTCTCCATCCGGCCCCCCTCCAGCCGGGCAAGCCGGGGTTTTTCTCATAAGGCTGCCGGATATGACAACAGTCATATGCGATGCCTGGGAATCCGGGTAGAAAGGACCGACACGACTGCGCGAGGCAGTCCTACTTCGGCTTGAGCCGTCGTCAACGTTCCTTTCCCGGAGGCGTCGCGTGAATTGGCCCCTAGGCGTTTGGCGCTGGTGTGCATCAGCGGCTGTGGCCGCGCTGGCCGTATGTGCCCCGGCGACCGCACATGCCCAGGATGCGGCGGCGTACTTTCAACAGAACTGCGCCAGCTGCCACACCATCGGAGGCGGGCGACTGACGGGACCCGATTTGAAGGGCGTCACCGAGCGCCGCGACCACGCCTGGCTGCTCAGATATCTCCCAGACCCGAAGGCGCTGATCGACAGCGGCGACCCCATCGCGACGCAGCTGTTCCAGGAGGCCCGCGGCGTCATCATGCCGCCGCCGCCGCTGCTGACCCCAGCCATGGCAGACGCACTGATCTCGATGATCGAGGCGGAATCCAAACTCGAGAAGTCGCGGTTTGTGGGAATCCAGATCAGCGACCGTCCCTTCACAGCGCAGGATGTGGCCCGTGGCCGCTCGCTGGTGCGAGGGGAGACGGCGCAGACCGGCAGCGGACCGGCCTGCATGTCGTGCCACACGCTGGGCGGCGTCGGCGCGCTGGGCGGCGGCCGGATCGGGCCGGACCTCACCAAAGTGTATGAGCGCCTGCAGGGCCGCAAAGCCCTCGCGGTCTGGCTCTCGGCCCCCGCCACACCGATGATGCGGTCGGTGTTCGGGCGGACGCCGCTTCAAGCGGAGGAGATCCTGCCGATTGTCGCGTATCTCGAGCGCTCGGCACAGCAGGGTGGCGAAGACACCGGCGTGGGCATGGTGACGTTCCTGTTACTCGGCCTCGGCGGCACCGCCGTGGGGTTGCTGGCGTTCGATGGCGCATGGCGTAACCGGTTCCGCGCCGTCCGCGGCCCGCTCGTTGAAGAGGCGGGCTTCGGACGCGGACGGGCCCGCGGAGGCAACCAATGAAAAACGGGGAGATCACCTGGATCAAGGACGAGACCAACGCCGGCCTGCGCAAGTGGGAGGAGTTCTACCGCAACCGTTGGCAACACGACAAGATCGTTCGCAGCACGCACGGCGTGAACTGCACGGGCGGCTGCAGCTGGCAGATCTACGTCAAGAACGGCATCGTCACGTGGGAGATGCAGGCGCTCGACTACCCGCTGCTCGAGTCGGGGCTGCCGCCGTACGAGCCGCGGGGGTGCCAGCGCGGCATTTCCTATTCGTGGTACCTCTACAGCCCCCTGCGCGTGAAGTATCCCTACGCGCGCGGGGCGCTGCTGGACCTGTGGAAAGAGGCGCGCGCGGCGCACGAAGACCCCGTCGACGCGTGGCGGTCGCTCGTCGAGAATCCGGAGGCCCGGCAGCGCTGGCAGCGCGCGCGCGGCAAGGGCGGTTTCCGCCGTGCGGACTGGGACACCGTGCTGGAACTCATCAGCGCCTCGCTGCTGTACACCGCGAAGACGCACGGGCCCGACCGCATCGCGGGCTTCTCGCCGATTCCGGCCATGTCGATGATCAGCTACGCCGCGGGCTCTCGGTTCCTGCAGTTGCTCGGGGGCCTCTCGCTGTCCTTCTACGACTGGTACTGCGACCTGCCGGTGGCTTCGCCCGAGACGTGGGGCGAGCAGACCGACGTCCACGAGTCGGCGGACTGGTACAACGCCAAGATGCTGGCCGTGATGGGGTCGAACCTCAACATGACCCGCACGCCCGACTGCCACTTCGCGGCCGAGGCGCGCCACAATGGCACGAAGATGTGGGTGTTCGCGCCCGACTTCAACCAGGTGGCCAAGTACGCCGACGAGTGGGTGCCGATCAACGCCGGGCAGGACGGCGCCTGGTGGATGGCGGTCAACCACGTGCTGCTCAAGGAGTTCCACCACGATCGGCAGGTGCCCTACTTCATCGACTACTGCAAGCGCTACACCGACTCGCCGCTGCTCGTGGAGCTCGAGCCGAAGGCCGACGGCCAGTACCGGCCGGGGCAACTGCTGCGCGCCAACCGCGTGAACGGCTACACGGGCGTCGAGAACGGCGACTGGCAGTTCCTGATGTGGGACGAGGCGGCGCGCCGGCCCAAGATGCCGATGGGCAGCGTGGGGTTCCGCTGGGCCAAGCAGGACAAGGGGAAGTGGAACCTGCTGCTCAAGGACGGCGTCGACGGCAGCGACATCGCACCGGCGCTGACGCTGTTGCATGACGCCGACGAGGTCGTGCAGGCCCGGTTGGACGATTTTGGTCAGGGCCGGACGATCGTGCGCGGCGTACCGGTGCGGCGCCTCACGCTCGCCGATGGCACGACGGTGCGGGTGGCCACGATCTACGACGTGCTGATGGCGCAGTACGGCGTGCCCCGCGGTCTGCCGGGCGATTACCCGACCAGTTACGACGACGACACCCCTTACACGCCGGCCTGGTCGGAGAAGTACACCGGCATGGGGCGCGACACGCTGCTGCGCTTCGCGCGTGAATGGGGATCCACCGCCGAGCACACGAAGGGCAAGAACATCATCATCATCGGCGCCGGGATCAACCACTGGTACCACGGCAACCTGATGTATCGCGCCGGGATCAACGCGCTGATGTTCTGCGGGTGCGTCGGCGTGAACGGCGGCGGCCTGGCGCACTACGTGGGTCAGGAGAAGCTCGCGCCCGGCGAGTCGTGGTCGTCGATCGCCATGGGCAAGGACTGGATTCCCGCCTCGCGCCTGCAGAACGCGCCGAGCTGGCACTACGTCAACTCCGACCAGTGGCGATACGAGAAGTCGTTCACCGACTATCACACCGTCCCGCCTGACCAGCCGCCTGGCTCGATCGCGCAGGGCCACACCATGGACGTGCAGGTGAAGGCCGTCCGCAACGGCTGGCTGCCTTTCTATCCGCAGTTCAACAAGAATCCGATCGAGCTGGTGAAGGAAGCAGAGGCCGCCGGCGCCGCCACCAACGACAAGGTCGTCAAGTACGTCGTCGACCAGCTCAAGGCGCGCAAGCTGCGCTTCTCGGTGGAGGATCCGGACGCCCCCGAGAACTGGCCCAGGGTCTGGTTCATCTGGCGCGGCAACGCGCTGATGTCCAGCGCGAAGGGGCACGAGTACTTCCTGCACCACTACCTGGGCACGCATACCAACAAGGTAGCGGAGGATCTTGCGGCCGATTCGGTGAAGGAAGTCGTGTGGCACGAGACGGCGCCGCAGGGAAAGATGGACCTGGTCGTCGACATCAACTTCCGGATGGACACCTCCGCGCTCTACTCGGACATCGTCCTGCCGACGGCGACCTTCTACGAGAAGGCCGACCTCAACTCCACCGACCTGCACAGCTTCATCCACCCCCTGTCGCCCGCCGTGCCACCCTGTTGGGAGTCGAAGAGCGACTGGCAGATCTTCAAGTTGTTAGCGAAGACCTTCTCGGACATGGCGCCGAAGCACTTCCCGGGCCCGGTGAAGGATATCGTGGCGACGCCGCTCGCGCACGACACCGACGCCGAGATCGCCCAGCCTGCCATGAAGGACTGGATCACGGGCGAGATTGACGCCGAGCCGGGCCGGACGATGCCGGTCCTGCAGGTGGTGTCGCGCGACTACAGCAACCTGTACAACCAGTTCTGCTCGTTCGGCCCGCTGGCGCGCGAGAAAGGGATCGGCGCGCATGGCACCCACTACGCGATCGACGACCTCTACGACGAGTCGCTCGCGTCTGGACCCACGGTTCACTGGGGCGACAAGCGCTACCCGTCGCTGGCCGCTGACGAGGACGTCTGCAACACCATTCTCAAGTTCGCCTCGGTGACCAACGGCGAGCTGGCCTATCGCTCCTACAAAAACATGGAAGCGCGGGTCGGCCTGCCGCTGGCGCACCTGGTGGAGAAGGATCGCGGCTTCCGGACCAGCTACAAGGACATCCAGTCGCAGCCGCGCCGGTTCATCAACAGCCCGATGTGGTCGGGGCTGACCGCCAACGGACGGGCGTACTCGCCGTTCACCTACAACGTCGAGGCGCTGGTGCCGTGGCGGACGCTGACCGGGCGCCAGCACTTCTATCTCGACCACCCGGGCTACCTGCAGTTCGGCGAGCACCTGCCGACCTACAAGCCGAAGCCGCTGCCCACGCAGTACGCCGACCTCCGCTTCCAGAAGGAGGTGGGGCTGTCGAAGATGCTCAACTACCTCACGCCGCACGGCAAGTGGCACATCCACTCGACCTTCGGCGACAACCAGCGGATGACGACGCTGTCGCGGGGGGTGGAGCCGTTCTGGATTAACGACCACGACGCGGCCGAGATCGGCGTCAAGGACAACGACTGGGTGGAGGTCTACAACGACCACGGCGTCGTGGTCACGCGGGCGGTGGTGAGCGCCCGCATCCCGCCCGGCGTGTGCATTCAATACCACTCGCCCGAGCGGACGTTCTCAGTGCCGAAGTCTCCGCTGCGCAACTATCGCCGGGCCGGCGGCCACAACAGCCTGACTCGCACGCGGCTGAAGCCGAGCATGATGGTCGGCGGGTACGGGCAGTTCACGTTCCACTTCAACTACTGGGGGCCGGTCGGGAGCAACCGCGACACGCACATCCTGGTGCGGAAGCTCCCGGACCTAAAGTGGTGATCGCAGCGTTGAGCGCGTAGGCGGAAGGCGAAAGGAGCACGCCGTGGAGGTTCGTTCGCAGATAGCGATGGTGTTTCATCTCGACAAGTGCATCGGCTGCCACACCTGCAGCATCGCGTGCAAGAACATCTGGACCGATCGCAAGGGCACCGAGTACATGTGGTGGAACAACGTCGAGACCAAGCCCGGCACCGGCTTCCCGACGCAGTGGGAGAACCAGGACAAGTACAGCGGCGGGTGGACGCGCACCGAGGGCGGCGACCTGCGGCTGAAGTCGACCGACAAGGCCCGGGTGGTGACCAACATCTTTCACCACCCACACCAGCCGAGCATGGACGACTACTACGAGCCCTGGACCTACGACTACCAGCACCTGTTCAACGCGCCGGAGGGACAGGACCAGCCGACGGCCATCCCCATTTCGATGGTCACCGGCAAGTATCTCGACATCAAGGCGGGTCCCAACTGGGACGACGACCTCGGCGGGTCGACCGTCTACGCCGAGAACGACCCGAACCTCGAGGGGCTCACCGACGAACAGAAGGGCCAGTTGTCGGCGATCGAGCGCCTGGTCTTCTTCTACTTTCCGCGCATCTGCAACCACTGCCTGAACCCGTCGTGTGTGGCGGCGTGCCCGTCGGGCGCGCTGTACAAGCGCGGCGAGGATGGCATCGTGCTGCTCGACCAGACGCGGTGCCGGGGATGGCGGTCGTGCATCGCGGCGTGCCCGTACAAGAAGGTCTACTACAACTGGTCCACCGGCAAGTCGGAGAAGTGCATCCTGTGCTTCCCGCGCCTCGAGACCGGCCAGGCGCCCGCGTGCTTCCACTCGTGCGTCGGCCGCATCCGCTATCTCGGCGTGCTCCTCTACGACGCCTCCCGGATCGAGGAGGCCGCCAAGAGCAACCTCGAGGATCTGGTCGAAGCCCAGCGGTCGCTCATCCTGGATCCCAACGACCCGGCGGTGATTGCGGCGGCGCGCGAGAGCGGCGTGCACGAGTCGGTGATCGAGTCGGCGCAGAAGTCGCCCGTGTACCAGTTCGTCAAGGTCTGGAAGATGGCGCTGCCGCCGCACATCGAGTACCGCACGATGCCGATGCTGTTCTACGTGCCGCCGATGGCGCCGGTGATGGCTCAGCGCACGGGCGGCACGGGCGACCGGGGCGGTACGGTCGACGGCGTATCCGACGACCTCTTCCACGACATCGAGCAGGCGCGCGTGCCGATGAAGTTCCTGGCCAATCTCTTTGGCGCGGGAAACGAGGGACCGGTGCGCTACGCGTTGCGGAAGCAGAAGGCCGTCCGCTGGTACCGGCGCATGCTGACGGTGGGCGACGTCGACGCGGCGACCGCGGAGCGGATGCTGCGCGAGGCTGACTGCACGCCCGAGGAGGCCGACGCCATCTACCGGCTCACCTCGCTCTGCACGTTCGATGACCGCTTCGTCATCCCGCCGGCCCATCGCGAGGAAGCCATCGAGATGCTCGAGGACCCGATGGAGCACAAGCAGGGCGCCGGCTTCGGGTTTATCGCCCGGCCAAAGCGGGGGGAATGATGTCCCGAGATCCGGCTCTACTGTCACTGCTGGCGCGTGCCCTCACCTACCCGGATGCGACGACGCCCGCGCTCCTGACAGAGTGCGGCGCCGCCGGCGCGTGGGCCGCGCCCGCGGCCGCGGACGAGTTGCGGCGGTTCGCGGCGACCATGGAGGGCGAGACGATCGAGGTGATGCAGGAACGCTTCACCGGCGCGTTCGACTTCGACCCCAAGTGCAGCCTGGACATCGGCTGGCACCTGTACGGCGAGAATTACGACCGCGGTGACTTCCTCGTGCGGATGCGCGAGGCGCTCGCGGCGCACAGTATCGAGGAGGGTGTCGACCTCCCCGATCACCTGCCTCATGTTCTGCAACTACTGGCCCGGATGCCGGCCGACGCCGCCGCGGAACTCGCCGGCGCCTCCGTGGTCCCGGCCGTGGAGAAAATCCTGGGTGGGCTCGACGGCCGGGGAACCCCGTACGAGCACGTAGTGAGATCCATTCACGCCGCGGTTTCAGGATTCGCGCATGCCACCGCCGGAGACGCACCCCATGTCTAGCACCGCCCTCGACCTGCTGCTGTTCGCGATTCTGCCCTATGTCGCCCTCGTGGTGTTCTTGCTGGGCACGGTTGGGCGGTACTGGAACCGGCCGTTCTCGTATTCGAGCTACTCGTCGCAGTTTCTCGAGAACCGCTTCCACTTCTGGGCACTCGTGCCGTTCCACTACGGCATCCTCACGGTCCTCGCCGGGCACATCGTGGCGTTTCTGGTGCCGCGCGGCATCCTGCTGTGGAACGGCCAGCCGCTCCGGCTCTACATCCTCGAAGCCTCCGCGCTCGCCGCCGGCCTGCTCACTCTCGTGGGGCTCGTGGCGATCACCGTGCGGCGCCTGGGCGAGCCCAAGGTGAAGATCGTCACCAGCCGGATGGACTGGACGGTATACACACTGCTCATGTTGCAGGTGGTCACCGGTGTGCTCGTGGCCATCCTTCACCCGTGGGGGTCGTCCTGGTTCGCGGCCGCGGCGACACCGTACCTGCTGTCCCTGCTGACCTTCAACCCGGCTTTCAGCTTCCTCACGGCCATGCCGTTCCTCGTGAAGCTGCACATCGTCAACGCGTTCGTGCTGATCGGCGTGTTTCCCTTCAGCCGGCTCGTGCACATCCTGGTGGTGCCCAACCCGTACCTCTGGCGGCGGCCCCAGGTCGTGCGGTGGTACCGGCGTCCGTCGCGACAGCCGATCTGACCCGGTCGCGAGAGAAACCGCACGTCATTGTGAACTGGTGGTATTACGCGAGAAAAGGTGCGGCCATCCCATGCTGAGCGCGAACGACCTGCGGGTGTTGCCATGAACGGACGCATTGTGACCATTGTGCTGCTCGTCGGCGCGGTGCTGGGCGCCACGCTGCTCGCGACGCGGCTCGGCGCGATCAGGATTCCCGGCAACCATCAGGGCTACGAGCCGGCGCAGCCGATGGCCTTCTCGCACCGGCTGCACGCGGGAGAACTGCAGGTGCAGTGCCTCTACTGCCACTCGGGCGCCGAGAAGAGCCGGCACGCGGGCATTCCCGCGGTCGGGACGTGCGTGAACTGCCACCGGTTCGTCACGGCGCCGTTTGGCAGCGTGCGTGAAGAGGACGATGTCGCCAAGAAGGAGAACCGGAAGCCGCGCCTGATCGTGTCGCCGGAGTTGCGGAAGCTCTACGACGCTCTGGCCGTCAACCCCGACGGGATGCAGCCGATCGCCGGCCGGCAGCCGGCGCCGATCCGGTGGACCAAGATCCACAACGTGCCGGACTTTGTGTATTTCGACCATCGCGGCCACGTCGCATCCGGGGTGACGTGCCAGCAGTGCCACGGCCCGGTGGAAACGATGGAGCGGGTGCGCCAGGTGGAGACGCTGTCGATGGGTTGGTGCGTGAACTGCCACCGCCAGGTCAACCAGACGGGAGTGGCGGGCAGATCGGTGTACGCGTCGATCGACTGTGTTACGTGCCATTACTGATGTTGACGGAGGCGTCCGCGGACGGGCCGCCCCCGAGGGGCCCAGTGGACAGGATGGACCGGTGATGTCGCAGCAAGAAACGAAGCGCTACTGGGCGAGTCTCGAGCAACGCGATGGCGCCCCCGACCTGGGGCCCACGGCGGAGTTTTTCGACGTGCCCGCCGCCGGCGACTGGCGCACGAACCGCCGCGGCTTTCTCGTGGCGGCGGGGTTCGGTGTGGCCGGCGCGGCGCTCTCGAGCTGCTCGCGAGCACCGGTGGAACAGGCGATCCCGTTCCTCGTGCAGCCCGAGTCGGTCACGCCGGGCCGGGCGTCGTTCTATGCCTCGACCTGCGCTGGCTGCAGTGCCGGCTGCGGCCTGATCGTGAAGAGCCGCGACGGGCGCCCCATCAAGCTCGAGGGCAACCCCGACCATCCGATCTCGCGCGGCGGCCTCTGCGCGGTCGGGCAGGCGTCGATCCTCGGCCTGTACGACAGCCGGCGGCTCGACGCGCCCACGCGCGATGGCCAGCGCACCTCCTGGGGCGATGCCGATCGCGCCATACTCCAGGCGCTCGAGGAGATCCGCCGCCAGGGCGGAGCCGTCCGCCTGCTTACCGGCACCATCACGAGCCCGACGAGCCAAGCGGGAATCGGGACGTTCCTGCGGACCTTTGCCGACGCGCGGCACATGACCTACGACGCGCTGTCGGTGTCGGCGGTGCTTGACGCCCATCAGCGGACGCACGGTGCCCGCGTGCTGCCCCGCTTCCGGTTCGACCGCGCCGAGGTCATCGTCAGCGTTGACGCGGACTTCCTGGGCACGTGGATCTCGCCGGTGGAATACACGGCCGGGTACCGGGTCGGGCGCGCGCTGGACGGCGGGCCGGCGCAGCTGTCGTATCACGCCCAGTTCGAGTCGCGGATGTCGCTCACAGGCGCCAAGGCCGACCGGCGCGTCGTCGTGGCGCCGGCCGAAGCCGGTCTGGTGCTGGCGCATCTGACGGACCGCGTGGCGCGTCTGGCTGGCACGGCCTCCGCGGTTGGGCCGCTGGGCCCGCCGCCTGTCGCGTCCGAGATTCTCGACGAGGTGGCCGGGCGGTTGTGGACCGCCCGCGACAAGAGCCTGGTGGTGTGCGGTAGCGAAGACGTCGGCCTCCAGGTGGCCTGCAACACGCTCAACCACACGCTCGGCGCCTACGGCGGGACGATCGACTTGGACAGGCCGTCGTTCCAGGGCGGGGGGAACCTGGACGAGTTGCAGACGCTGCTCGGCGAACTCTCTTCGGGCTCGGTGTCGGCGCTGTTTATCGCCGGCGTCAACCCCGTGTACGAGCTGCCAGAGGGCGAGGCGCTGGCGGCGCAGCTCAAGAAGGTGCCGCTCGTCGTGAGCCTTGGGGACCATGTCGACGAGACGTCGAGCGTCGCGCGTTTTGTATGTCCAGACCGGCACTACCTCGAGTCGTGGGGAGATGCCGAACCCGTGGCCGGCGTCGTCTGTGTGACGCAACCCCTGGTCCAGCCCCTTGGTGGCACGCGGCCCCTGATCGAGTCGCTGGCCGCATGGTCCGGTACCCCGAGAGGGGCCTACGAGTTGCTGCGAGAGAATTGGCGGCAGGCGGTGCATCCCCGCGCCATGACAGGCCTGACGTTCGACGCGTTCTGGGACCGCGCCGTGCACGATGGCTTCGTCGAGGTGACACCGGCCGCACCAGCGGCTCGCGCATTCGTGCCAGTCGCGCCAGGGCCGGCCGCATCTGTCGCTCCGCCCGCGACTGACGGCACCTTGGCCTTGGTGCTTTATCCCAAGGTCGGGATGCTCGACGGCCGCGGCGCCCACAATCCCTGGCTGCATGAGCTGCCGGACCCGATCACCAAGGCCACCTGGGACAACTACGCGTGCCTGTCGCCGGCCACCGCCGTGGCGATCGGCGCGGCCGAGGGCGACGTAGTCCGGGTCGAGACGAGCGCTGAGGCAGGGCCGGCCCGCGCCATCGAGCTGCCCGTCTACGTGCAGCCCGGCCAGCACGACGGCGTGGTCGCCATCGCGCTGGGCTACGGGAGGATGGGCACCGACCGCTTCGCCACCGTGGGGCCGCGATGGCTCGAGGCGCGGCCGACCGTGGGAGAAGACGGGCGGGTGGGCAAGAACGCGGCGCCGCTGGCCACGCTGTCGGGCGGCGTGCTGCGCTACAGCGGTGCGCCGGTGCGGGTCACCCGGACCGGGCGGCGGCGCCCGCTGGCTGTCACCCAGTCGCACCATTCTCTTTCCGTGCCCGCCCATCTCGCGCCGGCTGGCGGCGGCCGGCGGCCAATCGTGCGGGAGACGACGCTGGCTGCCTACGAGAAGGATCCGGCGGCGGGTTCGCATGGGCACCACGCGCCGG
>JAUSDY010000156.1 GCA_030650395.1 Acidobacteriota bacterium | reverse complement strand
TACACGCGCGGCCTGCTGGCCTCGATTCCAGGCGGCAGCGCCGGCTCGCGGCTGAAGGCGATCGACGGCACGGTGCCGAACCTCGCGGCCTTGCCGCCGGGCTGTTCGTTCGCACCGCGCTGTCCGGCACGCATGCCGATCTGCGACACCGTCTTCCCGCCGGTCACACCCACCGGTCCCGAGCACTCGGTGCGGTGCTACCTTTACTCCTCTCCGGAGCCCGGAGCCCGGAGCCCGGAGCCCGAGAAGGCGGCCCGCTAATGGCGCTGGTCGAAGTCCGCAACCTGGTGAAGCACTTCGAGCGCGGCGGCGGATTCCTGCGCGCGAAGACCGTCGTCAAAGCGGTGGATGACGTCAGTTTTTCGGTGGCGGAAGGCGAGACGTTTGCGCTCGTCGGCGAATCGGGAAGCGGCAAGAGCACGACCGGCCGGTGCATGCTGCGCTTGATCGAACCGACCGCCGGCGAAGTGTGGTTCCGCGGCGAGAACGTCCTGGGCTTCTCGAGCAGCCGGATGCGGGCGGCGCGCCGCGAGATGCAGATGGTGTTCCAGGACCCCTACTCGTCGCTCAACCCGCGAATGCGCGCGTTGACGATCGTCGAAGAGCCGCTGGTGATTCACCGCATCGGCTCCAAGGTGGAACGCCGCAAGCGGGTCGCCGAGCTCTTCAATCTGGTTGGCCTCGATCCGGCCCATCTCGATCGCTACCCGCACGAATTCAGCGGCGGGCAGCGCCAGCGCATTGGCCTGGCACGGGCGCTCGCACTCAATCCGTCGTTCATCATCGCGGATGAGCCGGTCTCGGCGCTCGACGTCTCGATCCAGGCGCAGGTGATAAACCTGCTGATGGATCTGCAGCAACAGTTGAAGCTGACGTACCTGTTCGTCGCACACGATCTGCGGCTGGTCAGGCACATCGCCAATCGCGTCGCGGTGATGTATCTCGGCCGGATCGTCGAGATGGGCGAGACCTCGCAGATTTTCGAGAGTGCGCAGCACGCGTACACAAGAGCGCTGCTGTCGGCGGTGCCCGCTACCGATCCCGACGCGCCACGCGCGCGAATCGAACTGGACGCGGCGCTCGTCAACCACGATGCTCCGCTGCGTGAGGTTGCGGCCGGCCATTTCGCCGCGATCTAGGCAGCTTTCACAGGAGACCAGGAGATCAGGAGGTGGTTCTTCAAGAATAGAATCCTCCTGAGCTCCTGGTCTCCTGTTTATACGGTTGCCGGCACGTGGGGCGTCTGCGTGACGTCCTTCGCGACTTCTCCGTCGCGGATGGCGACCACCCGGTGCGCGTGGGCGGCGACGTCGGCTTCGTGCGTGACGACGATGATGGTGTTGCCGCCCTGATGCAGCTTCGCGAAGAGCGCCATGATCTCGACGCCGGTCTTCGAATCGAGATTCCCCGTGGGTTCGTCCGCCAGCAGGATCGATGGATTATTGACGAGCGCGCGCGCGATGGCGACGCGCTGGCGCTGGCCGCCCGACAGTTCGTTGGGCTTGTGCGTCATGCGATGCGTGAGCTCGACTTTTTCCATCGCCGCCTTGGCCTGCTCGAGGCGCTCTTTCTTCGGCATGCCCGCATACACGAGCGGCAGCTCGACGTTGTGTAACGCCGTTGCGCGAGGCAGCAGGTTGAACGTCTGAAAGACGAAGCCGATCTCTTCGTTACGGATGCGCGCCAGCTCGTTGTCGTTCATCAGGCTGACCTCCTTGTTGTTCAGGAGGTAGGTGCCCTTGCTGGGCGTATCGAGGCAGCCGATCAGGTTCATCAAGGTCGACTTGCCCGAGCCGGACGGCCCCATGATGGCCACGTACTCGCCGCGCTCGATCGTGATCGACACACCCCGCAAGGCGTGAATCTCTTCGTCGCCCATCACGTAGGTCTTCCACAAGTCGCGCGTTTCAATCAGCGGCATGAAAGCAGTCAATCAAGGGATGTTACGGGCTTACTTGCAGATGTGTTCAATCAGCTTACGCACCGGCGCCGAGACGCCCGGCAGCAGCCGGCAATTCCAGTCGCCGGCATCAACCGGCACCAGTGCAAGCTCGTGGGGACGGTCGGGGGCCTTGGGCTGGCGTTCGAAATTCTGCAGCGCGCGCATCAGCTCAGGCTGCGGCGCGATGTGCTTGCCGAACAACAAGACCACGACCGGGCTCTTGCCGGAATGGATGCGCGCACGAGAGGCGTTGGTCCACGCCTCGCTGAGCGCGGCGGCATCGACGGTGTCGACCACCTTCACTAACACGCGGGGTAACGGTGCCGACAGCAGCCGCGGCTTCGCGGTCGGCACGAACGCGATCTCGAAGCCGCGCACCGTCGGCGTGTCCATCTTCCCGTAGAGCGCCTCGAGCACGGCCTGCACCCGCACGGCAACGGCGCGCCGGATGATGACATCACGGCCGGCGCGCTCGCTTTCAAATCGTGACCGCCCCGGCGCCGCCGGTACTGGCGTCTTGTATCTCTCTTCTGGCGGCGGGGGCGCTTCGGCGACCGGCGCTTCGGCGACCGGATGCACGATCGGCATCTTCGGCGGCGTCGGCAGCCCCTCCGCCAGCTTGGTGTCGTACTCCGCGCGCAGCGCCTCGTCCGACAGCGTCTTGTAGGCGACCGTCAGCTCCGCCGCGCGCGTGGCCGCCATCTCCTGGAATTCGGGGCCGAGGTGGAGCACCTTATCGGGGTGATAGCGCGCAATCTGTCGCCGGAATGCCGTCTTGATGGTGCTGACGTCGGCGGTCGGCTCGATGCTCAGCATCTCGTAGTAATTGCGCACGGGGGTGGGAGGAAGTATGAAGGGAGAAGTCAGAAGTTAGAAGGAGGAACTTCGCCCTTACGGCATGCCTTTCTTGAATTCGGTGACGTTGGTGATGTTGCCCGGGGGCAGCTCGCGCATCACCTTGCGCTCGCGCAGGCGCCGCTCGCTGCGCGCCTCGGTGCCCTTCGCGCAGTACGGGCAGAACGTCCACCCCGGCTGCAAGCCGCGGCCGCAGCCCGGGCACGCGCCGCTCAAGCGACGGCCGCAAGCCGGACACGCCACGAAGTCCAGCGCCACGGGACCCTGGCAGCCCGGGCACACGCTGCGCATCTCGCGCACTTCGGTGACCACGCGCAACAGCTCTTCCGCGGTCGTCACCCCCGCCTTCACCTTGGCCAGCGCATCGTCGCCGAGCGACAACATGCCGGTGGCCTGCGCGACTTCGCGAATCGCGTCCTCCGACGCGC
>JAUSDY010000131.1 GCA_030650395.1 Acidobacteriota bacterium | reverse complement strand
CGCCAAGGACGTGGCGCTCAAGCGTTCGTGCGTCGCCATTCGCCTCGACAAGAACCTGCTCACCGTCGCGATGGCCGACCCGCTGCTGTTCAGCCTCGTGCAGGACCTCGAGTTCCAGACCGGCTATCGCATCAAGCAGGTTGTCGCCACGCGTGCTGACATTCTCGAGGCGATCGCCGCCGGGTACCCCGATAAGGCGCTGCTGCGCACGACCGGTCCGGGCCCGCAGGTGCCGGCGCCGCGCCAGGCCGTTCGAGACGCCCAACCTGGCGCCGAGTCCCTGATACGGCGGGGCGAGGAAGAAGGCTACGAGCCGATCGCCGGCCTCAAGGAACGTAGCGAGGCCGCGCCCATCATCGATCTCGTCGACCTGGTCGTGAAGAGCGCGATCAAGGCGGCCGCCAGCGACGTGCACGTCGAGCCGATGGAAAAAGGCGTGCTGATCCGCCACCGCCTCGACGGGCTGCTCAAGGAAGTGATGGACCTGCCCAAGTGGGTCCATGAGGGCCTGATCGCGCGCCTCAAGATCATGGCGGGCATGGACATCGCCGAGAAGCGGCTGCCGCAGGACGGCCGCGTGCGCGTGACCACCGATGAAGGCCGCCAGGTCGACTTCCGCGCCTCGACCCTGCGCACGCTGCACGGCGAGAAGATGGTGCTGCGCGTGCTCGACCAGAACCGCGGCGTGCCTCCTCTCGAGGAGCTCGGGTTCTCGGCCGCCGCGCTGAACGATCTGCGCAGCTTCCTGAAGTACCAGCACGGCATGATCCTGGTCGTCGGGCCGACCGGCAGCGGCAAGACCACGACGCTCTGCTCGTCGCTGATGTCGGTGCAGTCGGAACACACCAACGTCATCACCATCGAAGACCCGATCGAATACCAGCTGCCCGGCATCAACCAGACGCAGGTCAACGACAAGATCAAGCTCACGTTCGCCAGCGCCCTGCGTTCGATCCTCCGTCAGGATCCCGACGTCATCCTCGTCGGTGAAATCCGCGACAACGAAACCGCGCGCATCGCGATGCAGGCGGCGCAGACCGGCCACCTCGTGCTCACCACGCTGCATACCGACGATGCGCCGTCGGCGATCACGCGCCTGACCGACATCGGCGTGGAGCCGTACGTGATCGCATCGGCCACCATCGGCGTCGTGGCGCAGCGCCTGGTGCGGCGGCTGTGCTCGCAGTGCCGCCGGCAGTACACCCCGCCGCCCGACACCTTGCGCGCGCTCAACATCACCGAGGCGGACGCGGCCAACATTCCGTTCTACCGCCCCGTGGGTTGCGAAGCGTGCCACCAGACCGGCTATCGCGGCCGCATGGGCATCTATGAAGTGATGAAGATCAGCGATCGCATCCGCCGCATGATCGCGCAGCGCGCGTCGGAGGACGCGATTCGCGAAGTCGCGCAGGCCACCGGCATGTTGTCGCTCGGCGACGATGCGCTGGCCAAGGTGAAGGCGGGGGTGACGACCGCGGAAGAGCTGTTGCGCGTGGTCACCGAAGTGCGCGAGATGC
>JAUSDY010000105.1 GCA_030650395.1 Acidobacteriota bacterium | reverse complement strand
CGCGATGTGTCGCAGCAGCGGGTGGTTGTTGCACTCGCCGGAGCCAATCTTGTACGCCGGCACGTTGATGCGCTCGAGGCGATCGGCCGCCGCGCGCGAGAACGGCGTGCTGATGAAGACCATCCCCGACGCTTCAACGTGGTCCTTGAGCCGGCGCTCGTCGTCTTCAGAGAGCGCGCAGCGCTCCATGATCTGGTAGATCGAGACATCGGCGTTGCCCGGCACCACCTTCTTCGCCGCGCCGCTCATCTCGTCGTCTACGACGTGGGTCTGATGCTTGACCACCTCGACGCCCGCACGCCTGGCGGCATCGACCATCTCGAGGGCAACCTTCAGATCGCCTTCGTGATTGATCCCGATCTCGGCGACCACGAGCGGCACATGCGCGGGCCCGACACGCCGACCAGCGATGGTGATTTCAGGGCTGTTCATGATTCAGGGATCAGGGATCAGGGATCAGCGCATCCAGGGATCAGCGCACCAATGGGTCAGCGCACAAAAAGAATTCCTGGACCAGCGACTCGAGCTCGGCGATCGACTTGGCCGAATTCACCCCGATTCGAAGCCTCGACCCGCCTTCGAACCCTTTCGTGTACCACGTGCAGAGGGCGCGAAGTTTGTTGATCACCCAACGCTCACGGCCGACGGCGGGTTGGCTGATCCCTGATCTCTGATCTCCGATCCCTGCCGCATGGCGAAAACCCTGAGCTTCATCCACGTTTTCGCTGAGCAGCAACTGCATGTAGTCGAGCAGGAAACGGCCGCGCTCTTCGAGCGAGATCTCGCGAGCGGGCCGGCCCGCCATCAAGTCGCGGGCCTGCGCGAGCATCCACGGGTTGCGCAGCACGCCGCGGCCCACGAAGACGCCGCTCACGCCCGACTGCATCCGCAACACGATGTCTTCAGGCTCGATGCAGTCGCCGGATCCGAACACCGGAATCGATACCGACTTCGCGATCGCCGACACCGTGTCCCAATCCGCAAAACCGCTGTAGCTTTGCTTCGCGGTGCGGCCGTGCACCGCGATCGCCGACGCGCCCGCGCCTTCGACGCGCTTGGCGAGCTCGGGCGCGTTGACCTCGCCCTCGTCCCATCCCTTGCGCATCTTCACCGTGACGGGAATCGCCACCGCCTTCACCATCGCCGCGATAATTTCCGCCGCATGCGCCGGCTCGCGCATCAGGCTGCAGCCGGCGTTGTGCTTGGCGATCTTCGGCACCGGGCAGCCCATGTTGACGTCGACGATGTTGGCGCCCATCCGCTCTACGACGCGGGCGGCCTCGGCCATCTTGGCAGGCTCGCCGCCAAAGATCTGGATGGAGACGGGCCGCTCCTCCTCGGTGTACTCGGCGTACTCGAGCGTGCGATCGATGCCGCGCACCAGGCCTTCGCTGCTGACCATTTCGGACACCACCAGCCCGCACCCGCC
>JAUSDY010000119.1 GCA_030650395.1 Acidobacteriota bacterium | reverse complement strand
GATCTGAAGCCGGCCAACATCAAGCTGCGTGCCGACGGCACCGTCAAGGTGCTCGATTTCGGTCTCGCCAAGGCGATCGAGCCGGGCTCCGGGAGCCGGGCTCCGGCATCCGTGGATGCGATGAACTCGCCGACACTGTCGATTCACGCCACCGAGGCCGGACTCATTCTGGGTACGGCGGCGTACATGAGTCCCGAGCAGGCCGCTGGCAAGCCCGTCGACAAGCGCAGCGATCTGTGGGCGTTCGGTGTCGTGCTATTCGAGATGCTAACGGGCCGTCAGGCATTCGGCGGCGAAACCGTCTCTCATGTAATCGCCGCAGTCTTGAAGGACGAACCCGAATGGGCCGCATTGCCGCCGGCTACTCCCGAGCCAATCCGGCGTCTGCTGCGGCGGTGCCTTGAGAAGGATCGCAAGCGCCGTTGCGAATCCGCGGCGGACGCGCGTCTCGAGATTGACGATGCGCTGAACCCGTCGAACCTGTCGAACCAGTCGAACCTGTCGAACCCGAAAACACGACGGTGGGCTGTCGCCGCGTCGTTCGTTGTTGGCGCGTTGCTCGCCGGCGGAGTGGTTTGGCTGGTTACGAAGAATCTGTCTTCGGCGCCTGGCAAGCTAGTGCGCTTTGCGATTCACGACACCGACCACGTGATCGTGTCGCGACTGGAGGGCGACGTGGCGCTCTCGCCCGACGGACTCACCATCGCGTTTGTCGGCAGTGGCGAAGGCGCCAAACGAATCTGGATCAGGGCGCTCGACGCGCTCGATGCGCATTCGCTCCCCGGCACCGACGGCGCCGCCGCGCTGTGCTGGTCACCTGACGGGCGGCTACTCGCGTTCACGGCCGATGGGAGAATCAAGAAGGTCGCGCTTGCGGGTGGGGCCCCGGACGTCGTGACCACCGGCGTCGGCGGACATCCCAGTGGCCGCATCCAAGGCAACTCGCTCGCCTGGGGGGCCGACGGGACCATCCTGTATACGGACACCCAGGGGTTCTGGCGCGTGCCAGCCAGCGGTGGTGTGCCCGCGAGAGTGGTGCCGCGCTTGACGGGCGAGCGTCACCAATCGTCGGAGTTCCTCCCAAACGGTCATCAATACCTCGACGCGGTGCAAAGCGGCGATCCGGCGACGACCGGCACATTCGTCGCAGCGCTGGACAGCGACACCCGCACGCGGCTGTTACCCTTCTCGACGCCGGCTCGCTACGCGCTGGGCCATTTGTTGTTCGTGCGCGATCGCGTCCTCTATGCCCAACGCTTCGATTTGTCGACCGTTACACTAGCGGCCGAGCCGTTGCCGCTGGCGGAAAACGTGGCGCCGACGTTTGGCGTTTCCGCCACCGGAGCGCTGGCCTACCTCTCGGTCGACGCGGCCGGACAATTAGATTTCGCCCAGCTGCAATGGATGGATCGCGCCGGCCGTGTGCTGGATCGGATCGATCTCGCCGCCGGCGCAACCCGGCCCAACTTTTCTCCGGACGGCCGCCGCCTGGCGATGCAACTGCGCGGAGATGTCCGGATCCTCGACCTCGCACGCGGCGTCCTGTCGCGACTCACGTCGGGCGGCGGTAATGCCCCAACCTGGCTGCCCGACGGTCAGCGGCTGATGATCCATCGGTCCGGGTTTCACAACGGCAAGGACGTGATCTTCGAAACACCGATTGGCGTCGCCGGCAAGGAAACCGCGGTGCGCGAACCGGACGGGGAACATGCGCACCCCACCGACGTATCGGCCGACGGCCGGTACCTGATCTACGAAGGTGAAGAAAGCGATGGATCGGACATCTGGGTGATGGTTCTGACCGGCGATCGAAAAGCGCGCGCCTATGTCCAGACGAACGGTATCGAGGTTCAAGGCGTATTGTCGCCAGACGATCGATGGCTCGCATACACCTCGGACGTGTCGGGCAAGTTTGAAATCTACGTTCAGAGTTTTCCGGAGCCCGGCGCGCCGATCCAGGTGTCGTCAAATGGCGGCGGTTCCGCGCGGTGGCGGCGTGACGGCAAGGAATTGTTCTACCTGGCTCCGGATGGGACAATGACGGTCGTGCCCGTGCGCTCCGCACAGCCGCTCGAGTTTGGCTTACCGACGCCGCTGTTTCACGTTTTCACCTCACAGATCGGCAACCCTGCGCAGATTCCTCCGTACGACGTCACAGCCGACGGCCAGCGCTTCATCGTCAGCGCAGTCGTGCGGCGGAACGATCCATCACTCAACGTGTTGCTCAACTGGCCAGCGATAGTGGCCGCCAAGACAAAACCATGATCCTCACGACCGGACAATGTTCGCGGCGCGTCGTTCTCACGGGCCTCATCGCCCTGATCGCAAGAACGGTCAACCAGTAAGTGATCTCAAGGCGGCGGATTTCAAGTTGTTCGAAAACGGCAAGGAGCAGCCGATCCAGGTGTTCTCGATCGAAACCGATCGCGTCGCGCCAGCCACTCTCCCGCCGCTTGCTCCCAACGAGTTCAGCAACCGCCTCGATGGCCGCGCCGGTGGCGGCGTCACCGTCATCCTGTTCGATCGCCTGAACACCAGCTTCGAGGATCAGAAGCGGGCGCGCGATCAGATTCTGGCGTTTCTTGCCAAGGTGCGATGCAGGCGGTGTCGAACCAATACCTGAAACGACGGGCCGAGTTGACGAGCGACGCGCTCGAGGCGCTGGCCAATCACCTGGCCGCGATTCGCGGCCGCAAGAACTTGATTTGGGTCTCGTCCGGTTTCCCGCTCGTGATTAACGAACCGCTGACCGGCCCACAAGCACAGACTCGCGAGATCAGCCGTGCGACACGGGCCATCAACAATGCCAACGTCGCGGTCTACCCCGTCGATGCACGGGGCCTCATCGGCGCGTTCACCAGCACGCAGGACTCCCGGACGCCGGTGTTCGCCACGTTGGGCAACACCCGGCTGAACATCGACACCATGCAGGAGATCGCGGAGACCACCGGCGGCCGCGCCTTCTTCAACACCAACGCCATCGGCGACGCCGTTCGCCGCGCGATAGACGACTCGCGCATGAGCTATGTGCTGGGCTATTACCCGTCGCTCGCGAAGTGGGACGGCAGGTTCCAGGAGATCAACGTCAAGGTCAATCGCAGCGGCCTGGAAGTCCGCCACCGCAAGAAATACCTCGCGCTTCCGCCGCTCCCGCGGGAAAGCGCCAGCGGCAGGGCCGACGCGCTCGGCGACGCGATGCGCAGCCCGCTCGAAGCCACCGGCATCAGCCTCAGCGCGCGGGTGGATCGGCCTGACGGCGCGCCGAAGGGAGAGACGACCCTCGTCGTTCAAGTGGACGCGGCATCGGTGACGTGGGAAAAACGCGCCGCGATGTGGGAAGGGATGATCGACGTGCTCATCGCACAGACCTTGCCTGACGGACGATCGTTCAAGACCATGGACACGACGATCAACCTCAGCGCCACCGACGAGAAGCACGCTCAGATGCTGCAGGAGGGATTCACCCTCACGAAACAGATCGAGCTGCGCGACAACGCCTATCGACTGCACGTCGTCGTGCGTGACGTACCGACGCGAACCACGGGTTCGCTGATCATCCCGGCGGAACAACTCAGGCGGGAGTAACGGACGCCACGGCGCCGAAACTGCCGAGCGCCTCTTGTTCGGTGTCGAACGTCTCGAACACGGTCAGCAGCTTGGTGATCGTGAGCAGGTCGGTGATCCGGCTCGTCAGGCACACCAGCTTGACCGCGCCGTTGGCGCGCCGGGCCGCCATCGAACACCGCACCAACTCGCCCAGACCGCCGCTGTCCATGTAGGGCACGCCGGCCAGATTCAGCAGCACTTTCGTCTGGCCTTGAAACACGATGCTCGCGACCTTGTCTCGCAGCAGCTCGGCGCCGCTGCCGATGGTCAGCTTGCCTTGAAGATCCAGAATGGTGATGCCACCGGCGGTGCGTTCAACGATTTGCATCCGGCGAGTCTACTGCTCAGAACCGCCGGGACGTGTGCTGAATTGAACAGTTGCCGTTCCCACTTATACTCCCTGCATCGCTTTATCCCCCGGCACCCGCGTAGGCCCATATGAAATCCTCTCGTCGCTGGGCGTTGGCGGCATGGGCGAGGTCTATCGCGCGCGCGATGCGAAGCTGAATCGGGACGTGGCGATTAAGGTTCTCCTGCCAGCTGTCGCAAACGATCCCGATCGCCTTGCGCGCTTCAGCCGCGAGGCGCAGGTGCTCGCCTCTCTCAATCACTCGAACATCGCGCACATTCACGGGCTCGAGGAATCTGGCGGCGTCACGGCGCTCGTGCTCGAGCTCGTCGAAGGCGAGGATCTCGCGCAACGGATTGCGCGCGGTCCGATTCCCCTAGATGAGGCGCTCCCAATCGCGCGGCAGATCGCAGAGGCTCTCGAAGCGGCGCACGATCACGGCATCATTCATCGCGATCTGAAGCCCGCCAACATCAAGGTCCGCGCCGACGGCGCCGTGAAAGTGCTCGACTTCGGTCTCGCCAAAGCGCTCGCGCCGGCAGGCGCGAGCGCGACGGCGGACGCGATGAACTCACCGACGCTGTCGATCCACGCCACCGAGGCCGGCATCATTCTCGGCACGGCCGCGTACATGTCACCCGAACAGGCGCGCGGCAAGGCTGTCGATAAGCGGTCCGATATCTGGTCGCTGGGGTGCGTGCTGTTCGAGATGCTGACGGGCAAGCGCATGTTCGTGGGCGACAATGCGACCGACACGATCGTCGCGGTGGTCACCAACGACCCCGATTGGCACGCGTTGCCTGGCTCGGTTCCGCCGGGCATTCGCCGCCTCCTGCGGCGCAGTCTCGAAAAGGATCCCAGGCGGCGACTCGATTCGGCAGCGGCCGTGCGCATTGAAATCGACGATGCCCTCAGCCCCTCGAACGAGACGAACCCGTCGAACGTGACCAGTCGGAGCACCCTGCTACCGTGGGCCGTCGCCGCAACCCTCGGCATCGGCCTCGCCATATCGATCGCCTACCTGCTTCGAGCAGTGCCGGCAACCACCGCGCCAGTCGAGCCGCCGATCCATCTGCTTCTGTCGGAGCAGGTGCCCGCGTGGACGGCTGGTTCGGAGCGATCGTTTGCGATTTCGCCCGACGGAAGGCGAATCGTTTATGCCGCGATAACCGCTGGGTCGCCACAGTTGTATCTCCGGGACATGCGATCGGTCGAAGCCACGCCGATCGCCGGGACCGAAAACGCATTGAGTCCGTTTTTTTCCCCGGATGGGCAGCGGATTGGCTTCTTCGCGGACGGCCGGATCCTCGTCCTCGCTCTCGGCGGGGGCGCACCACTCGTCCTGGCCAACGCGGCGAATGCCCGAGGCGCCACATGGGCTCCCGACGACACCATCATCTATTCGCCCGCCACCGATGCGGGGCTATGGCAGGTGCCTGCCGCCGGCGGAACTCCGCGCCTGCTGGCTCAACCTGATTCCACCAAGGGCGAGCGTAGCTACCGGTGGCCGGAACTGCTGCCCGGCGGGGACGCCGTCATGTTCACCGTCGCCATGTCCGACATCCTGTCGTTCGACGATGCGCGAATCGTCGTGCGGTCGCTGCTGACTGGAGAACAGCACGAGGTCCTGCGCGGCGGTAGCTTCGCAACCTACGCTGCGAGTGGTGAGCTGCTCTATGCGCAGGCAGGAACGCTGCTGGCGGTCCCGTTCGATGTCACGCAACAAAAAGTCAACGGCGTTCCGAGGCCGGTGCTGAACGGCATCGTGACCTATCCACTGAGCGGCGCCGCGCAGTATGCCCTCTCCTCGAACGGCACACTCTTGTACGTCGCAGGAAAATCCGAAAGCCGCATGGCTGGGCTCTCCTGGGTCGAACGATCGGGGAAAACCAGCCCACTGGCCGTGCCCCAGGCCGCATACCAGTCCTTAACATTGTCGCCCGACGGCAGTCGAGCGGCGATCGACATTGATGGGGCCAACGCCAATATCTGGATCCTCGACCTGGATCGAAGCGCGATGACACGCCTCACGCTGGAGTGGAGCAACAACAGCCCGACCTGGACGCCGGACGGGGCCCGCGTCGGATTCACGTCCGCGCGAGGGGGCATGCGTAGCTTGTTTTCGCAAAGCGTCGACAATCAAGGTGGCCAGGAACCAGTGTTCCCCCTTGGTCAGTTCACGGCACAGGTTGGCGGCAGCTCGTGGTTACCCGATGGGCAGGCCGTCATCTTTGACGCGGCGAGTCCCGGCACGGGACGAGATCTCTGGATCGTGCAACTGGAAGGCCAGCGCGTGCCGAAACCACTGTTGCAAACCTCGTTCAATGAATCGACGCCCGCGATGTCGCCGGACGGCCGTTGGCTGGCATATGTGTCGAACGATACTGGTCGGTCGGAAGTATATCTACAGCCATACCCCGGGCCAGGGGGCAAATCGCGAATGTCTGCAGATGGCGGGAGCCTGCCAGCGTGGGCACGCGACGGGCGAGAGCTGTTCTTCCGTAGCGGCGCGGCGGTGATGAGCGTGGCGATCAGCCCATCGCCAAAATTCTCGGCGGGACAGCCGCGCATGTTGTTCCAGGCCCGGTCCGCTGGTGGTTATAGTGTAGGCCGTGACGGGCGCTTCCTCATGATTGAGAATATGCTCGCGACGACCACCGCCCGCCCGGTGACGGTTGTGCTGAACTGGCTCGAGGAGTTGAAAAGCGTCGTGCAGCAATGAACCACGGGGAGAAGTGCAATGCGTTTCCGATACATGGCTTTGGTGCTGGGCCTGTCCGTTCTCGCCGCTTCCGCCGGCCAGGCTCAGAGCATGCGGAGACTCAACCCGATGATCGCCCTTCACGAGAAAGGGCTGCCGGTGTTCGGCATCACTCACCCGGCGATCGTCGTCGGCGGCCGCGGCCGGGCAACCGCGCCTGACGGCAACCTCACGCCCGCCCCCGCGCCTCCCCTGCCGTCGCTGATGGATGCGGCGCGCGAGACCGTGGCGTACAAGTTCAGCGATTTCGCGTACGACAACTACTCGTCCGCGAACGGCGAGAGGTTCCTTGGCTACATGGCGGCGATGCTGGCGGCAGGCGGCTCGATGTCGTCTCACGCGTTCATCTCGAAGATCCCGATCGTCCACACCGATCCCGCGGCCGCCACCGCGCGCATCGTCGAACAACTGAACGCCGGACATGCCGGCATCATCATGCAGGAAGTGGAGAGCGCGGACGAGGTCCGCACCGCGCTCGCGGCGATGCGCTTCAAGTCCAAGGGCGGAACCCGCCACGACGAAGGCGTTGGACTGGCAGCCGCCTACTGGGGCTTGAGCGAGACGCAGTATCGGAAAAAGGCAGACCCGTGGCCGCTCAACAAGAACGGCGAGCTCGTGCTCTGGGCCATCGTCGAAAGCCAGAAGGGCATCGCGAACGTGTGCGAGATCGCGGCGGTCCCGGGCGTGACCGTCGTCACGGTGGGCGCCGGAACGCTTGGCGGCGTGTTCTCATCGGCCGGCGCGGATGGCCAGCGGCTTCGCGATCACGCCGGCTTCGATGCCGGCGTGGCCAGCATTCTTTCCGCGTGCAAGGAGTTCAAGGTGGCGTGCAGCTACCCGGCGAACAATGCCGCGGAAATCGAGCAGCTCATGGCGCAGGGCTTCAGCGTGTTCACGATGCAGGCACGCAACAGCGCGGGGTTCGACGCGATCGCGGCGGGACGCCGGCTGTCGGGCCGCTAGTCTTCCTTCCACGGGTTGTTCGCAAAGACGGCAAGCTCAGGCCACAACACCCGGCGCGGCATGTCGAGCCCGGCGAGAATCGTCGCGGCGATGTCGTCGGCGTAGAGCTTGTTCGGATTATTGCGGCCGGTCTTCCCCATCCAATTGGTCTGGACCTCCGACGGGCAGATGCAGATCACGCGGATGCCATGCGGCCGCAGCTCCGCCTGCCAGCACTGGGTAATGCCGCGCACCGCCCACTTGCTGCCGGCGTAAGCCGTCCCGCCCTTCGCGCCTTTCATTCCTGACGTCGACGCCAGGTTGACGATGTCGCCGTGGCCCTGCGCTTTCATCAGGGGCACGATGCGGTTGGTGAGGTCGACCCCGCCGAAGACATTGGTGGCAAAGAGCGCTCGCATCGCGTTGACATCGAGCGCGCCCATGTCGGCGGAATAGCCGACGCCGGCGTTGTTGATCAGCACGTCGACGCCGCCCATGTGCTTGACACATGCATCGACCGTGCGCGCGTTGTCGGCATCAACCGCGACGTCGGCGGTGATGCCATGCGCGCCGGTATCGGCGGCGACTCTCTTGATCTGCGCTTCTTTGCGGCCGGTGAAGACGACCTGATGCCCGGCCTTGCGGGCGTGCGTGACGATAGCGGCGCCGATGCCCTGGCTGCCGCCGGTAATGAGGAAACGTTGGGTGGGCATGGTCCGTTGATTATCAACTGACCACGACTGCGCGGGTACCCCATTAACTCGACCTTGGATCAGTGTCTCGAGCCCAGCTTCGAGCGCGCGCCAACTCGCTGAAACAAAAGGCGATCGCCGCCCGTCTAATCACGGATGAGGCTACCCACGCTTCGAGCGCTCGTTCTTTCCGTCGCCGTGTCGGCCTCGCCCGTAGCCGCCCAGAGCCAGACCTCGCCAATCGCGATCACAGACGTGACTGTGATCGACGGCACGGGCCGCCCCGCACAGCCGCACATGACGGTCATCATCGCCAACGGTCGCATCGTCGATCTTGGAAGGACCGGCACCCTCAAGCCGAGAGCCGGCGCTCAGATCCTCGACGGCACCGGCAAGTTCGCAATTCCCGGCTTGTGGAACATGCACGTCCACGCGCTGAACTACGAACATTCCAAGGCCGCCTTTCCTGCGCTGCTCGCCGCCGGCGTGACAGGTGTTCGCGACATGGGCGCGCCGCTCGACGATGTCCTTCGCCTGCGTACCGAAACGGCGAGTCGCGTGTTGACGGGTCCGCACATCACAACCCCTGGACCGCTGCTGGTGCGCGCAATGCCTCCGGACATGACGGGCTCAAAGATGCTGCGCGTGGTGACGAGCTCGGACGAGGCGAGTGACGCGGTGTCGTCACTGAAAACGGCGGGCGCCGACTTCATCGAGGTCGAGGGGTCCGCATCACGAACCGTCTATCTCGCGGTCGCGGTGAATGCGCGGCGACAGCACATCCCCTTTGCCGGCCACATTCCGCCATCAATCACAGCGCGCGAAGCATCCGAAGCCGGTCAACGTAGCGTCGAACATCTCGGCGGACCGCATCATGCGGTATTGCTCGGATGCTCAGATCGAGAAGCCGAACAGCGACAACAATTGGCCGGGATGTACGAGCGTGGGTTCGAGGCGGCCATGCGCGGGCAGGATCCTGAGCCGGAGCAGATGCGCGCGAACGTCACGAAAGCCATTCTCGGATCGTTTAGCGACATCAAGGCGCGCGCCCTATTCGATCGATTCCGGCGGAACAGAACCTGGCAGGTACCCACCTTGGTGGCCCTGCGCGGCCTCTGGCGTCAGAAGGGCCTCACGGCTGAAGACCTCGAATACGGCGAAAGAATCCAACAGAAACAGTTGGATGTGGTGGGCGCGATGGCACGCGCAGGTGTGCGGATCATGGCCGGCACCGATGGGCCGATGTCACAGGCCGGCGCGGCGCTTCACGACGAACTGGTGCTGCTAGTCAAGGCAGGCCTTACGCCGATGCAGGCGTTGCAGGCAGCCACGAGGAGCCCGGCGGAGTTCATGAGACGACTCCGCGACTTCGGCACGATCGAACGCGGCCGGGTGGCCGACATCGTGTTGCTGGACGCAAATCCGCTCGACGACATCACCAACACGCGGCGCGTGTCCACGGTGATGCTAGGCGGCAATGTAATCGGTAATACTGCGCTTCGATGAAACGATCGGCAGCACAGCAGGCTCCGGCTCACGGCTTCGAAATCGTCAGGACCGTGGGCCTTGCGCTTCCAGACGTTGAGGCCGTGACGAAATACGACGGCTCGCCGATGCTGAAGCGCGGCGGCAGTTTCATGGCCGGCGTCGCCACTCACCCCTCCGCGGAACCAGACACGCTCGTGGTCAGGGCCGACGTGGACGAACGCGCGCTTCTCCTCGAGGATGCGCCCGAGACCTATTACCTGACGGATTACTACCGGCGCTATCCACTGGTGCTGGTGCGCCTGTCGCGGATCGATCGTGACGCGCTGCGGGACCTGCTGTCGGTATCGTGGCGCTTGACGGCTGAGAAGGCGCGGAAGGGCACGCGACGGTAGGGCGGGAAGGCTGTCGCCTGTCACTACGGCGCGGGACCCGATCTGCGGCGAACGCGGGGACTCGTGTGCCTTATGGACGGGTACCCATCTTATCTGATATGGTTACCCATATGAAGACGACGATTGAGATCGCGCCGTCTCTGCTGGAGAGCGTCAAGCGGCTGGCGCAGCGCGAGGGCGTGACGCTGCGGCTGTTGGTCGAGGAAGGGCTGCGCGCTGTCCTGTCGGCGAGGGAATCGCGAAAACGATTCCGGCTGAAAGACGCGGGCTTCAAGGGCCGCGGCCTGCAGCCGGGCGTCGAAGAAGGCCGGTGGGTGGATCTGCGTGACGAAATCTACGAGGGGCGAGGCGCGTGATCGCCGTCGACACCAACATCCTGGTGTACGCACACCGCAAGGATTCGCAGTGGCATGAGGCGGCCGAAGGCGCGGTGCGGTTGCTGGCGGAAGGGACGGCGCCATGGGCCATCCCCTGGCCGTGTCTGCATGAGTTCCTCGCGATCGTTACGCATCCACGAATCTACGCGCCGCCGACGCCACTGGTTGCTGCGATCGCGCAGGTCGAGGCATGGCTCGCGTCACCGACGCATGTCATGCTCGCCGAAGGCGCGGGGTATTGGGAAACGCTGGCTAGTACTGTGTCAGCGGCAAAAAGTGTCGGCGGACACGTCCACGACGCCCGCGTCGCGGCACTATGTGCGCATCATCGCGTGTCCGAACTCTGGTCCGCCGATCGCGACTTCTCGCGGTTCACGAAACTCACGGTACGGAACCCGCTGATTGGCCAGGCCGAATAGAGGTCAGTCAATCCCACCACAGACCCGCTGTTTCGCTACCATTATCCATGATGGGACCACCGTCGGTGTCTGGCCGGCCGATCTCGTTGATGACCTGAAACACGGCGGCGCGCTTCGCCGGGTCTGACGGCAAATACACCAGCATCGAATCGGCGTAAGCGCCGCCCTCACCGTCGGTGTCGTTGATGTTCTCGGCCATCACCTTGGCCGCGCCGGCGGCATAGAGCGCGTCCACAAAAGCGAGCGCGTTCGCCGTGGTTGCGAACCGATTGCTCGCAAAGGCGCTCGGGTTCCGGTTGCCGCGCAGCCACTTGCGGGCTTCTGCCACGCTCGGATCGTCCGCCGCTCGATCAAGGGTCATGGCGGAGAACATATCGCACAACTTGGCACACTAGGGAAGGACTTGTTCGATGACACACGATCCCGTGCAGATTGAACTCGTCGCTGATCGCCCGTTAGACCCGAAGCCATGATAACGTCGCGTTCCGGAGGTGCCCATGGCTCGCCTCGTTCGCCCGTGCGTGCTGGTTCTTGTAATCGCGTTCACCCTGGCGTTGCAGCCGCGCGTGGCCGGCCAGACGTGGCAGGTGCCGCGCACCTCGTGGGGCCACGCCGACCTCCAGGGGACGTGGTCCACCGCCACGATCACCCCGCTCGAGCGCCCGGCCGATCTGGCCGGAAAAGCATTTTTTACCGAGAAGGAAGCGGCGGATTACGAACGCCAAATCGTCGAGCGGACCAACCGCGATCAGCGCGCCGACAATGCGGCCACCGACGTCGCTCGCGCCTACAACGACTTCTGGTGGGATAGCGGCACGCGCGTGGTGCCAACCCGGCGCACCTCGCTCATCGTCGATCCGCCCGAGGGCCGGATCCCGCCGCTGACACCCGAAGCGGACAAGCGGCAGGCCGCGCTCGCGGAAGTGCGCAAGACACGCGGGCCCGCGGACCACCCCGAAGATCGGAACTTGTGGGAGCGATGCATCACGCGCGGTCTGCCAACGGCAATGCTGCCGCAGGTCTACAACAATAACTATCAAATTATGCAGACCAGGGATCACGTCGTGATCCTCGCGGAGATGATCCACGACGCGCGCGTCATTCCGATCGACAACCGCCCGCACCAACCGGCCCATCTCCGTTACTGGATGGGCGATTCGGTCGGACGCTGGGAAGGCGACACGCTCGTCGTCGAGACCACGAATTTCACCGACAAGACCAGTTACCGCGGATCGGGTGAGAACCTGCGGCTCGTGGAGCGCTTCACGCGCACGGCGCCGGACATCCTGACCTACATGGTGACCGTGCACGACCCCTCCACCTTCACGCGTCCGTGGACCATCGAGTTGCCGGTGCGGCGGAGCGACGGCGAGATTTACGAATACGCGTGCCACGAAGCCAACTACGGGCTCGAAGGCATCCTGCGCGGCCACCGCGCGGAGGAGAAGTACGCCACCGAGGCGGCGACGAAGAAGACGCCGAAGTAACGTTGCGGTCCGCACAGCGGGCGAGCCCGAACGTGGCCTGGCGAACGCCCGCCGGCCCGCGCGATACCGGACAGGATCTTGCGCACAAGCTGGCGATCGTAGGCGTCGACACGCCCGTCCGCGACGCGCGCGTCGCCCGCGTGACCGGCGCTCAACGGTCGACCGTGCCGATCGTCTACAGCCCGGCTTCCCGGCCTACGGCGTCGAGAAACGCCCGCACCGCCGGGATCCCGCGCATCGCTTCGGGTTGAACCCGGCCGTAGTCCAGCAGCGCGTAGCCGTGCGCAATCCGGTTCCTGAGGCCAACGCCTTCGCGCAGTCGATCCGCCAGCGATCGTTCAATCGCTCCGCGGTCGGCCAGCACGTCGAATGTCGATCCCGCATCGTCTGGAGCGCCCCAACCGGCGTCCGCCACCCAATGGGCTGCCAGATCGATGCTCTCCTGGAGAGCCAGAAAGAGGTAAAAGATCGCGAGGTCACGGTCCTTTGTCGCCGCGAGAAACGCGGCGGCATCGCGACTGAAAACGGCTTCGGCGTCTTGCAACCATGCCGTGGCCCGGGCGATCCGGGCGCTGGCCACTTCACGCCGGACCATGACCAGCCTGCGATTGGAGCCGGGCCATGGCCGCTGACGCGAACCGGCGGGCCAGGGGCGCCCACTCCCACCAATCCACCATGGCCCGCACCTGGAAATCGGACCACAGGTGGGGATGGCGTTCAATCAGCACGGCGCCATCCCGAGCGATCTCGAAGCGGAGCAGGGGCGGCGCTGTCTCGAGCGGAATGAGGTCCACCTCGCGCCCGGCGATCCGCGCGAGCGTCACCGCGAGCCCCGCCAACCGCGTTGTCGAGGGCACGCCCATCACCGCAAGGTCCAGATCGCTGCGCCGATGCAGCGTGCCTTTCGCCGCGGACCCGAAGACCACGGCCAGTTGCACGTCGGGGTCGGCGGCGAGCGCGGACGTCAGATCCTGGAGCGAATCCACGGGGCGATCTTAGCATCCACGCGGCAATGGCGAGGATCCGGGGCGAAGGGCAGGAATGTCGGCGGTAAGCGTATGACGCTTCAGTGAAGTAATCAGAAGGATGTCGTTACGATTCGCGCCGCTGGCCGGCTTTCTCTTCATCGCGAGTCCCCTCAGTGCACAAACCGCAGCCCTTCAGGCGCCAGGCGAGGCGCAGCAAACCCCGGTTGACGTGCGCGATCGGTCACGGTCAGCGCTGCTGAATTCCGGGCGGCGCGTCATGACCGCGCAGCGCTTGCCGGACGCCGAGGCCATCGTCCTCGACGGCGTGCTCGACGAAGCCGCCTGGCGGCGCGCGACGCCAGCCGCCGACTTCATCCAGCAAGATCCGGTTCTTGGCGGCACCCCCACGGAAGGCACCGAAGTGCGGATCCTGTTCAACCGGACCGCGCTGTTCATGGGCGTGACGTGCTTCGACTCCGAGCCCGACGCGCTCCTCGGCAACACGATGAAGCGGGACGAGTTCCTCGGCGCCGACGACCGCTTCATGTGGACCATGGATACCTTTCTCGATCAGCAATCCGGTTACTTCTTCGAGATGAATCCGTCGGGTCTGATGGCCGACTCGGTGATGGGCGCCTCGGGCGACAACCGCAATTGGGACGGGCTGTGGAACGCGCGGGTGCGGCGAAGTGAGATCGGATGGACGATCGAGATCGAGATTCCGTTCAGTACGCTGAACTTCGATCCGGACGCCCCCGCGTGGGGCATCAATTTCCAACGGACCATCCGCCGCAAGAACGAAGAGAACCTGTGGACCGGATACTTGCGGAATCAGGGTCTGCGGCGCATGTCGAATGCGGGCCTGCTCGTGGGCATTCATGACGTCAGTCAGGGACGCGGGCTCGAGTTGCGCCCGTATGGCGCCTTCAAGGTCGCCGACTCGCCTGGCCGCGATACGCCGCTGCCGATCGACAAGGACGGCGACGCCGGTGTCGATCTCTTTTACAACCTCACGCCGAGCTTGCGCGGCGTGGTGACGCTCAACACGGACTTCGCGGAGACGGAAGTCGATCAACGACTCGTCAACCTGACGCGGTTCCCGTTGTTCTTTCCCGAGAAGCGCACCTTCTTTCTCGACGGCGCGACCTTCTTCGACTTCTATCGCGGCAGCGGCGGCCCCGGCGGGGGCGGCGCTGGAGGGGGCGGGGGTGGCGGGGGCGGGGGATTCGCCGCCTCGCCCGTGCGACCGTTCTTCAGCCGACGCATCGGACTCGATCAAGACGGACAACCGCAGCCGATCGATGTCGGCGCCAAGCTGACCGGCCAGCTCGGCCGGCAGGACGTGGGCCTGCTCTACGTTCGCACACGGGACACCGACACGTCGCTCGGCGAAGACGCCGCGGTGTTGCGGGTCAAGCGCCGATTCTGGGCGCAGTCGTATGCGGCCGCGATCTACACCGGACGTCACACCCGCGCGGGCGACACGCCGTTGCTCAACACGGCGGGACTCGACTTCCGTCTGGCGACATCACGCTTTCGCGAGCGGCAGAACCTGGAGCTCGATGGCTTTTTTCTGTGGACCACGGATCGGGTGGGCGCAGGCGACAACCTGTCGTACGGCACGCGCATCGGCTTTCCCAACGAACCGTGGTCCGGGAGTCTGTCCTACGAAGCGGTCGAGGCCAATCACAGTCCCGCGCTCGGCTTCGTCAGCCGCACCGGCTACAAGAATCTCAATCCGCGCCTCGCGTTCCAGCCGCGGCCGCGCAACCATCCCTGGATTCGACGGTTCGACTTCACGCTCGACACCAACCTGCTGGTGGATGAGCGGAACCGCTGGCTCACGCGCGACCTCGATTGGCAGGTCGTCCGCGTCGAGACCCACTCGCAGGACGGCATCGGCTTCAACATCCAGCCGCAGTACGAACGACTCGAAGAAGACTTTGATATTGCCGATGGCATCGTGCTTCCCGCCGGCGCCGAGTACGACTTCCGCCGTTACCGCCTCGGATTCAACACGGCGAACCGGCGCCCGATCTCCGTTCGTGGCGGATACGAGTGGGGCGGTTTCTATTCCGGAACGCGACGCGAGGTCACGATGAACATCGGAGTGCGCCCGCGTCGCGGCGTGCGCGTCCAGCTCGAAGGGGAATGGAACGACGTCGACCTGGATGAGGGATCGTTCAACACGAGGATTTACCGCGTCATCAGCGACACGCAGTTCAATCCGTGGATGTTCGTCGTCTCGAATGTGCAATTCGATACGGTCTCGAAGATTCTCGGCTGGCAGGCGCGGTTCCGCTGGACGTTGAGGCCCGGCAACGACGTGTTCGTCGTGTATACGCACAACTGGCTCGACGACGAGCGCGTCGGCCGTTTTCGGACGCTCGACCGCCGTGGCGCGGCCAAGGTGGTCTACACGCACCGATTCTAGACGCCCGTCGGCCGTATAATCCCCACACCTGATGGCTCTCCTCCCCGGTGCGCGCCTCGGCTCGTACGAGATCGTCTCGGCCCTCGGCGCAGGCGGCATGGGTCTACCGCGCGACCGACACGAAGCTGAAACGGCAGGTCGCGATCAAGGTCCTGCCCACGACGCTCGCGGGAGACCCCGAACGGCTCGCGCGCTTTCAGCGCGAAGCCGAAGTGCTGGCCGCGCTGAATCACCCCCACATCGCCGCCATCTACGGCCTCGAAGAGACAGACCCTTCGACAGGCTCAGGGCAGGCAGGCTCAGGGCAGGCGGGCATGAAGGCCCTCGTGATGGAGCTCGTGGAGGGTCCGACGCTTGCGGAGATGATCGATGGCCGGCGACTCGCTATAGGCTCAGCCGAGCACGGGCTCCCGGTGGCCGAGGCTCTCCCCATCGCGAAGCAAATCGCCGAGGCCCTTGAAGCGGCGCACGAACAAGGCATCATCCACCGCGATCTGAAGCCCGCGAACATCAAGGTCAGGCCCGACGGGACCGTGAAAGTGTTGGACTTTGGATTGGCGAAGCTCACCGAGCCTTCCGGCTCCGCCGCACGGATTGCGGACGGACTCAGCCAGTCCCCCACCATCACTACGCCCGCGATGACCGGCATGGGGATCATCCTTGGCACGGCGGCCTACATGTCACCGGAGCAGGCGCGCGGCCGGACCGTGGACAAGCGCACGGACATCTGGGCCTTCGGCGCCGTGCTGTACGAAATGCTGACCGGCAGGCGCGCGTTCGATGGCGAGGACGTGTCGCTCACGCTGGCGGCGGTGATGAAATCGGATCCGGATCTGAACGCCTTACCGCCAGATCTGCCAGCGTCAATCCGCGCTTGCCTGGGGCGATGCCTGCACAAGGATCCGCGGCAACGATTGCGCGATATCGGCGACGTGCGTCTCGCGATGGAGGGGGCGTTCGAGGCGGCCACCCTCTCGCCGACGGTCGTGACGCCTCTCACGACGCCGCCGCTTTGGCGTCGAGTGCTTCCGTCAACCGTGGCCGCCATTGCCGCGGGCCTGCTCGTGGGCGTAGTCGGTTGGAGCACACAGGGATCCGTACTTCGGCCCGTGACGCGTTTCGAGTACGTGCTGCCCGGCGATCTCCAGTTCAGGGGTGGTAATCGTTCGCCGATCGCCGCGTCGCCTGACGGCCGGCGATTCGTCTACAACGCCGCGGATGGCCTGTATCTGCGCGCGATGGACGAGCTTGCGGATCGACAGCTGATGGCCAGTACGGAGCCCGTCACCAATCCGTTTTTCTCACCGGACGGGCAATCGGTGGGTTACTTTCAGGGCGGCCAGCTGAAACGTCTAGCGATCGCGGGCGGCGCACCGGTCGTGATCGCGACGACGGCCAACCCGTACGGCGTCACGTGGACCGCAGACGACACGATCTTTTTCGCGGCCCCTGGCGGCATCTGGCGCGTGGCGGCCCAGGGGGGCACTCCGGAAGTGGCCATTCCCGCAGGCGACAGCGAACAGTTCACCGGCCCTCAGCTGCTGCCAGATCGTGACGCCATGCTGTTCAGTGTCTCCCGGGCCGTGGCGGTAGGTAATGCCGTGTCCATGCCGGACTCCAATGTCGTCGTGCAGTCCCTCCGGTCCGGCCAACGTAAGGTGCTGATACAGGGCGGCGCCGATGCACGATACATCCGGACCGGCCATCTGCTGTATACCGTGAACGATGGATTGTTCGGCGTCCGTTTCGACGCCAACGGCTTGCAAGTGGTTGGCGGAGCGGTCTCGCTCCTCGAGGGGATTCGCCGTGGGGTCGGATCTGGAATCATTGGAATAGCCAACTACGACGTGTCTCTTGACGGCGCGCTGTTCTACGTGCCCGGGGGCCAGACTGCCTCCGGTAGCTCTCTTGTCTGGGTGAACCGGGACGGGAAAGTCGAACCCGTTGCGGCTATCGCGCCCAGCACGTTCAGTACACCTCGTTTGTCGTCCGACGACCGGCGCGCGCTGGTCGTGGCGCAGGGCGACGTGCGCATCTACGACTTGGCCACCGGGCGCGAAACGCGCGTGACCTCTGACCGCAGTGCCGGCTCGTATGCCAGCTGGGTGCCGGGCGAACAGGCAGTGGCGTACTCATCGTCGCGCCGAGGCAAGGGCGGTCTGATGAACATCTGGATCCAACCGCTCGACGGGAGCGATCGCGCCACCCAGCTCACGGAGCTGGACGGTCAACTCCACGTGGACTCGTTCACGCCGGATGGCCGAGTGCTGGCTGCGCATCACCATCTTCCAAACGGCAATAGCGATCTGCTGATGATCCCCGCCGCCGAGGGAGCGAGCCACGCCCCCCAGCCGTTCCGCGCCGGCCCGGCGAACGAAACGGATGCGGTCTTCTCTCCTGACGGCCGCTACGTGGCCTACGCTGACACGGTGTCTGGTCAGAGTGAACTGGTGATCCGGCCCTTTCCCGGCCCGGGACCACAGACACCCGTGTCGGTCGGCGGAGCCCGAGAACCCGCCTGGGCGCGAAGCGGTGAATTGTTCTATCGGCGTTTGAGCGACGACATGATGATGGTGGTGCGAGTCGCCACATCGCCGGCGTTGACCGTCGGGCCGCCGGCCGAGCTCTTTCGCGGACCGGGCAATCCAGGAGGGTCGCCCCGGGCCACTTATGCCGTGACCGCTGACGGTCAGCGGTTTCTCATGAGTGGCGCTCGGGTCGCCTCTGGCCAGGGTCGAAGCGCGGAAGCGGCACGCCCCAAGATCAACATCGTGTTGAACTGGGTGGAGGAGCTGAAGCGCCGTGTCTCCGCGAACTGATCACTTTCCCTCGAGCGTGTCCTTCTTCGACGCACCGGCGAGGGTCAAACGAAACGCCGCCATCTCCTCGCCATTGCGCACCAGCAACACGTCGCCGATCAACACCGGGTGATTCCACGTCTTGGCGTCGAACACCGGAAACCGCGCCAGCTCGGTGAACTTGTCGGCGGTCGCGCTCACCAGCGCCAGCTCGCCCTCCTCTGAAATCACCAACAACACGTCCTGGTCGGCCAACAGCACGAGCTGCCCGTTGCCGTAGCGGCCACCCTTCCATCTGCGCTCGCCGTCCTCGAGGTTGATGCACGAGAGGATACTGCCGTCGAAGCCGAACGCATGGCCCTTGTGAACGACGAAGTCGTTGAAGTACGGCTTCAGCCCCCTCGAGGTCCAGCGCTCTTCGACCTTCCACCCTGCGGGTGCATGAGTCACATGAAGGCGGCGGGTACCGACTCCGCCCATCATGCTCATGGCGTTGATCAGGATGTCGCCGTCTTCGGTCACGCCCGGCTGCACGATGGCGCCGCCGTCCCACTTGGACTCCCATAGCAGCTTGCCGTCGGCCGGAGCAACGCTCATCACGCCAGGCCCACCCAGAAACACGACCTGCTCGATGCCCTCAATTGTCACGCGATGCGGCGAGCTGTAGCTCCCGCCCTTTGACGGGTTGAGCCAGCGCTGCTTGCCGGTAACGCGGTCGTAGCCGGCCAGCACACCGGAAGCAGCGACGATGACGACCTCGTCTATCACTAGCGGTGACGCTGAGAAGCCCCACGTCGGAGTGGTGACCTTGCCCTCGGACGCGACGTTGTGCGACCACAACAGCGCGCCGGTACGGGCGTCGAGCGCGTTCAGGATTCCGGTGGCGCCCGATGTATACACGCGGCCGTCGCTGAGGGTCGGAGTCGCGCGCGGACCGGCGCCGCCGTTTGACTCGTAAAACCGCACCGGATCGCGATGCCGCCACACCGGCTCGCCTGTCGACACCCGGTAGCACGACACGATCTCATCGTCGCCGCGTTGCTCCTGCGTGTAGAACAGATCGCCGCTCACCGCAAACGATGACCAGCCCGGTCCGATCGGCCGGCGCCACACCTGCACCGGCGGCGAGGCGGACCAGTCGGTATTGATCCGCACGCCGCGAATCACGCTGTCGCGCCTGGGTCCGCGAAAGCCGGGCCATTCGACTCGCGCGCGTCCGGCTTCGCCGGACGCGCGCTCGCTCATGGCAGGCCCGGCAGGTGTTTCCGTCGCGGCGCGAACAGGGGCTTCGGTCTTCGCTGTTGCGGGCGCTGGCACGGCGGCCGGCGCTGCAGGCGCACTTGTCCCGAGCGGCGTCGAGGGACTCTCGGCTGTGGCCACGGCAGGTTCACTCGGAGCCGCTGCGGCGGGCGGCGGCAACGGCTTCGGCTCGTCCTTCGCCTCGGCCAAGAGCCGTTCTTCGGCCGTCGGCGTCCATCGCCAGTGGAACTGCGACACAGCGCCGCCCCCGACGCCATCGGTTCGCATCATCGCAAACGGCGCGGCGACGAGCAGCATCGCGGCCGCCATCGACGCCACCCGGACGCTGCCTTGAAGCGACCGCGTGGCCAGGGCCCATGCGACGAGAACGAGGGCGTAATACGGAATCGGCAGGATGTAGATCAACATCCCCTGGCCGGCCCCGACCATCGATTCGTGGGCGATGGCCCTCGTCGCGAAGATGGCGGCGATCATCAAGATGATGGCGCCGGCGCGCTCGAACCAGCGCGCGCGGCTGAAGAACAGCCACCACAGGAAGATCAGCAGCGCGCCGACGATTCCCCCAAGCATCCCGACGGGTAGTGGCGCGTCGGGCGCGACCACGGGGCCGCCGAACATGACGACCAACTGGACGATCGCGATCGCTACGCCCGGCCAGAGCCGGAGCGGCTTACGAGAAGTGGACGTTTCTGAGTTCATAAGTTCTGACTTTCGTCGGGCGCCTACTCTGATCGAAGCGCCTGCAACACGTCGACGCGCGAGGCGCGCGCGGCAGGCATCAGCGACGCCAGCACAGCAGCGCTCGCCAGGACCGCGGCCGCGCCAAGCATCGGCAGCAGGCCCGGCAGCCGGAAGCTGGCGAGATAATGCGACGCCACGCCCGAGAATGCATAACCGCAGACGGCGCCCGCGATGATCCCGATCGACACGATCACGGCGCCTTCCGACAGCACGCCGAGCAACAGGCTCTGCGGCGTCGAGCCAATCGCGAGCCTGACGCCGAACTCACGAACGCGCGCGCTCACCGAGAACGCCAGCACGCCTGCCACGCCGACGACGGCGATCAGGACCGCCACGCCCGCGAATCCGGAAATCACGAATGCGTTGAGGCGATCCGGCGACAGCACTTCTGCGCGCACGTCCTCGAGCGTGGCGGCCCGCTCCACTGGCTGGTTCGGCGACAGCTCGCGGACGATCTGTCTGATCGGCATCACCAGCGCGTACGGATCGCGCGCCGTGCGCACGAACACGCGGCCACCGACACCGATCTGCTGAAAGGAGTGATAGACCGTGAGAGCCGGCTTGGCGACGATGTTCTCGTCGTCCACGTCGGCCACGACGCCGACGATGCGGTATTGCTGGTTGCCCATGTACGGGTCGTTCCACGACATCTGCCGGTTGAGGGCATCGCCGTTGGCGAACAGCCGCTGCGCGACGCTCTGGCTGACAATCACGACCCGGTCGTTGCCGCGGCGATCCTCCGTCGTGAAATTACGGCCGGCCACGAGCGGCAAGCCCATGACGGGGAAGAAACCCGGCGAGACAATCCGGAACCGCGCACGCGGGTTATCTTCGCCGGCCTCGGGTGTATAGCCTTCGACGCTGAAGGGGATGCCGGGACCGAAGCTGCCGGCATCGCGCCACGGCACGAAGCTGCCGACGGCGACGCCGTCCACACCGGGCAGCTCGCCGACACGCCGCGTCAATTCCTGGTAGAAGGCGATCGACTTGTCGCTCATGTCGCCGGTTGCTGAGGGCACGTCGAGGGCGAGCACGCGCCGCGTCTCGAGACCGGTGCTCGCCGACTGCAGCGCGATGAGCGTGGCGACCAGCATGCCGGCGCCCGCGAGCAGCACGAACGAGAGCGCGATCTGCGCCGTCGCGAACACGCGCAGGCGGCGATTGGTGGCGGGCGTGATCCGGACGCCGCCGCTGGCCAGCCCCAGCCCGGTCGGCGCATGCGGGGATGGCAGCCGAGGGACGAAGGCCAGCAGCACCGCGGCGGCCATCGCCAATGCGACGCCCACCCAGAGCACGCTGCCGTCCACGGTGATGTCGAGCGCATGCACCGAGAAACGCGACGCGTAGCGGGCGACGATCGCCACCAACGGACGCGCCAGCAGCACGCCCAACACCGCGCCCGCTCCGCAGAGCACGAGGCTCTCGGCCAGCAGCGTCCGGCGTAACGCACCCGGGCCGGCACCGAGCGCGGCGCGCACCCACAGCTCACCCTCGCGGCGCACCGATCGCGCGAGAATCAAATTGGCGACGTTCGAACAGGCGATGATGAACACGACGCCGGCGGCGGCGAGCAGCACCAGCAGAACCGTCCGCGCCGGCGCGGTGATCTGATCGCGCAGCGGCGTGGCGCTGAGCTGCATGTCGGCCTTCGCCGGGTACGACTCGGGGTGCTCGCTCAGCATGGACGCGTGCACGGCGGTGAGCTCTGCGCGCGCCGATTTGAGCGTGGCGCCCGGCGCGAGGCGGCCGAACAGCTCGGTCATGCGGTGCGTCCGCATGCCGACCATCGTCGCGCCCATGTGATGCGGGCTGGTCACGATGTTCGCGATGATCTCGGTGTCGGCCGGGTACGGCACCGACGGCTCGAGCACGCCGATTATCGTGGCGCTGCGCGGACCGAGGTTGATGGTCCTGCCGATCACCGACGGATCGCTGTTGAGTGATTTTGTCCAGAAGCGATGCGTGAGCACGGCCGCGCCGGGCGCGTTCAGCCCGTCATCGCCGCCATTCAACAGGCGGCCGAGCACCGGGCGGAGACCCATCACTTCGAAGAACGAGCCGCTGACGACGCCGGCTTGCACGATGCGCGGCTCGCCGACGCCGACCATCGTGAAGCCGACGGTCGAAAAATCTCCAAACGCGCTGATCGTCGTGATCCGCGATTTGAAGTCCCGCACCTCCGGCACCGAGAACGTCATGTTCGCCGCAGCGATGCCCGGCGCGCTCTGCCGGATGTAAATCAATCGCGCTTCGTCGCGATTGGCGAGCGGGCGCAGCAACACACCGCGCACGACGCTGAAGATCGCGGCGTTGGCGCCGATGCCGAGCGCGAGCGTCACGATCACGGTGAGCGCAAGGCCCTTGGCACGCTTGAGCGATCGGAAGGCCACCCGGATGTCCTGCCCGAGCGCGGCGGTCGCGTCGAACCAGCGGCTGTACCAGACGCGCCGCATCGACTCGCGCATCGCCGGCACGTAGCCGAATTCGCGCAGCGCATTCAGGCGGGCGGTTTCCGGATTCTCACCGCGTTCGATTCGCTGCGCGACGCTGATCGCCAGATGGCCGCGGATCTCTTCGTCGAGGTCACGCTCGTCGGGTCGCATCGGCTATTCCTTGCCCGCCTGTGCCGGGTTCATGATGCGTCCCATCACAGCCACGAGCTGCGACCACCGATCCCGCTCGCGCGACAGCTGGGCCTTCCCCGCCGCCGTCAGCCGGTAATACTTTGCTTTCTGGTTGGCCTCGCTTACGCCCCACTCGGATTTCAGCCAGCCGCGCTTTTCGATGCGGTGCAACGCCGGGTAGAGCGAGCCGGTTTCGACCTTGAGCAGGTCGTCGGATTGCGACGCGATGGCCTGGCCGATGCCATGGCCGTGCTGGGGTCCCCACAGCAGGGTCCGCAGGATGAGCATGTCAAGCGTGCCCTGCAGGATCTCCAAGCGTTTTTCATCCTTGTCGTCGGGCGTCTTGGCCATAGGTGTAGTCACACTACGGCTTTTAGACGTAGGACATCTACGGCTTGTTCCGCGGAGGGATGATTGGGGTCAGGTCGAGAAAATCACACAAAGGGATGATCGGTGACAGGTCAGCCGCCCCGACACCCTTGACCTGTCCCCAATCATCCCAAACAGTGATTTTCTTGACCTGACCCCGATCATCCCTGTGGCGAGAAATGAACGGGAAGCGTGGCCGGGCCGCGCAGAAACAAGCCCGTATCGGGAGGCGGGGCGGCGTCAGCGAGCCTCAAGTCCGGCAGCGCATCAAGAATGCGATTCACCGCGACCTCTATTTCGAAGCGGGACAGTACGGCGCCGAGACAGAAGTGCCGGCCTCCGCCAAACGCGAGGTGCGCGGCCTGCCCCGTGAAGGCCCGTTCAGGGTCGGACTCGGGGCGGTGCAGATCGAAGCGATCGGGATCGGCGAAGCGGCGCTCGTCGCGATTGGCCGAGCCGAGGAAGCACATCACTTCGGCGCCGGCCGGCAGCATCCCACCAGACACCTGAATCTCTTCGCGCGTCTGGCGCGGCACCATGTGCGTCGGCGCGGTGTAGCGGAACGACTCGGCGATCGCGCGCGGCAGCAGCGACCGGTCCTGTCGCACCGCCGCCAGGGCGTCGGGATGTGCCAGCAGATTTCGCAGGGTCGTCGAGAGGCCCTTCTCCGTGGTTTCACCTCCGGCGAACACCATCAGCATCGCGAAGCGGACGATCTGTTCGTCGCTCAGCCGATCGCTTTCGACCGTGGTGGTCGCGAGGGTCGAGATCAGATCGGTGCCCGGCCTCTCGCGGCGAGCGGCGATGAGCGGACGCAGGTACGCGTCCAATTCGTCGCGCGCAGTGGTAGCCGCAACCGCGACCGCAGGATCGCCGGTGAGGTTGAGCGCGCCTTGAATCAGGGCCGTGTACCACCCGCGGAACCGATCGCGATCGGCGGCGGGCAATCCGAGCAGCCCCGCCATGATGCGAACGGGAAGATGCACGACCAGATCCTTCACGAGATCCGCGCAGCCGTGCGAGGCGACCGCGGCGATCAGCTCATCGATCGTGTTGCCAATCAGATCCGAAAACCGCTCGCGAATGCTCGTCGCGCTGAACGACGGCGTCAGCAACCCGCGCTGAAGCGCGTGCTCGCGGCCATCGAGTTGGATGAGCGTCTTGCCGAGCAAGGGCTCGGTCTGCGCGGCATAGCTCCTGGTCGTGAACGACGGGTTGGTCAGCGCGAGGCGAACATCCTCATACCGGCTCAAGATCCACGCTCGTGTCGGCGCATGAAAGTACAACGGATATTCGTCGCGCATCCGGCGATAAACGGGATAGGGGTCCGCGGCGAATTCCGGAGCGAAGATATCCGGCGACGCCGCCACGATCGCGGAACTAAAGTTCCGCGCTACAGCGATTCTCGTGGCATCCGGCTCATAGCTCATGCCACGCGCGAAGCTGGCCACGTTGCCCGCGCGCGCCTCGAGCATGCGCTTGATTGCCATACTTTCTGCGGTCAGCTCGTGTGTCGTGGTGCGGCCGAACGTCTGCGACCCGTCGCCTGCGACGAATGCGATCCGGTGGAGCAGGAAACCCGGCGCCTCGGGACCGAACGCGCGGGCGCTCGGCACCAGGACGATCGGGCAGCGCTGCACGGCGCCGAGATCCGGGTAGACGTAGTCCTGCTCGACCAACACGTAGTCGCCCAACTCGCAAGCCGCAAACTCGACTTGGACGCGCCGCTCGTACTCGTCGACGAACGAACCCGCCGCGGCGTCGACGGCGCGGAACATCGGCGCCCAACTGTTGAGCGCGTGTCGATCGGCAAGCAGCTCGCGAGCCGACTCGATCGGCGCATCAACCCACATCGTGTCCGAGAGCACGGACACACTCCCCTTCGCCGGCTGTGTCAGACCCTCACCGCGCTCGAGCGCGGCCTTGAGGCCCCGGCCTTCGTAGTGATGCACCGCCGCGATGCCTTGCATGATCATCTCGGTGCGTCGCGCCGGATCGATCACGCTCACCCAGTGGATGTAGCTGCCGTCTTCGTCGCGACGCGGATCCGCATACTTCGACGGAAAGACGAACACGGGATATTGCTTGAAGTACTCGCGATAGCGGTAGCCGCACTGCCACTCGATCGCCGCAAACCGCGCCCTTCGACTTCGCTCATCCCTCGACTCCGCTCGGGATGACCCTGAGCCTGTCGAAGGGTCAGGGCAGGGATGCGCTAGCGTCCGCACGTGATAGCACAGCATCGACTGGTAGCCAGACGCCGTGCCCATGAATGTGTCCTCGTCTATCCGCGTGACCATGCGGCTGCCGAGGGTCCACTCGTCGAGGTTCTGCAAACGACGTAAGTACGCGAACGCGCGGTCCGCCGGGGTCGCGGCGTAGATGGTGGTGGCGAAGGTGTTGTTTTCCATGCCCGGGCGGGTCTTTACGAAACCGGGAACGTCAGCGCGCGAGGCCCTGTGCGTGGGCCGGCGAGCGTGGCGTTGCGCAAGGACGCCGGCGCCTTGCACCGTGGGTCGATGCGCACGTCGATCACAAACGGCCCGTCTGCTGTCATGGCCTCCGCCAGGGCCGCGTCAAGCTGCACCTCGTGGTCGACACGCGTCGCGCGGGCGCCCTGCGCGCGGGCGAAGGCAGCGAAGTCGACTTGCGGAATCCCGGCGTCGGCCGACAGCCCGAGCGTGTCCATGCCCTGCTCGCACATGCCATAGCGGCCGTCGTTGAGGACCACCCACACTGCGCGCGCGCCGAATTTGACGGCGCTATTGATCTCGTTGGTCATCAGCAACGCCCCGTCGCCGACTACTGCGACCGCGCGACGATTCGTCGCCAATGCAGCACCGACGACGCCGCCGGCGGCGTGGCCCATGGATCCGAACCCCGTGCTGGTGCGGTAGCGATGCGGCGCCGGAAATCGCAACCGATGCGTCGTCCACAAAAACGAGTTGCCCGACTCCGACAGCACGGTTGCGTTGCTGCGATCGACGACCCAGTCTTGCAGCGCGTCCATCAACGCTTCGGGCCGCACCAGGCCGTCGCTGCGCAGCTGCACCCGATCGATCCGCGGACGCGGCAGCTCCGGCAGCGGCACCCCATGAAGGGGTGCCCTACGGAAACGCTCATTCATCGGTTGGAGTTGCCCGAGCACCGCCCGCAATGTGGCTCCGACATCGCCGATGACGGCCAGCGTCGACGCGGTGCTGTATGCGACACCCGGCACCTCTGGATCGACATCGACGTGAACGAACCCCTCGGGCGCGACGAAACGGCGATCCCAGAACGAGGTCGGCTCCCCCAGTCGCGAACCGAGTACCAACACGCGCCGCGGCTTGAAGTCCTCCAGATAACGCATCACCGATGCGTGCCCGGCGAGACCGGTTACACCGACGAACAGCGGATCGTCTTCCGGGAAGATGCCCTTGCCGCGCGGTGAACACATCACCGGCGCGCCCATGCGCCGCGCCAGCGTCGCGATCTCGGCAGCGGCATCGCGCGCGCCGTAGCCGATCCAGATCGCAAACGGGCCATCACGCAGAGCATCGACGCAGGCGGCGATCTGGGCGGGCACCGGCGTGTCCACGCACGGAGGGGCGGACTCCTTCTTGACCACCGAAGCCTTGGCGAAGGTGGTGACCACCGCCTTGTCCGCCGTAGCCCCAGCGAAGGCGGAAGGTGCTCGCTGCACCGCGGTGTCGAGCGCCAGGTGGGCCACGAATCCGCCACGACGCCCGAGGCCGGTCGCCAGTCTACGCTCGACCTCGGAGAGCTGCGTAGGATCGTCGACGACCGCGGCGAAATGAAACGGTCGTCCGCCTTCGTACAACGACGGCGGCAACGTGGTGCGCGACGTTTCCTGGATCGCAAAACGCCCTCGCGATGACGCAGACGTATGCGCGGAGACCACGATGACGCGAGCGCCTTCCTCGCGAGCCGCGATAATGCCGGTTAATGCATTGGTGAGTCCGGGACCCGTGGTCGTGAACAGCACCGTCGGCCGCCCGCTTGCGAAGCCGGCCTCGATGGCGGCGAACGCGGCCCCGCTCTCGTGACGGAAGTGATAGACGCCAAGCGGGCTTGACGACATCGCGTCCCACAGCGACGCCATCGCGCCACCGGACACGCCGAACGCTTCTCTGACGCCGAGCCGGAGGAAGATGTCGACGAGCGCCGACACGACGGTGGCGGAATGGACGGCTTCCGGCGGCGGCGCCACGCTCAGTTGTGTGAGGGTCTGGGCCATAGATGTAGGCGGTCTACGGCTTTAGACGTAGACGCTCTACACCTTGTTCCCCCAGGGCTTTTGTCCTAGTTTCTCACGACCCTCGTGCCATCGAGGTACCGGTACTCGCGTCCGCCCGTGGTCAGCACCGAGAACAGTCCGGTGACGGTATACGAGCTGTCCGCGGTCCGCGCGACATGCTCCATCGTCCGCACCGCGCCGGCGCCCAACGCGGCGCCACGAGCCAGGGCTTCGTCGAGCGGCCGTCCCTGCACCGTGGCGGGGACGGTGAGATTCAACAGCTTCAGGAAGGTCGGAGCAAAGTCGACGTTCGCGCTGGGGGCTTGGATCGTAATCCCTCGTTTGAGGTCGGGGCCGGCGGCGATCAGCGTGTTGTGAATGTCCCACGGGCTCGAGCTGCCGTGGCCGGCCGTGCCACCCGACGCAGTGGTGCCCCGCCACCCGTGCGCATTCGCGGCGTCGGTCCAGTCCGGCGAGAACAGGATCTGCGCGGATCGATCGTGGCTCCAGCGCGCCGCCTCGAACGACAGCGAGCCCGGCACGCTGCCGGTGAGCGACCCGGGCTGCGCGGCACGCGTGAAGATCGCGCCGACGCCGGCCTTCGCCTGCAGCGCGGCCACGATCGCCGAAACCGCCGCCTGGTCGCCATCGCGCACGTAGATCGCGCCGCCCCCGGCCACGATCCGCGGCGAGCCATCCGCCATCGTCCGTGCGTGCGGCTTCAGCACCGCGGACAGATCGACCCCGCCCGTATACGTGGAGAAGCCATGGTCGGATGTGATCCAGATGTCGTACGTCTCGAACAGGCCGGCGGCCTTGAGCCCGTTTTCCAGCCGTTTGATCTCGCGGTCGACGTGCCTGAGAATCGCCACCGTCTCCGGAGCGCCGATGCCTGCGTCGTGCGCGGTGGAGTCGAGGGCGCCGAGCCACAGCACGGTCACGGCGGGATCCTGCTTGAGACCGACCTTGAGGAACGCGTCGACGGCATAGCGATCGAGCGCGCCCGCCGGCCCGTCTTCGGCCGGGACAGGACCAAGCGCCTTCATCTCTGCGCCGAGTGATTCCGGGAGCGTGAACTGCGGATGCAGAATCGCGCCGCCCGACACCGTGTGGTTGTTGAGAAACGCCGACCCGCCCGAGCCCGAGCTGACGACCAACATCTTCTTGCCCGCGGCCTGCAGCGATTGAGCAAGCGTGGGCGCCGTCAGCAGCTGTCCTTCGGCCGCCGCGATCTTCAGGAGGTCGCCGCGGTTGGACGTGTCGAGGAACTTTGCCGGGTCGACTTTGGGGAAGAAGACGCTGTTGCCCATCAGGCCGTGGCGTTCCGGGTAGGCACCTGTGGAAATGGACGACGCGTTGACGCGCGTGACCGTGGGATAGACGGAGTGGTGCCGCGCAAAGACCACGCCCCGGCGTCCGAGCGCCGCCAGGTTGGGCATCACGGCAGCCGTGACGTAGTCGGGCCGCAGGCCATCAACGACGATCAGGAGGTGGCGCGAGAGTGGCGAGGGTTGGGTCCATGCGGCGAGCGGCGCGGCCAGTAGTGCGGCCGCGAGGACGCGCCGCCAGGCAACGAAACATGTGATCGTCATGGCGCGTCATCATACCCAGCGCCAATCACAAAGTCGCAACGTTTGCCGCCGGTCCTCTAGTCGTGTTCATGACTTCGCAAGGGTGAATTCCGTTAAGATCGGCCACACATGACGACGGAATTGTGGATCTTGGCGTTCGGCGCAGCCGTCGCCGGCCTGGTACAGGGCATTTCGGGCTTTGCGTTTGCGATGGTCGCGATGTCGATCTGGGTGTGGGGCGTCGATCCACAACTGGCGGCGGTGATGGCCGTCTTTGGCGGATTCACGGGGCAGGTCATTTCGGTGATCAGGGTGCGCCGAGGATGGCACGTGTCGCTGTTGTGGCCCTTCCTGGTGGGGAGCGCGATCGGCATACCCATTGGCACACGGTTGTTGCCGCTGCTCGATCCCAATCGCTTCAAGCTCGTACTGGGCTCGCTGCTGGTGGTGTGTTGCTCGGCGATGTTGGCGACCTCACGATTGCCCAAGATCGAAAAAGGCGGACGGCTGGCCGATGCCGGGGTCGGCCTCCTCGGCGGGGTCATGGCGCCGCTGAGCGGATTCAGCGGATTGGCACCTGCGCTGTGGTGCACGCTGCGCGGCTACACGAAAGACGCACACCGCGCCGTGATGCAGAATTTCAACTTGATCGTGCTGGGTGCGACCCTGGCGTCGTTAGCGTGGTCCGGCCGGCTGCACACCGGCCTGGCGCCGCAGATGGCGGTAGTGGCGGGCTCGCTGATCGTGCCGTCGATTTGGGGATCGAAAATCTACATCGGCATGAGTCCGACAGCGTTTCGAAACACGGTGCTGTGGCTGCTGATTTTTGCCGGCGCGGCGATGTTGGCTGCTGCACTCGGAGCGATGATGTAGGCGTCTCGCGGAACTAAAGTTCCGCGCTACGGTTCCGCGTCACTTCGCGAACGCGATCCGATAAATGAATCCCTTGTTGTCGTCAGACACGTAGAGCGCGCCACCGGCACCGCGACGCGGTTACTGGCCAGGCGGCTTTGTCGTGGCCGGCGCCTCCGGGACGTGCTTGTAATGCAAGTTCGGCTGGTTGGGCCGGAGGTGTTCGACGTCCTTGTTGTTTTCGTTGCACGTGTACGGCAGCACGCGATCGCCCGGCTTGCCGCGCGTAAACGTACGCTCGATCGACCATGGCCGCGTGAAGTAGACGGGATCCTCGTAGGTCACCGTCCATTGAATGGTGTCGGGGCTGGTCTGCTTGAATCGCTCGGTCAGCCGCAACTGGGCGCTGTGTTCGTGGCCGGCCGTATCGAGCCAGCTGCGCTCGTCGATGCCCTGCGTGTCGACGACGAGCGTGTCACCTTCCCACCGGCCAAGCGAGTGGCCCATGAAGTACGGATAGTCCGCCAGGTCGTCCGGATGCGCGCGACCGTCCAGGTAGATCACTCTCCAGATCGCCTGGTACTCGAACATGATCGAAATCGTCTTGTCGTGCTGAACGAGGAGGAACGGAAACGGCGCCGTCAATCCGCGTGACGGCCCCACCGGCAGGCAGATCGCGGTTGGATCTTTCGCGGTATCGACCGTGCGCCAGCGTTCGGCGCCGAATGCCGTGAACGGCGGCTGCTTGCCGAGCGCAACGGAGAGATCGGGCGTGTAGTGATTGACCCAGAACCCGCTCAGGTCCGGTCGCGCGGCGCCTTGTGCCGCGGCCGGCGCCGCCAGCATCAACACGGCGCCGATGGCAACGGCGGCGCGAGCGAGCAGTGGTGCGGCCGGCATCAGCGGCCTTTCTGGTAATAGGTTTGCGTTCCCACAAACAGGTTGCGGCCGTCGGCCAGCACCGCGCTCTGCATGTTGACCAGCTTCGATCCATCGCGGGCGAGGAAGCCGCTGACGGTGACGAGGTCTCCGGCCTTGGTGGAATCTTTTCGCCACCCGGCGCGATACAGCGTGTTCGGCGCGCCACCCTCGATGGCCCAATTCGCCGTGGCGCCGCCGGTTTCCGCCACGTCAATGTAGAAGTAGATGTGCGGGTTCGCCCATTCCATCTTCGTGACGGCGCCCTTTAAGGTGATTGGCTTCTCGCGATCGTATTGCGCCGCGAAGGAATGATGTGCCGCGGTCGAAAGGCCGGAGGCCAGCACTGCGATCGTGATCAACAGAGCCGCGAGCCCGCGCTTCATATCACCCCTCCCTGCGAACCGGGTTAGCGTTGCCGTAGCTTATATCACTTGGAGTCGGAGCTTCGGGTTAGCATGCGGCATGCGCATCATAGCCGCTGCCACGTTGCTCGGACTGATCACCGCTGGAGCCGCGCCGCCGCACCAAATCGCCTTGACGCGGGTCTTTCCGAACGCCGGCCAGATCGGCCTGTTCGTCGCGGCGGCGGACGGCAGCGGCGAGCGGCCGATGTTCGCCACGCCCGGCATCGACTACGACGCCACGTGGTCGCCTGATGGCGCCGCGATCGTCTTCACCTCCGATCGCGACGGCTCACCAGACCTGTTCCGCGTCAAACCGGATGGCACCGGCCGCGAGCGGCTGACCGACGATCCCGCGTACGACGATCAGGCGGCGTTTTCGGCGGACGGCACGCAGCTCGCGTTCGTCAGTACGCGCAACGGCGGCTACGCGCGCATCTGGACCATGGACCTGCGGTCGCGACGAGCGAAGGCAGTGACCACCACGACAACGGCAACGGGAATGGGCGGCGACTTCCGGCCATCGTGGTCGCCCGATGAAACGTGGATCGCCTTCTCGTCGGATCGCGGCACCACCATGAAGATGGCGCGCGGCCGATGGGAGGCCCTGCAACCCGCTGACATCTATATCGTCCGGCCCGACGGCACCGGGCTGAAACGCATCACCGAACCCGGCAACTTCTGCGGCAGCCCGAAGTTTTCTCTCGACAACACCCGCCTGCTCGCCTACTGCATGCCGATCGAGCACACGCTCGAGACCCGGCGCCTGAGCCCGCTCCCCGGCAATGACACGCAGCTCGTCACGATTGATCTCGCGACTGGAACAGTCACCGACATTCCGGCCGGTCCCGGCGTGAAGATAAGTCCGGCATTTGTTCCCAGCAACCTGCCCACCGAAGTCGCGACGAAGGTGGGCGACATCGGCTACGTGCGCAAGGATTCCGGCGATGCAGGCATCTACTACACCAGCGGCAAGCGTGGACCGCGCGGCAACGTGCGCGTCGCCGCATGGTCGCCGGACGGCAGCCGCGTGGTCTTTCATCGCCGTCAAACCGCCCCGCCGACGTCATGGCTGAAGACGTTCAGCCGTCATCCGGACTACGAGCTCGCGTTGTCGTCGGTGCTGCCGTCGTTCAGTCCATCGGGCGAGCAGTTCGTGATGGTCGGCCGGCCCGAGGGCACCAACATACTCGGCTCGAGCCTTGCGGTCGGCGCGCCGGGCACGGACGCGGCGAAGGTCATTTACCAGGACAACGCGCGCAACGTCCTGGGGCCACAGTGGTCACCGGCCGGCGACACGATCCTGTTTGGCGTCGGCACCTATCAGACCTTCTTCAACGGTTTTGCCAACCGGATCATGCGCCACGAGGATCGCGTTGAAGGCGGCGCGCAGATTGCCATCATCAAGCCTGACGGCAGCGGTTTCCGCGAGATCACCAGCGGCGTCAACAACAACGGGTTTCCGTCGATGGCCCCGGACGGCAAGCGGTTTGTCTATCGCACGTTCGGGCCCGACGGCGAGGGCCTCCGCATCATGAACATCGAGACGCGGGCCATCACCACGCTCACCACCGGCTACGACAATTTTCCGATCTGGTCGCCGCGCGGCGATCGGATCGTGTTTTCGCGTGTCGCCGATGGTGATTACGAGATCTACGCGATGGCGCCTGACGGCACGGGCGTGAAGCGGCTGACAGCCGCGAAGGGCAACGATGCCCATCAAGGCTGGTCGCCCGACGGCGGGCACATCGTCTTTGCGAGCAGCCGGATGGGATTCAAGGACGAGGGCGCCTACACCGACGCGCCGCAGCCGTACGGCGAGCTCTTCGTGATGCGCGCCGACGGCAGCGGCGTCGAGCAGCTCACCGACAATCAGTGGGAGGAAGGGACACCCGCGTGGCGTCCGGCCCCTCCCGCTGCGTCCAGGAGACGGTAACTACGCCTGGTGCGAGATCTGTCCGCCGACGACGGTGCGCACGATCTGGATGTCCTTGATCTTCTCGACATCGATGGTGTGCGGGTCGTCCGCGAGCACCACATAATCGGCCAGCTTGCCGGCGGCGATCGATCCCTTGATCGCTTCTTCGCCTGACGCCCACGCGCCGTTGTAGGTGTTGACGGCGATGGCTTCGGTCACGCTGATCCGCTGGTTGGCGCCCCACACCTTGCCGTCCCAACCCTTGCGCGTGACCATGCCCTGGATGCCCATCAGCGGCGCGAACGGGCCCGGGCTGAAGTCCGATCCCGCGCAGGCGTAGACGCCCGCGTCGAGCAGCGAGCGGAACGCCATGCAGTTCTTCATCAACTCTTCGCCGTAGTAGACGAACTTGTCGGGGTTATAGAAGGCGTAGGTCGTGAACAGCGCCGGCACGGCGCCGAGCGCCTTGATCCGCGACACCAGCGACGCGTTGACCTGCGTGCAGTGGGTGATCTTCGGCCGCGCGTCGGTTCGCGGCAGAAGCTTCTGCGCACGCTCCATCGCGGTGAGATACATGTCGATCGCGACATCGCCGTTGGCGTGGCAATTCACCTGGATGCCGGCGCGATGCACGCGCTCGACCCACGCGTTCAATGTGTCCTGCGTCTCGGTGACGTTGCCTTGGTAGGGCGGCGTCACGCCCGGATACGGCGTGCTCAGCGCCATCGTCCGCTCCGAAAACGAGCCGTCGACGGTGTGTTCCGAGGTGGCGCCGAGCTTGATCCAGTCGTCGCCAAAGCCGCTCTGGATGCCGGCGCTGATCATCGCCTCGAGCACGCGGCCGCTCGCTTCGTAACTGATGCGGTGATGCAGATCGCCGCGGCCGCGCACGTCCTGCATCGCCGGCAGGTTGCCGCCCTCGTGATGCACGCTGGTGAGGCCGTAGCGGGCGAACTGTTTCGAGATGTGCGCGACGCCGGCGCGCGCCCGCTGCTCGATCTCCGCCGGGGTATAAGTCCGCCGCGTGCCAACCTTGCTGAACGGCGCCGACGCGAGGTCGGTGACGCGGCCATTCAGGTTGCCAGTCGCATCCTTGTCGTAGGTGCCGCCCATCGGGTTCGGCGTGTCCCTGGTGATGCCCGCCATCGCGAAGGCTTTGCTGTTGTAGAAATAAGTGTGGCCGCCGCGGTGGCGGACAATCACCGGGTGCTCCGACGACACCTCGTCGAGGTCGCGGATGTTGAGCGCGCGCTTGTCGCTCACCTTGGTGTCGTCGAAGAAGAAGCCCTCGACCCACGTGCCAGCCGGCGTGTTCTGTGCGCGTTCGCGAAGTTTGCCGATGATGCTGCGGATACTGACGAATTCCACCTCGAAGGGATTGCCGACGAGCACCTCGTTCAGCAGCGTTTCGCCGCCGGCGTGGTTGTGGCAGTCGATGAAACCCGGCACCACCGTCATGCCCTTCGCGTCGAATGTTTGCGTGTTCTTCCCTGCAAGATTCTTGATGTCGCTGGCCGAGCCAACGGCGACGAAGCGCCCGCCGGCAACGGCGAAGGCTTCCGCGCGCGGCGCCCGCGCATCCATCGTGTAGATCTTGGCGTTGATGACTATTAGATCCGGAGCCGTTCCGCCTCCCGCTGTCTGCGGCGCGGCCTGTTCGGCCTGGACGCTCGCGACCAGCTCCGGCGCGCCGGCGAGAGCAGCCAGCGACGCGCCGGCGGCGTTGATAAACTGTCGACGGTTGCGGCGTGAGTCGGTCATTGCTAATCCTCGCCGGTAATCCTACACACTTTCATTGAGTAAGATAACGCGCGGGGGAATGTCACTATGAAGCGATTGATTCTATTGGCGCTGGTCGGTGGCATGTTCACGGTCAGTTTGTCGGCCCAAACCCAGGACGGCCGCCCGCAACGGCCGCCGATGACGCCGGAACAGCAGGCCGAAGCCGCCAAGCGGCGCGAAGCGGAAATGAACGCGCCGCGGCCGATTGCCGCGCTCGACAGCGTCTGGACCGAAGAGCTGACCTGGATGGAAGTGCGCGACGCCATCAAGGCCGGCAAGACCACCGGGCTCATCCTCACCGGCGGCGTCGAATCAAACGGGCCGCACCTCGCGACCGGCAAGCACAACTTCGTGCTCAAGTTGATGGGCGAAGCGATCGCGCGCAAGCTCGGCAACGCGCTCGTCGCGCCGATCGTCACGCTCGAACCCGGGCGTCCGGACGGCGAACGCGTGGCGCCCGGCAGCGTGGTTCTCTCGGCGGCGACCTATCGCGCCGTTCTCACCGACATGGCGACCAGTCTGAAGGGCATGGGATTCACCAACGTCATCCTGATGGGCGACAGCGGCGGAAACCAGGGCGCAATGAAAGAGGTCGCGGCCGCGCTCGATGACAAGTACAAAGGCTCCGGCACCCGCTTCTATTTCATCCCCGAGTACTACGACTACGCCTCAGTGCAGAAGATGCTCCAGGGCAGCGGCATTCCCGAGCAGATCGAGATCGGCGCCAGCCAGGGCTCGGACAAGATCCACGAAGAGTACGGCATCGACGCGCTGATGGCGCTCTACGACCCGAAGACGATTCGCATCGACGAGCGCACCAAGGCCAATCGCGCGACCATCAACGGCGTGAGCCTGTTGCCGATGAGCAAGACGCTGGAGATGGCAAAAAAGGTTGTCGAATTGCGCGCCAGGCTGACAGTGGACGCCATCCACAAAGCGATGGGCAAGTGACTGTCCGTCGATCGCGATCGTTGTTGGCGATCGTGGCCGCTGCGTGCCTGGTCCTGTGGCTTGGCGCGTTCGGCGTGGCAAGCGAGCAGGCCACTTCCTCTGACCGCCCCAACATCGTCCTGATGTTTCCCGACAACCTGGGATGGGGCGAAGTGAACGTCTATGGCGGCGTGCGCGGCGCGATCACGCCGCGGTTGGACCGCCTGGCGGCGGAAGGGCTGCGGCTCAATAACTTCAACGTCGAGTTTTCCTGCACCGTGTCGCGCGCGGCGCTGATGACCGGGCGCTATGCCGTCCGGACCGGAGCGTCGCAGGCCGCCGGCATGACCTTATGGGAAGTGACGATCGCCGAGGCCTTGCAGTCGAGCGGCTATGCCACGGGACTCTTCGGCAAGTGGCATCTTGGCGGCGACCGGCCGGAGAATCGCAACCCGTCGCAGCAGGGATTCGATGAGTACTACGGTGTCCCACGCACCAGCAACGAGTCGATAACGACAATCGCCCAGGGACAGACCGCGCCGAATACCTCGTTCATTTGGGAGGGCCGCAGCGGGGCGTCGCCGCGCAACGTCAAACCCTTCGACGTCGATGCGCGTCGCACCGTCGATCGGGAATCGGTCGACAAGAGCGTCGCTTTCATGGAGCGCAGCGTCCGGGACAAGAAGCCGTTCTTCGTGTATTACCCGATGACGCAGATTCACTTCCCGACACTGACGCATCCCGACTTCGTCGGCAAGACCGGCGCGGGCGATATTGCCGACGCGATGGCCGAAGTGGACTCCAACGTCGGCCGCATGCTCGATGCGATCGATCGGCTCGGCGTCTCGCGCAACACCATCGTGTTCTGGTGCGCGGATAACGGCGCCGAGGGGCGGCGGCCGTGGCGCGGATCGTCAGGCCCGTGGTCCGGTTTCTACAACAGCGTGATGGAGGGCGGCATCCGCACGCCATGCCTGGTCCGCTGGCCCGGGAGAATTCCGGCCGGCCGCGTCACCAACGAGCTCGTGCACGAAATTGATTTCTTTCCGACCATCGCGGCGGCCGTCGGCGCCGACCTCGTGCCGCACGATCGCGCCATCGACGGCGTCAACCAGCTGCCCTTCTTCGAAGGGAAACAAGCGGCCTCCAGCCGCGAGTCAGTGCTGCTCTACGCCAACGCTCAGCTGCGCGCAGTGAAATGGCACGACTGGAAGCTGCACTACGTGTATGCGCCGGAGGCCGGTGGTCCCGCGGTCGCGCCGTTGATGCGGCTGTTCAATCTCCTCTCGGATCCCAAGGAAGAGACTGACATCAAGGACGCGAACCCGTGGGTGCAGAGCGTCACGGACCGAATCGTGCGCGAGTTCACGGCGACGACAACACGCTACCCGCACGTGCCTCCAAGCGCGCCGGATCCGTATGTTCCACCCAAGATGTAGCGCGAGTTGACGATGCCGCGAATGCAATTCATCACGATCTCGCTCGTCGCCGTCCTGACGATCGCACTGTCGGCGCAGCCACCCGCCGATTTTTCAGGACGCTGGACGCTCGACGCGCCGGTCGTCGCCACGACCGCGGCGGTGCCGGGCACACCGGCGGCGGCCGCCGCGCCAGGCGATATGGGCAGCGGCTGGGGACCGACGATCACGATTGCGCAGGACGCGAGGCAACTGCGCGTGGAGTACGCGTTCTTCAGCCGATACGATCTACAGCCGCTGTTAACGTTCACCTACCCGCTCGATGGCTCGGAAGGCCGCAACGTCGTGATGATGGGCCGCGGCGAGCAGATCGAATCGTCGCGCGCTCGGTGGAACGGGCCGATCCTGATCATCACGACGACGTCTCAGGTCGCCGATCGCGGCGCGGCAAAGCCGTTCACCGCGGAACTGACGCGTGAGCTGTCGCTGGAATCGCCGACGACGCTGGTCGTGCAAGTCACGCGCGCCGGCGTGCTCGGCGGTCCGCCGGCGACGACGCGTTCGATCTATCGGCGTCCGTAGCCTTATCCTGCGTCCTGCGGCACAATCGTTCTTGCGATGAAGCGCGATGGCGCGGCGGCTGGCCCCTTGGTCTGGACGTTTCACAATCCGCGATATTGATAGCGCCTTGGCATCGCAGTTTGCGCGTACTCCGTGAGGCTTATCGCCGATTCGGGCCCAATTTCGCGCGGCATGCAGCGTGCACCTCTTTGGTCCCATTCAAAGGAGGTTCACGATGTCCGACAACCCGCCACGACCCATGCGTGACGACGACCGCTACGAGGACTTCGCGCGGAAAATGCAGCGAGCGCGCTGCAACGGCCCGGCCGCGCATCCGCTCCCAATTCACCACGAAGGAACAGGCGTTCATCGATTTCGTACTCGCCCAATACGTGGAAGTGGGCGTCGAGGAGCTGGCTCAGGACAAGCTGTCCCCGCTATTGCGACTGCGCTACCGCAACGCGATTTCCGACGCCATCGCAGACCTCGGCGCACCTGAGAAAATCGCGGGTGTTTTTGCTGGCTTTCAGAAGCACCTTTACGCCGGGGGGACGGTGAGTAGCGGTGGACCGGTCGCAAGCCCACCAGCGGCTTGAGCCGCCTCAAACGAACTGACGAGCGGCGGGTCTGGACCGACGCATTGTTGCGGTAACCCCCTGTTCTGTCTTACGATAGGGGTTCTTCTCTAGCAGAGAAGTCCTGCCTTTATTCCTCGGTAGCTCAACGGCAGAGCATCCGGCTGTTAACCGGAGGGTTGCTGGTTCGAATCCAGCCCGAGGAGCCAATTCATTCACCTATGCGGCGGACCGTCGGACGCTGTATGGACGAATCAGAACCTCCGCCGAAATGCCGAGACCTTCGTGTAGTTTTCGAATCATCTCGATCGTCAAGGCTCGACGGCGGTTGAGAACTTCGGCAACGCGAGCCCGGCTACCGATGAGGGGTTCGAGATCCCGACGAGTGAGGCCTCGGCTCTCCATGTGGTAGAGAAGGGCATCGATCGGATTCGGCGGATCGATCGGTTCATGTTGCGATTCGAATCGCTCGACCAGCGTCGTCAAGACATCAAGCCGATCCCCCGCGGGCGTTCCAGGCTTGGCCGCCATGAGGCGCTCGATCTCCTTGAGGGCGGCTCGATGGTCAGCCTTCGTTTTGATTGGTCGAATCTCCATGACTAGCCTCAGACGGTCTTCGCATCGACGCGGTCGTACGCGCTATGCGTGCCGATAAACCGGACGTAGCAGATGCGGAACGGGTAGTGGATGGCAACAACCAGGCGGTACTTGTTGCCGCCGATGTTGAACACCACGCGGTTCTCGCCAACGATGCTCGCATTCGAATAGACGCGCTTCACGTCCGCAGGCGTTCGCCAATCAGCCTTTCGCGCGTCGTGGTACCACGCTCGCAATGGTTGCTCTGCGTCAGAATGCCGCTCCCAGAACTCGCGGAGTGTCCGGAGAGCAATAGCCCGCACAGGCGCCTAGTATAGCGTGCTCCCATCGTGGGAGCAACTCACGGCCAGGGACCAGCTCTCAGCTGACAGTCTGGAAAAGATCTGAGAGGGTGGTCCCGAGTCCACGGGCGATTTTGGCGACCGCCTTTATCCAGGGATTGCGCAGCCCGGCCTCGATGCCGGCCATGTAGGACCGGTCCAGGGCCGCGCGCTCACAAGGCGTAGTTTCAGCGAAGGCGGATTCGAATCCAGCCCGAGGAGCCAGCCTTCACTCGGTCTATTCCGGGGACATGGGTGACAGATTATTCCGGAGACATGGGTAACAGTTTCGCCGCCCCATCTAGGGCCATCTCTGCGCGCCGTGCAATATGCGGACGACGAAGATGATGTCCCCGAGAACCTTGTAGACCACGATGTAAGGCAGCGGGGAAAGAACCAGTTCGCGCGTCCCGTCCTTCTTTCCCTGGCGTCCGCGATTCGGAAATGTCAGTAGATCGGAAGGAGCGTCGTAGACGGCGCGGACCAGGTCTTGAGCCCGACTTGGAGTATGCGTAAGAAGGTAGCCGGCAATGTGCTCGAGATCGTTGGCAGCTTCTTCGGTCCAGCGAAGCTGCATCAGGGCCGCGGTTGTTTGTCCGCCAGGCGTTCGCGAAGGCGCGTGCCGACCTCTTCATGGCTCAGGGTTTCGCCACGCTCGATTTGCGTTAACCCTTTCTCGACCTCGCGCACGAACCAGTCGTCGTAGTCGACCAGCCGCTCAATCGCTTCGCGGGCGACAGCCTCGGCGTCTGTCCCGCGGTCCCGAGCGATGCGGGTGAGCTTGGCCTGCAGGTCCGCCGACAGGGTCACTTCCATATGCCGAGTGTACCGAAGCCCCCGACAGAGTCAACCATCCCTGCCCTTTCCCTTGCGCTTCGCTCGCGCCTTGACCCAGGACGCATAGTCCTTGGGGACATCGAGCTCCTTGAGCTCTGTCCACGCAGCGATGGCCTCTGCGCGCGTCACCCCCTTATTCGCTGCGAGGAACTGGGCGACGAAGTTGATGTAGCGGCCGTGAGCGATCTTCTCGAAGCGCTCCACCTTGTTCAGGGCGATGTACTGCCGCACGAGGTCGCCGTAGGTTGGGTGCTTGCCGCTCGTGACCTGTTCTTCCCGCCAGCGATTCAGGCGATACCAGACTCCGGACTTCTCACGAACCCCCGGCGCCATCAGATCGGCCTGTTCGACGATGAAGTCCTTCGTGTCACGGTTGCTCGTGTAGTTCTCAATTCGGAGCTTCAGGTTGAGGCCGCGTGCCACGTCCTTCACGCCCGTCTTGCGCAGTGATCGCTTCGTGGGCAATGCCGCCTGACCCGTGCGCAGGAACGACACGATGGCCTTTTCGAGCTGGTCCTTTCGCAGCTGCTTCGCGGCGGGGATGCCGATGCGCTCGGCGAAGTTCTTCAATTGCTCGAGATACCAATAGCCATTCTCAAAGTCGCGCAGCGTCATCGTCGGAGCGAGGCTTAACATAGTAGCCGGAACAGACTATAAACCATTTTATGTATATACTGCACCGAATCGACCATGAGGGATTGAGGTTATCGCACCATGCCAGACAAGTGGAGAAGCGTCGACCGGCTGTTGCCGCTCAAGCCGAAGGTGCTCCACATTCTGTTGGCGGTGGCAGATGGACCCCGGCATGGCTACAGCATCATGCAGGAGGTCGCCGAGCGCACGGACGGCCAGGTGCGCCTCTGGCCCGCAGGCCTGTACGGACTACTTCGGGAACTCGAGAAGACCGACGTTATTGCGGAGTCGGATAACCGGCCGGCCGCCGATCAAGACGACGAGCGGCGTCGCTACTTCGCGCTTACGCCGCACGGCAAGCGTGTCTTGGATGCCGAGGTTCGGCGCCTCGAAGCGATTGTCACTCACGCCCGCTCGAGCCGGGCGTTGCGAAAGGCGGCTCGCGCATGACGAGTGATCGGCGTGTCATCCGCGAAGATGGCGAACGACTGCTTGAAACGGCGCGCGCGCGTGGGCGCGTCCCTCTCGTGACGACCTGGTTCGCGCTGCTCTGGGATCTCGTCTTCGTCGGAGCCAGGCACGATCTCGCACAGGCACTGCGGGCGCTCGTTCGATCTCCGGGAGCCACGGCCGGCATGTCATTACTCCTCGGACTTGGTGTCGCGGCGACGACCACACTCTTCGCGTTTGTTGACGCGGCGCTGCTTCGACCGCTGCCCTACGATCAGCCGGGTCGGCTGGTCATGATGTTCGAATCGAATGTCAGCCAGGATCGCCTCCGCGAGGGCGCGGCGCCGGGCAATATCCTCGACTGGGTCGCTCGGAATGATGCGTTCGATGCGATCACCGCCGCGATGACGGTCTCGGCCACCCTCCGGGCAGGCGACGGCGGCACGCCGATCGCCGGGGTGCACGTCACGCGCGGTTTCTTCGACGTCTATCGTCGTCAACCACGGCTCGGGCGCACGTTCGATGCGGACGAATTCGAAGGCGCGGCGTCAATCACGTCGCGGCAGGCGTCCAGCGGCGAACCGGTCATCGTTCTGAGTTCTCGCCTATGGCGGACCCTGGGCGCCGATCCACAGGTCGTTGGTCGGACCGTCTCCATAGAAGGCCGCGACTGGCAGGTCATTGGTGTCATGCCCGACGACTTCGCGGTGCCCGACGCGACCGCTGCCTTTTGGGCGCCGTGGGATATGCGGACGTCGTACCGCGGCGCGCGTTTTCCGCAGGCCCCCCCCCCGCGACGCTCGGTTTTTGCGCGTCGTTGGCCGGATGAAAGCAGGGCTGTCCGTCGAAGGCGTAGAGGCGCGGATGCAGACAATGGCAAGCGGAATTGCTTCTGAGCATCCGGACACCAACGCCGGTTGGAGTATTCGGCTATCTCCGCTCGCGGATGAAATCGCACGCACGAGCCGTCTGGAGCTCCTCCTCGTCTTTGCGGCGATGTGTTGCCTGCTGTTGCTGGTCTGCGCCAACGTCGCCAGTCTGGCCATCGCGCGTGGTGTCGGCCGCGCGAGGGAGATTGCGATTCGCCTGGCGCTCGGCGCCCGCGGCAGCCGCGTCACGCGACCGTTGATCGCAGAAAGCGTGTTGAGCGCGATCGTCACGATGGTCATCGCCATCGTACTCACTGCGTGGTGGGTGGACGCCGCCCTGTCAATAGCGCCCGCCGGCATTCCGCGCCTGCACGAAGTGGCCATGAACGCACGAGTCGCGTCGTTCGCTGCCGTACTCGCGCTCGTGGTCACCGCTGTCGGCAACGCCGTTCCGACCTTTCGCGCCAGCCGCACACCGATTGCGGGCGCGCTCAAAGACGGGGTCGCCGTGTCGGCAAGCGCCTCTGGCCGGCTGCGCGCCGGACTGGTGGTGGCCGAGATTGCCGCAGCCGTGATGTTGCTCGTCGGGGCCGGGTTATTGGCCCGGACATTCGCGGAGTTACGACGAGTGGATGTGGGCTTCGACACGAGCAACCTGCTCGTCTTGCGCATCACGCCTGATGCCGCGCGCTATCGCACTCCCGCGCAGACGACCGATTACTACCGCCGCGTGCTCAGGTCACTTCGCCAGGTTCCCGCGATTCGGTCCGTGGCAGCGGTCACGACCCTGCCAATGAGCACGATCGGCTCCGACTTCACCCGGCCGTACTGGCCTGAGCAGGCGGGCCCTGAAGGCAAGACGGTGTCGGACGCCAGCATTCGGATGGCGACACCTGGATACTTCGCGACGTTGGGCCTTCCCGTGATGGCTGGACGCGAGTTCACGGACGGTGATGACGCTGACGGTCCTGGTGTGGTGATCATCAATCAGAAGCTCGCGAGAAACGCGTGGGGCACTGACAACCCGGTTGGACGTAACCTGATTCTCGACTACCAGCGTGGTCCCTATCCCTATGAAGTGGTTGGCGTGGTGCGTGACGATCGTCACGACGGGCCACGAAGTGAGCCGGTGCCCGAGATTTTCATTCCGCACTCGCAGAACCCGTACCTCGTCTTGAATGTGATCGCTCGGACGACCCTGGATCCCGTGGCCGTGGCCCAGACGGCTCGTGCCTCCGCGCTTCGTGTCGAACCCGATCAACCCGTCCATTCGGTGACCACGATGGACCAACTGCTCGGCGATGCCGTGCCGCTCGATCGGTTTGCCATGCTGCTCATCACGCTCTTCGCGGTCGGAGGGCTGATCACAGCGGCCGGTGGTGTCTACGCCCTGCTCGCTTACACCGTGGTGCAACGGCGTCGTGAGATTGCGCTGCGGATGGCGCTCGGGGCGTCACCGCGGCGTGTCGCACGGTCGATCGTGATGGAATCGCTGGTGCTCGCCGTCGCTGGCGGCACGATCGGCATCGTGGGTGCGGCTGCCAGCAGCCGTTTTGCGCGCACGCTGCTCTTTGGTGTGGCACCGCAGGATCCCGTCACGCTCGTGACGGCCGTTGCCGTGCTCCTGGTGGTGGTCGTGGCTGCCAGTTGGTTGCCGGCGCGACGGGCCGCACTGATCGACCCAGCGCGCGCGATGAGGATGTGAGGTGGCCAAATCGCGAAGAGATTTGGCCCCCCCGGCAAAGGGCCTCAGGCCAGCGCTTTTCCAAACAACGCCAGCATCCGGCTCCACGCTTTCTCGGCCTGCGCCTCGTTGTAGACGGCGGAGTCGGGCGGGCACCAGCCGTGCGCCGCGGGATACACCTCGATCTCCGCCGGCAGGTTGGCCTTCGCAAACGTCTCCTTCAGCACGGTCTTCGCCTCGGGCTCGCGCTCGTCGTCATTCTGCGCAACCGCGAACAAGTACTGCGCCTTCATCGTCGGCACCAGCAAGTGCGGGCTATCGGGATTCTTCGTCACCAGACCGCCGCCGTGGAACGACGCGGCGGCGCCGACCCGATCGGCTACGGCCGCCGCGGTCCTCATGGTGATGGGTCCGCCCATGCAGTAGCCCGTCGTGCCAACCTTCTTTCTCTTGTCCACCGCCGCCTGCGTGTCCATCCAGCCGATGAACGCCTTCGCATCGGTGACGTGCGTCGTCGCGTTCAGCCCTTGCGCGAAACCCATGACGGTCTTGCGGGTCTCCGGATCGGAAAAGCTGGCGCCGAGCGGCACCACCGGCGCCGGCTTCGCACGATAGAACGGGTTCACCACGAGCACCGAATAACCCGATTCGGCCAGGCGCTTCCCCATCTGCCGGAACGCCGGCCGCAGCCCAAGAATGTCGGGCCAAATCAGGACGCCGGCAGCTGCACCGGTCGCCGGGTGCACGAAGTAACAATCCGCGACGCCGTCAGGCGTCTTCACCTTCACGTCGGACTCCGTCACCGCCACGGCGTTCGCCACGCTCGGCAGCAGGAACGCCATGCCGGCGCCAAACGAAATCGCGCTGAATTCGCGCCGCGTCACCGCGCCACGCTCGACGTAGTCGTGCAGGTCTTGTTCGTAATGGTCCTGATCACACATGTGCGCCCCCTGTAGTCACGTCTCTCAACACGAGCGAGTATATGTAAACCTGCCTGAATTAGTCCGTTGCAGATTTCGGCAGCCGGCTGCGCCTTCTGTGCTGGACCGCCGACAGGCCGTGCAATGTCGAGTGCAGCTGTTGTTAGACACCGCCGCGAGCGTCATTGCCGGTGCTCTACCCGTGGTCTGGGCGTGACCTCCGCGTCGATCCGCAACTGAAACACACGCAACGCCAGCGTCCGCCGATCGCGGGTTCCAAGCGTTACCTCGGGAATGAAGGAGTGATCGCTCTCCAACGTCAGCCGCCCTTGTGAGCGATTGAGGGTCGCAGCCGGAATTCGCAGCCGCAGATCGAACCGGTCGGAAAGGACGAAACGGCCGAGAATCTCGTCACCCGCGCGAACCACGACCGTGGCAGCGCCTCCCAGCCACGAGGTCGGCGCATCGCCGGACGCCAGGAGGGTGACGTCATGCCCGCCGTTGTGAATCTGCATGACCCCCCGCGGACCCATCCAGCGCCACAGACGAACCGCCTGCTCGTCATATTCCTGCTCGAACCAGCCGTCAGCAAAGCCGAACACGACACGATCCGCCGATTGGATGTCGAACTGTTCGATCGAGGTCGGAACATGTGTGGCGCTGCCGTCGGCCGCGACGCTGCGGATCTGGACGAGCGCATAGTGCGGGTTGGGCGGCACATCGTCGCCTCCGGGTACTGCATCGTCATGCAACCGGTTCGACGAGCCGGGAAGCACCGGGCCCAGGAGAATCGGCGGCAGCGGCGCGATCCGCAGAAAGGAACCAGGCGCCGGCGGTACATCCCACGCGTCGATCCCCTGTCCGTCGATGGACAACTCGAACCGAGCCGGCGCGCCACTGCCTCGGAGATGACGACCGCCAATCACCATCACCGCGGGTTCGGCGCGCCGTCTGACGTAGGCGCTCACCGGCGCGTATGCGGGCCCCTGAGCGTTAGCAGTGGCCTCGCCCGCGGTTTCCGGCGTCAAGGCCCATCCCTCGGCAACGAACCATCCGGGCCGATCGAACTCATACCAGTCAATTCCCGACGGGCGAACGCCGCTCAGGAAGAAGCGCCGATCCACCGCCAGGCGATAGCTGTTCACCAGCCGGCGCGCGCGCGGGTCGATCAGCGCCAGGTCGGTTCGCTCCGGCTCGGCGAGGAACCAGACCGGCGCCTCCCCTCCGTCGCGCCAGTACTTCACCAGCTCGAGCCACTCGCGTCTTGGAGGAGCAGCCAGTGTCGGTCCGCGAGGCGGTTCCAGACGCAGAACGCGCGACACCGCATGGTGCATGGCAAGCACAGGCTGTGGGTCGGTTTGAGGCAGCCGCGCGCGAATGTCGTCGAGCGCGCGCAACGACGGGCTGCCGCTCTGGGCCAGGTGCATGGCCGGAGGGAGCGCCAGAGCCAAGGAGGCGACCGCCAGCCCAGTCACAATCCACGTCCGCCGCGTTCGCGCGAAGCTGTCCAGTCCGCGCACGGCCAGGAAGGCAACGACGGGGACCAGCGGCAGCGCATAACGTGTGAAGGTCGCGTCCTGAAACAAGAGGTGGTAGATCAAGTACGGGCCGAAACCAAGCAGGAGCAGGAGGACCGTCGTCCGTGCCGTCATCAGCAGTGAAACCGCGCCAATCGACGCCAGCCCGAGCATCGATGCCGCGAGGTACTTGTTGGCCCAAGGGTAGGACAGCGTTCGAACCAGCGCGTCGAACGCGGCGCGCGCGTCAGGATCCGCGGCCAGCATTCGGCCACTCGTCATGTCGTCACGCGCCTGCATGCCGACGGCGCCGAGATAGGCGCCGGGACCACCGCCGGCGAGCATGAGGGGAACGGCCCAGAGCAGCCCGCCGACCATCAACGCGGCGAGGGCCAAGGTCGCCGTGCGGACACCGGCGCGCCGCGCGTGGCCGATCGTGACGAACGTCAGGAGCGGCAGCGTCAGCCAGGCCACCTGCGACCGCAAACCGGTGGCCAGGCCGGTGACGAACGCGGCCGCCATCAGCTGCTTCAGGGCGGCAGGGTCGCCACCGCGGCTGTGGTGCCACGCCGAAATCGCGAGCGCCTGCGCCACGACTGCCGCCACGAGGCCTGCGACGTCGCTCATCGCCCGGCCGGCGTTAAACCAGAACAGCGGGCAAACAATCGTCAGGACTGTCGCCGCAATAGCGCGCCCTTCGTCTGCCTCCATTGCCCTGAAAAGACGTCGCAGCCCGAACACTGCAATGGTGCCGAAGAGGGTGCTCCACACCGCTACGGCAATCGTTTCCACGCGTCTGGGTTCGCCAGCGAAGGCGCCAAGACTCTCGAGTGCCGCAGCGGAGGCTTTACCGAGCGCAATGAACACCGGGTAGCCCGGCGGGTGCGGCCGATGGTCGGCGACGTCGAAATTCCTGACCCCGAGCACGAAGTTGACCGCGTCCACGCCGGTAGGCGTCCGCGGCAGCAGCACCAGATGAGCGACGAGAAATGCGAGGGCGAGCAGGAAGGTCGCGGCCGACGGCGGCACGGCCGGCGTCACCGTTCGATGACGCGGGGGGTCAGTTCGAAACAGCATCAGAGTGGATCTGTGATCGGCAGAACTGGCCCGCCGAATTCGAGTTGTGTGGCCCGATGTATACCGAGCTACGGATAAGTTGTCAACCGATCGCGCTTCGGCAGGGTGCGTCAGGCCAGCCCCTTTTATTCGAGTTCCTTCGGTCGCCAGAGGTCCACGAGCGTCCCGCGGGTAGACCCGTTGAGATCGCGCCAGCGATCGATTGGCAGATCGATCTGCGCGAGGGCGGCGGTCGGCAAGTCGTGCCGCTCCCCGGTCAACTGTCCGACCAAGGCTTCCAGGCCCGGATTATGCCCCACAACCATCACGATTTCGGCGTTCGGCTCCGCCGTGCGCAGCACCACCACGATGTCGTCCGGCGCAGCCCCATAAAGAAGGGGCTCGAGCCGGATCTCTCCCGCATACCCCGCGGCCTTGGCCACGGCCTCAGCCGTCATCCGCGCCCGCACCGCGTCGGAGCTGATGATCAGGTCGGGCGTCAGTCGCTGCTGACGCAGCAGTTCTCCCATCCGCGGGGCATCGCGCTCGCCGCGATCGTTCAACGGCCGGTCGTGGTCGTCAAGAGCGCTATCGCTCCAACTCGACTTGGCGTGCCTGAGAATCAGCAGCGTTTTCATCCTAGAACCTGCTCACGACTCGCGCTATGCTTGCGCCCGCTCAGCTTGACCGTGCCCTTGGAGCATTATCACGTTCACTTTTTTACCAGCGATCCGGACGCGCTGCGCGCCTGGTACGTGAAACACTTCGGCGCGACCACGACCACGCAAGGGACTGCGTCCGTCACCAGCGTGCCCGGCGTCGCCTTCAGTTTTCGGAAAACCGACCAGCCGCAGGCCGCGACGAAAGGCCGCTCGCTCGATCACATCGGTTTCGAGGTGACAGGGCTCGAGGCGTTCTGCAAGAAGCTGGCGGCTGATGGCGTCACCTTCGACACGCCATTCCGCGATGTCCCCGGTATTGGCCTGAAGATCGCTTTCGTCCTCGATCCGGCGGGCACGCGGATTGAGCTGACCGAAGGCCTCGCCGGCCGCTGACGGCAAACGCGTAGCTGCGGTTCAACTCTACACCTGATGAGCTAGGCGCGGTGCTTGTGGGCGACGATGAATCGGCGCAGAATGAACGCGCCGCCATGGCGACCTCATTTGCACTCGATTCGAAGCCGGTTCCCGGACCCACGCCGTGGTTCCCGGGCACCAGCTTCCTGAAGTTCCGCCGCGACCCGCTGGCGTTCTTCACCGAGACGCACCGGACCTACGGCGACATCGCGCGAATCACGTTCGGCCCGCAACAGCTCTTTCTCGTCAGCCATCCCGACTGGATCGAAGACGTGCTCGTGAACTCCGCGAAGAAGTTCTCGAAGGGCGTCGCGCTGCAGCGCGCCAAGCGGCTGCTCGGCGAAGGCCTGCTGACTTCCGAAGGCCAGGCGCACCTGAAGCAGCGGCGCACCATCCAGCCGCTCTTCCATCGCCAGCAGGTGCAGCGCTTCGCCGACGCCATGGTCACGCACTCGCTGCGCTGGCGCGAGTCGATTGAGCCCAACGCGACCATCGACATCACCTCGGAAATGGGCGCGCTCACGCTGGCGATCGTCGGCGAGACCTTGTTCTCGAGCAACGTGCAGGCCGACGCCGATGAAGTGCGCGAAGCGCTCGGCGAGGCGGTCTCGAGCTTCGCGTACGCCTTCGTGCCGTTCTTTAACGTGCTGGAGAAGCTACCGCTCCCGGTCTTCGCCCGCGTGCGACGGGCGCGCGAGCGGTTGGATCGCGTGATTCATCGCGTGATTGCGGCGCGGCGGGATGACGCCGACAAACCTTCCACCTTCGCACCAGGTGCTTCGGCGGACAAGGAAGGTTTGTCGCCACATGGCGATCTGGTGGCGATGCTGCTCGCGGCGCGCGATCCGGAGAATCCGAACGCCGCCGGCATGAGCGATGAGCAGATCCGCGACGAAGCGATGACGATCTTCCTCGCCGGCCATGAGACCACCGCCAATGCGATGGCCTGGACGTGGCACCTGCTCGGATCGGCTCCCGAGGCTGAAGCGCGGCTGCATGAGGAACTCGATCGCGTGCTTGGGACCGACAAACCTAAAGGTTTGTCGCCACATGAAGGTTTGTCGCCACATGAAGGTTTGTCGCCACGCATCCCCACGGTCGAGGACGTGCCGAAGCTCGAATGGACGCGCGCGATCGTCGCCGAGTCGATGCGCCTGTTCCCGCCGGCATGGACGATGGGCCGGCGCGCGATCGAGCCGCACACGATTGGCGGACACCAGATTTTAAAGGGCGATCTGGTGATCATGAGCCAATACGTGGTGCATCGAGATCCGCGGTGGTGGCCGGCCCCGGATCAGTTCACACCTGACAGGTGGATTTCGAAATCTGCGTCATCTGTGTCATCTGCGGCCCCGTTGAATTCTGCGCCATCTGCGGCTCCCTTCGACTCCGCCGACTCACAAGTCGGCGTCGCTCAGGGCAGGCGCCCCAAGTACGCGTATTTCCCGTTCGGCGGCGGCTCGCGCATCTGCATCGGCGAGTCGTTCGCCTGGACAGAAGCCATCCTTCTGCTCGCCACGATCGCGCAACGCTGGAAGTTCTCGCCGGAAGGACCACCACCGGTGCCGGAACCGCGGATCACGCTGCGGCCCAAAGGACTGCGTATGCGAGCGACTAGGCGGGTCTAAAGACCCGCCTCTACATCATCCATTTGGGTCTATAGTGCGCGGTGAGAGGTAACTGCCATGCGCCGTATCGGCCTCATCTGCACCCTGGTCCTCGTCGCGGTCGTTTCGACACCTCAAGCCCAAACCTCGACCTGGCGGCCGGTGGTCCTCTCCGACACGGGGATGATCGCCTCGGGCCACGCGCTCGCGTCTGAAGCGGGCATCCGCATCCTCAAATCCGGCGGCAACGCCGTCGACGCGGCCGTGGCCGCGTGGGCCGTACAGGGCCTCACCGAACCCGAGATGACCGGGCTCGGCGGCGACATGTTCATGCTGATCTACATCGCCAAGACCGGCGAGGTGAAGTTCATCAACGGCACGGGCGTCGCGCCGATGGCCGCGACGGTGGATTTCTACAAAGGCAAGGGCGGGCTGCCGAGCGACGGCATCCTCTCCGTCAGCGTGCCGGGCGCAGTGGCGGGGGCGGAGCTGGCGGCGAAAACCTACGGCACCAAGCCCCTGTCGGAATTGATGGCGCCTGCCGCGGAGCTCGCCGAACGCGGCTTCCCCATCACCGAATCACTCGCCGGCGCCATTCGCGGCAGCGCGAATAAGTTCTCACCGTCTGCGAAAGCGATTTGGTACAACGGCAACACGCCGCTCGGCTTCGGCGATCGCGTGGTCCAGAAGGATCTCGCGGCGACGTTGAAAGAGATCGGCGCGAAGGGCAGCGCCGCGTTCTACCAGGGCCCGATCGCCGAGAAATTCGCCGCCTACATGGCATCGCAGGGCGGCTTGATCGATCAGAAGGACCTCGCCGCGATCAAGGCCAACGAAGACACGCCGATCCACATCAACTACAAGGGCGTCGAAGTCTACGAGTGCCCTCCCAACTCGCAGGGCTTCGTGATGCTGCAGGCGCTCAACATCCTCGAAGGGATGAACGTGCGCTACATGCGCCACAACAGCGCGCCGTACCTGCATGCCGTCACCGAATCGTTGAAGCTGGCGTTCGCCGATCGCAACAAGTACGTCGCCGATCCGAAGTTCACGCCCGACATCCCGATGCGCGAGATGCTGTCGAAGGAATACGCCGCCAGCCGCCGCGCGCTGATCGATCCGGATAAAGCCATCGCCGGTGAAGCGCCCGCGGGCAACCCGCGCCAACCGTCCACCTCGATTCAACAGGCGCTGGCCTACGCAGCGCCGCAACGATATGGCACGACGGTGCGCGAAGCTGACAGTGACGGCCTGACGACCTACCTGGCGGTGATCGACAAGGACCGCAACATGGTGTCGGTGACCTCGTCTCTGCTGAGCGCGTTCGGCAGCGGGCACGTCGTGTCGGGCGCAGGATTCGTACTGAACAACCGCATGGCGTACTACGGCCTGGAAGAAGGCGACATCAACGTCCTGAAGCCGGGCAAGCGCGTGCGGCAGACGATCAACCCCGCGCTGGCGCTGAAAGACGGCAAGCCCTACATGGTGTTCGGCACGCCGGGCGCCGACACGCAGCCGCAGGCGCAGCTGCAGTTCTTCCTCAACGTCTCGGAGTTCGGGATGAACGTGCAACAGGCCCTCGAGCAGAGCTATGTCGTCAGCACCTCGTTCAAGAGCTCGTACTATCCGCACCCGGCCGAGGGCAAGCTCCAGGTCCCATCGAGCCTGCCCAAGCACGTGCTCGACGAGCTCGCCGCGATGGGACACCAGCTCGACATCCGGAACGTGCGCGGCGTGGGGTCGGTGAAGGCCATCATCATTCATCCCAGAACGGGCGTGTTGATGGGTGGCGTCAGCCCGACGCGCGATAGTTACGTGATGGCGTACTAGAAGGCAAAAGGCACAAGGCAAAAGGCAGAAACTGGACCTCAGGTTTTTTCCTTCTGCCTTCTGCCTTCTGCCTTCTGCCTTTCGTTCGTATCGTTAACGGCTGCAACCCCCATCGGAGGATACCCATGCGTCGCATCGGTCTTGCACTCCTGTTCGTTCTCACCTTCGTCTCCCTGTCCTTTGCGCAGGCGGTCACGTCGGGCACTGGCGCGATCAACGGCCGTGTGACCGACACCTCGGATGCGGTGATGCCCGGCGTCACCGTAACTCTTACCAGCCCACAGCAGATGGGCGTCCGCGCGGCGGTGACCGACGCCGACGGCTCGTACCGGTTTACCGCGGTGACGCCCGGCGATTATGTGGTGCTGTTCGAGCTGGCCGGGTTCTCGACGGTCCGCAACGAAGGCATCCGCGTCAGCCTGGGTTTCACCGCCACGGTCAACGTGAAATTGCAGGTGGCGTCGCTGCAGGAGTCGGTGACGGTCACCGGCCAGTCGCCGGTGGTTGACACCTCGGCGACGACCATCGGCAACACCTTCGATGCCAAGCAGCTCTCGGCGCTGCCGACCTCGCGCGACTACTTCTCGCTGCTGGCGCAATCGCCGGCGGTGCAGATGAACCGCATCGACGTCGGCGGCAGCACCAACGGCACGCAGCAGGGCTACACCGTCTATGGCACCTCGGGCCAGGTCCGCGTCATCTTCGAGGGCATCAACGCCACGGAGGGGACCAACGCGTTCGGCAACTACCCCGACGTCGGCGGCATGGAAGAAGTGCAGATGAACACCGCTGCGCACTCGGCCGAGGCGTCCACACCCGGCGTGCAGACGCAGTTCATCAGCAAGTCGGGCGGCAACGAGTTCCGCGGCACGTTCTTCGGCGGCTACTCGCCCGAGAGCTGGCAGGGGTTCAACATTGACGACGATCAGATCGCGCGCGGCCTGACGGCCGGCGGCGGCCTGCAGCCGCAGGACGTGAACCGCCTGTCGTCGTATCAGGACATGAACGTCGGCTTCGGCGGCTATGCGATCAAGGACCGGCTGTGGTGGTACGGCTCGTACCGCCACCAGGACATCCGGGCGCGGTTCGTCAACTTCCCCGTCAAGCCGCAGCAGACGGTCCTCAACAATTACAGCGCCAAGGTCACCTACAACCTGACCACGAACAACAAGTTCATCGGCTACACGCAGCCCTCGCAGAAGAAGCAGCCGCAGCGCTTCGATTCGTGGCTGCTCGGCGTCGACACCGGCCTCAATACGGAAGCGTCGACGTGGAACCAGAACTTCTGGGCGTGGGTGCACAAGGGCGAATGGAACGGAGTCCTGAGCGACAACTCCTTCGCGGAACTCCGCGCCGGTCAGTACGGCTACGACTGGACCAACGGCGTGAACGGCACCGGCCTGCGCTATGAGGACATCGGCAACAACCAGATCCAGGGCCGTAACCGCAACTGGGCGCGTGAACGGCGGCGCGACCAGGTGCTCGGTACCTTGAGCTTCTTCAAGAGCGGATGGGGAGGCGACCATAACCTCAAGGTCGGCGGCGAAATCTTCCACGAAACCACCACCGACATCTTCATCGACGGCTTCGAGGAAGACATCCTGCACGTCCTGAACAACGGCGTGAAGACCGACGTCATCCTGTTCCAACCCGGAACAGGATCGATTGGCGGCTTGTGGACTTACGGCGGGTTCATCCACGACACGTGGCGCGTCAGCAACAAGCTGACGCTCAACCTCGGCGCGCGCATCGATCGCTATCGCGCTTTCGCGCCGGAGCAGGAACATCCGGTCAGCCGGTTCAACCCGACGCAGCAGACGTTCGCCGCGATTGAACAAGTGATCGCGTGGAACCTGCCGGCGCCCCGCCTTGGCCTGACCTACGACCTGTCCGGCAATGGCAAGACCGTCCTGAAGGCGAATTACGGGAGCTACTGGTTCAACCCCGGCGCCGACTTCGTGTTCAACACCAGTCCGAACGCGCCGCAATGGTGGCGCCGCTACCGCTGGACGGATACCAACAACAACAACCGCTGGGAACCCGGTGAAGAAGGCGCCGTGCCGACGTCAACGCGCGGCGGCGTCGCCACGGAATCGCTCGATCCGGATTTGAAGAATCAGTACACGAAGGAGTTCGCGACGTTCCTCGAGCGCGAGATCATGGCGAACTTCGGCGTCCGCGCCGGCTACGTCTGGCGCGGCCAGCGCAATCAGTACGCGCGGATCAACATCGCGCGTCCCTACTCGGCCTACACGGTGCCGGTGTCAGTGCCGGATCCCGGACCCGACGGCCGCCTGAATACGGCCGATGACGGCACGCCGATCGCCGCGTTCGACCTGGCGCCGAATTTCCGCGGCGTGACGCCGGTCAATCAGACCACCAACGTCGAAGGCAGCAACGCCGATTTCCACACGTTCGAAGTCACCGGCACCAAGCGGATGAGCAATCGCTGGAGCCTGATGGCCTCGTACGGCCGGACCAAGAGCTATGACCAGTTCGGCGCGTTGCAGGGCAACGGCGTCCGTAGCAACGGGCTGGTCTTGAGCCCGAACGACAAGATCAACAACGACGACGGCCGCTTCGTGTATACGCGGCAGACCGTCAAGGTGAACGGCACCTGGAATTCGCCGTTCTGGGACATTTCGATCTCGCCGTTGATCCGCTATCAGCAGGGCATCCCGTTCGGCCGCACGTTCGCTTCGAACCTGAGCTTCGGCAGCGTGCGGTTCCTCGCCGAGCCGCTCGGCACGCGGCGTCAGGACGCAATCTTCATCGCCGACCTTCGCGTCGAGAAGACGCACCGCTTCGGCGTGCGCGACATCTCGCTGTTCTTCGACCTCTACAACATGTTCAACGACAACCCGGCGCAGAACCTGCAGTGGAGCTCGGGCACCGCGTTCAACCGGCCGCTGAGCATCGTGCCGCCGCGGCTGGCAAGGATAGGGTTGAAGCTGAACTTCTGATACGGACGTTAACCACAGAGGACACGGAGGACACAGAGAAATATTTCTTCGTGTCCTTCGTGCTCTTCGTGGTTTCTTTATTACGGCGCTGACGCGGGAGGCACGCGCCGCTTTGTCGCCTGCTCGAAACCGTATGCGAGATCGATCAACCGCTGCTCGCTGCACGCCGTGCCCGTGAAGCTGACGCCGTAGGGCTGATCCTTCGCGTTGAACCCCGCGGGAAATGCCGCAGTCGGTGAATTGGGAATCATCCCGAACGGCACGATCACGGTCGGGTGGCCCGCCTTCGCGGCAATGCCGGCGCTGCTGCTGCCGGGGAACAGCAGCGCATCGAGCTGATTGGTGATCATGGCCTCGTCGATGCCGTGCGTCGCCGCCAGGAAGATGTCCTTGTTGCGGTCCGCCTCCCACCGCGACCGATCCGTCACCAGGTTCATCTCATCCGAGATGTCCAGGTTGGCCTGGTCGTACTTGATGGCGCCGCGCGGGCGGTTGGCCAGGTTGTACTGCCGCAGCTCGGTGAGCGACTTGACCGGCGCCGACGGCCCCAGCGATTGCACGTAGAGATTGAAGTCGCGCTTCATTCCATACTTCAACACCACTGAGCACTGCGTATCGAAGCCGCGCGCGTTGCCAAGGCCCGAACAGACGCCGAAGGTGAGAAAGCTGTTCGCCGGCGTGCCATCGACGATGCTCGGAATGTTGGCGGGATCGACGATCACCGCGCCCTCGCGCTGCAGCACAGCGATGGCGTCGTTCATGACAGCGGTCTGCGCCGCGTTGAGCCCGCCGCTGCTACCACCCGTCGCCGGATTGGTGGTTGGAACATAGTAGTTCGCGCGCGGAATGCCGATGCGCGCGCCGCGAAGCGTGCCGGGCCTCAGCGACCGCGTGTAGTCGTGGTTGGGCGGGACGATGCAGCGGTTGGTGCCGGCGAGGTCGTTCGCATCCGGCCCCACCATGGCGCCGAGCATGATCGCCGCGTCGATCACGGTGCGCGTCATCGGCCCGGCCGTATCCTGATCGGCGGTGATCGGAATGATGCCCCAGCGGCTGATCAGTCCGACCGTTGGCTTGATGCCGACGAGCATGTTGGCGTTCGAGGGGCTGAGGATCGATCCCGAGGTTTCGGTGCCGACACTCCCCGCCCATAGATTGGCGGCCGTCCCGATGCCGGAGCTCGACCCGCCGGTGCCCATCGCCGGCCGGCCGTCGCTGGTGGCGGCGCGCGGATCCGGCCGCGGGTCGTAGGGGTTCATGCCGTAGCCGCCGACGGCGCTGTAATTACCCGGCATGCCGGTCGCCACCCAGTTCGCCAGCTCGGTCAGCACCGTCTTGGCAATGATGATGGCGCCGGCCGCGCGCAGGTTGGTCACGACCGTGGCGTTGTACGGCGGCGTGTAGCCGGCAAAGGCCAAGGCACCGCCGGTGGTCGGCATGAAGGTGGTGTTGAGAATGTCCTTCACCGCGATCGGGATGCCATGGAGTGGCCCGCGCACGCGGCCCTGCTGGCGCTCGCGGTCGAGGTCGTCGGCCTCGCTATAAGCATTGAGGTTGACGCTGATGGTGGCGTTCAGCGTCGGCTCGTATTGCGCGATGCGGCCGAGATAGGCGGCAACGAGGTCGCGCGAGGTGACCCGGCCCGACGCCAGAGCCGCTTGCATGTCGGGAATGGTCGCTTCGACCACATTGAACGTGACCGCCTGCCCTCGGCTCGGCACCTCCTGCGGGGCCTGGGCGCGCGTCGCGGGCGTGAGGAGAAATGCCGTGATTACGACGAGACTGAGAACGACGAACAGCCGTTGACGCATGGCGGCCTCCGTGCGCCGCGGCGCGCGGCGCGGAATCGTCCGGCCGGATGACCGGAAGGGATCGACATCATGCGCCTGTGCAAGATGCGAGTCAACCGGCATAGAGTTGAAGGAGATGCCCGTGCTGGTCGCCGACGACCTCCAGAAAACTTACGTCAGCGGTGAAACGCGCGTCACGGCGCTGGCCGGCGTGTCGTTTGCGATCGAGGCCGGCGACTTCGTCGCGCTGATGGGGCCGTCGGGATGCGGCAAGTCCACGCTGCTGCATCTGTGCGGGGCGATGGATCGCGCGTCGGCCGGCACCATCGTGCTCAACGGCCGCGACCTCGCCACGCTCGAAGACGATGGGCTGACGCGCGTGCGCCGCGAGCAGGTCGGCTTCGTGTTTCAGTCGTTCAACCTGCTGCCGACCCTGACGATCGCCGACAACATCGCGCTGCCCTGTCTGCTTGCCGGCATGAAGGGCGCCGAGGCCGATGCGCGCGCAGGCGCCCTGGCGGAACGCGTCGGCATTTCGCATCGGCTGTCGCACTTCCCGCAACAGGTCTCCGGCGGCGAGCTGCAGCGCGCCGCGATCGCGCGCGCGCTCGTGCATCAGCCGGCGCTGCTGGTCGCCGATGAACCCACCGGCAATCTCGATTCGGATAACGGCGGGTGTGTGCTGGCGCTGCTTGGCGAGCTCAACAAGGAAAAGGGCGTGACGGTGCTGCTCGCCACGCACTCGCCGGATGTGTCGGCCGCGGCGTCGCGAGTGTTGCGGATGCGGGATGGCAAGTTCGAGGATCGACAAACCTAGAGGTTTGTCGCCACCATGAGACTCTTCCATCAATTCATCATCCGGCCGCTCCTGGCCGACAAGGTGCGCACGGCCACGACGGTGGCGGGGGTGGCGCTGGGGATCGCGGTGGTGGTGGCGATCCAGCTGACCAACGCGAGCTCGGTGCGCGGGTTCGAGCGGGCACTCGAGGCCGTGGCCGGCAAGACGGCAGTGGAAGTGATCGGCAGCGGTGCAGGCATGGACGAATCGCTGCTGCCGTCGCTTGGATGGCTGCGCGAATACGGCGGGGTCAGCCCGATCATCGAAGGCAGCGCGGCGCTGGTGATCGGCGACGTCAAGCAGCTGTCGCGGCGGCAGATGGAAGCCGTCAAGGTGCTGGGCGTCGACATCCTGCGCGATCAGCCGTTCAGGGATTACCGGCTGTTGGAACTGGCGGACCAGGCCATCGACAAACCTTCCACCTTCGCGCCAATCGCTTCGGCGGACAAGAAAGGTTTGTCGCCACAAGATGCTAAAGGTTTGTCGCCACAACAAACAGCCAGCGACATGACGACGCAGAAGTTTCTGGAGATCCTGACCGACGAGCGCTCGGTGGTGATCACCGAGAAGCTGGCCCGCCGCCGCGGCTTCACGATCGGCGGCGAGATCCGGCTGATGATCGGCGACCGCGTCGGTTCGTACATCGTGCGCGGGCTGCTCAAAGACGAAGGGCCGGCGCGCGTGCTCGACGGCAACTTCCTGTTGATGGACATCGCGGCGGCACAGCTGGCATTCGATCGCCTCGGCCGGGTCGATCGCCTCGACGTGCTGCTCCACCCCACGACGCAAAGTCCGCGTCGTGGGGGCCCCGGGCCGGACGGCGCGGACCTGCAACGTGCGCTCGAGGGCATCGCGAAACGGCTGCCGCCCGGTCTGACGGCGCAGCGACCGGGCCGGCGCGGCGAGCAGGTCGAAACCATGCTCGCGGCGTTTCATACCAACCTCACCGCCCTCTCCTGGATCGCCCTCATCGTCGGCCTCTTCCTCGTCTACAACACCGTCACGATTTCGGTGGTGGCACGCCGGCAAGAGATCGGCACGCTGCGGGCGCTGGGCCTGACGCGGCGAAAGGTACTCGCGCTGTTTCTCGGCGAGGCGGCCGCGTTGGCGGTGGCAGGAATCGCGCTCGGCCTGGTGTTGGCGCGGATGCTCGCGGATGTCGCGGTCGGCATGACGGCGTCGACGGTCAGCACGATCTATATCGCCACGGTGGCGGCGCCGCCGGACATGAACTGGGGCCACGTCGGTCTCGCCGTGGCCATCGGGCTGCCGTTGTCGCTGCTGGCCGCCGCCATTCCCGCGCTCGAAGCCAGCCGCGTGCCGCCGACAGCGGCGATGCGCGGGCACGACGCGCTCGAGATGCGGTTGCGGCTTCGCCCGCTGATGCTGATCGCGCCGGCGATCGTGCTCGCGATTGCCTACGGCCTCGCGTTGCTGCCGGCGGTCGGCCGCCGCCCGATGTTCGGCTACGCCTCGTCTTTCGCAATCGTGATTGGCGCGGCCCTGCTGGTGCCGGCGATCATGTTCGGCCTGGCTGGCATCAGCCGCACCATGCTGCGCCGCCGCCTCGGCGTCGAAGGCCTGCTCGCTCACGCCAACCTGACATCGGCCATTCCGCGGCTGTCGATCTCGGTGGCCGCGCTCTCGGTGAGCCTGGCGATGATGGTGGCGATCGCAGTGATGATCGGCAGCTTTCGCGACACGGTGGTCTACTGGGTGGGCCAGACACTGAAGGCCGACCTGTTCATCGGTCCCGGCATCCGTCCGACCACCGGCTCCGGCCAGACCGTATCAGCCGAGGTGATCGCTGCGGTCGGCAGCCACCCCGACGTGGTCGCGGTCGATCAGTTTCGCAACGTCGATCTGGTTTATGAGGGCAACCTGATGGTGCTCGGCGCCGGTGCGTTCGACGTGGTGTTGACGCACGGCTCGCTGCTGTTCAAGAGCCCCGGCGATGCCAGGGCGCAGCTGCGCAACGCCATCGGGCGCGATGCCGTGATCGTGTCGGAGGCGTTTTCGAACCGCTATCACAAGAAGGACGGCGAGACGCTGACGCTGGCAACGCCGCAGGGGCCGAGAGACTTCGCGATCGCGGCGGTGTATTACGACTACGCGAGCGATCGTGGCGTCATCGTGATGGACCGCGGCACGTTCCGCCGACATTACGGCGATTTGCCTCCGACGGGCGTGTCCGCCTACCTCAAGAAGGGCGCCGATCCAGAGAAGGTACGCTCGGAGATACTCGCCATGCTCGACGAAGGTCACCGCGCGTTCATCTACAGCAACCAGACGCTGCGCAACGAGATCCTGCGCGTGTTCGACAGCACGTTTGCGATCACCTACTCGCTCGAGCTGATTGCCATCGTCGTCGCGATGCTGGGCGTCGCCGGCACGCTGCTCACGCTGGTGCTCGAACGCCGCCGGGACCTGTCGTTGTTGCGGCTGAGCGGCGCGGACCGCGCGCAGGTGCAGCGGATGGTGATCATCGAAGCGGCGCTGATCGGGGCGGTCAGCCAGGGCATCGGCCTCGCGGTCGGCTTCGCGCTCTCACTCGTCTTGATCTATGCGATCAACGTGCAGAGCTTCGGCTGGACGATCCAGTTCCACTTGCCGATCGTGTTTCTGGTACAGGCTTCAATCGTCGTCGTCATTGCGACATCGATCGCCGGAATCTATCCGGCACGTCGGGCCGCGCAACTCGT